>JBBIKG010000019.1:0-71060 GCA_037445555.1 Lentimicrobiaceae bacterium
GGTAAGGGGTTGGCCTTGACGGATCAGTTCGGCAGCTTTCTTGCTGAACTCATACCAGTTAATTTTTTCTTCCATATAGTGTTCAAATTTAGTGTTTTAAATTTGACACAGTTTAATGAGCAGTCTCTATTCTTCAGTAACCCGTTACAAATCAATCGCAACTTTTTCAACCGTACTTTTCTTAACTCTTTCCACTGGTGTGTCGAATTATACCAGCCAGATAATGCCGGACATATTTACTGGAATGTTGATAATCTCTTCTGCGATGTTATTAATTGAAACATCTGGCAAGTGGCGTTTGATATTATTTCTTTTAGCTGTTTTTGCTTCGGCAATGCATTCTTCTAACATTCTCCTTATTACAGCGCTTTCACTTTTTGGATTTTCTTCTGTTGCAATGTTCTATAGTCATTTCCATAAAACTAAGCAACTATTATTATATACCGCACTGCTTGCTTTTTCCCCTCCGTTGCTCATCGCTTCCACTAATTATTTTGTTTCTGATCAGTTTTATTTAACTAAATCTTCTCACATCTTCCTGATGGGTCGTTTGGTGGAAACCGGTTGTTTGGAAGAGTTTCTTAGGATCGAGTCTACTAATCAGAATTATTCATTACATGCATTTAAAGACAATATGCCAGAAAAAGCGTGGCAGTTCATTTGGGATGAGGCAAGTCCTCTATATGCCGGAGACTGTGCACAAAATGGCGGCTGGTCCAATTGTTGGCTTGAAAAAAATGGAGAATATAAAGAGATAATTAAAACCGCTCTTGGAAACCAGCATATTTTATCGCGGTTCATTAAAGCAGGTTTGACTGACTGGTTAAAGCAAATTATTGATTTTGAAACTGGTGCATTGGATAAACAAGGTGAGAATTCTGCGTTTTCTTCGATAATCCAGAAACGTTTCAGCGATGGAGGTTGTTTCCGTAATTCAAAACAATACCATCAAAATCTATTTTTCCAAACAGGGAGTAAGATTCAGTTTTGGACCGTTATATGTTGTCTCATTCTTCTAGCCTATTTGTTGATAAAACCCTTGAGGAATAACAAAGATTTTCATAAGATTCGGATATTATATGTCATGATTTTTTTAGGACTTGTCATTAACGCATTCGTTTGTGCTGTTTTATCCAATGTACTTAATCGGTATCAGGGGCGCGTTGTTTGGATAATTCCTCTGCTTTGTGTTCTCGCGGTCTTCTTTGTGATCGGACGTAAACATTCTGGCGATCAAAAATTGTAGGGTTCTTTGATAGTAAGCACCAAGGAGGTTGATGGCATTTCCTCCTTTTCTCAATGTTGAGATTTTCGAACGCTTTACTCGGTTTTAATATTTTGTGTTACGAATAGGTTTGTCAGCAGGTCAACATCAGCATTTTTTTTACTTTTGAGCCTAGCAATCCTTCATCCTATGAACAAGGTTTGTTTGATGCACCGCAATACCAAAAGCATTTATCAAAACCTCAAGAACCGTGATGATTTCGGGCTGATACCCTGATCTGTACAGGGCTTTCCCAACCCGGCTTTCCTATTGGAATTATCATTGTTTTATCTTAAATGCTTCTTATCATGGATTTTCCCTTTGCCGAAAGTTATAAAATCAAGATGGTCGAGCCAATCCGAAAAAGCTCACCCGCAGAGCGTCAGGACTGGATCAGGCAGGCACACTACAACCTTTTCAACTTGCGCAGCGAGCAGGTGTTTATTGATTTGCTCACCGATAGTGGCACAGGTGCCATGAGTGATCGCCAGTGGTCGGCCATGATGCAAGGCGACGAAAGTTATGCCGGAGCCTCCTCGTATTATAACCTCAAGTCAGCCATACAGGATATCCTGGGTTTTGAATATTTTCTGCCCGCCCATCAAGGCCGGGCGGCCGAAAATGTGCTCTTCAGTGTGCTGGTAAAAGACGGTGATCTCATTCCCGGAAATGCCCATTTCGATACTACCAAGGGACATATCGAGTTTCGGCATGCCTTTGCCGTGGACTGCACCATCGACGAAGCCAGCGATCCCAGCGCCATCCATCCTTTCAAAGGAAATGTCGACCTGGATAAGCTTGAAGAGGTACTGCACTCCCATCCAAAAGACAAAATCCCTTTCATCATTGTCACCCTGACTTGCAACACTGCTGGAGGACAGCCTGTTTCGCTCGAAAATCTACGCGCCGTCAAAGCCCTCGCCGACCGATTCTCCGTTCCACTGATTTTTGATTCGGCGCGTTTTGCCGAAAATGCATACTTTATCAAAACCCGTGAGCCAGGGTATGCGCATAAGAGCATCCGCGAGATTGTCAGCGAAATGTTTGCCCTAGCCGACGCCATGACCATGAGCAGCAAGAAGGACGCCATCGTCAATATGGGCGGATTTATCGCCATGCGCAATGGAGAGCTGTTTCAGCAAGCCAGTGTCTATAATATCATGTTTGAGGGATTTGTGACCTACGGAGGCATGTCGGGGCGCGATATGAATGCGCTGGCGCAAGGGTTGTACGAAGGCACCGAATTCGACTACCTCGAAACGCGCATAAGGCAGGTGGAGTACCTGGGGCAGAAACTGCAGTCCTACGGAATCCCCATTGTGCAGCCCTGTGGTGGCCATGCCATCTTTGTGGATGCACTAAGTTTTCTTCCTTATATCAGGCGAGAAGAATTTCCTGCCCAAACTCTGGCCATTGAGTTGTACCTCGAAAGCGGGGTGCGGGGTGTTGAGCTGGGTGCCCTCATGGCCGACCGCGACCCTGTTACGCGCAAAAACCGTTTCCCTGCGCTCGAACTGGTCAGGCTGGCTATTCCACGCAGGGTTTACACCAATAATCATATGGACTACATTGCTGCGGCGCTGGCACGTGTTTACGACAGGAGATTGTCGATTAACAGGGGCGTGCAGATCGTGAAAGAAGCACCCATTCTGAGGCATTTTACCATCAAATTGGAACCATGTGTCTGATGATTGTCACGCCGGCAACGGCAGACCGGCTTCAAGAATGAGCCGTTTAGTGATTTCTTCCGATCCGAAGGTCATCAGGTGAAACCCGCTGACCCCCTGTTTTTGCCTGATAGTACTCATAAGTTCCAGCGAAATAGCGATCCCTTCTTCCGAAGCGGAAGGACCGGCCTTTTCAATCCTTTTCAATATACGTTCCGGAATGTTTACTCCCGGAATATTCTCGTGAAGGTGCCTTGCCATAGCTAAACTTTTCAACGGGGTAATCCCCACTAAAACAAAAACTTTCTCAAATAAGCCATGTTTGTAAAGCTGTTCTAGCCAAAGTTCAAGTTTTTGATGGTCGAAGATCAAATTGGTTTGAAAAAACTGCGCTCCGGCGTTTACTTTCTTTATTTCCCTGTAAATCTGAAGCTCGGGTTCCGCTGCAAAAGGCGATGTGGCGGCACCTAAAAACAATTTTGGGGGCGTTTTAATATTTCTTCCGTCAAGGTAGGTGCCTTCGTCACGCATCTTACGAAGAATCCAAAGCATCTGAACCGCATCAACGTCCAGCACCTGCATGTTGCTGCGTGGGGTTGGGCCAATGCGGGCGCTATCGCCCGATACGCAAAGAAGGTTCCTGATTCCCATGGCGCTGGCACCAATAATCTCAGATTGTAGGCTGCTTCGGGTCTTTTCTCTGGCCGCCACTTGTAAAACCGGTTCAGCGCCCATACTGACAGCAATTTGTGAGCAGGCAACGCTCGACATGCGTGGACTGGCCGACGAGTTATCGGTAAAATTAATGGCCGTCACAAAGGGTTCGATGAATTTGATGGACTCTCGGAGTTTTGCAGAACCGGCTCCTATTGGCGGGGTCACTTCGGTTGTGACAACAAACTCCCCGCTCCTGAGTCTGCGTTCAAGGTTGGAGATGGGTTCAGCATATGCCGGAGGATGATACACATCATCGCCATTCCACCACCCAGGTTGCCGGACCGGTTTGAACACTTCCTCCCAAACCTCAGTTCTTCTGGATTTGTTGCCCGAAAAAAAACCACCTAGGAATTTCCCTGTTCCTGTTTTTCTAACCGACCGAACCACATCTGCCCAGGTCTCTCCGCCGGCTTTATCCCAGTCGATGGGCGGCAGAACTTCGAGCAATCGTTGCTCCCGTCCTGTTTTCTTGGCCCTTTTCAGGATGTCGTACCAGATGCATTTCCTGCTTTCGTCCACATAGCATTTCTCTGGAGTTGAACCTCCACATGGCCCGTTTCGCAACCCCTTTGGACATTGCATATGGCAGATAAAGGCGGTTTCCTGCAGCAGGCAGTTTCCACACATGCGGCAGCCGAAAAGCGGTCCCTTGACCATTCGTTCTGCCCTTACCAGCAGACGCATACCCAAGGGTTGTCTTTGAAAAGGAAAAAATGACGGTTGCCAGCGACGCTCAGATGAAAAAAGTGCCATGTGCTTCGGGTTTATGGTTCTGCTGCTAGAGTCTGATTTTGTTCTACATAGCGCATAGCATAATCATCACGGCCCAGTATCAGATCTGTTGCTCTTATGGCAGCTACTATTTTAGCAGGATTGGCAATCGGACACGTTAATCCATACCGTATGGCCAGCGTCATGAAAGCCGCGTTTAGAGCTTCGCGATCGGGCAAACCAAATGAAATGTTACTGGCTCCCATCGTGATGTTCAATCCCAGCTTCTCATGAACCAATCGGATGGTTTCAAGGGTAACCATGCAGGCTTCTGGATCGGCACTTACAGCCATGGCCAGTGGGTCGATGATTACATCTTCAGGCTTGATTCCGATTTGGACAGCACGGTTTAGAATTTTTTCTGCAATGGCTAACCGCTTGATCGGATCGTGGGTTATTCCCTCATCATCCATGACCAGGCCAATGACGGCGGCATCAAAATCGTGTGCCAAGGGCAGAATGGCATCCAATGATTCTGCCTTTCCATTCACCGAATTGATTAGGCAACGCCCTTCTATTACTTTCAGAGCAGCTTCGATTGCTTTAGGATTGGGAGAATCAAGGCATAAGGGGATATCAAAGTGGGCCTGCAGCTGAAGCACTGCCATGGGTAACAGGGTGGCATCGTCAACCCCCGGAAACCCGACATTCACATCAAGCACATCAGCAAACGTGTTAATTTGGCTCTCTGCCAGTTGAATCATATACCCGAAATCGCCCAGCTGCAATGTACTCACCAGCTGTTTCCGGCGTGTGGGGTTGATGCACTCACCGATGAGTACTACCGGTCCGGCTTTGTCGATAATCACCTCCCGGGACTTTCCTTGTAATCTCGTTTGCATGGTTATTCTTTATTCAATTTAAGGCTTGGGCATTTTATCCTTGTTAAATCTGAACTTGATAACAGGTACTGGGCAAATATACGGTATGTTCACACTCATTCATTCTGAGGGTTACCAACAGTCAACCATATGATCTAATTCGTCATACCTCTGTAAGGGCAGTTTTTCTTCCGGCATGTCGGGCACTGGTAATCGTTAAACCTGACCCGGGAACCAATACCGATCAATCCACTTACTGACTTCACCGGAAGCATCAGGCTGGCAGCAGTAAGTTGAACCCCGATGGAGGAGCCCGGAACCAATGCAAATAACTTTTGTTGGTCCGACACGGGCCAGCCACAATACCCCGGGCTATATCGGTTTGTGATTGCATAATTTGTTTCTTCTGCCTTTTTCAGAATGGTATTATGTATGTATTCGGCTGTCGCTTCTGCAATCTCCGATCCAATCAGGTCGCAGATAAGTCCCTCGAGCAGGTGGCCCTGGTTCATCAATTGACTGGCATATTCCTCAACAGCTCTGCCACAGGTTCCAATAAAAAACACAAGGTTGTCGCTACCGGCCAGACCAGAAGTTATTACTTTTCCCAGGCGAAATTGGTGTTGCCCGGCCAGCAATGTATTGGTGCTAAAACGAAAATGCGTTGCGGATAGGGTTATATAGCAAACTGCCGGTGCAGATAAATCAAGGCACTCTTGTTCGAACAAGTCGATTTTATCGAGCAAGTACTGATCGGCCTGTTTTACTTCCATTCCTAAAGATTTGAGGATGTTACTCGTGGAAATTGTCAGATCTGATTTATCAGGGACAATATGTACGATCTTATCCGGCACAGACAAAGGTTTTAATAGCTGAGTTGGAAATGCGGGAATGAACCCAGCTTGAAGTTATGATTCAACTAGTGAATTGATCAGTTGCACTGCTTTTTGGGGGTCGGGGGCATATCCATCGGCGCCGATCCTGGTGCTAAACTCCTCATTTACGGGTGCACCTCCAACTATGACTTTCGAGGCCGGAAATTCTGCTTTTAAATCACGCACAATTATTTGCATGTTTTCCATGGTGGTGGTTAGTAATGCCGACAAGCCCACAACGGCATCTTTGTGCTCGTCCAATGCCTGCTTGAATCGGGGTGCTCCGACATCCACCCCCAGATCAATTACCTCGTAACCCGCGCCTTCAACGATCATAGCCACCAAGTTTTTCCCGATGTCATGTAAATCTCCGGCAACCGTTCCGATGATGAATTTACCCTTTCGGGCCACTGCGCCTGACTGAAAAAAGGGTTTCAGATGTGCCATAGCAGCATTCATCGCCTTAGCGGAAATCAACATCTGGGGTACGAAAATTTTCTTCTCCGAAAACTTCTGACCTACCCGGTTCATGGCTTCAATCAGTGCTAAATTAAGTATTTCCGACGGTTCGATGGCGGAGTCCAAAGCCAGACGGGTCCATTCATCAGCTCCGTCCATACCTCTCATCGCGGGAGGGAATGGGGCGTCGCGGTTAACTTTTCCAAACTCTACACATTCAAGTATTTTAAGAAGGATTTCGTTCTTGTCCATATTATTCAAATTCTGTATATTATATTTCGCTTTCCAATAAAACTGGTCTGGTGGTTGTGTTGTGCATGATTGTTTACACCAACCTGTTGTTACGATTAAATAAGGCGGTTTGTTCGGCCATGAGCCGGATGTGATCAGGAGTGGTTCCGCAACATCCGCCTATGATACTTGCTCCTGCTTCAATCAGCGGATTTACAAGGGAGGCCATATGCTCCGGTGTGTCGCTGTAGAAGGTTTTTCCATCCCGGTATACCGGATTGCCAGCATTGGCGTGTACCAGAATGGGTATGTGCGGATTCGCTGCTCTTATCTCTCTTACGATATCGATCATCTCTATCATGCCGTTTCCACAGTTGGCCCCAATAACATGAACACCCGCTTTCGTGAGTTCTTCTGCCATTTGGGTGGGAGATACGCCCATCATGGTGTGAAAGGACTTCTCTCCCGTTTTTTCGAATGTCATCGTACAAACCACTTCACATGCCGTGTTCTCAAGACAAGCCTTAACGGCAATCAACGCTTCGTCAATATCCGACATGGTTTCGAGGATAAGGGCATCGACGCCCCCGGCCTCAAGCGACAATGCCTGCTGCTTATATGCGTTATACAATTGACCTTCGGTTACATCGCCCATCATAAGCAGTTTACCTGTTGGACCCATTGAGCCGAGCACAATGGCCTCATTACCCGCTGCCAGGCGCGAGATGGCTGCAGCAGCCAGGTTGAATTCTTCAACCTTATCGGCCTTGCCGTATCGCTGCAATTTAAAAACATTGCCACCGAAACTATTGGTTTCAATCAAATCCGATCCTGCATCCAGATAACTCCTGGCGATACTATACATCTCATCCCGTCTGGTAACATTCCACAGTTCGTGGCATTCGCCTGCAGCCAACCCTTTTTCGAGCATTAAGGTGCCCCAAGCTCCATCGGAAGTAAGTACACCTTTTCCTCTAATCCTGCTTGTAACCGAGTGCCTCATAATTTATTCTATGTATTTTATGCCTTTTTATTCATTCTCATCGGTCACAGTTGCATGCTTTGAAAGAGGTTTCATCGCACTAAAGGTAGATCTGTATAAAGCGTAACAAATATATAGCATTCATTGATGTGAAGCGTTTTAATAATAGCTTTGTATTCCAATACCCAAATTCCCATGAATGATGAACAATGGAATGAGCTTAAGAGGCTTGTTCAGGGCGAAAAAATTTTTCCGCAACCCGTTGGATTTATTATCGACAGCCCATGGCTGCCCAACTGGTTCGGCATCAATATAATTGATTATTTCTCAAACGATGATTTGTGGTTGCAAGCCAATCTGAAGGCCATGCGAACCTTCCCCGAAGTTACATTTTTACCCGGTTTCTGGAGCGAATTCGGTATGTGTACTGAACCATCGGCTTTTGGAGCCAGGTGCATCTTTTGGAAAAACGAATTTCCCTTTGCTGAAAAAATCATCTTCGACACAACTGATATCCTACAGCTGAAAGCGCCCAGCCCGGCCACCGACGGTATGCTGCCATTCATGCTAAATCGGCTCATGCTCGCCAGACCGAAGATTGAAGACGCCGGTTTTAAGATCAAATTCTCCGTATCGAGGGGGCCTCTTAACATAGCTTCATTTCTGATGGGTACCACCGAATTGATGACTGCGATGATGATGGAACCCGATGCCGTGCATCACCTGCTACGCATTATCACTGATTTTCTGAAATCGTGGCACCGTTTACAGGCAGAGTCTATTCCGACGATCGACGGGCTCATGATGCTTGACGACATCGTAGGGTTCGTAGGCGAGGACGAGTTCATGGAATTCGGATTTCCTTACATTAAAGAGATTTATGATTTGAATGCTTCGGTGAAACTCTTCCACAACGATGCCGACTGCACGGTATCGGTGAGGCATTATCCGGATATGGGTGTGAATTTGTTCAATCCAGGCACCCATCTGACCGTGCATGACCTGATTGAAAAAACTCAATCGCGGATGACGATTTTGGGCAATATACCAGCTCGTGATGTGTTGGCCGCTTCTTCGCCCAGCGCCATAAGGGAAGCCGTGAAAGATCTGCTGGAAAGCACCCCTGATAAAACCCGGCTTATGCTTTCGTGTGGAGGAGGTATGCCCCCGGGAGTGACAACCGAAAACCTTCGGGCTTTTATTGACGCTGCCGGAAGATGATCCACGCACAAGACTTGTACGTTTTCGGAATATGCTGTAACAGTCTCCCTACAGAGAGAAGCGTTCAGGATAATTTTCTATTTTCACCATTTCTTTAGTTGAAAGCAGTCCGCAGGCAGCATCAATATCCTGGCCGCGCGATTGACGAAGGGTGGTCATGATCCCTTTGGTTTTCAGTGCATCACGAAACCATTCAATGGTCCTGTCATCCGATGGGGCCAGTGGTGTTCCCGGCACGGGATGAAAGCGCAAAAGATTGATGCGGCAACGTATGCCATTCAGTATTCGGGCAAGCTCCTTCACATGCGCAGGTGTATCGTTGACACTTCTGAACATAATATATTCAAACGAGATGCGCCGCTGGCGCGAGAAATCATAGCTCCTGATGGTCTCCAGCACCTGCTCGAGCGGATAGACTGACTGCACTGGCATCAAACGCTTCCGGTCTTCGTCAAACGGGGAATGCAGGCTGACAGCAAGATGACACTGGCTCTGCTCAATAAAGGTTTTCATGCCCGGAATGATACCGATGGTGGAGACGGTAATCCGCCTTGGGCTCCATGCGTAACCCCATTCGGCAGTCAGTATTCCGAGACTTGTCATTACGGCATCCAGATTATCGAACGGCTCACCCATGCCCATAAAGACCAGGTTTGTCAGCTGGTCGCGCTCGGGCAACGACTGCACCTGGTTCAGAATTTCGCTTGTACCCAATTGCCCCTGAAATCCTTGCTTGGCCGTCATGCAAAACAGGCATCCCATTTTGCAGCCCACCTGCGAAGATAGGCATAGAGTGTGCCTGAAGCGATCAGGAATATAGGCAGCTTCCACAAATTTGCCTGCAGCTGTTTTAAACAAATATTTTTTAGTGCCATCGGAGGAGGTTTGCACCCTGGCAGGATGCGTAAGGCCAATGTCATATGTTTCTTCGAGCCTCTGGCGGGTCGTTTTTGACAGGTTTGTCATCTGGCCTATCGAGGAGGCCTTGTTTTTATACAACCATTCGGTAAGCTGGCGGGCAGTGTACCCGGGCAGGTCAAGTTCTCTGACCTTTAATTCCAGTTCAGGGAGGGTTTTGCCAAACAATGGTTGTTTGCTGTGCATGCCTGGGCGAATTTGTTTCAGAAAAATATTTCGGCTATAATCTGCGTAAACCCTACTCCTCTTTCAATCAGGATATCGCGCACTTCTACCACCATCTCCGAACTTCCGCACAGGTAGTATGAGGCGTTTGTTTCGATTGAGGGCAGTTGCCGTAAGTAATCGGTCACCCGCCCGTGAAACAGGTCTTCGGCATGCTCGCGACTCACACACCGGGTATAACGGTCACCAAACCGCTGTTGAAAATCTTTATCAAAGTAAAAACCGCTGGCAAACCGGCATCCGTGAATCACGCGCTGCACTTTTTCAACTCCAGAGTAAAGCATGGAGGCAAATGGAGCGATGCCTGTTCCGGTGGCAATCCACCAGACTGGATTACCGTCGGGAAGAAATTTTCCGAAAGGTTCAGAAACATAGATGACATCATCAGGTTTGAGCTTGGCCAATTCAGGAGTGAGTGTCCCTCCGGGCTTGATGTTGTAAAGAATCCTGACTTCCGGATCGCGGTTGCCGCTGGCAATACTGTATAGCCGGGGTTTGGTCTCGGCCGCCACTGAGATGGCCACTACCTGTCCGGGTTGAAATTCGAATGTCCGTCTGAACGAAAGCAAATAGGCACCAGGTGCTATCTGTTGGTTTTCAATAATCTGAGCCTGATAAGGAATTTCCATGATGTAAAATCTGGTCAAAGGTAGTAAAACGGCCTGATGGAATGAATGTTCAATGGTTGTGTTTCACGATCTCCTATTCACCATGTTAATATGGACTGTGGGGTCGAACGATAAGGCCGGCGAAAGAAAACAGCTGAAATGATTTATGCCCATGTGTGGAGGTTATCCACTGAACTAACAGAAAGCGTTCAGCCTTTTTCAATCTCTTCAAGCTGCCGGTGTGCCTGCTCCCACTCATTCAGTGCTTTTTCAAGCTCAGCACGCAGTTGGTTGTAGTGCTGGTAACTGGCCTGATCGTTGAGTACGCTGAGGTATTGCTGAGGATCAGTGAGCATGGCATCAAAACGGGCTATTTCGCCCTCAAGCCGATCAATTCGGTCTTCGACGGCTTCGATCTGGTTTCGCATTTTGCGAAGTTGCCTATCGCGGTTTTTCTTGTCCTCCCATTGAGCCTTGGTGTCAGAGGGCTTGTCCGGCGTTAGGATTGATTTACCTGAGCTTTCGGCCTTTTCAAGGGATTTCAGCGACTCTATACTGCGAGCCTGTATAAAATCGTACACATCGCCTAGGTACTCCCTTATGCTGCCATTACGAAACTCTATCACTTTGTTGGTAAGCCCCTGCAGAAAATCTCTGTCGTGCGATACGATGATCAGGGTTCCGGTGTACTGAAGCAATGCATTCTTAAGCACATCTTTGCTGATCATATCGAGATGGTTAGTGGGTTCGTCGAGCACCAGCAGGTTGACTGGGTGCAGCAGTAGGCGGGCAAGGGCAAGACGGGCTTTCTCGCCACCCGAAAGCACTTTCACTTTTTTATCGATGTCATCGGTATCAAACAAAAAGCTACCCAGAAGATTGCGCACCTGCGAGCGCATCGGTCCGGTGGCGGCATCGTCGATGGTTTCAAACACCGTCTTTTCGCCGTCGAGCAGTTCGGTCTGGTTTTGTGGATAATATCCCAGGTGGGTATTGTGGCCCAGACGAACCACTCCACCGTGATCGAGCTGTCCGGCAATAATTTTTGTAAGCGTGGTTTTTCCTTCGCCGTTGCGGCCCACAAATGCCACCGCATCGTTACGCAATATAGCGAAGTCGATGTCTTTGAAGACGACATGGCCTTCATAGGTCTTAGTCACGCCATGTCCTTCGGCTACTACCTTGCCTGATCGTGGTGCATGCTGAAATCTTACTCTGATGGACGAATTATCGGTATCCTCCACCCCAACTTTTCCGAGTTTTTCTATCATACGTATGCGCGACTGCACCTGCCTTGCCTTAGTAGCTTTGTAGCGAAATCGTTCAATAAAACGCTCAAGGTGGGCGATCTGACGTTGCTGGTTGCTGAATGCGGCCATCTGCTGTTCGAGCTGTTCCTCGCGCAGCGACACATATCCTGAATAGGATACAGGATAGTCATAGATGCGCCCCATGGATATCTCAATGGTTCGCCGGGTAACATTGTCAAGAAATGCCCTGTCGTGCGACACCAGAATAATTGCACCGGGATAGTCTCTGAGATACCCCTCGAGCCACTGGATGGATTCGATATCGAGATGGTTGGTGGGTTCATCGAGAAGCAGAAGGTCGGGTTTACTTAGCAGCAGCTTGGCTAGTTCCACGCGCATCTGCCATCCGCTGCTGAATTCCATCATGGGTCGAGAAAAGTCATTGCGCTCAAATCCTAACCCGAGCAATACCTTTTCGGTATCGGCCTCCCGGGTTTGGCCTCCGATCATATGGAATCGATCCGTGGCTTCGTTTAGGCGGGTGATCAGGCGCATGTAATCGGCCGAGTGATAATCGGTGCGCCGGGCTAATTGCTGCGAGAGGCTGTGCATCGCCTCCTCAATCCTAAGGGCCTCGTTGAAGGCTTTCATGGCTTCGGTCATTACGGTAACCGTACTGTTCAATTCAAGCTCCTGGGGTAAATAACCGATGGAGCTTCCGCCGGGGATGACAACGGTACCTTTTTCAGGTTCGAGCTGCCTGTTAATAATCCTGAGCAGGCTGGTTTTGCCGGCCCCGTTTCGGCCAACCAGACCTATGCGGTCGCGGCTGCCGATCAGGAACGACACATCTCTGAAAATGTAGGTGCCTGTGAAATGTACAGAGAGATTGCTGACGCTGAACATGGCTGCAAAAATATGGATTTAGGCTAAGCCCTCTGCGGACCGAAATCAAGTTATGACTGGGTACATGCATGTACATGGGTTACACAGCCGGAAACGCGCCGTTCAGGTAGGCATCTGAAGATAATTCGACAGCGACTGTCGATTCTTAAGGTGGTTTGCCAGGAAAATTGTATTTTCGGATCTGAAAAGATCACTTTTAACCTTACCATTTCTGCTTATGCTTGTAAAAACCTATGGCAGCGCCATATACGGCATAAATGCCATTACCATTACTGTTGAGGTGAACATCGATATAGGCGTCCAGTTTTTTCTGGTCGGCTTGCCCGACAGCGCCGTGAAAGAAAGCCAGCAGCGGATTGAAGCTGCCTTACGCAACAACGGCTACAAAATCCCCGGAAAAAAAATTGTGATCAATATGGCCCCTGCCGACATCCGAAAGGAAGGCTCGGCCTACGATCTTACCCTGGCTATCGGTATACTGGCGGCTTCTGAGCAGATCAGCCATGAGTGGGTTGGTGATTACATCATCATGGGCGAATTGTCGCTCGACGGAAGTTTGCAGCCGGTTAAAGGAGCGTTGCCTATTGCTATTGAAGCGCGAAAGCAAGGATTTAAAGGATTTATCCTGCCGCTGCAAAATGCACGTGAAGCAGCCATCGTCAGCGATATAGAGGTATTTGGCGCCGAAAACATTAAGCAGGTTATCGATTTTTTTAACGGCCATGACAGCCTTACCCGAGTGGAAGTGAATACTCGTGAAGAGTTTTACTCACACCTAAGCCAGTATGAGCATGACTTTGCCGACGTGAAAGGGCAGGAAAATATCAAGCGTGCGCTTGAGATAGCAGCAGCCGGAGGACATAATGCCATCATGATCGGTCCACCCGGTGCGGGCAAAACCATGCTTGCCAAGCGGCTTCCGTCTATCCTGCCGCCCCTGAACCTGCACGAAGCCCTCGAAACTACCAAGATACATTCGGTTGCCGGCAAAATGAGCCGCGAAGCATCGCTGATATCGGTCCGGCCGTTTCGTGCTCCCCATCACACTATCAGCGACGTAGCTCTGGTAGGCGGTGGCAGCAACCCTCAGCCCGGAGAGATTTCACTTGCACATAACGGCGTGTTGTTCCTCGACGAGTTGCCGGAGTTTAAACGTACGGTACTCGAGGTACTAAGGCAGCCGCTCGAAGAAAGAACTGTCACCATCTCGAGGGCTAAGTTTACCGTTGAATATCCGAGTAGTTTTATGCTTGTGGCAGCCATGAATCCCTGTCCCTGCGGTTTCTACAACCATCCCGACCGCGATTGTGTATGCCCGCCTGGAATGGTGCAGAAATACCTCAACAAGATTAGTGGCCCGCTTCTCGACCGTATCGACATACACGTTGAGGTAGTTCCTGTTCCGTTCAAAGAACTGACCAGCAGTGCCGAATCAACACCAAGCCATGTGATCATGAAGCGGGTGATTGCCGCCCGCGCGGTGCAGGAAGAACGGTTTGCCGCTGATAAAAACATCCATTGCAACGCACAGATTAACAGCAAGATGCTCCGTTCCATCTGCAAGCTCGACATGGCCGGAGCCGCCCTACTGAAAACAGCCCTGGAAAAACTTAGCCTGTCGGCAAGAGCCTATGACCGCATCCTCAAGGTATCACGCACAATTGCCGATCTTGACAACAGCCACGATATCAGGCCGGAGCATGTGGCAGAGGCCATTCATTACCGCAGCCTTGATCGCGAAACCTGGGGAACCTGATTCCCGAGTCAAGTTTTAATAAAGCCAACCTTCTTATGTTCTACCGGCTCCGGAAATATTTCTCATATCAGTGCAGGGCTATTGGCCGATACTCGGTTCATTCGCCGTTTGTGTACGATTTTGTGACAAAGGTGGTGAACGAAAAAAAAATACCGGATGAGTGCTTGAAAATTGAAGCCGGTCTGAAGGCCATCAAGCCTGCTTCGGGGAAAAATGCAATATCAGCTGCCCGAGTCCGGTTTGTGGCCCGGCGTGACGGACGATTGCTTTTTCGTATTGCTGCCTATTTCAAACCATTTTCCATGCTTGCTTTTGGCCCTAACACGGGAACGATCTACCTGACGGGTGGCTGGCAGGAGGCGCACCTGATCGGGGTGGATGAGCTATCCGGGTCTTTGCGTTCGTTCATTGACCGTTACTGCTTCCTTATTCAGAACAAAATCACGTTGATGGAGGGAAGTTCTGAATCAGTGCTGCCCGCTTTGATCCGTGCACATAAACGCATCGATCTCGCTTTCGTTGCCTCTGCGGATCTACTGCAATTGTTTTTTGCACACCGCGAGGAGGTGTTCTCTTGTATTCATAACGAAACTATCCTGTTGGTGTATGGTATCCATTGCTCACCCAAGGCAACCCGAGACTGGGAAGAAATAGCCGGGTGGCCCGGGGTGACTGTTTCGATGGATCTGTTTAACCTGGGAATAATTTTCTTTCGTAACGAATTAAGCAGGCAACATTTCATCATAAGGTACTGACAATTTAATACCTTTGCCCGTCACATCTGAACCAAACACACTATGAGTCAGGAAATCATCAAGTTGGTGAATCTCAAGCGCTATTACTACGTGGGAAGTGAAACGGTGAAAGCACTTCGCGGCATTACACTAAATATACAAAAGAATGAATTCGTGGCGTTGATGGGTCCTTCAGGATCCGGGAAATCGACACTCATGAACCTTATCGGATGTCTCGACACCCCTACGGCCGGCGAATACTGGCTTAACGAAAAAGATGTTAGCAAATTGGATGACAATAACCTGGCCGAAATCCGTAACAAAGAGATCGGGTTTGTTTTTCAAACCTTCAACCTGCTCCCCCGTTCCACCGCCCTCGACAATGTGATGCTGCCGCTGATCTATGCCGGAGTCAACAAAACCGACCGTATTAGGAGAGCCACCGAGGTTTGCGAGGCGGTGGGCCTGTCTGACCGCATCACCCACAAACCCAACGAACTATCTGGAGGTCAGCGACAAAGAGTCGCAGTAGCCAGAGCCCTGGTAAATAATCCCTCCATTATTCTGGCCGACGAGCCTACCGGAAACCTCGACTCCAAAACCTCAATCGAAATCATGGAGCTGATCGAGCAAATACACAAAGACGGTAACACCATCATCCTGGTAACCCACGAGGAAGATATTGCCCGCCATGCACACCGTATCATCCGTCTGCGCGACGGTCAAATTGAATCTGACTTGCCCAACGAGCAGATCCGCACTGTAAACTATTACAAGAGCGCGGTCGGATAGGAATAGCATGAATTGATCCCAGCCTTGAAACAAAGCGCGGGGTTTGTTGTTAATCAATCGATCTAAACCATTGAGGATGAACGACCACAGTAAAATATATACAAAAACCGGCGATTTGGGCGAGACAAGCCTGCTGGGGGGCACACGGGTTCAGAAAAACCACGACCGGATTGAGGTGTACGGAACGCTTGACGAGCTGAATGCCTATATAGGCCTGATTCGTGATCAGGCTATTGACCCGCACACGGCGGATGTGCTGCTCGAAATTCAGGACCGCCTGTTTACTGCCGAGTCGCTGGTAGCCTGCGATCCGGAGCTATTGCTGCAACGCTCTCTGCCCCTGCTCACGGAAGAAGATATCCTGTTGTTGGAACGGGAGATTGACGCCATGAACGAATACCTCCCCGTATTGTCGTCATTCGTTTTGCCCGGAGGCAATTCTACTGCGTCCATAACACATATTGCACGTTGTGTCTGCAGGCGGGCAGAACGGCTTTCGATTAAACTGCACCAGGTGAGCCCGATAGATTTGCTTGTTATCAAATACCTCAACAGGCTGTCGGACTACCTCTTTGTGCTGTCGCGCAAATTGGTGCACGATGGCGGAGGCACCGAAACCATTTGGAAAGCAAGAATTTAGGGGATTAAAACATTTTTTTGCTTTTCATGTGAGAGGTCTTGCATTTTTAATACAAAAATTTACTTTTGCAAAAAAATCACGTAATCTTCAGAAACATGTACTGGACGTTAGAATTGGCATCGAAACTCGAAGATGCTCCCTGGCCAGCCACCAAGGATGAGTTGATTGATTATGCAATCAGGTCGGGGGCTCCGCCTGAAGTAATTGAAAACTTAAATGAAATTGAGGACGAGGGTGAAATCTACGAAAGCATAGAGGATATCTGGCCCGACTATCCTACGAAAGAAGACTTCTTCTTTCACGAAGACGAGTACTAACACATGCACAAGGCCGCCCTCAGGGCGGCTTTTTACTTCCCGGCCCCTGCCGGCAAACATGCAGCATGAAAAAATTGCCGTACTTTTGCACTCCAAATAAAACTGACCGGCTAACTGCATAACCAGTCGCTGAAATATTCAAATAATTCTCCGAATGATTTCAATCTTTAAAAGGTTCTTCAAAACAAAATCACAGCGCGATGTAACAGCACTGATGCCTTTGCTTGCCAAAACAAAACAGGTCTATGAGGTTATCTCAACCCTGAGCAACGACGAATTAAGGGAAAAAACCAGGTCTTTCAAAGCACAGATCAAACAGTATATTGAACAGGAAGAGCTTCGCATTGCCGAGCTTAAGTGCCGTATCGAAACCGAATACGATATGGATTCATCCGAGAAGGAATCCATTTACCAGGAACTCGAAAGAATTGAGAAAACAAGCTACAGCAAGACACAGGAAATTCTGAGCCAGATTCTGCCCGAAGCCTTTTCGGTGATGAAAGAGACGGCCAGGCGATTTAAGGAAAACGAAGTAATTGAGGTAACGGCCACTGATTTCGACCGCAACTACGCAACATCCAAGGGATATGTGGAGGTGAAAGGCGACAAGGCTTATTACCGCAACAGTTGGATGGCGGGCGGCAACCGGATAATCTGGGACATGGTGCACTATGACGTACAACTCATCGGCGGTATGGTGCTACACCAGGGCAAGATAGCAGAAATGGCTACCGGTGAAGGAAAAACCCTGGTAGCCACCCTGCCTGTGTATCTCAATGCGTTATCGGGCAAAGGCGTTCATATTGTGACCGTTAACGATTACTTAGCCAGGCGCGACTCGGAATGGATGGGTGTTCTGTTTGAGTTTCATGGCCTTAAGGTAGATTGTATTGACAAACATGAACCGAACTCGCCCGAGAGGCGAGCGGCTTACTTGGCCGATATCACTTATGGTACTAACAACGAGTTTGGCTTCGACTACCTGCGCGACAATATGGCAAGAACCCCCGACGATCTTGTGCAGCGGTCACATAACTATGCCATTGTTGACGAGGTCGACTCTGTGCTGATTGACGATGCACGAACGCCGTTAATCATTTCGGGGCCGACCCCCAAAGGGGATAAACAGGAGTTTGAAAATTTCAAGGGCGAAGTTCAGAAGCTCTATAATGCCCAGCGGCAGCATGTCACGAAAATTCTTGCCGACTCGAAAAATCTGCTCAGTGGCAATCCGGTGCCTGAAGACGAAAAGAAAGGTGCCGAGCTGTTGTTCAGGTCATACCGTGGCCTTCCCAAAAATAAAGCTCTGATCAAGTTTTTGAGCGAGCCCGGCATGAAAGCCCTCATGCTTAAGACAGAAGCCTTTTACATGCAGGAGCAGTCGAAAAACATGCACCTGATAGACGATGATCTCTTTTTTGTGATTGACGAAAAAAACAACTCGGTTGAGCTCACCGAAAAAGGCATCGACCTGATCACTTCATCTTACCAGGATCCGAATTTTTATGTGCTTCCCGATATCGGCGCCGAAATAGCCGATATCGAGAAACTGCCCTTATCGGATCGCGATAAAGGTGAAAAGAAGAATGAGCTTCTTCAGGACTTTTCAATAAAATCAGAACGCCTGCACACTATCAACCAGCTACTGAAAGCCTACACCCTGTTTGAAAAAGACATCGAATATGTGGTCATGGACAACAAGGTGAAGATAGTGGATGAGCAAACCGGGCGTATTCTTGAGGGCAGGCGATACAGCGACGGGCTTCACCAGGCCATTGAAGCCAAGGAAAACGTGAAGGTAGAGGCAGCCACCCAGACCTATGCCACCATCACCCTACAAAACTACTTTAGGATGTACAAGAAACTGGCCGGTATGACAGGTACTGCCGAAACCGAAGCCGGTGAGTTGTGGAACATCTATAAGCTCGACGTGGTAGTTATTCCGACAAACAGGTCGGTAATTCGCGATGATCGCGAAGACCTGGTTTACAAAACAAAAAGAGAGAAATTCAATGCGGTCATTGACGAAATTGAAAACCTGATCAATGGGGGGCGGCCGGTACTAGTAGGTACAACCTCGGTTGAAACATCCGAGTTGCTAAGCAGGATGCTTGCCCGAAAAAACATAAGGCATAATGTACTCAACGCCAAGCTGCACCAGAAAGAGGCCGAAATTGTGGCGGAAGCAGGAAAGGCAGGCACAGTAACTATAGCAACCAACATGGCCGGTCGTGGTACCGACATCAAGCTGGGGTCAGGTGTAAAGGATGCCGGAGGACTAGCTATCATTGGTACCGAACGTCACGAATCGCGCCGTGTCGACCGCCAGTTGCGTGGGCGTGCCGGCCGCCAGGGTGATCCCGGATCATCGCAATTCTTTGTCTCGCTTGAAGACGACCTGATGCGTATGTTTGGCTCCGATCGTATTGCCCGCATAATGGACCGCCTCGGACTTAAAGAAGGAGAAGTGATTCAGCACTCTATGATCACCAAATCCATCGAACGAGCGCAGAAAAAGGTGGAGGAAAACAACTTTGGCATCCGCAAGCGCCTGCTCGAATACGATGATGTGATGAACACCCAGCGCGAGGTGATCTATACAAAACGTCGCAATGCGCTTTACGGAGAAAAACTATCCCTCGATATCTCGAATATGATGTACGATTTAGGTGAGCAGATAGTCTCCGATTTTCAGGAAAAACGCGATTACAACGGTTTCAGCCTCGATCTGCTCAAGGTGCTTGCCATCGAAGCCCCTGTATCGGAAAAGGATTTCTTTTCGGAAAACGCACACACCATTAACGAAAAATTGTTTCAGGTCGTTTCGCGAAATTACCGTCAAAAATCGCACAATATTGCCGAAAAAGCTTACCCGGTGAT
Organism: Lentimicrobiaceae bacterium; assembly: GCA_037445555.1. GTDB lineage: Bacteria > Bacteroidota > Bacteroidia > Bacteroidales > JAAYJT01 > JAAYJT01. Next base: position 20,035 of record JBBIKG010000019.1, read on the forward strand.
CAAGGATGTTTATGAAAACCAGAGCAGGTTTGAGAATATTGCTATACCCATCACCGATGGTAAAAAAACCCTACAGGTGGTTGCAAACCTGAAAAAGGCTTACGAAGACAAGGGCAGGGAGGTGAATCTAGCTATTGAAAAAGGCATCACTCTGGCTATTATAGACGATGCCTGGAAGGAACATCTGCGAGAGATGGATGAGCTGAAGCAAAGTGTGCAGGCAGCAACCTATGAGCAAAAAGACCCTTTGCTTATCTATAAGTTTGAGTCATTTGAGCTTTTCAAAGCCTTGATGCAGAAAGTGAACCGCGAAATTATATCATTCCTGATCAAAGGCAAATTGCCGATCGAAGGATCGGATAATGTGAGAGAAGCGCAGGTGCCCCGGGCCAGCGATATGCGTAACCTTCGCACCGAACGCACGGATATGCTTGCTGCTGCCCAGCGCACCGGTGAGCAGGCAGTGACGCAACCCATACGTGTCGAAAAGAAAATTGGCCGTAATGATCCCTGCCCCTGCGGTAGCGGTAAAAAATATAAACAATGTCATGGCATAAACCAATAATCACCAGGGTAATGAAATACAAACGCGTTCTGTTAAAACTCAGCGGTGAGGCACTGGCCGGCGAAAACCGCTACGGTATTGAATCAACAAAACTCGAGCAATATGCAGCCGAAATTGCTGCTGCGCATCAGCTGGGTGCACAAGTGGCTGTGGTTTTAGGCGGAGGTAATATTTTCCGCGGGCTGAAAGGAAATACCGGAGCAATAGACAGGGTAAACGGCGACTACATGGGTATGCTGGCTACGGTCATCAACAGCCTTGGACTTCAAGCGGTGCTTCAGAACATGCAGATTCCTGCAATTGTTCTTGGGGCCATGCCCATCGAACCAGTTTGTAAAAAAATGAGCCGGCAAACAGCGTTATCATACCTTGAAAAAGGAATGGTTGTAATGATCAGCGGAGGTACGGGAAATCCTTTCTTTACTACCGATACAGCAGCCGCCCTCAGAGCTGTCGAGATCAAAGCCGATATTGTTATGAAAGGAACCCGCGTAGACGGCATTTATACCGCCGACCCTGAAATAGATCCTCAGGCACGGAAATACGACAGCCTCACCTTTGCCGAAGCCTATGAGAAAGGACTCGAGATCATGGATATGACCGCCTTTACGCTTTGCCAGGAAAACAACCTGCCTGTTCTGGTGTTCGATATCAACACTCGGGGAAACCTGCTAAAAGCGCTGCAAGGCGAAAAGATAGGAACGCTGGTGACGGCCTGACGCCCAGCGCAGCAAATATTCAATCCATGAGAGAAGGGATATATTGATTTGCACTATTTTTGTATGAATGGTCAAAACACCCATCGGTTATGAACGACGAACTGCAATTTGTAATTGAAGAAGCAAACGAAAGTATGCAAGCGGCTCTGCAGCACCTTGAACGTGAATTTCAGAAGATCAGGGCCGGCAAGGCTAGTCCGCAAATGCTGGAAGGTGTCAAAATTGACTACTACGGTGTGATTACCCCCATCGAAAAGGTTTCGAATATCAATACACCTGATCCGAGGCAAATCATTGTTCAGCCCTGGGATAAAAATATGCTTACGGTGATTGACAAAGCCATCATGGCTGCCAACCTTGGGTTTAACCCCCAAAACAACGGCGAGGTGCTGCGTATTCTCGTTCCGCCACTCACCGAAGAAAGAAGGCGTGACCTTGTTAAGCGTGCAAAAAACGAAACTGAAACAGCCAAAGTCAGCATCCGCAACATTCGCCGGATGGCCAATGACGAGTTTAAGAAACTCGAAAAAGACGGGGTGCCCGAAGACGAAATTGAGGTGGCGGAAAAAACCATTCAGCAAATTACCGATGCCTTTACCAAGAAAATCGAAAAGCTTTTTGAAGCAAAGGAGAAAGACATCATGACAGTGTAATTACATCAGGGAATTGCGGCAATTTTCATTAGCCTTCTCTTTCCGGCTGGCATGCAACAGGTGTCGCCACAGAAAGCCTCCTCTACAAATACAAGTATTTTACAGGCTAAACGATCCTCGCAGTAAGTAGGAGATTAGATATTTTCGGTGAGCTTCTGTACAATCCTGAAATGCCCCATAAACTCCTTGGCCACCACCCGCAACACAGTGTAGGTAGGGATGGCCAGCACCATGCCAACCACGCCGGCAATGCTCCCGCCCATGAGCAGCACAACAAAAATTTCGAGGGGGTGAGCCTTCACACTGCTCGAATAGATAAAGGGCTGCAGCACAAGATTGTCAATCAGGTTGGCGCCAACAAAAGTGCCAACAATGGATAGCGTAACAGGCAAAATTTGATCGTATCCTCCTGTGCTCAACACATTGGTCACACCTAAAATGACTCCAATGGTTCCGCCAATCAGCGGTCCGAGGTAGGGGATAATATTAAAAAAGCCTCCGATGAAGCCAATCAGTACCGCATTTTTGACGCCTAATAAACTTAGTCCAAGGCTTAATAAAATAATCATGGCCATCACTTCGAGGCTGACGCCCACAAAATATCTTGTTAGCAAACGGCCGGTATTACTAAATACGTTTTTGGTTTCTGTATGAAAGCGGGTAGGCACAATCAGAAGCGTCCACTCCAGCACCATACGCGACTCTTTAAGCATGTAGAATGTGATGAATAAAATTGAAAACACCCCCATAAAAAATGAGCCGGCAAACGAAAGCAGATTGTTAAAATAACTTCCTATCCGGTCCAGTTTCAGGATGCTCTCCACATTCTGGTTGATGATGGCAACCAGGTTTTGGTCCTTGCCTAAAATCCCTGCGTTTGTCATTTGCCGCTCAAGCCACGTAACTTTTTCCTGGAGGTTATCATTCAAGGTATTCAGGTCAATTTTGGAGATGAGTGTAGCCTGGTTCGAAACGAGCGGAACAAAGAAACCAATGAATGAACTGAACACCACCACAATAACCAGGACGGCAATGATACAGTTTAGTGAATGGGGCAAACGAAAGCGGCCAATGTGGATTCGCTCGAGCAGGGTCACAATGGGTTGGCCAATCATGGTAAGCACCATGGCAACCACAAAATAGGTGACAATGTTCGAAAAATACCACGCCAGAAACCCTAGGATCAGAAGAGGCAGAATGAGACTGATAATCCGGCTGTATTTCATAGCAATAGGCGGCAATTATTGAACAAAGGTAAAGCGAATGAGGCAAAACCCTTTTCTTTTTGTCTGATTTTACCAGCCGGGAATAAAGTTTACACCCAGAACTCCTTTTGTAGGGCTTGCGTTGATAAATGGAAAAGCATAGTAAGGTTCAACAATAATGGCTCCAAACACGTTGACTCGGAGCGAAAATCCTGTACTAAACACCGGAAAACGACTCTGCTTGCTGATGTTGCCGGAATCGAATTTAGGCTTGTCGACGGAAGTCCAGGCCAGACCTGCGTCAAAAAATATGGCACCTTCGGTAAACAAAAAACCGGATTTAACGAGTGCCAGGCGTTTTGGTCCGGTGAGCGGAAGGCGGATTTCGGCCGAGGCGATGCCTACACGGCTGCCTACCAGCATATAAATCAACGAATCATTATTGGCGAAAATATCCATATTGTATAGGTTCGAGCTGCTATAGCCGCGAACAAGGCCCGGGTATCCCAGAAAATAATCGTAGAAGAGATTGTTTCGGTTATCGGCGTCCTTACCGTAACGGCCATAATGCGAGAGTCTCAGGGCAATCGAAAAAGGTTTTGCATAAAAATATTTCCGATAGTCGGCCATGATACCCGACATGTTCATACGGCCAAAGTACTGCTCGGCCTGCAGACGCATGCGATGTCCCATCATAGGCGAGGCAAGCCCGAAGTACGAATTATCCTCAACATAGGCAGCCGAAATGCGCTGAAGATTAAATCCCGGGGGGGCGTCGAGTTTTTCGCGTTTCTGCCCAATGTAGTAATAACCCTGATAATAGTTGTTGAACACATCAATCCGGTAGTAATACCTGGCTACAGATGCGCCTGCTTCAACCCTTCGTGTGCTCGAAAACGGAAACCAAGCAAATAGAGAGATCTGATCTTCAAAGGTTCGGAAGTTATATAACTGCAGGTTGTCAACCTGGTAAGACAATCCATCAAGGGTGATTGTATCAAGGGTGTATCCCATCAGCGAGTAACGATAGGGAATGTGCGACACGCTGGCTCCCCATTTTATCCGGCTTTTTTGGTTAAGATAACCGACCTGAGCACCAAAATCGTAGATTTCTCCATTCAGGGCTACTGTGGAAAAAAGCTGGTTATTTCCAAGCATATCGCTGAAAATAAAATACACAGCTCCCGAACCGCCTGAGCCATATGCGCTTGTTGACACCCCTGTGCCAGTGCTGCCAATAAAGTCGAGGGCGAATTTTGGTTTGTAGGCCCTGGTCTCGTAAGTTTCAGCAGGAACAACCGGCTCGCGGGGATTATTGGCAATATTCTCATTCACTATATTGAACATGCCTCTTTTGACAGGAGGTAGAGTGGCCGCTTCAAAACTGGTTTTGGCCGGGTCGACCTCCTTGCGATCAAATTCATCCAACCCTGCGGAATAGATCGAATACTGCCCTTTGTTGAAAAATGTGTAGGCTATCCGGTTATCGGGCGAAATGCTGATTGCCGGCGAGAGTGATGTGATCCCAGATATACCTGTGGCAAATTTTGTGAGGCGGTATACCTTTCCCGAATCAAGCTCGAATTGATAAAGATTACGCAGGCCATCGGCATTCGACAAAAAATAAACCGATTTATTGTCGGGTGAGAACAGGGGATTGACATTATCGGCACCTTCAAAGACCGGAAGAATTTTAATGTCTGAGGGATCCGCAAACGGGAAATAGCCAATATTGAAATTATAATTGACCTGAGGGCCTAGCCGGCTTGTACGATCGGTAGAAAAGAGGATATACTTTCCGTCTGACGACCAGTTGGCGTGGATATATGAATAATAATCATCGGTGAGTTTGCGCACAGCACGTTCTTCAAGGTCGTAGAGATAGAGGTTGCCCACTCCGTCCACAAGCCCGGTAAAAAGGATGTATCTTCCGTCGGGCGACCAGCTCGGATTATTGAACGAAGGAACACCTGGTATCTGGATCAGATTCGATTTTTGGGGTTTGTCCACATCTACGATGGAAAGGTTATTTCTACCTTTATTGATCACCACGTACACAAATTTTCTACTGTCGGGCGACCAGCTCCCGACCGATTCAAAAAAATTAAATCCGTCAAGGTCGCGGTTACGTGAGGTGCTTGACAGTTTTCGTTTCACCTTTCCGGTAACCGCATCGGCTAAGAATAAATCAAGCGTAAAAAGATTTTTCTCACTGAAAAAGGTCACATATTTTCCATCGGGGCTCACAGAGGGTGAGATGTTTATTTCGCCGGCGTTGCGCTCAAAGATCAGCTGTCGGCCGATGGGTTTTTTCAGGCTGTCGGCCATCCAGGGCTGAAAATGCTCAGTAAGGTTTCGCTTCCATGATTCGCTCAGTTCCTTATGATCAATTTTCAGCACTTGCTTCAGAGCCATTTCGTACCCAACCTGGGCGGTGCGCGCCAACAGCGGTTTTGTGATTGTATCGCCAAAAACTCCGGCGATGAATGACCACCAGGCATGCCCATATCGGTAGGGATTATACTTGTACTGACGCGTCATATCGCGTATCGTCGGAAAATCGTCATGTATCAGGGCATCGCGCATGATCATGGCAGTGTGCGCATCAACACTACCCAGCGAGAGGTATTCGGCCATCCCTTCCACCATCCACAACGGTAGGTTTTCAACCATCTTCAGCGACAGCGAATCATTATTGGTCAGCAGATTGAACTGAAAAGCATGCACAAGTTCGTGCCCCAGCACATGATTGGTTTGCGCCTTTGTTTCAAGCACAGGTATTATTACCCTGTTCTTTAAGGCTTCGGTAACCCCTTGAGTACCAATGCTTATGTCGCCGTCGATGGCCGAAGTCTGCTGAAAATCGGGATGGTTCTCGTATAAAATGACCGGATTGCGACCCTGAAATGTGTCGTTGAAGATCTCAAAGTGACGCTGGTACCATTTTTCACTTTGGTTTGACACCCAGCGCACCATGCTGTCATTGCGGATATAATGATAAAGATCGATGTGAGGCCCCTGATTGATCTTAAAATTAAAGGTTCGATAACTGGGTTTGTTACGACCAAAACTTTGTGCATGACCCGTCTGGATCATCAGCCCTGTTGCCAGCAGCAGGCTGAGGCAAATCGCTATTTTATTTTTTAGATTCATAATCTTTTCATTTGGAGTCATTTAAGCCAAAACAAGCTAAGCCAACAGCATATAATTTGCCTCAAATTTTATGCCAGTAACCAACTTACTGCCCCCGACAATTATTGATAAAACGAATTAAGTAAATTTATTGTTTTAACGAAAGCAGCGTTATCGCAATAATGAACCTTTTCAGGCCAATGAAGCTGCGGCAGGTCAATTTCATTTACTTTTGATTCAAATTTTCCACTCCATGGATTCAATAAGTGCCACCCAGTTACTTATCGCATTCGGGCTCACCATGGTCGCCGGGCTCTCGACAGGCATCGGTGGCGCCATCGCCTATTTTGCAAAATCCACCAACACACGTTTTCTCAGCCTCTCGCTTGGATTTTCGGGGGGCATAATGATTTATATCTCGTTTGTGGAGATCTTTTTCAAGGCAAAAAATCAGCTGGTGCTGGTCTGGGGAGCACAGTCCGGATATCTTGCAACCATCGTTGCTTTTTTTGGAGGAATGTTGCTCATAGCATTGATCGACAAATTTGTGCCGGAGGCTGAAAACCCGCACGAGGTTCACTCGGTCGAAGAAATGAACAAAGAGGAAAAAAGAAAAAACAAACTGGTAAGACTTGGAAAATATTCTGCATTGGTTATTGCCATACATAATTTCCCTGAAGGGATTGCCACGTTTATTGCGACACTTGGCGATCTGAGTGTTGGTATTCCCATTGCCATTGCTATTGCCATACATAACATTCCCGAGGGAATAGCTGTTTCCGTGCCTGTGTTTTACGGAAGCGGCGACAGGCGAAAGGCTTTTCGTCTGTCATTCTTTTCGGGACTGGCCGAACCCGTAGGCGCACTGATCGGATTTTTCATCCTTTGGCCTTTCATGACCCCCGCATTGTTTGGACTTGTTTTTGCCGCTGTCGCAGGAATCATGGTGTTTATCTCTATCGACAACCTGCTGCCGACTGCCCGCGAATATGGGGAGCATCATCTCACTGTCTACGGGGTGCTGACAGGCATGGCGGTGATGGCGGTCAGTCTGGCACTTTTTGTGAAATAACGCTTTCACTCAAAAGCATTATCTTTGCGTTGTCTTCACACAGTTTGCCTCATGAATCAAGTATTCTGCAATCATTCAGGCCTGTATACCGACCATTATCAGCTAACCATGGCCCAGGGTTATTTCCTGTCAGGTAAGCGGGAGGTAAGAGCAAATTTTGATTATTTCTTCCGGAAAAATCCTTTCCAGGGAGCTTATGTGATATTTGCCGGCCTGTCTGATCTGGTTAATTATCTTGAGAACCTTTGTTTTTCTGACGAAGATTGTCGTTACCTGCTATCCTCCGGGTTCAACGTAAAATTTGTGGATTTTCTCAGGACATTCAGATTTAAAGGTAACCTGTACGCACCTCGGGAAGGCGAAGTTGTGTTTCCGAACGAACCCATTATCCGTGTCGAGGGAACCCTGATTGAAACACAGCTGATTGAAACAGCGCTGCTTAACTTGGTTAATTTTGAGTCTTTAATAGCCACCAAAGCCCACCGCATACGCATGGTTGCCGGCGATCGCATACTGGTTGACTTTGGATTAAGACGTGCCCAGGCATTGGGCAGTATTCACGCATCCAAAGCTGCGGTCATTGGCGGGTTCAACAGTACATCTAACGTGCTGAGTGCATTCTTGTTCGGTCTTACTTCAACCGGAACTCAGGCACACTCATGGATACAAAGTTTTGATGACGAACTCGAGGCATTCAGGGCTTTTGCAAGTGCCTTTCCGGAAAAGTGCATTTTGCTGGTCGACACCTACGACACGCTGAAGAAAGGAGTACCCAATGCCATCATTGTTGCCAGGGAAATGGCAGCTGCAGGTAAACAATTACTTGGAATCCGACTCGATAGTGGCGACCTCGCCTACCTGAGCAAGAAAGCCAGAATAATGCTTGACAATGCCGGCCTGAATTACGTTAAAATCATATCCTCTAACCAGCTTGACGAATATGTGGTTCGAAGTTTGCTTGACCAGGGGGCGCCAATTGATATCTTTGGGGTTGGAACCCGGTTGGCCACCGGCCAAAGCGATGCCGTGCTCGACGGAGTATATAAGCTCAGTGTAAGCGACGGCAAGCCCCGCCTGAAGATTTCTGAGAATATCGAGAAAATGATTTTGCCTGGTATTAAAAATGTCTGCAGATACTATGACCAGGATGGGATGATGTATGCCGATGGGATCGTGCTCGAAGATGAAACCTCTATCGATAGGATATACCATCCCTTTCAGTCCGACAAATCGTCAAAGGTCGCAGGGTTATTATTTAAAAAACTTCACCACCCGGTAATGCAAGAGGGGAAATCGATTGCGCCTATGCCCCCAGCCGATGAGTCGGCCCGAGTGTGCCTGCAAAGCACGGCACAGCTGAATGATGAACATAAACGCTTTGAGTATCCCCACATCTACAAGGTTGGAATAAGCGAACGCCTGATGGACCTGCGAAGCCAGCTATTACAGGAGATCCGGAGTAAAATTCAATCCTGACACACGGCTGAAAAATAAAGTATGAAAGCACTTTTAATTGTTGACTTACAAAATGATTTCTGTCCTGGTGGAACATTGGCTGTCAAAGATGGCCATCAGATTATACCGGTCATTAACCGGCTGATGCCCTCTTTCGATCTTACCGTAGCTTCCATGGACTGGCACCCCGAAGGAAGTATCCATTATGCGAAATGGCCATTGCACTGCCTTAAGCATAGTCACGGTGCTGATCTTCATCCTGATCTGAACACAGGGTATATTGATAAAATATTCCTGAAAGGCACCGCTAACCTTGATGATGGCTACTCAGCATTTGAAGCGACAAACTTTAACCTGGCAAATTATCTTCAGTCGGCCGGTGTCACCGACCTTTATATTTGCGGTCTGGCTACCGACTACTGTGTAAAAGCTTCCGCCCTGGATGCTGTAACGCACGGATTTAACACCTTCCTAGTTACTGATGCGGTGAAAGCAGTAGACCTGCAAGAAAGCGATGGACAGAAAGCCCTGGAAGAAATGGCTGTAGCCGGGGTGCGGATGGTTACCTCCTCCGATATACAGCCGCAAAAAAAAGGTGGCTGCAGCTGCTGTGGCTGCTGATCTGCGGCGAAAGCGCTAAGCTGTCACCCGCTCATTGTTACGCTGTCCGCCCCGCTAGGCCGAATTTCGCAGGTACAATGTCAGACAGTACTGTACCCCTGCGCTGAAATATTTTTCACCAGTAGAAATATGCGGGCTGGAGAATAGTATGTTAATTGATAGATAACAACTAAGCGCCCAGGGTTTCAACTGTAGGATTAACTTTTTTAATTAGCCCCTGAAGGACGTTACCGGGGCCAACTTCGATAAAAACTGCAGCACCGTCGTCAATCATGTTTCTGACGGTTTGTGTCCACCGAACCGGAGCTGTAAGCTGGGCGATTAGATTTTGCCTTATGCGATCGGGGTTGACTGAGGGGTTTGCATCCACATTTTGATAGACCGGGCATAATGGTTCGCTGAAATGTGCACGGTTTATGGCATCAGCCAGTTCCATCCTTGCCGGCTCCATAAGGGGAGAGTGAAATGCACCGCCTACTTTCAGCGGCAGAGCCCTTTTTGCGCCAGCGGCTTTCAGCAGCTCACAGGCTGCCTCCACCCCGCTGAATGTGCCTGAAATTACCAACTGGCCGGGACTGTTAAAGTTAGCAGCTACCACTACATCGTCTATTTCGTTTAAAATCTTTTCTACTGCTTCATCATCCAGTCCCAAAATAGCAGCCATTGTCGACGGGGTCGCTTCGCAGGCTTTTTGCATTGCATTCGCCCGGGCCCCTACGAGCTTTAGGCCTTCCTCAAACGAGATGGCTTTGGCAGCCACCAGTGCCGAGAACTCTCCGAGGGAATGTCCGGCCACCATGTCGGGTCTGAAATCACCGCCCAGGGTATGGGCAAGAATAACTGAATGCAGGAATATGGCGGGCTGAGTTACATTGGTTTGCCTCAGATCCTCGTCTGTTCCTGCAAACATCAGGTCGGTAATTCGAAAACCCAAAGTCTGGTTTGCACGCTCGAACATGTCTCTGGCTTCTGGATGCTTCTCGTATAAATCACTTCCCATTCCTACGAACTGAGCCCCCTGGCCCGGAAAAACATATGCTTTCATTGTGGTTTCTATCTAAGGTAATTTTGTTTTTTCTATCGGCTATATCGGTTAGTATTGTAGTGTAAATATTGCTAATTAAATGCCACCGCAGCCACGATACAATCGTACCGGATTAAAATCGTATTGGCAATACATCAAGTAAAAAGGCATCGCTTAACCTTTTCTGTCAGGGTGATGAGCTCTTGGTACACTTCTAAATTCTAATGCAGGTGTGATCCGATCAGGTGAATAAATTCGGCGCGTGTTTTATCGGTGGTAAAGGCTCCCGAAAAATCAGATGTGGTGGTCACACTGTTTTGTTTCTGTATCCCCCGCATCGACATGCACATATGCTGAGCCTCAATGACAACTGCAACACCCAGGGGCTTCAGTGTTTTAAAGATACATTCCTTGATCTCTCGCGTAAGGCGTTCCTGCACCTGCAGCCTTCGGGCAAAAGCATCCACCACCCTCGGTATCTTGCTTATTCCCACAATGTGTTGATTAGGGATGTATGCGACGTGTGCTTTGCCAAAAAAAGGCAGCATATGGTGCTCGCACAGCGAGTAAAGTTCAATGTCCTTCACGAGGACCATCTCTTTATAATCCTCCGTGAAGCGGGCAGATAAGATAATTTCTTCGGGGTCGAGATCGTAGCCGTGCGTCAGATACTGGATGGCTTTTGCAACTCTCTCCGGGGTTTTGGCAAGTCCTTCTCGCAATGGATTTTCGCCGATCAATTTTATTATTTCGTGGTAATGATGGCTCAGCTTGCTGATAGTTTCGAGGTTGTAAAGGTCAACCTTTTCGTATCCATCCATCATGTTCTCTTTGAGCATTTCTTTATTTATCTGTACTGACACGACAGTGGTGTTTTAATTGTTACCCGTATATTCAACAAAGTTATTTTCGGTTTCATAGAGTTTAATGGAATAAAGCCTGGCTCCCAGATATTTGACAGGGTTCTCAAGTTGTTCCCAGATGGCAATGGCAAGGTTTTCGGTAGACGCCATCCGGCCATGCATAAAATCAACCTCCAGGTTGATGTTTTTGTGATCGAGTTTTTCAGTGACATTCTGGCGGATAAGCAGGCTCAGGTCTTTTAGATTGACTAAAAATCCTGTTTCGAGGTTAACCTCGCCGCATACGGTAACAAACAAGGTATAGTTATGCCCATGCCAGTTGGGGTTCGAACATTTCCCAAATACTTCCAGGTTCTTGGCATCTGAAAAATCGGGACTGAAAAGGCGGTGGGCAGCATTAAAGCTTTCGCGGCGTGTAATATAAATCATGGCGGAATTTTGCCTGACAAAAACCCGAGTAACGGGCTAAATTTTTTCAGAAGGCTCGGGGCGTTTTTCCTCTTCCATTCGGCATGTGCCTGTAAAAAGTGCTCCCGGCTCAATGGCCAGCTTTCCGGTTACTATTTCACCTTTTATGTTGCTGGTTGCCTTGAGGCTAAGCAATTCAGCCACTGTAAGTTTAACTTTCAGTGTACCCTCTATTTCTGCATTGGCGCAAACAATTTCGCCATCCACCCTTCCCGATGAGCCTACAATTACTTTCCCTGTTGAACTCACATTTCCGTTTACAACACCATCAATTCTGATGTCGCCGTTCGAAACAATATCGCCTTTTATGGAGGTACCCTTCCCAAGGAAGTTTACCATAGCAATCTCAGGGGTATCTTTTTTGGCCATGTGTTCAGATTTAGATTTTTATAAATATTTGATTGCAACAAATATACAAATAAACTTTCCCGAATTATTCCGTCAAATCATTGCGTGGTCTCACCTATTTGTGTTTTTTGTATAATACTTATCGAAAAATCTCAGATACGTTTCTTTATCCTTGTCGCCAATAAGAAGTGCGAAGTTATCGGCATTGATAATGAAAGCCGAATAATTCTCACGCTTAATATGTGAAAAGGCATAGTTGTCCGCGATAATACGATTGAAATACTCCATGGCTTTTTCACGACCGGCAAAACTACTGACAGTCAGCATCTGCAGAGGGGGATCGAAGCTCGTGGTATTGATACTAAGATTTTGTGTCGGATAAAATTTGTTATGAAAGTCCAGAATTTTCACCCGGGTTGCCTCCATGTTCACCTGGGCAGCATCAAGCAAAATAGCGAAAATGTGATTGCTGCTAAAGTCCTGGCTGTATTTTATGAGGCTAAGATCTTGGGGCTCCTCAGTCGAATTTGCGACGGCGTCGAATCCTTCAATACCGAGGAATCCAAGCGCCTCCTGTGCTAGAGGAACCACGTCGCTCGACGGATAGGTGGCTATGAGGCGGCGCAGGTGGCTTACTGTGCTGTCCTGGTTGTGAAGCTGACCCATGGCCGCCGCCTTCAGGAAGGCAAATCTCGGTGCGAGATCGGCCTTCGGATAGTTCTTCAATGCTTCGTTGGCATAGAGTACCACTAATCGATGCTGGTTGGTTATGAATGCCTGGTATGTATCCTGATAAAGCATTGTCAGGCGTCTTTGTTCAGCGCGTAGGTTGGATTCGAAGTTTGGATCGAGAAGTATACGTGCATAATTTGAATCGGTAAATCTGCTGATAATGATGTTCTTGTAAAAGGTGGCCCTGTCAGGATTGTTTAGCAGAGTATTTAGAGTGTACAGGTGATACAAGGCATCAAGTTCTTGTTCATCACCCGGAAAGCGTTTTATGAACGCTTCAAAAGCATCTACAGAACGCGGGTAATCAGTCATTTGATCACGAAAGATATATCCGGCTTTAAACATAGCCTCAGCTACTTGTTTTTCAGAGACAAGCATTTGTTCAGGGGTTAGCGGAATATTCCGAATGTAGCTGTCGCGGTTCAGAGGATCGATCCTGGGTTTTTCGGTTTGCTGGGAAATAGCGGTATCAGGGGTTGCGGCAATATTTTCGTGAAAATCAAAATTGTACGTTCTTTTATCGCTAAGTCTCCAATTGTCTTCAAGCTTTCGCTTGCCCCATTTTTGCTGAAACTGTGCTATGCCAAAAGTGATGGTCTGAGTGTTGTAAAAATACCAGTCACCAGAACCCATACGTCCGCCGATTCCCATGGTGGGATCATAGCCATAGGCAAACTGCCCCATTTGCGAAATACTTGATTCAGCCCTCTGTTCTTCATCCAGCCTCTTTTGTTCTGCCTTGGCTTTTGCTATTAATGCGTCAATAATTTTGTCACGCTGGTCGGCAGGCATTGCAGCAAGTTTCTGGAGACTGTCCTGCTCCTTGATGACATTCAGATTTTTCACCAAGTCGGATAAAACCGCAGTGCGCTGCTCAATTTCTCGATACTTGGGATGCTCAACTTGTATGAGCTGCAGCGTAGTGTCATAATAGGCATAGGCGCCTTGATAGTTAGGCATTCTGAAATACAACTCAGCCAGGGTTAGCGCCGAAATGGCTTTCTGGATGTCGTTGTTTATGCTCGAAGCCACTGAGTTTTTCAACATACGCGCCGCCAATGAATCATTGTTCTGTTTCATGGCCACGGTGCCAAGTGCATAATATATTTGATCGCGATACTCCTTATTTTTTGATTCTTTGAGCATTTTAGTCATATCGCGCATCATGGTGTTGCCTCCTGTCCGGTTGGCGTCAAAACTCTGGGCCATGTTCATGCGGGTGTTAAGCATTAGCTCATATGGAGGCTTTAGCTTGAGCACATTCCGATAATACTGATTGGCCATGGCAAAGTTGCCCTGCTTTTTATAAATCTGACCCATGATATAATTTATCCTGGCCTGTGTTTTTTTATCCTTAGCGAGTTCGATTGCCTTGCGCAGATAGGGTATGGATGAATTGTAATTTTCCTGACCCGTAAAATGCCATGCATATATCTGCGGCAACTCTTTGATCACATTCTTCGGCACCTTGAGTGCGTTTTTTGAAACATTTCTGCGCCGTATTTTCTCCTGGATGAAATCGAGCGACTGAATAGATTTCTCAAACTGTCCTAACTGGATAAAGGTTCGGGCCAGCCAAAGCTGTCCTTCCAACGATATTGGCTGCTTTTCATACGTTTTTGCAACAAACTCAAACGCCTTCAGCGCATTCTGATAATCCTGCTTATAGAAATTTGCCTTCCCAATGAGCATGTAACTGTCGGGCACACGTTTTACCCGTTCGCGGCGCGCATAGGTCATTGAGTGTTTTTGAATGACTTTGGTGCTTTTATCAATAGCCCTGTCCATATAGCTGGTGAGGCCGGCCGCCTGCTGGCGGGTTCCGTAAAACTCAATCGGAAGGATTTCGGAATAGTCGGGCTTTGATTGACTGCGTAATTCGCGCAATCCCTGCTCAAAACTTTCATTTCCGTTCCAGTAAGTATTATAATGCGCAACCAGGTTGTGGTATGCCCGGCTTGTAAAAGTGTTTCGCCTGGTAGAACAGGATGACAACGTGACTAACACTAGTGCCATGTAGCCAAACCTTGCGGGTATGATTGAATTCAATTGCACAGTCAATATTAACTATCCCTTTCGAGTAATGCACTCCAAGGGCACGTTTGTAATAACTTAAACACGATGAAAATATTTTATCGGGGCCCAAAGCTAGCAAAGATTTTACCTTGCTGATGCCTGCATGCTCCCTTAGCTCGGAGGCTCCGCGGGTAGACTGCTTGTATGATTTATTTAACGATATTTGCAAGCCCGAAAAAACTTTGCCTACGCATATGCCCAACGAAACCCCAAGAAGTACTAAAAAGAAATGGTATAAGCGATTACGTGACAAGTATCGCTTGATCATACGGGATGACGAAACCCTGGAACCGAAATTTTCATTCAGGCTCTCGCGTTGGAATGTGTTTGTGGTTGGCGCATCATCAGCAGTTTTATTAATCATTCTTACAATATACCTGATTGCCTTCACCCCGTTGCGCGAATATATACCCGGTTATACCGATGCTAGCCTGAGCGCAAACGTATATGATATGCACCTGAGAGCCGATAGTCTTGAACACTTATTGAATGCCCAACAAACCTATATCAACAACCTGATGTTAATTATCAACGGGCAGGCTCCTGCCGGATCGCCCGAACGGGCCAGAGACACGACGAGTCGCAATTTCAGCAATATTGCTTTAAAAAGATCTAGGGAAGATTCTGTTTTACGCCGAGAGTTCGAATTAAGATCACGCGACAGGTCTCCTTTGGCAATTGTATCTGGCCCGACCGGCAGTCGTGAGAATTTTAAGTTTTTCACCCCACTTAAAGGGATGATCACCAATGAGTTCAACCCTTCGCAAGATCATTATGGTATCGATCTGGTTGCTCCAAACAACGAAGCGGTGAAAGCAACACTTGACGGGATTGTAGTTTTCGCCAACTGGACCATCGAAACCGGTTATGTCATCATACTTCAACACCAGCGCAATTTCGTATCGGTGTATAAGCACAATGCGGTGTTATTAAAAAAACCGGGCGCGTTTGTGAGAGCCGGAGATCCGATTGCTATCGTTGGCGAATCGGGCCAGCTCACTACAGGGCCTCATCTTCATTTCGAACTTTGGTACAATGCCGTACCGGTTAACCCGCGAAACTATATGACATTTTAGGCATCTGAATTGTTTTTAACAACCCCATGAATGTTATTGCGAGCGAAGGCATGAAAAAAAGGCTGACAATTTTGGGTTCAACCGGTTCCATTGGCCGGCAAGCTTTAGATGTGGTAAAAAGTCATCCTGAAAAGTTTGTAGTCGAAGTGCTGACGGCCAACCGAAATGCCTCCCTACTCATCAAACAGGCCATTGAGTTTCAGCCAAACGCTGTAGTGATCACCGAAAAACAACATTATCAACAGCTGAAAGACGCCCTTTCAGCATTTCCTGTTAAAGTTTTTGCCGGAAGCGAAGCAATGGGCCAGGTAGTTCAAATGGACACGGTCGATATTGTGCTCTCGGCGCTGGTCGGATTTTCGGGCCTTCTGCCTACGCTGGAAGCTATCAAAGCCGGAAAAACCATTGCACTTGCCAACAAGGAAACACTGGTGGTAGCTGGCGACCTGGTCAACGATATGGCAGCAAAGCATGGAGCGCCAATTATTCCGGTCGACTCAGAACACTCAGCTATTTTTCAGTGCCTGATGGGGGAGGATCCTGCCAGTATCGATAAAATCTTCCTTACTGCCTCAGGGGGGCCTTTCCGAACCTATGATGCTCACCAGCTACGGCATGTTACCCATGAGCAAGCCCTAAATCATCCCAACTGGCAAATGGGTAATAAGATTACTATCGACTCCGCATCGCTTATGAACAAAGGCCTTGAAGTAATAGAAGCCAAATGGCTCTTCGGACTTCATCCGTCACAGATCAAAGTAATCATTCATCCCCAATCGATCATTCACAGTATGGTGCAGTTTTGCGACGGGTCAATCAAGGCACAGATGGGTTTGCCCGACATGCGGACGCCCATACAATATGCGCTGAACTGGCCCGATCGTTTGCCATCTTCAAACGCATTTTTAAACTTCAGCGAACATCCTTCGCTCACTTTTGAGAAGCCAACGCCTCACTTGTTCCGCAACCTGCAGCTTGCCTACGAAGCCCTTGAGAAGGGCGGAAACATGTGCTGCACCCTGAATGCCGCTAACGAAATTGCTGTCGCAGCATTCCTTGAGGGGAAATGCGGCTTTCTTCAAATGAGTGAAGTGATTGAGCATTGTATGAATCACAGCAGTTTTATTTCAAAACCTACTTTGGACGATTATATTCAAACCGATCGTGAAGCCAGGCAACTGGCCTCATCATATTTAACCTTATAGTATATTATGGATATCCTAATTAAAGCGCTTCAGCTTATCCTCAGCCTTTCGATACTGGTATTATTTCATGAACTGGGTCATTACGTGGCCGCGAGGATATTCAAAACACGTGTTGAGAGTTTTTATTTATTTTTTAATCCCTGGTTTTCGCTTTTCAAATACAAATACGGTGACACAACGTATGGCATTGGCTGGCTACCCTTGGGAGGTTATGTCAAGATTGCAGGCATGATTGACGAATCACTCGACCGCGAACAAATGGCCAAGCCACCTCAGCCATGGGAATTCAGGTCGAAACCCGCATGGCAACGTCTCATTATTATGGTGGGTGGGGTAACTGTAAACCTGATACTGGCTTTTGCCATTTATATTTCGATTCTCACTATCTGGGGCGAGCGTTATTTGCCGGCTTCAGAAGTGAAATACGGTATCACTGTTGATTCTCTTGCCTACGAAATGGGCTTGCGTGCCGGAGACAAGATTATATCAGTCGATGGGAAAATAGTGGAGGATTTTTACAAAATTCCATCAACCATTATACTCAACAAAGCAACCAGTGTACAGGTCCTCCGAAACGAAAAACCTGTCACTGTCGATATTCCGGAAGGGTTTATCAATAAACTCCTGAAGCACCGCTCCCCTTCATTTATCGGGGTCAGGATTCCGTTTATTGTTTCAGGTTTTATCAAGGATTCGCCTGCCGAGGCCGCGGGTGTAAAACCTGGTGATAAGATTCTTGGGTTTAATGATATGGTCCTACCCTATTTTGATGAGTTCCGCAGCGAGCTTCAGATCCATAAAGGAGAAGCCATTACAGTATTAGCCTTGCGTGAGACCGATACAGTGCGATTACGTGTTCAGGTGAGCGAAAACGGAACCATTGGGGTGTATCCGGTGGGTGACCTCGAAGAATTTTTCTCATTCCGCTCGAAACAATACAATTTTTTGGAAGCTATCCCGGCCGGCATAGTTCGCGGCTATCATGGAGTGGCCAACTATTTGAAACAACTAAAGCTCATCTTTTCTCCGAAAACCAAAGCCTACGAATCGTTAGGAGGGTTTATTACCATTGGGAGCATTTTCCCGGCTACCTGGGATTGGCAGGCCTTTTGGGAACTTACTGCCTTTTTATCCATCATGCTGGCCATCCTGAACATTCTGCCTATCCCGGCGCTTGACGGAGGACATGTTCTGTTCCTGCTTTATGAGATCATCAGCGGGCGAAAACCTGGTGATAAATTTATGGAATATGCCCAAATAGCAGGCATGCTTCTGCTTCTGGCGCTGGTCATTTTCGCCAACGCCAATGACATACGTAATCTGTTCAGGTAAAAATTACTTTTCTTTACCGCCTAAAATCTGTAGGGCTTCGCGATAAATTCCTTCTGCATCGAAACCGCATTCCCGGTGAAGTTCTTCTACAGTGCCTTGCTCGATGAAACGATCAGGCACACCCAACCTTCTTAACGTGGCCGAGTAACCGTGCTGTGACAGAAATTCCAGCACCGCGCTTCCCAGTCCTCCAATCACGGTACCGTCCTCAACAGTAATTAGTTTATCATGCTTGGAGCACACTTCATGCAGAAGTTTTTCGTCAAGTGGCTTTAGGAAGCGCATATCATAATGAGCCATATGGATGCCCTTTTCTCTCAGGCTATGGATGACCTGACCTGCATAATTACCCACATGTCCGATGGTCAGTAAAGCCAGGTCGGAGCCATCCGCCATTTTGCGGCCCGTACCCACTTTGACCAGACTGAAAGGTTGTTGCCATTCTAAAGTCACACCCCTTCCTTTTGGGTAGCGAATCACGAACGGGCCTGCAGGCTTTGTTTGCGCAGTATACATAAGATTTCGCAGTTCTACCTCATTCATTGGTGATGCAATAATCATGTTGGGTACAGCCCTGAAATAGGCAAGGTCGTACACTCCATGGTGCGTGGCTCCGTCTTCTCCTACCAGTCCTCCGCGATCGAGACAAAAAACCACGGGTAGGTTTTGCAACGCCACATCGTGTATCACCTGATCGTATCCGCGCTGCATAAAGCTCGAATAGATATTGCAAAAAGGTGTCATTCCAGATACAGCTAACCCTGCGGAAAACGTTACGGCATGTTGTTCGGCAATACCGACATCAAACACGCGTTCGGGCATTTTGGCCTGCATATAAGTAAGAGAACATCCTGTTGTCATGGCAGGGGTAATTCCCACGATGGATGGATTTTCTCTGGCAAGTTCGAGTATGGTTTTCCCAAATACAACCTGATACTTCGGAGGTTGAACGGTAGTACAGTTATCGATCAGCTCGCCTGTGTCCTTATCAAACTGCCCCGGAGCATGAAAAGTTACTTTGTCTCTTTCGGCCGGAATATATCCTTTCCCTTTCACAGTAAGAACATGCAGGAGTTTTGGGCCTGGTATGTTTTTCAGGTCTCGGAGCAGGTGTGTCAACCTTACAATATCATGACCGTCGACCGGACCAAAATATCTCATATTGAATGCTTCAAACAGGTTACTCCGGTTGAAGATGGTGGTTTTTAGCGCATTGCCGAGTTGTTTGACAATGGCCCGTGAATTTTTCCCATAGTCTGAATTACCCCCTAACAGCCTCCAGATGCTGTCGCGAAATCGATTATAAGCTTTTGAGGTGACAATGTTGGTTAAGGATTCTTTCATTGCCCCCACATTATAATCAATGGCGATTCCATTGTCATTAAGGATAACCAGTAAATTCGATCCGGAAACTCCGGCGTTGTTGAGCGCCTCCAGTGCCATTCCGCCTGTCATACTGCCATCACCAATCACAGCAATATGATAACGGTTGGGGTTCTGATTCAGCCGGGAAGCGATCGCCATGCCAAGGGCCGCTGAAATAGAAGTGGATGAATGGCCTGTGCCGAAAGCGTCATAAGGGCTTTCAGATATCCGTGGAAATCCGCTTATACCCTTGTATTGGCGGTTTGTATGAAACACTGTGCGCCGGCCTGTAAGTATTTTGTGGGCATAGGCCTGGTGGCCCACATCCCAAATCAATTTATCATCCGGAGTATTAAAAATATAATGCAAAGCAATGGTGAGTTCGACCACTCCAAGGCCGGCGCCCAGATGCCCGGGTGAAGTGCTGACCACATCAATAATGAATTGCCTTACCTCATTGGCCAGTAAGCCTAACTGTTCAACGCTCAGGCATCGCAGGTCGGCAGGATCGTTTATTTTTGAAAGTAGCTGATAATCATTTATATTCATATTCGGTTTCGCGTCATTCTTTGGTGGAAAACATTATCGCAAAATGCAGGATGGCTGAAAAATTAAAACGTAAAATGGTCTAGAAATGTTACTGTTTCAGGCATTTATTTTCTCGTGCAAAGATTTGAATCCTTCCCCAAGAATTTCGGATGCATCCATCACGGTGAGGAATGCTTTAGGATCGATGGTATGGATATGCTCTTCGAGAATTGCCAGCTCACGGCGACTCAGAACCGTGAAAATTATTGTTTTCTCAGCCCCGTTATACATACCTTTTCCCGGAATATAAGTACCCCCGCGGTTCAGATCGTTTATGATTTTATCACGTATTTCTTCGTACCGGTCGCTGATGATCATAAGTGTTTTATCATATCCGACACCCTGCAATACAATATCAATGGTTTTACCAGTGATGTAAATGACTATCCAGCTGTATAGGGGAATTTTCCAGTCGCCGAAAGCAACAAGGCCTAGCATTACAATGGCCGAGTCAACATAAATTAGCAGCTGGCCCAACGGAAGCCGGGTGTATTTTGCCAGTATCATGGCCACTATATCGCTGCCACCGCTGGTGGCTTTTGATTTAAAAATTAAACCGAGTCCGAAACCCACGAGTAATCCGCCAAAGATCGACGACAAAAGAACATCGTCAGGCACAAGAGGGGCCTCGCCCCACCAGTGGGTGATAAAATCCATGAAAGCTGAGGTAAGCACAAACCCGACTATGGTCTTAACACCAAAACGTGGCCCAAGTATCCTTAGCCCCAGGATTGTCAGCGGAATGTTAAGTATCAATCCTGTCAATCCAATGGGCAGTCCGCCGGGCGCCCAAAAAAACACGCCTTTCGTGAGGTGATGAATCACGATGGATATTCCGTACACACCTCCCGGTACAATGCGGTTGGGCGAAATAAAAAAGACAAAACCCGCAGCCAGGATAAACGAACCGATGACAATCAACCCGTAATGGATGAACCATTTGCGGCTGAAAGGTTTTTCAATAATCAGGAAAGACATGATACTTTTTTAACCTTACCTTTGTATTGGCCGGCAAAATTACAGATTTTGCACGCCACATCAGGCTTGTTGCACAATAAATGCCCGCGGATTGTGTTAATGTCTATTACAATAAGATATCGGATTCTGAATTACATGTCGCTGAATCCGTTATTTTTGCATAAAATACATAGTGGACTCATTTAATAAAACAGCAAAGCGTCAGAAAAACAATAGATCTGTTTTGTTTTGTTAAAACTAATTTATTAATGAACTTCCCTAGATTTTTTGTTTTTCTTGTTAGTATGATTGCATGCGGCTCCACCGTATTAGCACAACAGGAGCCTCAGTTCAGTCAGAACATGTTTAATCAGCTATTCGTCAACCCCGGGCATGCCGGCATGAATAATGCCATTTGTGTCACAGGTCTGATGAGGCAGCAGTGGGTGGGATTTGTCGATGCCGAGGGCAACAGGCTTTCGCCCGAAACATTTCTGTTTGCGGCCGATGCACTGGTCCCTGTGCTGAAGGGAGGAGTTGGCGGAGTTGTGGTGCAGGATAAGATCGGGTATTACACCACCAATAGTGTGAAGTTGAGTTATTCTTATCATAAACTGATCAGCGATGGTACATTAGGTATGGGTATTCAGCTTGGATTTGACAACCATCTGCTGGATGCCGGAAAGTTTAAACCGATTGACGATACCGATCCTATACTGAGTAAACTGAAAGGCAGCGATCTCAGCAATATGATGTTTGACCTGGGCATGGGACTGTATTATCAAAAACCAGGAAGGTATTACGTCGGATTCTCTGCCACTCGTCTTCTGCAAAGCAGCAAGCAGATAGGTCAGGAAAGCGGTATGAACATCAACTACCGGAGGCATTATTTCTTAAGTGCAGGTTACCACCTGAGGCTTGGCGGAGATCAGAAAGTGGAACTAACACCTTCTCTTTTTGTTAAGTCTGACGGTGCAACTGTGCAGGCCGATGTCAATGCCCTGATGTCGTTTAACCAGAAATTTTGGGGCGGTATGAGTTTTCGCCCCCAGGATGCTATTGTGCTTATGTTTGGCTTTTCCCTGAACGAACTTCGAATCGGGTACTCTTACGATGTGCCTGTTTCGGCCGTAGGAGCTTCAGGCAGCCATGAGGTATTCCTGAGTTATTGTTTCAGGATTGAAGTGGATAAAATCAAGAAAAGCTATAGAAACCCACGTTATTTGTAACGAAAGCTTTAATTTTGCCGGCTTGTTTTTCAGGCCAATAATAAACCAGCTACGTATATCGTTATTTGCAATAAATAGGTATATCGATGAAAAGACTAATTTTCTACTTCGCCGGACTTCTCTTACTGGGCAGTTGCAGCAACTTCGGCAAAGGCGAATTGATAGGCGTAACCAATCGACCGCGATTTTACCAGCCCGATCCGTATGGCATGGCCTATGTACCCATGGGGTCATTTACCATGGGGGTCGGTGATGAAGATGTTGCCGGATCGCTTGATTTCCAGCCAAAAAGGGTGTCGGTTTCTGCCTTCTATATGGATGAGACCGAAATCACCAACAATGAATACCGGCAGTTTGTGAACTGGGTTCGCGATTCCATCGCCAGATCCAAACTAGGAGAGGCTATGCCTGAAGTTTACCTGATCGAACAAAACAAAAAAACACGCGAGGTGTATGATCCGCCCATCCTGAACTGGTCAAAGCCCATTAAATGGAATGGCGAGCAGGAACGCGAATTACTTGCTGACATGTATCTACCTGAACATGAAAGATATTTCCGCCGCAAGCAGATTGACACTCGAAAATTGTTTTACGAATACTACTGGGTCGACCTGCGTGCCGCCGCCTCAAAGCAATATGGTGCGGGTGACGCCAAAAATGCATCCTTTGCCAACCGCCCTCAGGGAATGAACGACCGGTCGGTCTACGTCAGAAAAGAAACCATCAACATCTACCCCGATACCCTGGTGTGGATTCACGACTACGCCTATTCATTCAACGACCCCCTCGCCGAAAACTATTTCTGGCACCCGGCTTTTGACAACTATCCTGTAGTTGGGGTTAACTGGCGCCAAGCCAAGGCGTTTGCCATTTGGCGCACCCAATACCTTTCGGCTTATCTTTCAAGCAAAAACCAAGCTACGGTAATGGATTTCAGATTGCCCACAGAGGCAGAATGGGAATGGGCAGCACGAGGCGGCAACGAACTTAGCCCTTACCCTTGGGGCGGGCCATATCTGCGCAATGAAAAAGGTTGCTTTATCGCTAACTTCAAACCACTGAGAGGCGATTATCCTGCCGACGGCGGGTTGGCAACCATCGTTGTAGCACACTATCCCCCGAACGATTTCGGGCTGTATGATATGGCTGGCAATGTGGCCGAATGGACGGTAGATGCTTATCACAACTCGGCATACAATTTCACCTGGGACATGAACCCGTCATATACCTACAATGCCAAAGAAACAGACCCGCCAGTGCTTAAGCGCAAAGTAGTCAGGGGCGGTTCGTGGAAAGATATTTCATATTACCTGCAAACCACCACCCGAGCATACGAATACCAGGATACCGCTAAATCATACATTGGTTTCCGAAATGTTCAGGGATTCCTTGGCCGCCAGAAAGGCGACAGGCCCCGGCGTGCGTCCCGAATATATAACTAAATATTTTTAAGTTTCGAAATAAATCCGTTTAATTTTTCTCGATATGGGTATATCAGCTTTAGTTCGCAGTAGAGGTTTCAGAAATTTTATGTCGAAACTCTATGGATGGGGTGCCTCAATAGTTATCCTTGGGGCCCTGTTTAAAATTAATCACTATACGGGAGCCAACGAAATGCTTCTGATAGGACTTGGCACCGAAGCCATCATCTTTTTCTTCTCGGCGTTTGAGCCACCACATGTCGAACCCGACTGGAGTCTGGTTTATCCCGAGCTCGGACATATGTACCATGAAGAAATGGGTGCTAAGGCTGCCATCAGTTCAAAGGCCCGCCCTTCAGGATCGAGCCTCACAAACGAGTTGGACAGACTGCTTGAAGAAGCCAAGGTAGGTCCGGAGCTCTTATCGAGCCTGGGCGAAGGCCTGCGTAAATTGAGCGAAAACACCAATCGGCTTGGCAATATGTCGTCGGCTGCCGTGGCCAGTGATGAGTTTATTAACAGCATGAAAGCAGCCGCCAACTCGGTAGAAAAAATGGCAGAGTCATCAAAAAAATCTGCACAGGTATTTGAGCAGGATGCAACTGCCAGTCAGGAATACATCCAGCATGTGCGTCAGGCATCTGATAATCTGGCTCAGCTTGGCACAATTTACAACCAAGCAGGCAATACAATTAAGACCGACCTGGCAGCCAGCAAGGAATTTGCCGATGCGCTAAGGCTCGCCACGCAGTCAACCAATGAGTTAAGAGAAAAATACACCCGCTCGGCAGAGCACATCAGTCAATCGGCTGAAAATATTGACATAAACAAATCGGATACCGAGGCCTACAACCTTCAGATTAAGAAAATATCCTCCAACCTTTCGGCACTGAATACTGCATATGAAATGCAACTTCAAAGTATGCAGCAGCAAGTGGATGCCGGTACCCGGATTCAGTCATCCGTCAATCAACTTCTCGGAAACATTAACCAGACAGCCGAAAACATGAACAAATACAGGGAAGAGGTTGATGCCCTGACACGTAAAATTGCTGCGCTGAACAGTGTGTATGGCAATATGCTTACTGCAATGAATGTAAACATTAAATAGTGATACTCTGATAGAGCTGTAAGTCCGATTCAAAAACATTCAGAATATGCCCGCATACAAAGAGACACCGCGACAAAAAATGATTGCCATGATGTACCTCGTACTCACGGCGTTGCTGGCACTCAACGTTTCTGTCGAGGTGCTGGAGGCATTTGTTGTGGTAAACGACAGCATGGAGGCCACCAACCAAAACTTCGCCAACAAGATTGAAGGCACGTACTACAAGTTTGAACAGCAAAATACGCTAAACCGTTCCAAGGTCGGCCCCTATTACGATAAAGCTTTACAGGCAAAAAAGCTTTCGGAAGATTTGATTGTATATCTGCATAAGGTGAAACGCGAAGTAATTTCGAGGTCAGAAAGAATTACACCCGAACAGGCAGATACTATCCCCTTGCGTCAACTGAAAACCAAGGACAAATACGACGAAAGCACCAATTATTTTATTGGCAACAGCCAGGACGGTTCGGGCGGAGAAGCCAGAGTACTGAGAAACAAAATTATTGATTTTAAGAATAATATCCTGGAAGTGGTTGACCCGTCCGAACGTGATAAGATTAAGATAGGACTGGACACAGACGGGCCTTTTTATGACAAGAGCGGCAAGGCACAGAACTGGGAGATGCAGTTTTTCTATCACACCATCCTTGCTGCCAACGTTACGTTTATCAATAAACTGATCAACGAAGTGCAAAACGCCGAATATGATGTAATAAACCATTTATACGCATCCATTGATGCCGAAAGCTTTAAGTTTGACCAGATCGAGGCAAAGGTTATCCCATCAAGCAGCTATGTCTTTCTTGGCGACAAATATGAAGCCGAAATTCTTGTGGCAGCCTATGACTCAAAAACAAATCCCAATGTGCTTATTGTGGATGGAGCTGACCGTGTCAATGATCAGAATATCAGGGGTGCGCGGCCTGTGGCCGGGAAAGACGGAGTGGTAAAAATCTCCATGCCGGCTACCAGCGAGGGTCTGAAGCGTTACGCTGGGGTCATCCGGGTTCCAACTCCTACCGGCGAGGTTATGGCTTACCCGTTCAAGCATGAATACCTGGTAGCCCCTCCTTCTGTCACCGTATCAGCCACCAAAATGAATGTGTTTTATATCGGGGTTGATAATCCTGTATCTATCTCGGTTGGCGGCATGGCCGACAGCCAGATCCAGCCAAGTATTTCCGTAGGGACAATCCGCCGGGTGGGCAACGAGTGGATAGTGAGGGTTCCTGAAGCCCAGAGAGCAGTTATCAATGTGGTAGCCGATGGACGTAATATGGGCTCAACCGAATTCAGGGTGAAGCGAGTGCCAAACCCCACTCCGATGATTGCCGGAATTGAAAGCGGAATGATAGACAAAGGACGTTTACTGGTAGCCTCTGCCATCATACCCACCATGCCTGCTGATTTTGAATTCGATCTTAACTTTCAGATTGTTTCTTTCACTTTTGTAGCAACGCGTTCAGGCGGAGACATCTATACCTACGAAACCCGTGGCAATCAGCTCACTACCCAAATGAGATCCTATATTGAAAATATGCGCAGAGGAGAAAAAATCTGGCTCGAAAACATTATCGCAACCGGACCTGACGGTGCGCGCCGCCCTCTCGGAACCATAAGCCTAACCATTCAGTAACAATACCTTCAATTTCATCATACAATGAAAAACAAAGTGCTTGCCTCACTATTAATGATAATCTGCCTGGCTTTCAGTATTGCGACAGAAGCGCAGATTCGCAACACCACCCCCCGGGATGCGGTATATGACAAGCAGCACATGGCCGATAATTCGCCCATCCCCTACCCATATGTGCGCGAAGCCGATGTAGTGTGGGCAAAACGCGTATGGCGAATGATAGACCTTCGCGAAAAAATGAACCAGCCCTTTTACTACCCCGAAGTTGCCCAGAAAGACTGGCGCAGCCTGGTAACAGTGCTCATGGACGCTCTCAAGGAAGGAAACGTCACCGCCTATGATGCTTCTGCCCCCACAGATGAATTTCTGGTGCCGCTCAACTACAAGGAATTGATAAAGCGCATGCAGCGTATCGATACTTTGCGTCTGCAGAGGCCCTACCCCCCATACGCAAGCTACGACACCATCATCCGTAAAGAGTTCAGGTCATCTGACATCAAACGCTTCCGTATCAAGGAGGATTGGTTCTTTGACAAACAGCGTTCGGTGATGGAAGTAAGAATACTCGGAATCTGCCCTGTGCGTGACAGCTATGACGAACGCGGAGAATTCAGGGGATACGAACCTTTGTTCTGGGTGTACTTTCCCGAAGCCCGGCCTGTATTGGCTAAAGCAGAGGTATTTAACCGGCGGAATGATGCCCAGCGCCTTTCATATGACGATGTATTTATGCGCAGACTCTTTGCGAGTGTCGTCTACAAAGAGAACAACGAATTTGACCGACAGATAGGCGACTACGCTACCGGCCTTGATGCTCTGCTCGAATCGGAACGCATTAAAAAGGAAATTTTTATGTGGGAGTCTGATCTTTGGCAATACTAGGATCGCGTAACATTAAACTTACAAATGCCTCCATAACCGGGGGCATTTTTTGTTTTATATTTTTGCAATACCTTCCGGTAGCCACTCATGAACCAACCATTGCTTCAGACACCAATCGAATTCCTGAAAGGCGTAGGGCCTTCACGTGCTGAAACACTCAGGAAGGAGCTTGACATCGATACCTATGCTGATCTGTTGAATTTCTACCCGTTGAGGTATATTGACCGCACTGTGATCGTAAACATTGCAGATATACGATCTGAGGCAGCCTACATACAGGTGCGAGGAAAAATATCATGCCTTGCCGAAGCCGGAGCCGGACGGGCTGCCAGGCTTGTAATCACACTTGAAGATGAAACGGGCGAAATAGAACTGGTTTGGTTCCAAGGTATTAAATGGGTTAAGGATAAAATCAAAACTGGTGTCGAGTATCTTGTTTTTGGCAAGCCATCGGTATTCGGGAACCGGTTCAATATAATTCACCCCGAAATAGAGCCTCTGGCAGAAGCGCGCATTATCCGCGGAGAGCCCTGGCAACCAGTTTATAGTACTACGGAAAAGCTAAAATCCAAAGGCCTCCACAGCAAAGGACTGGCAAACCTGGTAAGGACATTGCTGACGCAGGCGCAGGGACAAATTCCAGAGATCCTTCCGCAGGGTATTGTAAGGAACCTTCAGTTGGTCAGCCGAGAACAAGCCATAGTAAACATCCACTACCCCACGGATGGTACAATGCTTGAAAAAGCTACCAAACGGCTGAAGTTTGACGAGCTGTTTTTCAATCAGCTGCCACTACTCCAAACCAAACAATACCGCAACAATCATGTAAGAGGATTCATCTTTTCGACCATTGGTCATTATTTTAATACGTTTTATTCGCACTTGCTGCATTTTGACCTCACGGGGGCGCAGAAGCGTGTTTTGCGTGAAATACGCAACGATACCGGATCGGGAAGACAGATGAACCGCTTGCTTCAGGGCGATGTGGGCAGTGGCAAAACGGTAGTAGCCCTAATGACCATGCTCATGGCCGCCGACAACGGATTTCAGGCCTGCCTGATGGCTCCCACCGAAATACTTGCCACGCAGCACTATCAATCAATCAGCCGAATGCTGAGTGGATTAGAGATTAAAGTGGAGCTACTGACAGGATCAACAAAAGCTTCTGTCAGAGCTGAAATTCAGAGTGCCCTGATCGAAGGGTTAATTAAGATTTTAATCGGAACCCATGCTCTGATCGAAGAAACTGTTCAGTTCCATAATCTGGGCGTGGTTATTATTGACGAACAACACCGGTTTGGCGTTGAACAGCGTGCCAGGTTGTGGCAAAAAAGTATCCCTCCCCCGCATGTGCTGGTGATGACGGCTACTCCAATCCCCCGCACTCTGGCCATGACCCTGCATGGTGATCTCGATTATTCTGTGATTGACGAAATGCCTCCCGGTCGCAAGCCCGTCAAAACGGTGCACTATTATGATCAAAACCGGCTCAGGGTGTTTGGATTTATGAAAGAACAAATCAGACAGGGACGTCAGGTTTATGTGGTGTATCCGCTTATCAATGAGTCAGAAACACTCGATTTGAAAGATCTCGTGGATGGGTACGATAGTATCGTACGTGAATTTCCGCTGCCCGAATTTGCGGTAAGTATAGTTCATGGTCAGATGAAATCTGCTGACCGCGACTTTGAAATGCAGCGCTTTGTGAGGGGTGAAACCAATATCATGGTGGCAACCACAGTGATAGAAGTGGGGGTTGATGTTCCGAACGCCTCGGTGATGGTGATTGAAAGTGCCGAGCGTTTTGGCCTGGCACAATTGCATCAGCTCCGGGGCAGGGTTGGGCGCGGAGCCGATCAGAGCTTTTGTATCCTCATGACAAAGTATGAACTATCGGCCGATGCCAAGAAGCGGATTTCGACTATGGTCAGAACAAACGACGGATTTGAAATTGCCAATGTCGATCTGCAACTCAGGGGGCCTGGCGAAATACAGGGCACACGCCAAAGCGGGGGTATGGAGCTGAGACTTGTCGATCTTTCGAAAGACGGGAAGATACTTGATGCAGCACGAAAGGCAATCGGAGATGTGCTTGCAAAAGACCCCGAGCTGAAGCATCCTGAAAATCTATCCATCATAAATTATATCAGACAAAACCGAAATCAAGCCAGTAATTGGGTGCGCATCTCCTGAATACAAGATGACAGATGTGTAGCCGACATACCTATGCACCTTATTGGGCTTATTTGCGTACTTTTACACCCCTTATCACAACCTCTCCAGAGTTATGCGAATTTTGTGTCAGTGGCTTAAAAAATATACCGGTATCGAGGCCTCCGCCGAAACACTTGCCCGATTGCTTACCAATTGCGGACTTGAAGTAGAGTCGACAGAATCGGTTGAAAAGGTAAAGGGAGGACTTAAAGGCATCATCACCGGAGAGGTACTCACCTGTCGGAAACATCCCAATGCTGATAAGCTTAGTCTGACAACGGTCAGTGTCGGAGCATCCGATCCTTTGAATATAGTATGCGGAGCACCAAACGTAGCACCGGGACAAAAGGTGCTGGTGGCAGTTGTGGGAACCACCTTGCACATAGGAGAAAAATCGTTCGTCGTTAATAAAACTGCCATCCGTGGTGAAATGTCGGAAGGTATGATTTGCGCCGAAGATGAAGTGGGGCTCGGAACATCCCACCAGGGAATCATGGTGCTTGATCCTTCCACACCCGTCGGGATTCCTGCAAGTCAGTTATATGATGTCGGAAGCGACACCATACTGGAGGTAGGGTTAACTCCCAACCGCGCTGATGCGGCTTCTTATATTGGCATAGCCCGCGATCTTGTTGCCGTCTGGAACATACTTCATTTCGACAATCCTGAACTTTGGAAAAAGCTGCAGATACCCGATATTTCACATTTCAGTATCGATAATCACAAGCTGACGATACCCGTTGAGATAACCGATCCCAATGCATGTCCGCGTTACAGCGGCATCACAATCAGCGGAATCAAAGTAAGCGATTCGCCCCAGTGGCTGAAGGACTTTTTAATTGCTTCTGGAATAAGGCCAATAAATAATGTTGTAGATATAACCAACTTTGTATTATTCGAGCTGGGGCAACCTCTTCATGCCTTTGATGCATCCAAAATCAGCGGCGACAAAGTCGTTGTGCGCACCTTTCCTTCGGGTACCCAATTCACCACCCTCGATGATGTTGAGCGCACACTCAACGACACTGATCTGATGATATGTAATGCACTGAATCCCATGTGTATCGGTGGTGTTTTTGGCGGAAAAGATTCGGGCGTATGCGAGCAGACTACCTCTATATTTCTTGAAAGCGCCTATTTTAATCCGGTGTCCATACGTCAAACGTCGAAATTTCACGGATTAAAAACTGATGCATCTTATCGTTTTGAGAGGGGAGCCGATCCCAATATTACAGTATTTGCCCTCAAGCGTGCTGCTGCCCTCATTCGGGAAATTGCCGGAGGTGAAATAAGCTCAAATATTATCGACGTTTACCCTAATCCAGTCGAAAATCAGTTGATTGAGGTAAGTTTTGCAAATATTGATACCCTCATTGGGCAGGCACTTGACAGGAGCCTGATTCTTCAGTTACTTCCTATGCTCGGAATTGGGGTTGGCAATGTGTCGGCATCAGGGTTTGTAGCTTCTGTTCCGCCCTTTAAGCCGGATGTAACCCGTGAAGCAGATATTGTTGAAGAAATCTTGCGCATTTACGGGTACAACAATATAAGCACCGATCACCCCATGCGCACCTCAGTTTCGATTGTCGGGAAACCGGATCGCACTTATCTTAAAAACCAGATTTCTGACCTTTTGACCTTCCGGGGGTATTATGAAATCATGTGTAATTCACTGTCAGGTTCAGCCTATGCCCAGCAGCTTCCATTCCTTAACGCCACAGAATTTGTAAGAATTTTAAACCCCATCAGCCGCGATCTGGATGTAATGCGTCAGAGTCTTGTTATGGGTGGCCTGGAAACGATCAAATACAATATCAACAGACGCAGTAGTGATTTGAAACTGTATGAATTCGGGAAAATTTATTTCAGAAAGGAAGGGCTACCCGCATCAACCAGCAATGTGGAAGGATATACCGAGCGATGGAAACTAGGCATTTTTAGTTCAGGACGCCTTCAGCCGGAAACATGGAGGCAGAGACAAACCTCCATCGACTTTTTTGACCTGAAAGCAGATGTTCAGCAGGTTTTTGAACGATTGGGACTTTCAAAACTGATTGAGGAAAAAACCGTAACTCACAGTCAGCTATTTGAGTTTGCCTCGGAATATTATGTAGCCGACCAGGTAGTGGCTCAGGTGGGAAAGCTCGAGAAAGCTGTGCTCAAACAATTCGACATCGTCCAGGATGTCTTCTTTGCCGATATTGAATGGGACCAGGTAGGTACGCAAATTGCCAGCCAAGTCCCGCTCCAATACAGTGAAATAATTAAATATCCGGAAGTAAGGCGAGATCTGGCACTTATTATCGACAAGCAAACGACTTTCGATTCTATCCAAAAGGTTGCAATCGCTGCAGGAAGCTCTCTGCTAAAGAAAATATCGCTTTTTGACATATATGAAGGCGATAAGATTGAGATCGGGAAAAAGTCGTATGCGGTAAGCTTTGTGATTCAGGACGAGCGAAAAACCCTTACCGATGATGAAATTGACACCCTGATGAAACGACTGATTACAGCCTTTGAAAAACAATTGGGGGCAAAATTGCGCAGCTAAGGCTTTCCAGTTAACAGTTTTCGCATTAACAAACAGCAGCCTTTGGCCCATAAGATCACGGGGCTGATGGGATTTACACCACTGCAGGCTTCAGTACAACTGCCATCGTATTTCTACTTCTTTTTACAGGCTCTGTCAGCAGCCAATTTGCCCGTCAGTATGGACATGGGCACTCCTGCCGGGCTGTAAGCCCACTGCCCTGCCTGAAAAATATTTGGAATGGGGGTTACCACCGACTTGTCAGATCTCTGTATCCTGTTTACCACGGGCACTGGCTCTTCAAAAGACCAACCCACAATAGCCCCATCAGTGCTTCCTACACGATTTTTTATACTGATTGGTGTAAACGAGAATTGCTTCAGCACATGTTCCTTAAGCCTAGGATAAACCGATTCGGTAAGGATCTGAATGATCTTTCCCTCGATGATATTCCGAAAATCTTCGTACCAGCCAGATTCCTCAAGCTTTTTGAACAGCTCATATTCAATTATAAAGCTTATAATTACTCCTGTCTTGTTTTCCGGAACAAGGCTCGTATCTTTTAATCCGGGTATCGAGATTTCAAAAGTGTTAAATTTCAGAAAACGATCAAGCCAAGAGTAAACTCTCGCCCGATCTATGGCACGCCAGTTGTTCAACATTTCTTTCAACTCGCCGCGATGAATATTGTTCAGACCTATCCTGGACGGGGTATAAAAGAAATGGCCGTGGGCAATGTTGCCGAAGTAAGAAAGGGGCAGATCGACCTCCAGATAAAGTGAAAAAACGGATTCACTTCCCCTGCCGGCCATTACTTTTTCCCGTTTCGATTCAAAGTTATGCTTAATATTTTCAGGGAAGCTGTCCACTCGGGCAGTTTGGTAAAGGGCTTTCAGATCGGCTGCCCAGATGAGGCTGGCATATTGATACCTGTTTCCATTTCCATCAACCACATAATTCTGGTCTGCATAAATCTCTTTGATAGTGGTTTTTGGCTTTAACTCTCCTTTGAGCTCATGAATTTTATCGACCAGTACTTCGGCAAGTCTGCCCACCCCACCACTGGGATAAAAATAGTCAAGATATAACGAAAAATAGCTGAGTGCAAAAAAGGCTGGAGTGCCTTTGAAGAAATGCTGTGAAATTATATCACGAAGCGAAGGATTTTTGATTAATGTTTCCAAATACCCCTCGAAGGGTTGGTTCAGTTTGTTTATTTTATCAATGGTGAAAAGAAACTTAGGAAGCCAGGGTAAAAGTCTAGTTAAGAAATACTTCCTGTCTCGTTTCAGGTCCTTAAAAAGGGGATTCTCGATGCCGTACAAAACATCCAGAAGTTTCATGATCCTGCGCATCGAGTTGATTAACCTATCAATGTCCTCTTCATTATCTGGGTATACCCTTACCAGCATATTTCTGTATTCCTGAATTGAATGTGGTCCATCAACACTTATAATCTGATTTTCCAAACCGATTGAAACCCTGCTGCGAACAACATCGAGTTTGATTCCCAGATCGGCCAGCATGGGGAGAATGATACCAGCGCTTTCCAGCGCCCTTACTCCTGCCTCAAAATGGAATCCGTCGCGCTGGAAAGAACTGACCAAACCGCCAAAGTCGTCATTTTTTTCAATGAGAAGGATTTTATGTCCCGCCCTTGCGGTATATGCAGCAGCAGTGAGCCCTGCTATTCCCCCGCCAACAATGATTGTGTCATATTTTTTCGCCTCCATCTTCAATTCAGTTTACCCATAAATAAACTCCGCTCCCAAAGTATCCTGGCCACCTCCATGTCTATTGCCGGAGGTGCCGGATTTTCGAGTGTTGTCAGGTTAAAAAATTTACCACTAATTTTTTCGATTTCTTTCGACACGCTAAGGTAATAAATCGCTTCTGCAGAAATAGAAGCCGACTTCAGGGTTTTATCCAGTATATTTTTCTTGTACCACTTATACATGCGTCCATTATCCTGCCCCGTATCAGTCTTGACTGCTCCTGGATGCATTGCATTTATTGTTACTCCTGAGCCACGAAATTCTTCCTCAAAACACAACATCGATAAGAGTTGTGCCATTTTTGCGGACCCATAGCTCTTTAAACCTGAATACCGTCTCCTGGCCCAATTTAAATCATCGAGCCGGATTCCCCATGCAGCAAACCGATGCCCTTCGGAGTTGACCAGGATAATTCTTGAGCCGGTCTGTGATTTTAGTTTTTCTCTAAGTCTGTAATTGATGATGAAGGAAGAAAGATAATGAACCATAAAAACTCTTTCGATGCCATCTGCTGTCAACTCACGCCTTGTGAGATACACGCCGGCATTATGGATCAGGACATCGATAGGCGTATCAAGCCCGGAAAGCGTTTCGGCAATTCGGTGCACGTCTTCCAGGCGGCTTAAGTCGGCAAGCAAATAGTCGCATCTCACATTAAATTGACTCTCGATTTCACGCTTCAGACCTTCTGACTTTTCGTGGCTGCGGTTTATACAAAGAAGGTTAGCACCACAAGATGCGAACTTTTTGGCAACAAGATATCCAATACCGGAGGTGGCACCCGTAATTACAACCAACCTGCCGTCAAACTTATTGTCGCACACCTTAGGATCTCTGCGATTGTTTTTTATCATGGCAAGTACGTTCGACCACCTGTATTCCTTGAAGTATTTGCCAAACCTTATTCCGTTCATATCCATTGTCATCAGCCAAATTTTCTTTTCATAAACCTCCGGTAAGCCTTTCCAAACCTCGGAATATTATCAAAAATATCACCCCAGAGGTCATAGTAGTCGCGTTGCTCAATAATTTTTCCCTGCTCATTGAGTGTAATACGACTGACACCATACATCACAGAATTTGGATACTTTTTGAACCCGATAGTCATTTCCCATTCGATAAAAATATCATTTTCATGCTGCATGGTCTTTTTGAGCAACATCTTCAGATCTTTGGCCCGCTGGGTCAGACGTTCGGTCATGGCCTTAAATTCAGTCATTCCCCTTATTTCCTGTATCGTATCCCGGAAATAAATATTCTCGTCGTAAAAGGGAAGAATGTGCGACCAGTCGGGCTTGCCCTGTGTATTATAGGTTTTCGCCCAAAGCTCATTCACCAGCGCCAGGGTGAGCTTGTAACTATTAGATGAGGCGTTTATCTCATTTTGCTCTGTATTCATTCCTTGTCCAGTTAAAATCTGATGTAATGTATTTTACAAACCACGGTAGTGTCTCGCTTCAGGTCAAATACAGTATCTTCAAATGCCGGAGGCATCAATCTTCCCATGGGATTGTTCGAAAATCCAAATCCCTCTTTGGGTGCTCCTATCCAATAGGTCTCCATTTTTTTATTCGCATTTTCGTCATGGAAGTACCTGAACGAATATTTCCCAGGCTTTAACTCGCCGATAGTAATAACACATTCTTTATTCAAAATGTTCTCTGTGAACCCCTTTTGTTGCTTGCCGCTCCCGTCCATAAACTCGAACAATATATTTCCGGTATCGTTTTTCAGGTTCTGAATTACAACTCTAAGTGTGACCTGCCCTTGTGCAGTCATATACGTAAGTGCGAACAAGATGGGTATGAAAAATAGTCTTAGTCCGGGCCAGTGCCGGCACCAAAAAAAAGAGCAAAGAAAAATCATTTTTTCATTAAGTGCTAAAGACAGGCTGTGTCTTCCCTGAGTCAATGAAGGGCAGCGCTTGACAAGAGTTCCGGACTTAAGATCTCGACACTTATGCATTTCTCGGGTGTTATTTTAACGTTACAGGCGAACTCTTTTTCAGTTCTTCTTCCATATCGTTGGATTAATAATCGGTGCAGCTACTACATTTTTGCCTAGGGAGAGCTTCTTAAGTGGCAACATGCTGTTTTAGGGAAGGTATATAGATAAAACACAATATCTGCAGGAGCAGGGTTCAAATTACCTTTTCAGGTACTGTTGTTCATAATAGTGCAAATAATCTCCTGTGGTAACCTGATCGAGCCAGGTCCGATTGGACAAATACCAGTCAATGGTTGTACTCAATCCCTGCTCAAAGGTAACAGAGGGTCCCCATCCCAGCTCATTTTGAATTTTAGCGCTATCGATGGCGTAGCGCAGGTCGTGCCCGGCGCGATCTTTAACATAAGTGATCAGCCTTTCTGATGTGCCTGCTGCCCGCCCCAGTTTCTCGTTCATCATCCTGCACAGAAGCAGTATCAGGTCAATGTTTTTCCACTCGTTATTTCCGCCAATATTATAGGTTTCGCCAATGCTTCCCTCGTGAAACACAAGATCGATAGCCCGGGCATGGTCAACCACGAAAAGCCAGTCGCGTACGTTTTCGCCTTTCCCATACACTGGTAGGGGTTTGTTATTTTGAATGTTGTTTATGAATAAAGGGATGAGTTTTTCGGGAAATTGGTTAGGCCCGTAGTTATTAGAACAGTTCGTGATCACCACCGGAAGTCCGAAGGTGTCGTGGTAAGCTCTCACCAGGTGGTCGCTGCTGGCTTTGGAGGCAGAGTAAGGACTATGGGGATCATAGGGAGTATGTTCGGTAAAAAAACCTTCCCCAGAGAGCGATCCATACACTTCATCTGTCGAAATATGGTAAAACCTCTGGCCTTCAAAGTTATCATGCCAGTGATGGCGTGCAGCGTTCAGCAGGTTAACTGTTCCAACTATATTAGTCATGATGAATTCCATCGGGCTGGCTATCGAACGGTCTACATGTGACTCGGCCGCCAGATGAATTACACCATTGAACCGATACTTATCAAACATTTGTTGCATCAGGTCACCGTTAACTATATCAGCTCTCACAAACTCATAGTTTGGTGCATTTTCAATGTCTTTAAGATTGGCAAGGTTGCCGGCATAGGTCAATTTGTCGAGATTGACAATTTTATAATGCGCATATTTAGTAACAAAATGCCTCACCACGTGCGATCCGATGAAGCCAGCACCGCCGGTTATCAGGAGGGTTTTTTCCATTTTACTCATACCTCTTGGTTTTTAAGCTGTTTCCCGTTATATCAACCCGGGATTTTCATTTGCGCCTGGATTCAAGCGTAAGCTGCCATTTCCATGCAGAGAGAGTCATTTCATCAAGCGAGCGGCTTACACACCATTGCAATTCCTTATTTGCCCGGGTGACATCGGCCCAGATTTTCACAATATCTCCTTTGCGCCTGGGGGCAAACTCATAGTTTAACTTCTGCCCGCTGACCTTTTCGAACGACTCAATTACCTCAAGCACCGAATAGCCCCTGCCAGCACCGATATTATACACCTCACAGGATTCTTTGTATTTTTTGTGCAAAAGGTGTTCCAGAGCTGCTATATGCGCGTTGGCGAGATCCATTACATGTATGTAATCGCGAATGGCCGTGCCATCAGGTGTATCATAATCACTGCCGAATACATGTAGTATTTTTTGAATGCCCGCGGCAGTCTGGGTGATGAATGGCATCAGATTGCCCGGTGTACCGATAGGGTATTCGCCGATAAGTGCGGACGGGTGAGCGCCGATGGGGTTAAAATAGCGAAGTGATACCGCATTTAAGTTTTCTTTTTTGCAGGAGTCCTCTATGATATGTTCCGAGATCTGTTTGGTTCTTCCGTAAGGCGACCAGGCTTTGCCGAAGGGACAATTTTCGGATACGGGTAAAATATCGGGCTGACCATACACCGTGCATGAAGAGGAAAAAACCAGGCTTCTTATGTTGTGCCCGTGCATATTTTCAAGCAGGTTTATAAGGCTGAACAGGTTGTTGCGAAAATATAGCAGAGGGTTCTGAACAGACTCATTCACTGCCTTCAGAGCCGCAAAATGAATAATGGCATCAATTTTACCCACGCCAGCAAAAAACGCCCTGGCGGCATCGCAGTCAGCAAGGTCAACTGCTACAAAACCCGGTCTTTTTCCGGCTATTTGCTCAATGAAATCAACCACTTCAGCGTATGAATTCGAGAGGTTGTCGGCAATCAGCACATCATAACCCTGATTCATAAGTTCAACCACCGTGTGTGAGCCTAAATAACCCGTGCCCCCGGTAACAAGAACCAAAGAGTTTTTATTATTCATGATGTAATTCGTTAACCTGCCATAACTTGGGGTATTTCCGAAAATTAGCTTGTTATCATATTACCCAGGTAAAACTTTTCTCACCATGTTATTGGTTAAAGCATAGATTTCAGTGCTTTCCGAACAAACAGCCAAGCCATCCGGTCCAAAATACAACCTGTGACCGTATTCGCTCACCCAGCCAACCTGTTTTGATGGATTGCCGACAACAAGAGCATAGGGCAATACATCCTTGGTTACAACCGCTCCGGCCCCAATCATAGCAAATTGCCCAATGGTGTGCCCACACAAAATGGTTGCGTTTGCACCTATGGTCGCTCCTTTCTTAACAATAGTCGGAAGATATTTATCCCTGCGAACGATTGCGCTCCGGGGATTCAGAATATTGGTAAACACCATTGATGGTCCTAAAAAAACATCATCCTCGCAAATGACCCCCGTATAAATGCTGACATTGTTCTGCACCTTGACATTACGTCCGAGCACAACACCAGGCGAAACCACTACATTTTGTCCCAGATTGCATTGCTTTCCTATCACACATCCACTCATAACATGGGAAAAGTGCCATATTTTTGTCCCTTTTCCAATCGAACAGCCGTCATCTATTACAGCCGTCGGGTGTGCAAAAAAAACGTTTTCCATTTTTCACTCATTTAGGAAGTTAAGCACCTGTTGAGTTATATAGCCAAGCTGAGTTTCGTCAAGTTCAGTGTGCATGGGCAATGAAATCACCTGATTGCAAAGCTGCTCGGTAACAGGAAGTTCTCCAATCTGGAAACCATATTTTGCGAAAGCCTTCTGAAGGTGAATAGGCACCGGATAATACACCATGGCTGGAACGCCTGCAGCTTGCAGGTGAGTAATCAGCTTGTTTCGGTCAGCCCCTGAAATCTTCATTGTGTACTGATGAAACACATGTGTTGACTTCGGGTGCCTCAGCGGTACTACAATTTCATTATTGGTGCTGAATGCAGCGTCATATGTATCAGCAGCACTGAGCCTAGCCTGATTATAGCGGTCAAGGTAGCGTAATTTGACATTAAGCACAGCTGCCTGAATGCTGTCGAGCCGTGAATTTATACCTGTGTGGTCATGATAATACCTGACTGTCATGCCATGATTGGCCAAACTTCGCAATCTGGCAGCCAATGCGTCATCATTGGTAAAAAGTGCTCCCCCATCGCCATAGCATCCCAAATTTTTCGACGGAAAAAATGACATGCAACCCACTTGTCCCATGCTGCCCGCCCTGGCGTATGATCCGTTATGGAAGAGATACAAAGCACCTATTGACTGGCAGGCGTCTTCGATGACAAAAAGATTGTGCTTTTTTGCAATGGCAAGCAAAGGCTCCATATCGGCACATTGGCCAAACAAATGTACCGGCACGATGGCTTTGGTTCGCGGCGTGATGCGGTGTTCTATGTCGTTGCAGTCGATGTTGAATGTGCCCGCATCAACGTCGGCAAAAATAGGTGTCAATCCGAGCAAGGCAATAACCTCGGCTGTAGCGATAAAGGTAAATGCTGTTGTAATGACTTCATCGCCGGGTTGTACGCCAGCGGCCATCATCGCCAGCTGAAGGGCGTCTGTTCCGTTGGCACAGCCAATCACATGTTTCACTCCAAGATATTCGCCCAGATTGTTTTCAAATTCTTTCACTACCGGGCCATTGATAAACTGCGTTGAATCAACTACGGCTTGAATTGCTTCGTCGACCTCGTGTTTGATTTTCGTGTACTGACCTTTAAGGTCGACCATTTGTATTTTACCAGCCGGTGGCATGCGCTCAGGTGTTTGTGCAAATATATTGTAAAATGGGCTAAGGCAGCTTTGATACAAGGCTAAAATGGCGGATAACAGAGAGCTGGATACAGTGGTGATATACATCATGTACCCCTTTTTGGTATTCTATTTTCACAGTGCCGGCGTCACATTTGATATCGTAACCCACCCTTATAACCACCGGATCGTCACGCATTTCCATATAACCAAAATATCCGGCTGTTTCGGCATAGAATGCGGAATGTTTTCCTGTCATTTTCAAACCGAATCCAATCAGCAGGGCGTCGTTTTGCCGGTTTCTATCAAAATTCGTTTGCCAGGCATAAAAACCCAGCATTCCGTACGCCCGGGTAATTCTCTCATTATTTTCACCGGACACTATCAGGGTTTTCCCGAATGAAATATCGAAAAAATATCCGGGGGCGTCCGAAAAACGTGCATCGTAGAGCCTTGTTCCCGAGGGCGCACGGAGTCCTATCCGGAGCACTACATCCGGGAACCGGGGTCCGTTGACAAGGGCGAAGTAGGTGTTCATTCCTATATCGCCTGTGGCCAAGCCTTCGACATGTCGGCTACGGGCTCGCCTTTCATCACGAAGCATGGTGTCGGTTTTATAGTACTCAATGGGGGTGTGGCTGATTTCAAGCGCGGCCTTGCCATTGGCAAACGGAAAATATAACCTGCTGTTGCCATCGATCGTTTGCTCACCTGCCTGAAAATAATACCGGGAGCCTGCTTCAAACAAAGCCTTATCGAAAAGCACCCCTGTGTGCATGTCGGGCACCGGAAGTGCATTAGGCCCAAGATATCCGGGGCTAAGGATCATGTATCGGCTCCAATGGGTTATTCCGTCCCATCCATGCTTCTGATTCCACCAGTAATAGTCCTGTGCAGAAATATGTTGCACCCAGGCAAATATCCAAATCAGGAAGCTAGCTAAGAGTCTGCAGTGGTGGAATGCGACAATCAGGGAAATCTTCCGATTCGTCACTCTGGCGGCCTCCATTAGCTTGAGCATGCAACGTTGGTTTGCACAAAGGTAATGAGCCTGAGCGATATTACGGTTGATTGTCTAATTTTGCAGCAGGTACTTATGTGAGTTGTTCCAACCGGGTTTTTCGTATGAATACCGGGATTGGGAGCGAATCAATGACAAACATATATCTGAGTAATTACAACCAAATGGCCTTCCTGTATAATCTAGGCATACATATTCACCTGTGGTTGATCCGGCTGGCATCGCTATTTCATCCGAAAGCAAAAAAATGGATCATTGGAAGGCGTGATACATTTATCGATCTCAAGCATTTTTCTGGCACAGGAGCACCTGTAGTCTGGTTTCATTGCGCCTCGCTGGGGGAGTTTGAGCAGGGAAGGCCAGTAATTGAAGCCTTCAAAGCGAAATATCCGGGCTAT
The DNA here is from genome assembly GCA_037445555.1 of Lentimicrobiaceae bacterium. Lineage (GTDB taxonomy): Bacteria > Bacteroidota > Bacteroidia > Bacteroidales > JAAYJT01 > JAAYJT01. Next base: position 61,787 of record JBBIKG010000019.1, read on the forward strand.
AAAATTCTGCTCACCTTCTACTCCCCCTCCGGGTTTGAAGTGCGTCGCAATTACCTCCAAGCCGATCTGGTTTGTTACCTGCCCGCAGACACTTCGCAAAATGCAAGGAAATTCGTCAGTATCGTCAAGCCTGTGTTTGCTGTGTTTGTTAAATACGAATACTGGCACAATTATTTAAATGAACTGGCCGGGAAAAATATTCCGCTGATAGTGATTTCAGCTATATTTCGCCCTGATCAGTATTTTTTCAGGTGGTGGGGAGGCTGGTTTTTGAACAATCTGAAAAAGGTGCGGTATTTCTTTGTGCAGGACATGCATTCGTTACGAATACTGCAAAGACATGGAATAACACAGGCCTGCCTGAGTGGCGACACCCGTTTTGACCGTGTTTTACAAATAGCCTCCGAGCAGGCTTCGATAGATACGGTTGAAGATTTTTGTGAAGGCAAGCAGGCTATTGTTGCAGGTAGTACCTGGCCGGCTGATGAACAGGTACTTGCCAGATTGTTTTTCGACCTGGATGAAAAGCCCATCCTGATCATCGCTCCGCATGAGGTTAATGAAACCCACCTGCAACAGTTGGATGATGTGTTCAAAGGCAATGCCATACGTTACTCACAACTTGCCGGAAAAGCCGACCGCACAAAATCCGTACTGATAATTGACAACATCGGAATGCTTTCAAAGCTCTACCGCTATGGGAGCCTTGCGTATGTTGGTGGCGGATTTGGCGCTGGAATTCACAATCTCCTCGAAGCTGCCGTGTATGGAATCCCGGTATTGTTTGGTCCAAACAATCATAAATTCAAAGAAGCTCAGGGACTGATTGCTGTGGGCGGGGGTTTCAGTATTTCGAATTATGGCGACCTTAAATTAACCTTTCAAAAACTGATTTCAGGTGGTTCGTTGAAGAAAAGCGGCGCATCCGCCGAAGATTATATACGAAAAAATGCTGGTGCGACGATCAAAATTATGCGGTTTATCGACTCTATGATGCCTTTGACGACCCCGGGCGACTAAGCTTTTTATGACGTTTTACAAATACACAACGCCTTGTGTCTGAAAGCAAGACGGGGATTTCATCCTGATAATCCGATAAACGACAGGCTGTAAAGTTCGACCACAACCTGAAAGCTGCATTCTAATTCAATGCCTTCTATATTGCGACCTTTACTGGTAAGATTGCGAAACGTTAGAATGGTTTATCTTTGCAAAAAGCGCGTTATTGTTTAAAGATACTATCTATGAGCAGGATTTTTGATGAGGATTATAAGATACGAGTGGGTATCACTTCGGGCGACAGCAATGGAATCGGGTACGAAATAATCATGAAGGCATTATCGGATCAGCGCCTCACGGAGTTATGCACACCCATCGTTTACGGCACTTCCAAAGCGGCATCTTATCACCGCAAAACCGTTATACTTAGCGACTTTAATTTCAACATCATCCGAAAAGCTGATCAGGCCAGTCACAAAAAAGCCAACTTGATTAGCCTGATGGATCAGGAAATCAGAATTGATATTGGGCAAAGCACTGTCGTTGGCGGAGAAATGGCCTACCGTTCGCTAGAAGCCGCCACCGAAGATCTTGAAAAAAATCAGATTGATGTACTGGTTACGGCGCCGATCAACAAGCACAGCATTCACCAGGCAGGATTTCAGTTTGCCGGCCACACCGAATACCTCGCCAGTCGCTTTAATGCCGGTGAGTATCTCATGCTTATGGTGAGTCGCTTTATGCGTATCGGGGTTATCACCGGACATATTCCACTCGGTCAAGTGCCAGCAACTCTTAATGAAACCTTGATCACTCAAAAAATAAATTTACTGCATAAATCTCTTATTCAGGACTTTGGAATTCAAAAACCAAAGATTGCCTTGCTGGGCATTAACCCACATGCGGGCGACAACGGAGTGTTGGGGATTGAAGAACAGGATTTGATCATTCCTTTGGTCAATAAGCTGTTTGATAAAGGCAAGCTTGTTTTCGGGCCGTTTGCTGCAGACGGGTTCTTCGGTTCGGGCAAGTTTACACATTTCGACGGCGTGCTGGCTATGTTTCACGACCAGGGATTGATTCCTTTTAAAACGATGTCATTCGATACGGGTGTTAATTTTACTGCAGGTCTGCCCGTGATCCGCACATCTCCGGCTCATGGTACTGCCTTCGAGATAGCCGGTAAAGACCTCGCCTCGCCTGATTCATTGCGAGAAGCAATTTATCTGGCTTGCGATATTTTCAGAAAAAGAAACGAATACCAGCAGCTTACCAGCCATGCGCTTGGCAATATTGCTTTGCCCGACTCAAATCAGGGCGAATAATCATCTCATATCTACGCGTAGGGTTTGTTTTACACAGTACAACATATTGCCAAAATAACGGGAGGTAAACTCATAGCGGGATCATACCCCCTGGATCCTATCGAGCACCTGCTAATTGACAGCCGTAAAGTGGTTTCACCGGAAGCACAGTTGTTCTTCGCCTTTAAAACCTCGCGCAATGATGGCCACAACTATATCAATCAACTGATTGGCAAGGGCATCCGGAATTTTGTAGTAGAAGGGATGAACGATCCCTTGTGGTTTGAGAGCCAGGCTAACTTCATTGTGGTGAGCAACACACTGAACGCCTTGCAGGCGCTGGCTTCCTACCACCGTTCTGTTTTTCAGATTCCTGTCATAGGCATCACCGGAAGTAACGGAAAAACCATCGTAAAAGAATGGCTGTGGCAGCTCATGGATGACAAGGACAAGGTGGTTCGAAGCCCGAAAAGCTTTAATTCCCAAATCGGAGTTCCTATTTCGGTTTGGCAATTAAATGCCAATCATCGACTGGGAATTTTTGAAGCCGGGATATCCCTGCCCGACGAGATGCAAAATCTGGAAAAAATTATCAAGCCAACCATAGGTATTTTTACAAATATCGGCACAGCACATGATGAAAATTTTTCAAACCATCTGCAGAAAGCTAAAGAGAAACTCAATCTTTTCAGGCATAGCCAAGTATTGATATGTTGTGCTGATTATCCCGAAATCATTCAGGCTCACAAGGACGCTGACTGGTCAGAAAAACCACGCTTAATCACCTGGAGCAGGAAGGATAGCAATGCACCTTTGTTTATCATCTCGACCGAAAAAGTAAAGTCAAAAACGATAATACAAGCCAAATACGAGCGCAACCTGCTACAGCTCGAAATTCCTTTTCATGACGAGGCTTCCGTTGAAAACCTTATTCATTGCTGGTTAACTCTTCTTTTTCTCGGTGTTGATCACGAATCGATAGTGCAAAAAATCGGTTGGCTACATCCGGTGGCAATGCGCATGGAACAAAAAACGGGGCTGAACCATTGCACCCTGATCGATGACAGTTACAGTTCAGATCTTTCGTCGCTTGGCATCGCTCTCGATTTTCTCCATCAGCAAAAACAGCATCAGCGGGTTACGGTCATCCTGTCTGACATGCATCAAAGTGGGCTGGACGATGAAAAACTTTATAGGGCCATTGGCAATTTACTGACATCCAAACACATCAATCGATTTTTTGGCATTGGGAAATCCATCAGCGCACACCGGAATTATTTTCCCCAGGATTCCACCTACTATGAATCTACTGAGAAATTTATTTCCGATATTCCTTTCCTGTCATTTCACGATGAAGCTATTTTAATCAAAGGTGCCAGAGCATTTGGATTCGAGCAAATAGTCCATGAACTTCAGTTGCAAAAGCACGAGACTGTTCTTGAAATCGATCTCGACGCCCTCATTCATAATCTCAACTACTTCCGCAGCTTGCTGAAGCGAGGTGTAAAGACGATGGTTATGGCGAAGGCTTTTTCCTATGGCAGCGGTAGCCATGAAATTGCCAACATGCTTCAATACCATCAGGCTGATTACTTGGCTGTGGCTTATACCGATGAAGGAGTAGAACTGCGCAAATCCGGTATCCGGCTACCTATCATGGTGATGAACCCGGAGCAGCAAGCATTCCGCGATATCTTCAGGTACAATCTTGAGCCCGAAATCTTCAGCATGCGCACTCTGCGGATGCTGGACGAACAGCTTGAATATTACAACGGGGCTTTGAATCTGCCTTTTAACATTCACCTAAAACTGGATACTGGCATGAAGCGCCTGGGGTTTGATGGGCGGGAACTGCCCCTATTGGTTTCAGAGCTGCAAATGCGCCCACACATACGTGTAGCCTCGGTTTTCTCGCACCTTGTTGCAAGTAGTGATCCGGCCCACGATGCGTTTACCTTGGGTCAGATCGCATCGTTTGAAGAATCGGTTGAATTCATGGAGCAATCCCTAGGGTATAAAATGTTGAGGCATATTTTGAATACAGCAGGTATTATACGTTTTAATAAGGCGCAGTATGATATGGTCAGGATCGGTATTGGGATACATGGCATCAGTCCTGTGCCGGAGGCTCAGACTAATTTGCAATACACAAGCACATTCAGGAGTACTCTGTCACAAATAAAACATATTAAAGAAGGAAGCAGCATTGGGTATAATCGCAGCTTCATAGCCAACAAAGAAATGACAATCGCCATCGTACCGGTCGGATATGCCGATGGGCTAAGCCGTCGGTTGAGCAACGGGCACTATAGCCTTTTAGTCAAAGGCAAACCCGCCCCGATTGTTGGCAATATCAGTATGGATATGTGTATGATTGATATTAGCGGCATTGATGCATCCGAAGGTGATGCAGTGGTGATTTTCTCTCCCGAACACCCAATACACAAGATGGCCGAGGCGCTGAACACTATACCCTATGAAGTGCTGACGGGTATTTCGAGAAGAGTGAAGCGAGTCTATCTCAAAGAATAACCACAGCTTACAAGAAACACACATGGGAGCCGTCGCAAAAAGGATTATTGAAGTATTGACGGATATTTTTGACAATACTCAGCCAGGAAATCGGAGGCAACTGTGGGCTGGTTGTATATTTTTGGCGGGGATGCTGGTTTACTTTGCTACTATTTCCCAACTTTCAGAGGGAACCTATGGCGGTGCAGACGACCTGCACCATTACAGGTTTGCCCGTTGGGCGTTTCGCTACCCGGAATTTTTTGTCGACCACTGGGGTAAACCTTTGTTCACAACGCTCTGTTCTCCTTTCGCTCAGTTGGGATACAACGGAGCAAGGCTCTACAATGTACTGGTGGCCATCGCAACTGCTGCTGCAGCGGTATATCTGGCTCGCCTGAGGGGTATGCGCAATTCGCTGCTCCTGATTTTTTTTGTTCTTTTTGCGCCGGTATTTATGTCCCTTATCCCAAGCGTCATGACCGAGATAACCGGCGCCCTTTGCCTGACTCTGGCACTTGCGCTGTATTTCGGCAAAAAATACAGCTGGTCGGCTGCCGTAATTTCATTTGTTCCATTAGCCCGAACCGAAGGCTTCCTGATCATTCCGTTTTTCTTTGTAATGCTGCTGATGCGCCGGCAATGGAAGGCCTTACCATGGCTGGTCGCAGGGCTGGTTCTTTTTTCACTGGCCGGCATGGGGCACTACAAGGATTTTTTCTGGTTAATTACCAAAATACCTTACGGGAGTTTTTCTGCTGACATTTACGGCAGAGGTAGTTTCATGTTTTACTTAGGAAATCCGGCGCCCATAATTGGCATTTTGCTCGGGCTGCTTTTTCTGGTCGGAATCGCTCTTTTGCTCGTGCAGTTGATTCAAAACCGATTGAGCTTGTCTGGAAAGTCTGTTGACGAGTTTGTACTCATCCTGATGCCTGTCATTGCCATAGTGGGTTTTCATTCACTGGCATGGTACCTGGGTACAGGGGCTTTGGCACTGTACAGATTTATGGCATTCGTGATCCCTCCTGCGGTATTTTTCAGCCTGAAGGGGTATAATTACCTGGAACAACTGATAACTTTCGGGAACCGGTCATTTCGACTGGTTCTTAAAATAATTGTAGTTGTGGCAGTTATTCATTCCGCCTTTGTGATGTACAGGCTTCCTGTTCCATTGAGCCCTACGGCAAAAATTATAAAAGAATCCTGCAACTGGCTCAAAGAGCATGACTACATCCAGAACAAGATATTTTATTATGACCCCAATGTGTTCTTCTTTCTTGATCTTGACCCACATGATGCAGGTCGAAGTCGAAGCGAAGTCTTTGACGTCGACAATCCCGGCCGCGATTTGCAGGCAGGATCAATATTAGTTTGGGATGCTCATTTTGGGCCCAATGAGGGGCGCCTGCCTCTGGAAAGACTTATTGGCAACACTGATTTTAATTTGTTGCGGGAGTTTCATCCTGCTGAACCCTTTAAGGTGCTGGGTGGTTACCCTTATGCAGTGTATATTTTCCAACGGCTTTAGCTGCCTTCAATAAAGAAGACAACACTTCGTAATTAGTGGTTGTTTTCCTTATGTACTTTTTCGATGGAGAGATCATCGAACCAAGCGGGAGAATTACCTGGATTCCACAAGTACACCTTCAGGGTACCTGTTTTATTTTCAGGAACCTGAACATTCAGTTCAACCCGGCCCCATCCATTGGCGTCTGTCGATGAAACTACCTCGCTGAAATTGTAAAAGTCATCCTCGCATAAAGCGGTAAATGCAACTCCGCCACCCTTATTTGAAGGCCATCGCCAAACCACAAGGCGGTAAGAGCCCGCCTCAGCCACTTCCAGCCGGATATCACTGCCAAAAGGGTTTTCCGGGCTAAGCAATATGCTGTATTTACCGCTTCTTGCCCTTTTGTCCGATCGCTTATCGACCCCGGATAACAAATATTGGTTATCGATAGTACAGAAAAATTCACGATTATCGGTTACGGACTCATAATCGCATTCAAGAAAGTTTTCAAACCTCAGCCGGCTTTTGGGAGCGACTGCTTGTATTCCTTTGCGAGCAAGCATGATGTCAGGATACTGCAGGTATTCGTAGAAAGGATATTTTGGACGAATTCGTCCAAAAGAGTGCCAGTATGCCTCCTTGGTCATAGCCATGTAGTGCAGGGCTCCGTAATGATATTGAGCTGTCTGAAAAATCCCGTGCACCATCAACAGAAACAGAAGAATTGTGCCCACAAAGCGTTGCACTCCGTGTATTGACCACCAATGGATAACCGCTGCCAAGGGCAATGACATCAGGGCATATGAATCAATCATTGGCCGGGAGCCAAGTCCGCCGCCATACCACCAGTCCCACCAGCTGTATACAATATAGATATTAAGAATCGTAAAAACGAGCACTGACCAGTAGAGATGCGCCAGCTGTCTGCCAATCATAGCCACTCCGATCAGTGCAAATATCATCACTGGGGTGTATAGCAGCCACCCTTTTCTGTAGCTGAACAATCCGTGTAAGATATTCGGTTGTAAGAAGAAGAACTTTTCGTCGCCGTAGGAATAGAAAAACCACTGGCCTGTGTTGATTTTCCAGAAAATCAGCTGCGGAATAAAAATGAGCAGGGCAAAAGCGGCAATTATAAGCAGTTGATGCCAGTTAGCCAGAAATAATCTTACTTTGGGAATGACTTCTTTCGCCGATTGAATTCCATACAGAATGAAAAATACAGCCACAAGACCGTTGGTTGGTCTGATAAGCGTAATGAGCCCAAAGATGATTCCGATGATTATTGCAGTTGTGGGCCTTTGTTTCCGGTGCCACATTATTGTCAGCCACAAAAAGGCAGAAATCAGGGCAAAGCTATAGACATGTGACATGGCTGCTTCAAAGGTGGAATAAAACAGCATGTTGGTGGCAAACACTAGGCAAAGTAACACCAGCGCCACCACCCTGTCATTGAAGTACAGTCTAAGAATTCTTCTTACAAAAAGTAGCCCGATTAAAAGGTATATCAGTGAACTAAATTGCAGGAAGAACATATAAGGGGGTGAGAAACCGGTTTGTTCAGCCCCGCTCAGCACGGCCGCTAGGTGGCCCGCCAGAAAAAACGGCATGTATAAAAACGACAATCCCATCGTTGTTTTCTGATATCGGCCTCCATTCGGAGCAATGTGAAGGTAAATTTTGTCAGAGAAAAATTCAGGATCATTATCCAGAAATTTGAATGACAGATCCTTGTAAATAAAGGCAGCAGGCAAATAGCTGTAATATGCTTTTATGTCATGCTTCGTAACCCCGCCTTCAGACCGCCATGGGCTTGTATTAAAGTTTATCCATGTCACCGTGACAGCTATCACAACCAAGGCCAGCACAGATAACCGCCCTGAGCTGTACCGGGTGACCCCTGATCGCGAAAACATTTTCTGATTCATGAAAAACAAAACCCCTTGTATCTGTGCCGGCAAACTTACACTTTCTTTTTCAGAAAGGCATATTTGATGATGGTCCATAGAATCTTGACACCATCCAGGCTGCGCAGTTTCTTGCCTTCGTGCTCGCTGCGAGGTATATAGTTCACTGGCACTTCGGCGATGTTGTTTTTTCTGATTCTAAGCGCCTTGATTAAAAGCTCCGCCTCAAAGCCAAATCGGTTCTCGACCAGATGCAATTGTTCGAAGAGGCTTCGTTTGATCAGCTTGTAGCCGCAAGCCATGTCGGTAAGCCTTACATTGATGAGCAGAGATGTGAGAAAAGTAAAAAACCGGTTCGCCAGATAACGCCGGTAAGAGGCAAGGGGTCTGATTTTCCCGGGCATATAACGCGAGCCGTTGATAAACTCCACATTCAGGGCTTGCATGGCCTTAAGCATAACGGGTATGTCGGCTGTATCGAGCTCAAGGTCAGCATCGCGAACCAAAAAAGCGTCACCTGTAGCATGACTCATACCGGTTCGTGCAGCAGCCCCTTTGCCCATATTTTTGTCGTGATCAAAAAGCCTGAAATTGGGGTGTTGCGCAATGAATTCCTGAGCCCGCTCACGCGAATGATCAGTAGAACAATCATTTACAACTATTACTTCAAATTCTTCCACGAACACAGGCCATTGCAGGTCAACAATGCTTTGCAACACCTCGCTGACAGTATCCTGTTCATTAAAAAGCGGAATTATTATGCTCAGTTTCATAAAAGGCCAGTTGGAGTGCTTGCAGCGGCCGTGAGCCACAGCTGACGGCTAAGTTAGTGATTTCTGTTTCAACCCGCTTCGGCCTGTGAATGTAATCGTCAGTTATTTTTTCATAACCTTTTGTGAGTGGTGTCTGCCTCCGTTGGTTAGCAAAACGAAATATAAGCCCGATGGAAACCTGTGGAGGTTGATTGTGATGAATTGTTCAAAATCAGCCTGGTACAGCGTTTTCCCCTGTATATCACAAAGCATGAGATGAGTACGACC
>JBBIKG010000020.1:0-70728 GCA_037445555.1 Lentimicrobiaceae bacterium
GCCCTTTTCCAGCGGTAACACTTGGTCGTATGCTATGTAAAATCCTTGGTCAAACCCTCCAAACAGCTTTGACATGGCGATATCCATCTCGCGACAGCCAAAGTAAATGGCCGGATCAATCGCACACGGCTCCCCGTTTTCATCCGCCATGTAATTCCCGCTCCATAGGTCGCCATGAATCAGCGATGGCTTCTCGGGCGGAAAAACAGATGGTAGGTGCTTGTAAAAACGGGTGAACTGCTTTTCCGTGTCAGCAGGCATCAACCTTTTTCTGCGTGCAAGGGTTATCATGGGTTCAAGTCGCTCGGCAATAAAAAACTCTGCCCAGGTGGAATGGAATTTGTTTGACTGCGACAGAGAACCAATATAGTTGTCATGCTCAAATCCGAATTTCGCAGCGGAAGTCTGATGCATGGCAGCCAATCTCGATCCGAAATTTTCCCAGAAATTAACTCCGGGTCTGGCCGGGTTTATAAGCTCAAGCAGGATAAACGCAGTGTCGCCGCACTGTCCTTTAGCCAATACCTCTGGCACCCTGAGCGTTGCGGTCGCCGCCAGCAATCGCAACGCATCAGCCTCGCACTGAAACATCCCTGGGAAACGTGCTGCCGAGTTGAGCTTGACGAAAAAATTACCAGCAGAGGAAATTACTTTGAAGGTTTGATTGATACACCCACCCGCCACCGGCACCAACGATAACTTTTCAACCTTCGCCCCTGTGTGGTGTACAATCAGTTGGCCTAGACATTCTTTAATTGCGGTATGATCAGCCGGGGTATCCATCCATTTATATAACAACAAGCGTTGAGCGGTGCCACAGATTTTTTAACAGTCGGTCAAGGATTGCCAAGCTGGGCAGCACGATGATCAGCACCACTGCAAGGGTAGAATTCCGAATAAAATCGATGATAGATACAAGGCTACGGAAAGAATCCATCACAAGGCTGAACAAGCGCTCATAGCTTCTTGTGTCGGCATCTAAGGGATTGAATAAAGATATGTCGAAAAACGGGAAAATCACCAGATACAATAGTACAAGGAGTACTATTCCGGCTGCAATATATATTAGAGTAAAAACCGAAAGGTAAGGATTATGTTTTTTCTCAGCTTCCAAAGCCGAGATATCATCCATCACCTTGGCGGTGAATCGCTCAGAGATGGCCTGTTGCGAGGGTTTTTTCAGCAGCTTATTAAGCAACTCATCATTTAATCTGTACTCTTCCATCTGTACCTCCTATTTCCTTATCATTTTTAATTCATGCATTTTCATCATTTCGCTTATCAGCGAATACAACTTTTTCCGAAGCCTGTGCAGCCTGACTTTCACATTGGCCTGGCTTAGCCCTGTGATGTCGGAAATGTCCTGAATGCTCAGCTCATCGGTATAAAACATTCCAACCAGCATGGCATCCTGGGGGTGTAGATTTTTAATTGCCTCATTCACCATGCTCACCTGTTCATCGTCAGTATAGGCATACATATTCTCCTGTATTTCCCCCTCCTGCAGGTGCTCAACATCCATTGATGAAAGAGAGGCCATCACCATCTTTCTCTTCCTGACGGCCGACAGTGACATATTCACCGCAATGCGATACAGCCAGGTCGAGAATTTTGATTCCTGTTTAAAACCCGTAAGGGCCTGATAGGCCTTCAGAAAGATATCCTGAGCAATCTCTTCGGCTTCGGGGTGGTCAGATATTATCCTGCAGGTTACCGAATACACCATATCCTTGTACCGGTCAACGAGTTTTGCAAAAGCGGGCGTATTTCCGGACAATACCTGCGAAATTATTACAGAATCATCTTCCTGTATCATCTTCGTGCAGTTAGACGACAACCAATGGGCGAAGTTACACAGAGATAGCGCCGAAAATTTCGGACAGAGCTAAATAGGTAGGTGGCTTGCGAATTTTTATCCCGAGTTTTGTAACCAGCCAGCACCCTAGAGCGTCAAACTGTAAAAACGAACAAAAAACATCGAGCTATGAATGAAATTATGATACCACTGGGAGCATTTGCCATGATAGTGGCCATAGTGTATCTCAATGTCCGCAAGCGCGAACGCCTGAAGCTGATCGAAATGGGAATCAATGCCGATATTTTCGAAACCCGAAAGCCTTATTCCCCGGCCTTGAAGTGGGGAATCATTCTGGTGGCACTGGGATTGGGATTGTTTCTAGCCCGGTTGCTCATCATCTTTGGCGATTTTGACCAGGGCGAGGCTTATTTCTCAATGCTTTTTCTGTTTGGCGGAGCCGGCCTGCTTATTTACCATTTTATTGAGTTAAAGCTAAAGAAAAACTACCCTGATAAGGAGGAACAAGAACAGCATCCTGTTAATCCCCGGTAACCCGTGTCAGAGCATAGCGGTTAAGTGGAATGTACTGGGGACCCTCGGGGCGCAAAAGGCTTTCGTACATAACCAATTCTGTTACAAGCTGATTCCCGAAACTGCACTCCCGGTACTGATTAATGATTTGTTGAAATAGCTGCTTGTCGGCTATTTCCCTTTTTATGCGCCCCACCGTAAGGTGTGGAACAAAGTTTTGCCTGTCAGGAAAAATGTTGATGCGTGCTAATTCTATATTTACCCTTTCGTATAAAAGAGGTAGTTCGTTTCCCGCCGAAAGGCCAAACCATATCACCCGCGGGTCGTATCGGCTGCCAAAAATCCCAGCACCCGTTATTCTATAAGAAAAACAATTTGATGCCGATGCCGCCGCACTCAGGCAATGGTCGATATCACTGATCCCGGTAACGGCTGTCTCGCCAAAAAATTTGAGTGTCAAATGCATATTGCCCTCTCTCACCCAGGTAATCCGTTCGTGCGCCAGGTCTTGCCTGAGTGTAAGGTAGGTGCAGCTAAAATCGGCCGATGGCATGATCTTTACAGCAGCAAACAATCGTTTGGTTTTTTTTGGTGCCATTGGTAGAATTTAATCCTGCTCCCTATTGCAAAGATAGGGCGCATTACCACCATTGCCAGGTCTGAATTGTTTTTTATGCCAAAACAAAACACGGAGAAATGAATGTGCAGTCCTCTGGTTAAAGAAATATCATGCAAGATATGTGTCTGAAAGCAGGCAACTATTTTTCGGGTCTCATCTGAGGAAAGAAGATAACATCCTGAATCGAGGGCTGATTGGTCATGATCATGGTAAGCCGGTCAATACCGATGCCCAGGCCCGCAGTAGGCGGCATGCCATATTCGAGCGCCCTCAAAAAGTCTTCGTCAAGCACCATCGACTCATCATCGCCGCGCAGGCCAAGCTCGAGCTGGGCTTCAAACCGGGTTCTCTGGTCAATGGGATCGTTCAGCTCGGAAAATGCATTGCAAAGCTCCTTGCCATTGACGATAGCCTCGAATCGCTCAACCAGGCCGGGTTTTTGAGGGTGTTTTTTAGCCAGTGGAGACATCTCGATCGGATAGTCTGTGATGAATGTGGGCTGTGTCAGGTTTGGTTCACAGCATTCGCCGAAGATTTCATCAATTATCTTTCCCTTGGCCATGGCAGGAGTAAGAGGTACATGCAGGCTGGCAGCCGTGCGGCGCAGGGCTGCTTCATCCATATTGCTCATATCAACCCCCGTATAATGTTGTATTACCTCAAACATGGTATATCGTTTCCACGGTCGTCTGAAGTCGATCAAATGTTCGCCTACCCGCACCTGTGTGGTACCATGAAGATCAATGGCGATGCGCTCCACCATTTCTTCAACCAGGTTCATCATCCATTCATAATCCTTAAACGCTACATATAGCTCCATCTGTGTAAATTCCGGATTATGAAAACGGCTCATGCCTTCGTTTCTGAAGTCTTTTGAAAACTCATACACTCCGTCGAATCCCCCCACGATCAGCCGTTTCAGGTATAGCTCATTGGCTATGCGCAGGTAAAGTGTCATGTCGAGAGTGTTGTGATGTGTTTTGAATGGTCTGGCCGCAGCGCCTCCGTAAAGAGGCTGCAATACGGGGGTTTCAACCTCGAGGTACCCCCTGCTGTCAAGAAAACCCCTCATGGAGTTCACCAGACGGGTTCGTTTGATGAAAGTATCTTTAATCTCAGGGTTGACAATCAGATCGAGATAGCGCTGCCTGTAACGTTGTTCGGGATCGGTGAAGGCATCGAAAACCTGGTCATCTTTTTCCTTGACAATCGGAAGGGGTCGGAGTGATTTGCCGAGTACTTTGAACTCATTGACGTGAATAGTGATCTCGCCCATTTTGGTAATAAACACAAACCCTTTCACGCCTATGAAATCGCCGATATCAAGCAATCGCTTAAATATGGTATTGTATAACGTTTTATCCTCACCCGGACAAATGTCGTCGCGCTTGATGTAGAGTTGTATACGACCGGTGGCATCCTGCAACTCCACGAAGGAAGCCGCACCCATTACACGCCGCCCCATTACTCTACCGGCAATGCTTATACTCTGATACAAATTCTGATCCCCGGGAAATTTCTCAAGGATTTCAGCCGTTTTTACATTTACATCGAAAGCTTCGGAAGGATATGGATCGTAACCCATACCAATGAGCTGCTGCAACGATTCGCGCCTTATTATTTCTTGTTCGCTTAATGCCATGGAATCCTGATTTTGAAAAACGGCGCAAAGGTAACTAAAAAACGCAGAATGCCCTGTGTCCTTACGAAAGCACCTCGTGGAGCACCTCGGGCGATCGCAGATCGGAAAACTCGGGCAGATTGATTTTGAAATAATCGATCAGGCGATCCAGAAGTTGTCGTCGTTCCTCGGCTGATGCCATCACCCTATCGTGAAATGTACAGTCGATGTCGATAATACGACTCAGTTTTTCAGCCAACCCGGGCGCAAGGTAATAGTTATGAAGGGGCTTGGCGGCACAAAACATACCCTCAGTCATGTCAAAGTAATGACCGGGGGCATAATTCGAGCGTGGTCTGAAACCCATCATACCCATGAGCCGGATCATAAATACCAAATGAAAATCGGCTGAGAAAAAATCTTCATCATTCAACGCAATCACTGCATCCGTCAGGAAACCAAAAAGCTCGGGATTACACTCCTGTTCCCTGATGCTACGCAAGATCAACTCATTGATAAACAGTGCCTGGGCTGTTTTTCGCATATCTGTTGCTCCGAAAGACTGCAGGGTTCTGATCTCCCGGATGTACTGCAAGCCTCGCGACTCTTTGTAATCGATCACGGTATCAACGAGGCTCAACTGCCCGAATAAGGCGATCTTAATTCGTGACCTGGCGCCAAACAGCCCCCTGACATGAAAAGACAGCATTCCCAGTTTTTCGGTATAAATTTTTGCGATGATGCTTGAATCCGAATACCGGATATAGCTAATAACGATTCCCCGACTATGATACAGCATCGGTTTCGTTATTGCATGAAAAGAATTTTTGCCACCAGAGTTTTCGTTCCTTGCTGGTCGGATGCAAATACAAGATAGACTCCGCTGCTGGCGCGTCTTCCGTCATGATTTGTCCCATTCCAGACTGCTTGTCCGCCAAAGGCCCGGGTTTTGTACACCAGGTTGCCGCCGATGTCGGTGATTCGCACTTCCGAGTCGCGCCAGAGACCTTTTATGGCTATGGCACCCATATAGCCCGGACGCACAGGGTTGGGATAAACCAACACATCGTTTTGTTCGGGTTGAGCAAATGTAGCTTCGGCGCGGTACGAGATGACACCCTTTGATGTCCCAAAAAACACCTCCCCTTTTTTATCAATGGTGATAGAAGTAATGGTGTTTGAGAGTATGGGGCTGTTTTCTTCGTTGAAATTCAGGATCTGTTTTGTGCCGTCCGGAGTCATCAGAAAAACCCCCGCCCTGTCGGTACCAAACCATTTCCGGTTGGCTCCATCCACAGCAATAGCAGTAACTGTCTCCTCCTTTAATAGATACTGGGCGTGCCCACCTTCGACTACGATAGGTTTGTAGGCGTCGAAGTTGCTTGTTGAAAATACATTTTCGGGTGAACGTATTACTGCAACGCCTTCGTTGGTTCCCATCCATAACTGGCCATCAAGATCCACCGCCAGGCAAAGAATCAGACTGCCGGGTAAGGCTCCGTTACCCACCGCGCCCGAAAGGCGTTTCACCTTGTCATCGGCCACATTGTCAATAGTGTTGTTATCATTGAAAACCACCAGACCGTGGTTGCGCACCAGGCACCACTTCTGCCCACTCTGATCAATTAGGAGTCCGCCAAAATCAATACCGCTTGCCACCGGATTAAGGCTGAATGATCGCCAGCTGCCATCAGGCTTCATGACCGAAAGCAGGTTAGGGGCACTGCTGTTGGTAGCCCACAAATTCCGTTTCTCGTCAAAAGCAAGTCCGCCTATGCAAACCCAACCCTGCAGAAAAATACTCGATTGCAGAGTGCTGTTGGTATGATCATACCTTTTAGTTACCAAACCTTTGTTTATTTCGAGTATCCCCATTCCCCACGAACCGGCCATCAGTCGCTGATTGTCCGCCGGATCTACCGCAAGGCACAATACATCCTGAACCCCGCCAAAACCACTAGTGTTCCACTGGTTGTAGCTGACCCATTTATTATCAACGAATCCATTGACCATGGCATTCTGAAACAGGTTAACCCAGGATGAATTTCGCCCGCCGGGGACGGTATATACATTATTTCCTGCAGATGCCATAGAATACACTGAAGTGATTGGAGGGCCACCGGGCTGTATCGACTCGGCCTGAGAGGATGAAACATACTTCACCAGACCCGATTGCACGTCGGCTATGTAGAGTATTCCGTCTGACGAATACAACGCGTCGTTTGGCGAGGGATTGCCAAACCGGTATGTCTGAATCGTTTCCGACAGTGTTAGGTTGCTGCTGTAAACGGAAATTTTGTTTAACCTTGTCACCAGCAGTTTGTTTCTCGAAGCGCGCACTCTTGTAACCTTTTGTGTTTCGGAAGATTGCCATGGGGCCCAGTTGTTGCCGGTAAACAGAAAAAGCGCATCGTCATTGTTTGCGGCACCTCGTCGGTTTGCAATCAGGAAATTCCCGATGGTTTCAACTTCGCTGAAAGGCTGACCCGTATTGGGAATAAGATTTTCGCGGTTCCATTGAGCAAAATTGGCCAGATTTGAGCTGGAGAATGAGGCTTTGTAAAGGCCGTTATCGGTAGCGGCATATATTGTGGAGTCTGGAAGCGACAAGGCTATATCGTTGACATTTAGCGCCGTACCTCCAGGGCCTATGTACCAGGTATCGGCAATTTCGCGTTTTTCAATATCCAGCACCACGATGCCAAAGCCACATGCCAGGTAGGCACGTTTGCCTATTATCACCACCCGATTTATGACCTTATTGCCCGGAATGGTTTTGCGCCAGATATCACCCATATTGAATATACCTTTGGGCGTGATAAGGTCAATTTTGGTATTTGCATATGCCACAACAAGGGTTTGCAGTGGGGCATGATAATCAATGTGGCTTATACCTAAATCCGACAGCCCGTTGATTTTACTGATCCGTTCTATGGTATAATCAGCTTTGTTATAGGCAAAAAGGCTGTGAGATGTAGCACAGATGATCTGCGTGGAGGTTTCAGTAACATAAATACATTGATTATACGGCAGGTGATCGCGCCAGTACCCAATCGGAACGCCCTGACCGTTCGCCTCAGCGAGTCCGGCTAACGCAGTTATTAAACACAGAATCCGTACCTGTAGTCTCATGCAAATGAATCTGTTGCCTGTCAATATCAAACTGATGGCATCAGTGAAATATTGTTTGCAAAGTTACGGCATTCCGTTGCAGAAAATCAGGTGGCAAAAGTTTTGCCAAATGGCGGCCCTGCCTGTGCGCAACAGGTGAGGGTCTCAAATCAGGAACATCCCCCTTTGATGGTTTTTTTCTTTCCTGCTGCAACCGGAGGTTTGGGAGCCGCGGCTTTAGCGGGTGCGTCTGTTCCGGTAGTGACCAGGGTTGCACCACCCAATGCCTGGCTGGCCCCTTTGCGAAAGTCGTATTTTGCCAGTTCATCATCCGGACTGGTCGACGCTGGAGCCGTGGGATTCATGATGGTCTCGGCCCAATAATTTAACCCTCCCTGCAACACGAAAAGGTTTGTATAGCCAAGCTGTCTCAGGAGCATCCATGCTTCATTGGCGCGGGTGCTTCCGTTGGCATAAAGCACATTAAGCAAAATATTCTGGCTAAAAACTTCTTCAAATTCAGCCGACAACAGATTGTCGAGTGGGATGTTGATGGCCCCGGGCAAGCTGAATTTATCAAACTCATCCTTTGACCTGACATCAATCAACCTGAGTGTAGGGTCTTTTTCAACAATCATCTGTGCAACAGCATCGGGTCCGATATACTGGGTGTTGCTCTTAAGCTCGTTAAGCACCTGTTCGGCGGTAAGCTTATAAGGGGTAGTAGTGTTTTTGGGAACCGCGGCAATGATGATGCCCAAAAGCACGATAACTGACGAAAGGAGCAACCTTGGGGTAAATTCTATCATTTTCATGGTTGACTTTTTTTGTTAAACGTCTGTCTATTAATATTCTTCTCTTGGAAATTTCTTTTCAGCCCATTCGCCCACAAAAAACATGCCTATGGCTGCAACAATCACCAAAAGAACCATAAAACCTTCGCTGATTCCGAAGAATTCAGAAATTCGCGGTGATCCCATATCTTTTGCCAGATATAGACCTTTAAGCAGCGGGAAGGCTTCGGCAAAGAGGAAGATCCCCAGGAAAAGGCCAACGATAAATACCCATGCATCAATTTTCCCGATGGCGGCCCCACAAAAACTCGTTCCGGGACAGAATCCGCCAAGTATGAATCCGCCTCCCATCACCACCCCGCCCACTATGGCCGACCATAGGAAGGTTTCGTTCACATAAACCATACTCAGGTCTATCCATCCAAACAGGCTGAAAAACAATAGTCCCAGCATGGCTACAATGGCGCCGGTGAAAAATACTTTGAGCACAACGGTGTCGTATCCGTAGAATACACCCGCTAATTTTCGGCTGGATGAAAACCCGGCCTGTTCGAGAACAAAACCGAATGCGATGCCGATAAATAGAGCCAGCATCATATCGGTATTCTCAGAGATTATCTCGTTTACTACTAATGGTCCCATATATCAAGATGTTATTTTGTGTTACTATAATTAAATCCACAGTTTTCTGGCAAAGTATGCCAGGGCAAAGGCAGTACCAAATATGGCCATCATGGTGATGAACCCCCCCAGCGAAAGCACCGCCATACCACTCAGGGCGGCGCCGCTTGTACAACCCCGGCCCAACTGTGAGCCAAAACCAAACAGCGCTCCTCCAAGAAGCGCAAAAACAAGACGCCGGCGCGAAGTAATCTTTGGATTGTGTTCCACCTTCCACGTCAGCCTTCGCGAGATAACCCCCGACAAAAAACCGCCGACAATGACCCCAAGCATCTGGTAAACCAACCAGGAATTGAGGGGTTGCTCATTGTGTGCTTTGTTAAAACTGCTGTAGAACTCCGCCGACTGGGCATGTGATGGGGCAACCGCATCCACGGTGGCTACTATGGCACTTTTCACAGCACCGCTGGCCCCTACGCCCCGGCCTGAAATAAAGTTGGCCGCGAGCACCACCAGCCCCAGCAGTATGCCTGCCAGGTAAGGATTCATATAATTTCTCTTCTTCATGATGAAATGATATTTAGATTTTCGTTAACGATCAATACAACCACCTGCTTTCCTGTCCGGCAGTGGCCATGATAAACCTGAAAAGAATCCCTCCGATGAGCACCAGGGTAGGAGCAATCCAGAAGGGAAGTTTGTAGCCACGAAGCTCCAGAGCTTCGAGCAAAGCCGGAACAGCAAGTCCCAGCGTGAAGACAAAAAGCCAGAAGGGAACGGTATAGGGCCCTCCAAGGAAAAGCTGTGCGGCTTCAATATGCACCTGTGTGCTTGCCAGAAAACCCATAAACATATGCACTATAAGGAACATTTCTATGCCTATCAGCATCAGGTCGATGCGGGAAAACGCCTGCCTTTCGTGGTGTGATTTGCTCATCAGCACAATCACCGCGGCAGCCGTTGATAATCCGGAGGTAAGGAACAGCGGGCCGAGGATGGAGGTGTTCCAGAGGGGCCGGGCATTGAAGGCAGAAAACAGTATACCTGTGTACACACCGAGGATGAGTGAAAAAATAAGAAGTACCCACGAAACCACCATGATGTGTTTTCGAAAAAAAGCATCCAGCGTGTAGAAGAATTTAAATTTCCAGTCCCAGCGCGGAAAAATTTGCCTGATATTCAACGCCGTCCACACAAAGGCAAGGGGAGTAACCACCATCAGTGTCCAAGCACCCCACGACATCGGTGATTCAAGGCGGATAGTCGTATAAAGTCTCCAAAAGAACAGCTTATGCTTCAGGTCAAGAAACAGGGCAAACAAACCCAGGACCAGCAGCAGGGGAGTGATAAGCGGGGCAATTTTGACGGCTGTAGGGTAGGCGCTCTCTTTTTTTAAGATAGTGTACAGGGCTGCAAAGAACAGTATTCCTGCTGCCAGCCCTCCCAGGAAGAGGTACAGGGGAATCTGCCAGTGCCAGATATTCAGTTGCGGATCAATCAGGTGATTCATTCTTCCGCTCACGATGATTTCTTCTCTCATGGTAAATTCGGATGAAAAAGGTTAAATGAGAAAATACAAATGGGGATGGGTGCCTGCTTCAGGAATGAGGGTCTTGTACTTACGTTTTTTAAGCACCACTGATACAGCGCTGTTCGGATCATCCAGATCGCCAAAATACATACATTTGGTGGGGCAAACGCTGACGCACGCCGGTTCAAGCCCTTTCCGAACGCGATTTTCAAGGCAAAAAGTGCACTTATCTACATACCCATCAGGGTGAGAAAAACGAGCATCATAAGGGCAAGAAGCAATGCATGCTCCGCACCCGATACATTTGTATTTTGTAACCAGCACTGTTCCGCCATCACTGTAATGACTGGCCCCCGTGGGGCAGCATCGCACACAAGGCGCATTCTGGCAGTGATTGCAGCGTTCCGAGCGAATCTCAATCTCGAGCTGAGGGTATGTGCCGTCCATGACCTCAACCACCCAATCCCGGCATAAGCCGATGGGAACATTGTTTTCGGTCTGGCAGGCCACAACACAGTCGCTACAGCCCACACACTTTTTCGTATCAACAGCCATTGCGTATCTCATAGTTCAATCTCCTTTCCGGCAGCCAGGTCGTCGGTAATAAAAGTCACAAAGTTTTCGCGCATGCCTGTACCGCCCATTACAGGATCAATTTTAACGTTGGTGATGAGTTCCGTATCGTTGATTCCCCTTCCGTGCGCCCTGCGCAGCCGCTTATTGTTGTGGCCAAAACCGTGTACCATATACACACTGTCCCACCGAATACGTTCGGTTACCCTGACCCGGATAGTGAATGTAGACACCACGCCGTCCTGATTCTTAAGTTTGACATACTGGTCAGTCTTGAGCCCCCACAGTTTGGCTACCTTGGGATTCACCCACAAGGTGTTTTCGTCCATCAGATCGGTGAGATTGGGATTGTTTGCCGTACGGCTGAAAGTATGCATAGGGGCACGGCCATAGATAAGGTGATAAAACCCTTCAGGCGGCTCGGCGTGCGGAGTGTACACAGGCATGGGGTCGAAGCCTTGGGCTTCCAGGTCGGTAGAATAAAGCTCAATTTTACCGGTGTTGGTGTTGAACGCTACATTCTCGCCTGGAGCAAAATACAGGTCATCGTATGTTCTTGCATATTTCTTTACGCCAATCCGCTTCATCTCTTCAAGCGAGCTTCCAAGGTCTTTAAGCTGCCAGTCGAGCAGTTCTTCCATATTTTTCCAGGGAAACCACGCCTCAAGACCAAGTCTTATTGCCAGTTCACGAGCCATCCAGTCAGCCGGCTTTGAGTTATACTTCGGTTCCGAGGCTGGAACACGCACGGCAATATTTGGTTGCCTGTGCGGCGATTTGCGCAGCATATCATAACGTTCAAGATAGGAACATTCGGGCAGCACGATGTCAGCATATCCGGTAATCTCCACCGGCATGGTATCAACTACCACCATCATTTTCAGCGCATCGATGGCTTCAAGTGTTTTTTTCTGATTGGGCAGAGCTGCCATCAGATTTGTGCCATTCACAATCCACATTTTGATTTTCAGCGGATTGCTGCTACCGGGAACGGAGGCATCCACCAGGGCGTTGCTTACCACCTCGTTAGCGAGCTTGAATTTGTCGGGATAGGCGTCCTGAGGCAAATATCTGGGGGTTGGAAATTCAGGGACCGGATAGTCATGAACTTTCGCTTTCTCGGGATTATAAAATCCTCCTCTCCTGCCCCACGAGCCCAGCAGGGCATTGAGGATGGCCACCGCCCGCAGCCGTTGTGTATCGTCACCGTACCATGTAACATGCCTCCCAGGGTGGATGATGACAGCTGGCGAAGCGTCGTGCATCTCCTTGGCTGTCCGCCTGATAAGGTTGGGATCAATGGTAGTGATTCCATATGCCCACTCGGGTGTATAGCGGGCAACATGGTTTTTTAGCATGTCGAATCCATACGTGTACGTTTCGACGTATTTCTTGTCGTACCATTCATTCTCGATGATCACATTGATCCATGCCAGCAGTAATGCCATATCGGCGCCCGGTTTGATGGGCAGCCAGAACTTTGACTTGCTGGCAGCGGTTGAAAAGCGCGGGTCAACGGTAATAATGGTGGCTCCCTTGTCGATGGCATCGCTCATCTCCTGAATCTGACCGTTGTGCATATTCTCGCCCAGATGCGACCCGATAAGTACCAGACATCGGGTATCGCGTATATCTGTTCGCTCTGGCGAATAGATGATATCGCCAAATGTACTCAGGAAAGCCACTTCGCGAGGCCCGCGGCACTGAGCAAACGAAGGTGCAGCTATGGTCTGCGACCCGAAAGCATTGAGTAGCTGCCCAAAATGTGCTCCCCCGGATCCGTGCGTAAACAATGCTATGGCTTCGGGGCCTGATTCTGCAGCTACCTCCTTCATGGTGCCAGCCATCAGGTCGAGGGCTTCTTCCCAGGTAGCTTCGCGAAATGTATCGGTCCCGTTGACCCTTGTTCGTATAAGCGGAGTTTTCAGGCGGTCTTCGTCATAATATTGGCCTACCCCGCCGGTGCCCCTGGGGCAGAAACGTCCGTTGCAGTGAGGGTCGTCGTCGTTGCCTATGATTTTCTGAATATGGCCATACTCGTCCTTGTAAACCCATCCGGCACACTGCCAGAAACACACCTCGCAATAGGTCGGCGTGCGTGTGGGCTCCCCTGGCTGACCCTGAATCTTATTCAGCAATCCTGAAGCCTTGGCCAGGTTGTAGCCCGACCCGGCAAGTGCCAGTCCACCGGCACCGAGTGCTGAAATTTTAATGAATTGTCGTCGTGTTGTTTTCATAAAATTAATGAGATCGACGAATGATTTATATTGAAATATTGCAATACTTGCATAAGCACAAAATTATCCAATAATAAGCATACCAACCCATTCAAAAAATAATTTTTTATTCAGTATTTTCAAGGGTTTTCAAATCCTCTAAAAAATTTATATTCACCAGTTCGCGGGCCAGCGGAGTATTGTCCAAAACGAGTACATCATGATGCACTCGGCGTACAAAACGCTGCATCTTGTATAGTCCGGCCGACATGCACTGTTCAAGCACCATAAGCGTTGAACGTCGGTAACACGCTGCCACGGCAATCAGTTGTCCATCCAGCCGGGGCACAACAGCTTCATACCCGTTGATATTTTCAATCAAAAGTTCGACAAATGTATGGCTCAGCAGGGGCATATCGCACGGCAACACCAGAATATATTCGGTTTGGCTGGCAGAAAGGCCGGCCTGCAAACCTCCCATAGGCCCAGCATCCTTGTAGTTATCGCTCAGCAGAGGATAGCCAAAGGCTGCATAATCCGGATTGTTGGTGCTGATTAAGACCTTATCGCAATAATCTTTCAAAAGCCGTACCGGGTACTCAACCAGGGCTTTGCCCCGGAACGGGATCAGACCTTTATCAGCCCCCATCCGGCTGGAGGCGCCGCCAGATAATATCAGTCCTGTGATGTCACCGGGTTGAAGCAATGTCAAAAAGGATTTTCTGGCAAAGGTAGCATGCACACTTAAAACCGTGGAGTTTTATCCAAGAAATACTAAAGTGAGTTCAAAAATATCGGACACCCGCTCGAAATTCTTAGTTTTGGAAATTGTTGACATAGAAGTGAGCAATAAGCTATTCTTTACAGCAATGGCAAATCTTTATTGAGGATATAAATGCGGCGCTTATGAAAAAACTTACCCGACATATTCCGAATATGTTGACCATGTTCAATCTACTGCTGGGAAGCGTGGCTGTGCTGTTTGCCTTTTCGGGACGGTATGAGCAGGTGGTATGGCTGGTGGCGTTGGCGGCAGTGTTTGACTTTCTCGACGGCACAGCTGCCCGTTTACTGGATGCCCGCAGCGCCATCGGCAAGGAATTGGATTCGCTGGCAGATGTTGTATCGTTTGGCCTGGTACCTTCAGCCATAATGTATTCGATGCTGGCAGGTACTTCCCCGTTTACCCGAACCGCGGGTTCATTTCTTCATGTTTTTGCG
Organism: Lentimicrobiaceae bacterium; assembly: GCA_037445555.1. Taxonomy (GTDB): domain Bacteria; phylum Bacteroidota; class Bacteroidia; order Bacteroidales; family JAAYJT01; genus JAAYJT01. The sequence goes on from JBBIKG010000020.1 coordinate 14,637, forward strand.
TTACCTGCATTTTTAATGGTAGTTTGTTCGGCATTGAGATTGGCCAAGTTCAATACCGATCCCCAGCAGGTCGAAAACTTTAAAGGTTTGCCCACACCAGCCAATGCGCTGTTTGTTATCACTCTGCCTTTTATCTATCTGCAGGGTGCCGAGGGGTATGGCATTGCCGGCTTACTTGCTGGCGGGCTTTCCAACTATTGGGTGCTGCTGGCAATAACCTTGCTGCTCAGCATGCTGCTGGTTTCAAATCTGCCTTTGCTTGGGCTTAAAATCAAATCATTTTCATTGCAGCAGAACGCTCCTAAGCTACTACTACTTATGGTTGCAGGGCTATTGATACTGTTGCTTGGAGTCAGTGCCTCCCCCTTCCTCCTTCTGGCCTATTTTCTGATTTCTTATCTGGCCCTTCGAAAAACTGCCTAGTTTCCAAACACACACTCCTTACCTAGGAAGCTGCTGAAGAGGCGACAGAGTTCGTCAGGAGCATCGGCGTGCAGCCAGTGACTGGCATTGGCAATGGTGTGAATGTAGGCGTTCGGAAAATACTTAACAATCAGCTCTTCGTCGTCGTCGGTAATATATTCGGAACTTCCTCCGCGGATAAAAAGCACAGGGCCGGGAAAAGCTCCTTCTCCCGCAATTGCTGCGGTGATTTCATGGATATTATTTCTTAATCCGACCACATTCACTCTCCAAGAAAAGGTGCCATTGGCTGCCCGGTGCAGGTTTTTCAGAACCATCATGCGTATGCGTGAGCTGGCGATGTGTTTCTGCAAAATATTTTCGATCTCGTCGCGCGATTTTGTTACGGAGAGGTCGGCAGCAGACATGGAGTGCAGAATATCCTGGTGCACCTGGCTGTGGGTATAGCTCCGCGGGCTAATGTCAATCACTACCAGTTTCCTGACCATGTATGGGTGTTCCAGGGCAAATGTCATGGCCACCTTACCGCCCATACTATGGCCTATCAGGTGGGCTTTTTCAAGGCTATGTTGGTGCATGAATTCAAGCAGGTCGCTGGCAAGCACCCTGTAGTTGAAATCGACGCTGTGGGGCGACTGTCCATGATTGCGCTGGTCGGGAACAAAGACCTCGAACTTTTCGGCCAGGCGCCTGGCATGGGTTACCCAGTTATCGCTGACACCGAAAAGTCCGTGCAGAATTATCACCGGGTCGCCTGTACCGTATTTTCTGTAAAAAAGCTTCATGAAGTCGGCCTTGATTTGTATTGTAAGGTATTTGTCAGGGTTGAAGTCTGGCCAGGTATAATTGAACTGTGTTTTCCAGTCCATAATAAAGGGCATCGCTAATGAGAGCATGGCCAATGGATACTTCGAGCAGGCCGGGAATATTTCGAGAAAAATAGGCGAGGTTTTCGAGGTTCAGGTCATGTCCGGCATTTAGGCCAAGTCCCGCATCGAGGGCTGCATTGGCGGCCACTATAAATGGGGCCAGAGCTTCGCAGGCATTCACCGGATAGTGGCTGGCATACGGTTCGGTATACAGTTCCACGCGGTTGGCTCCGATTTTGGCTGCCTGGTAAATTATCGCCGGATCGGTTCCTACAAACAGCGAGGTTCGGATTCCGGCCTGCCTGAATTCGCTCAATACCTCTTCAAGAAAAACGGCATGCGAAAAAGTATCCCAGCCGGCATTTGAAGTGATGGCATCAGGAGGATCAGGTACAAGGGTGACCTGGTTGGGTTTTACCTCGAGCACCATCCGGATAAATTCGGGTGAGGGAAAGCCTTCGATGTTGAATTCGGTAGTAACCACTCTTTTCAACGCATACACATCACTTTTCCGGATGTGGCGTTCGTCGGGGCGTGGATGCACGGTAATTCCCTGCGCACCATACCGTTCGAGATCGATGGCTGCCCGGATTACATCCGGCGTATTGCCTCCGCGGGCATTACGGAGGGTGGCAATTTTGTTGATGTTAACACTGAGTCGTGTCATGGGCAGGAATATGAAAGTGCAAAAATACAGATTCCGTGAGTTGGTTCCGGATTGCCCGGACGGTGTTTGAAACAAACTGCCAATAGTGCTTATCTTTGTGAGAAAAAAGGATACCCTCCAACGTATAAATACAGCGCACTTGATAGCAAAAGACCTTGTTTCATCGGTAGTTGTCCCCCTGAAAACCTCCTCCACCGGCCTGGATGCCCTGAACTGGATGGACGAGTACAGGGTAAATCATATGCCCATTGTTAACAATCTGGATTTGCTTGGACTCCTAAGCGATGAGGATGTGTTTGCCATGAGCAGCTACGAGGAGCCAATCGGATCCCACCCTTTATCGCTGAGAAAACCTTATGTGGAAGAGGGTCAGCATCTGTTTGACATCTTCCGGATTATGTCAGAACAATCGCTTACCTTGATTCCGGTGCTTGACTACAAGAAACAGTATCTGGGGGTAATCACGCTCGAAGATCTTATGATGAAATTCGTACCCTTTGCTTCGCTCCGGGATCCCGGCGGGGTTATCGTTCTGGAGCGCAACATCAACGACTATTCGATGGCTGAAATAGCGCAAATCATCGAATCGAACGATGCGAAAATTCTGGCTTTTTTCGTTACCACCACCCCCGACTCGACGAAAATCGACATTTCTATAAAAGTAAATCGCATTGACATCGGAGCCATTCTTCAAACGTTTAACCGCTACAATTACCTGATAAAAGCCTCCTTTAGCGAAGACTCAAATTCAGACACGCTGAAAGAGCGTTACGATCTTCTGATGACCTATCTTAACTTATAGTTTGTCAACCAGCTTGCTCCCCACCTATGAAAACAGCCATTTACGGAAAGACCCTTTTGCCCGACTCTCTTTCCTATATCCAGGAACTGATTGACACGCTCGTCGCAGGGAATATTCATCCTGTGATCTACGAGCCGTTTTTCCGCACCCTTTCGCATTCCCTGACGCTGCCTGTCACGCCTTCATTTTTCAACGACACCACTCCTCTGCCTGACGATATTGATTTTCTGGTGAGTATCGGAGGCGATGGCACCCTGCTCGACACCCTGATTCATGTGGGCGGGTCAGGCATTCCGGTGCTGGGTATCAACCTGGGAAGAATGGGATTCTTGTCAAACATTTCAAAAACTGAAATCGGCCCGGCCATCCGGCATATTCTTGAAGGAAATTATTCCATTGATGCCCGCAGCCTGATAAGTCTTGAGGCTCCTCAGGAAATTTTCGGACATATGAATTATGCGCTTAATGAGCTGACAATAAACAAAAAAGACACTTCGAGCATGATACAGGTGCATGTGTGGGTGGATGACACCTTTCTGCACTCATACTGGGCAGACGGACTCATTGTATCTACTCCCACAGGATCAACTGCCTATTCGCTTTCGTGCAACGGTCCAATCATCGCACCCGATTCTGCCGCCTTTGTCATTACCCCCATAGCCACACACAATTTAACCGTCCGTCCTGTCGTTATCCCTGACACCAGTAGCATCAGCATCAGGGTCGAAGGGAGGGCAAGCCAGTTTTTAGTCAGTCTCGATTCGCGTTCGGCTGTCGTAACCCCCGAAACCCGGTTGCTGATCAGGAAGGCGGCTTTCAAGGTGAACCTGCTCCAGCTCAAGGGCCAGAATTTTTTCAGAACATTGCGCGAAAAGCTGAGCTGGGGGACCGACATAAGGAATTGAGCAAACCCTGAAGGCCGTATGTTAACAGAAAAATACTAATTTTGCGGCCTTGTTCATGAAAAAGACACTGATATTTATTGTGTTGCTGCTTGGTGCGGCAACCGTTTTAGTCGCGCAGCGCTCAGAGTTGGGTGTATTTGGCGGCGTATCTTATTACAACGGCGAGCTGAATCCCAACAAGCCCTTCCTTCTATCGAAACCAGCCTACGGACTGGTGTACAGATATAATCTGAATACCCGCCTGGCGTTGAGACTCAACCTGCTGGAAGGGACGCTCCAGGGGAATGGCAGCAATGCATTCATCCCGGTTATTGCTTCCGAAAGCTTCATGACAAAGATCGATGAGCTTTCGGTGCAGATGGAATTCAATTATTTTAAATACTTTACTGGCAGCAAGCTATCGTTTGCTTCACCGTATGTCTTTGCCGGGTATGGCATCTTTATGTTTGATCCCACCATTGACAGGCCTGACCCGCTTAACGAGTTTCCTTTTGTATGGAGATCGCAGTGGGAAAGCGCCGAAGGAGGAACCCGCAAAAAATTTGCAAGCGCTATTCCTTTTGGCATTGGGTTTAAATACAGCGTATCCCATCTGATCAGTCTTAGTGCTGAATGGGGCATGCGCAAAACATTTACTCTGCTTCGCAATACAAAAGGCTACAATCACAATACTGCCGACTATATTGACGACATACATGTCTTGCGTGATGAAGGCAGTGAGATTCAGCGCGGAAACCCGAACGACAACGACTGGTACAGTTTTGCCGGCGCCATGATCACCGTCAAGCTGATACCCCGCAAACGCGCCGACTGCTCAGAAAGCCATAAAATCAAACTTTAACAATCCTTAACAGTTTGCCTATCAATGCGTCCCGAATTTCTCTGTTATTTTGACTGGTAATGACTACGAACCTGAAAGAACAAGTCGATTCCAACAAACTTCCCTCGCACATTGCCATAATCATGGATGGCAACGGGCGCTGGGCGAAGATGCGCGGACAGCAAAGAGTTTTCGGACACGAGCAGGGTGTGGTGTCAGTGAGGGAAACCTCTGAGGCGGCTGCCGAACTTGGCATAAAATACCTGACGCTCTATGCATTCTCGACCGAGAACTGGAACCGCCCGTCTGACGAGATTGATGCGCTGATGGAACTGCTGGTTCATACCATCAAAGGCGAAACCCGGACACTGATGGATAACAACATCAGGCTGGGTGCGATCGGCGACCTGAACCGGCTGAAACAGCCCTGTTATCAGGCACTACAGGACGCCATTGAGGAAACCTCTGTCAATACAGGAATGAATCTGCTGCTGGCGTTGAGCTACAGCGGCCGGTGGGAACTGAAACAAGCCATGAAAAAGATCGCCGAAAAAGTGGAAACGGGATTGATTCAGCCATCGGATATTGACGAAAATCTTATCTCTCAGTATCTAACCACTACCGGTATACCTGATCCGGAATTGCTTATCCGTACCAGCGGCGAATACAGGATCAGCAATTTTTTACTGTGGCAGTGTGCTTACACCGAAATGTATTTTACACCTGCCCTATGGCCCGATTTCAGAAAAAATCATCTTTACGAGGCCATCATCAACTACCAGGCTCGCGAAAGACGGTTTGGAAAAATCATTGATCAACCTAACAATAGTACACCATAATGACCCGGAGACATTCATTGTCAATTCTCTTCGTATTGCTGTGGCTGCTGCCGGCTATCGTTTCAGGCCAGCCGACAACAGTTGCTGAACAGTCGCAGATCAATTTTGCCAAGCCTGCACGGTATACCATTGGAGGGATCAACGTAAGAGGTACCGAGTTCCTGGACCAAAGCATCATCATTGCTCTGTCGGGGTTGACGGTAGGTGATGCCATAGAGGTGCCAAGCGACGCTACCCGCGATGCCATCCAAAAGCTTTGGGAACAAGGCCTCTTTGAAAATATTCGGCTCGAAGCCTCCGCTATCGAGGGGGAAATCATCTACCTCGACATCATTGTCACCGAACGTCCGCGGCTCTCAAAAATCACTTTCAAGGGAATCCGGAAAACCGAAAGCGACGATCTCAAGGAAAAAATCAGGGTGGTGTCGGGCGATGTGGTTACCGACAATGTGCTGATGCGCTCTACCAATATTATTGAGAAACACTTCAGCGACAAAGGCTTTCTGAACACCGAAGTCGAAATCATTCAAAATCGCGATGCCTCGTCGGTCAACAACGTTGAGCTCCTCTTCGTCGTCAACAAAAATGAAAGGGTGAGGATCGAGAACCTGAGCGTGACAGGAAATGTCGCCCTGAACGAAGACAGGGTGAAGCGGCAACTTAAAAAAACCAAAGAGGTTGGCGTTATAAAACCATTCGACAGCACGCTGCCAATGCTGAAAAACGTCGGTAAATCGCTGCTGAAGCTCGACATAGTGGAGGCGGGCAATCATATTGTCGATGCGGTGACTGAAGATATCAGGCCACGGATTTTTAAAACCTCCAAGCTCATTGAGGCTGATTTCAGGGAGGATAAAGAAAAGCTTATCAAGAAATACAACGAGCTGGGATATCGTGATGCCCGGATAATAAGCGACTCGGTGTATCGAAGTGGTTCGCGATATGTTGGCATACATCTCGTCATCGACGAAGGCCCCAAATATTATTTCCGAAACATCACCTGGGTTGGAAACACCAAATATACCTCCGAGCAACTGAGTGCCGTGCTGGGTATTGAAAAAGGCAATGTATATAACCAGAAAACGCTCGACACTCACCTGAGCTACAATCCCAATGGCATGGATGTCAGCAGCCTGTATCTTGATGATGGATATCTGTTTTTCAGAGTTACTCCGGTCGAGGTGTTGATCGAAAATGACTCGATTGACATGGAGTTCAGGATATATGAAGGCAAGCAGGCCACCATTAACCAGGTGAGTGTGAAAGGCAACACCCGTACCAACGATCATGTGGTGATCAGGGAGCTTCGCACGCAGCCCGGGCAGCTGTTTAACCGTACGGATATTATCCGATCTACGCGCGATCTGGCACAACTTCGATATTTCAATGCCGAAAAGATCAATCCCGTTCCTACACCTAACCCGAATGACGGCACAGTTGACATTACCTATGAGGTGGAAGAAACATCATCGGACCAGATTGAGCTTTCGGGCGGATGGGGATATGGTCGTGTTATCGGTACGCTTGGGGTATCATTTAATAATTTCTCCACCCGGGATCTGTTCAAGAAAAACGCCTGGAGGCCGGTGCCTACCGGCGATGGCCAGAAGCTGAGTGTGCGCCTTCAGAGCTATGGCACAGGTTATGTAAGCTGGAGTGCGTCATTCACCGAGCCATGGCTGGGAGGTAAAAAACCAAACTCGCTAAGCGTATCATATTTTCATTCCATGTTCAGCAACGGTTATCCGCGCAGCAGCGCCCTTTACGGGCACCTGAAAATCGACGGAGCCTCGGTGTCGTTGGGTAGGCGTCTTGCCTGGCCCGACGACTATTTTATGCTGGTGCAAAACATCGGTTATCAAAGATATTCGCTGCAGAACTGGCCCAAGATTTTTTCATGGGGTACGGGATACGGAAACTATAACAGCGTTTCCTACGGCATCACCTTTGGCCGAAAATCTGTCGACCAGCCCATCTATCCTAGAGGCGGGTCGGATGTGACACTTACTGTCAACCTTACACCGCCCTACAGCCTATTCTCTGGCAAGAATTACAAAAACATGGGCTCGGAACAGAAATACAAATGGCTGGAGCACCATAAATGGAACTTTAATGCTGCCTATTATCAGTCCATCATACAAAACCTTGTGTTCAGTGTCAGGTTTAAATATGGTTTTATCGGATATTACAACCGCGACATCGGTGCCACTCCTTTTGGCCGGTTCTTTTTAGGAGGCGATGGTCTGTCGGGCAATTATAACTACGACGGACGGGAGCTGATTGCTTTCAGGGGCTATACCAACGAGTCACTCACCCCGCAGTATTACTACGACAAAAGCCTGGGAGGTACGATCTTCAACAAAAATACCGTCGAGATCAGGTATCCGCTTTCCCTGAATCCCAATGCCACCATTTATGTGCTTGGCTTTGCCGAAGCCGGCGGCGCCTGGCTGAATTTCAAGGAATTTAAGCCCTTTGGGTTGAAACGGTCGGCGGGAATTGGTGTGCGGGTGTTTTTGCCCATGTTCGGGCTGCTCGGGCTCGACTGGGGTTATGGCTTTGATGCCGTTCCGGGTATTCCGGATGCCAACAAAGGCCAGTTCCACTTCTCTATCAACCAGTCAATTGATTAACAGACATTTAAACTTATCAGAAATTCTTGGCAGGGAATTTGTAATACATCTGCCTGAACAAATAGCAACCAATACGCGGAGGAATAACCATGAGCCATCCATCAAAAATTTCACGCCCCCTAAGTGTCCTGGCCCTTTTCGGAGTTCTGATATTTTCAGGATTCAGCGTCGGCGCTCAGAAATTTGCCTATGTCGACACACAATACATCCTTGAGCATATACCCGAGTACAACAGTGCCCAGTCAACGCTCGACAACCTGACCATACAATGGCAAAAGGAGATTGAAACCCGTTTTTCGGAAATTGATCGCCTCTATAAAAAATACCAGGCTGAGTCGATGCTGCTTCCCGAGGAGATGAAACGCAAACGTGAGGAAGAAATCATCACCAGGGAAAAGGAAGTGAAAGACCTACAGCAAAAACGGTTTGGAAAAGACGGCGATCTGTTCAAGAAACGTGAAGAGCTGATCAAACCCATCCAGGAAAAAATCTTTACCGCCATTCAGGATATTGCCACCCAGGGCGGATATGCCATTATCTTTGATAAATCGGGCAGCCTTTCGATGGTTTTCACCAACCCCAAGTTCGACCTGAGCGAAGAAGTGCTATCCAAAATGGGTTACAGCTATTAATCATTTCACTATATTTTATATTTTTGCGCTCTTAATCTGATAAACCATTAAAAACCAGTTATTAATAAAAACATGAAAAACCGCATCCTCCTCATCGCTGCCTTTTTGGTTTTCGTAGCCGCAGGCGCCAGTGCCCAGTCAAAAATCAAAGTCGGCCATATTGACTTTGCAAAACTCTATGCCGAAATGCCCGGCCAGGACTCAATCAAAAAAGTCTTTCAGGAACATGCACGTTCCCTGCAGGAAACATTCAACAGCATGCAGACCGAATATCAGAACAAGCTACAGGATTATCAGTCGAACATGGCAACCATGTCGAACCTGATACGACAGAATAAGGAGCGCGAGCTGATGGATATTCAAACCCGCTTGGAAAATTTTCGCAACCAGGCTGAGGAAGATCTTCAGGCAAAGGAGCTTGAGTTGTCAAAACCCATCATTGATAAGGCCCGCGCCGCCATCCGCGATATTGCCAAAGAAAACGGCTACACCTTCATTCTTAACAATACAGAGAGCATGATTTTATATGCTGAGCCAACGGATGACATCACCCCGCTGGTGAAGAAAAAGCTCGGGATAAAATAATTTAACTTTCATTCAACAACTCAGATAGGCTGGCATCGCAGGGATGCCAGCCTTTGTTGTTTTATGCATCAGCCACGTGTGCAGGCTTGCCTGTACTTTGGCCACATAAAGACAGAGTATTTGCCTGGGAATTTAATTGGAACTTCTACTCTTGGGAATGACCGCTAACTGGGCGGGCAGGTAGCTGCTGTTGCAGCCCATCGGTTAGGTGTAAAGATACAAAGTAGATATGAAGAAACAACAAAGACATAGATTCAGGTTTGGGGCTGCAATGGCAGACCACGTGCCGGTTAAAAGCAGTTGCGGGGGTTTTCTGATGCGGGTATAAGGTACGGCTGCCTTGTAAGCCATCCTACATTCCCCCCCATTAACGGCAATTGCGGGGCCTTGGGCCCTGGCCGAAGGCTTTGGACTTTGGGCTGGAGGTGTTTGTAGTTATCGTAAATTTCTTTTTACGGTCAGGATCTTGCCGGGGGCGAAAAGTGTTGAAAGGTGTTTTGAACCTAACACAAGAGGCTGGCATCGCAGGGATGCCAGCCTCTTGTGTTAAAGAATAGCCTTCAGGTTAGTCACGCCGGCCACCCATAAAGATGGAAATGTAGTACAGCAATGTTGCCAGCGATGCCAGTGCGGCAACCACGTAGGTGTAGGCTGCCCAGCGCAAGGCTTCCTGGGCCTTGGGATGACTTTGACCTGTGGTGATGCCTGAAGTGTTCAGCCAGGCCAACGCCCTACGGCTGGCGTCAATCTCAACCGGAAGGGTGATGAAGCTGAACAGGGTCATGGTGGCAAACATCAGGATGCCTATCAATAAAAGGGCAGGAAAGGTTTGCATGAGTAAAATTCCTGCCAGCAAAATCCATTGCACCCAGCGCGAAGTGAGATTCACCACAGGAACAAGGGTTGAGCGCATCTGTAGCCAGGTGTAGGCATGGGCATGCTGCACGGCATGTCCGCACTCGTGGGCAGCAACCGCAGCAGCCGCCACATTACGCCCTTCATATACTTCGGGACTCAGGTTCACGGTCTTATTAACCGGATTGTAGTGGTCGGTAAGGTGGCCGGGCACCGATACTACCTTCACATCGGTAACACCCAACTGCGACAGCATTCTTTCTGCTACCTCGCGTCCGCTAAGGCCGCCATTTACAGGTATGGAAGAAAAAGCCTTGAACTTGGCTTTCAGCTGCGCACCGATCAGCCAGCTTATTATGGCAAAAACGATAAAAATGATATAAATAGGCGCCATATGATTCTGTTTTTTTAAGATTTAATAATTCTATTGTTTCAGGAGCCTTTCCTGTTAATTATGTGAACACAAACAACCTGCCAAACCGTCCTCCAGGAGTTAAAACGCCAAAATGTCAGAAATGTTTCATCGATCGCCTGCCTCTTCATCATACCAGCCAGCGTAAAAAGAATAGCTTTCAGCTATGCGCCTCACCTGCCCTTCGAGCAGAGATGTCTCAACCGATTTTACACGCCTGGCGGGCACGCCGGCATATACGCTGCCGCTTTCAACCAGGGTATTTTCCAGCACTACCGAACCGGCCGCTATCACCGAGTTGCTCTCAATCACCGCATTGTCCATAATGATGGCACCCATGCCAACCAGCACATTGTCATGGATAGTACAGCCATGCACGATGGCATTATGTGCGATGGAAACGTTGTTTCCGATCGAAACGGGAGCTTTTTCGTAGGTACAGTGTATAATGGCCCCGTCCTGGATATTTACGTTGTGGCCAATGCGGATGTAGTGCACATCGCCGCGCACGACGGCATTGAACCATACACTGCATCCATTGCCCATCACCACATCGCCTATAACGGTGGCATTCTCGGCCAGGTAACAGTTTTTCCCAAATCTGGGGCGATGCCCTCTAACCTCCTTTATTAACGCCATATTTAATTTTTTACGGACATAATCAGAGACCAAGCAATTCTTTTATCGGGTCGTTACCGCCGAAAAGCAGCTTTGCCGGATCTTCGATCATTTCTTTGACTTTTACCAAGAAGCCCACCGATTCGCGTCCATCAATCACCCGGTGGTCATAAGATAATGCAATATACATCATTGGCCTGATTTCGACTTTTCCATTCACAGCAAAAGGACGATCGACAATGTTATGCATGCCCAGGATGGCACTCTGAGGCGGATTGAGGATCGGTGTTGACAACAACGAACCAAATACTCCTCCGTTGGTGATAGTAAAAGTTCCTCCGGTCATCTCCTCAAGGGTGATCTTATTGTCGCGGGCTTTAGCGGCCAATTCCTTGATACGTTGCTCAATCTGAGCGATGCTCAGGCTTTCGGCATTTCTTACCACAGGCACCACCAGTCCTTTTGGTGCGCTCACGGCAATGCCAATATCCACATAGGAGTGGGTAATCATTTCATCGCCATCGATCATGGCATTCACCTGAGGGTAGTGACGCATGGCTTCGGCTGAGGCTTTGGCAAAAAACGAAACAAATCCCATTCCCACACCGTGTTTGGCTTTAAAACTGTCGCCAAACATATTTTTAAGCCCGATGATCCGGCTCATATCCACCTCATTGAATGTGGTTAGCATGGCAGTTTCCTGCTTCACGGCCACAAGGCGCTGGGCCAGTTTCAGGCGCAGGGTCGAAAGCTTTTTTCGTTCCGCATCCCTGGGCAGCAGCCTGTTTTCAGGTGTAGCGGCGGGTTTTGGTTTTTCCGAGATGTACTCGAGCACATCGGCTTTCGAAATGCGCAGAAAATGACCCGTCAGTTCTTTTTTATCAATCTTGTGCTCTGACATAAGTTTTTGTGCCAGAGGCGAAATGATTACCGGCAGGTCGTCTGCAATGGGCGGTTCGGGAGCGGTGGTGGCAGGTGCGCCTTCCTGAACGGGTTCGGCTGATGGTTTTACCAAGGGCTGGTCAGGTAGCGTTGCAGATGTCGCGCCGATTGCAGCTTCTTCTCTTCTTGCTGCCTCAGTATTGATGGTAGCAATCACTGATCCTACCTTAATGGTTTCGCCCTGACCGACCAGCAGGGTAATAATGCCCGACCGCGGTGCGCTGATGGCTAGAGTGGCTTTATCCGAATCAATTTCGGCAATATCACTGTCTTTTTCAACATAGTCGCCGTTTCCGACGATCCACGATGCCAGCTGAACCTCGGTAATACTCTCGCCGGGACTTGGAACTTTAATCTCTATAACCATGGTATTGAAATTTGAAGCTGTTAAAAGTTGACTATTGCGTGACGACATCTTCAATAACGTAGGGCGGTCTCCACTCCTCGGGAGCACAAAGCATTTTGCAGGCTACACCAGCCCTGGGGCACACGCATTCTCCAAAGGCTTTTTCCACAACTTTTCGCTGACGCAGGTTATGCAGATGCACCGACCCCGTGGCAGGGCTTCCGCTTTCGGGTCTTGATACCCGAAGCAGCTCAATATGCCTGAACTGCCTCGAAATGAAGGTCCAGGCACCCATGTTGGCGGGCTCTTCCTGAACCCATGCATATACCTCGGCCGTCTTGTACTTGTTGATCAGTGCATTCAGCTGTTTCGTGGGAAACGGATATAACTGCTCGAGCCGTATGATTGCGGTATCCCTTCGCCCTGACCTTTCCCTTTCTTCCGCCAGGTCGTAATACACTTTGCCTGAGCAAAATATGACGCGTTTGATATTTTCCGGATCGGCCGATGCATCGTCAATAACTTCGGCAAAACTTCCCGCAGTAAAATCGCTCAGAAGAGAAACACATTTGGGGTGCCTGAGCAGGCTTTTGGGTGTAAATACCACCAGCGGTTTCCGGTATTCAGTTTTAACCTGTCGTCGGAGCAGGTGGAAGAAATTGGCCGGTGTGGTGCAGTTTGCAATCATCATATTATTGTCGGCACATAACGAAAGAAACCTTTCCAGTCGTGCGCTGCTGTGCTCAGGTCCCTGGCCTTCGTAGCCATGAGGCAGAAGCATCACAAGGGCATTCATGAGCCGCCATTTTTCTTCGGCACTGCTAATGTACTGGTCGATGATAATCTGGGCGCTGTTGGCAAAATCGCCGAACTGAGCTTCCCATATTACCAGGCTGTTAGGAGCACCGAGTGAGTATCCGTATTCGAATCCCAGCACCCCATACTCCGAAAGGAGTGAATTGTACACCTCAAACTTTGCCTGGCCTTCATCAAGATGAGACAGAGGAACGTATTTCTGTTCCGAATCCTCTATGGTCAGTACGGCATGTCGATGCGAGAATGTGCCACGTTCCACATCCTGTCCGCTGAGCCGCACGGGGATTCCTTCGTTGAGCAGGGTGGCATAAGCCATAAGTTCGGCCATACCCCAGTCGAGCTTTCCGGCGGGGGCCAGCATATTACGTCTGTCTTCAAGCAGGCGGATAATTTTTCTGTTAAGAGGAAGATTGACAGTAGCTTCGGTGAGGCGTTGCCCCAGATGATTCAATCTTTGCTCATCAACTCCTGTTTCGATGGAATGGTTAAAATCATTTTCATGGGCAGGTCGGATACCCTCCCAGATATGCCTGAAAAAAGGAGTTACTCTGGCCTTTTCAAGTTGTTGTGAACGGGCGAGGGCTTCCTCAAACATCTCGTTTGTGGAAGTTTCAAGCGTTGAGATATTCCTTTCGGTGATTACCTGCTGCTGCAAGAGTTTGTTGCTGTAAATCCGGAACGGGTCGGGATGTTGCTCTATAGTTTTGTAAAGCACAGGCTGAGTGAATCGGGGCTCATCTCCCTCATTATGGCCATGTCTGCGATAACAGAGTATATCGACAAAAACATCCTGATTGAATTTGGCCCTGAAATCCATGGCAAGCTGAATGGTATAGACCACGGCTTCGGCATCGTCGCCATTCACATGGAACACTGGCGACTGAATGGTTTTAGCCACATCTGTGCAATAGATGCTGGTGCGCGCATCGAGGTAGTTGGTGGTAAAGCCAATCTGGTTGTTAATGACGAGATGAATCGTGCCTCCGGTTTTATACCCATTGAGCCCCGACATCTGGAGCACCTCATAAACGATGCCTTGGCCGGCAATGGATGCGTCGCCATGAATGAGGATAGGGACAACCTTATTGTAATCGCCCTCGTATTTCCGATCAACGAGCGAGCGGGCTATCCCCTCAACCACCGGATTGACTGCTTCGAGATGCGAAGGGTTTGGGCTGAGGGAAAGTGTTACCCGTTTTCCACCGGCTGTATTACGTACCGATGTGTAGCCCTGGTGGTATTTGACATCGCCCAGCAAGGCCTCGTCATCGTATTGTTTATGCTGAAACTCATTGAAAATATCATGGTAGGGCTTTTGCATGACGTTGGCCAGGGTATTCAGTCTGCCGCGGTGAGCCATTCCGATAACAAACTCTTCGGCACCCAGTTTAGCCCCTTGTTCAACCACGGCATCGAGTGAAGGGATAAGCGACTCCGCACCTTCGAGCGAAAACCTTTTCTGACCCGTAAATTTGCGGTGGAGAAATTTTTCAAACAACACTGCCTGAGCCAGTTTATTCAGGATGGCCTTTTTTTCTGCATGGGAATAGGCAGGTGTGTTTTGGGTCTGTTCCATCCTCTCACGCAGCCAGGCACTCACCGCCTTGTTACGAATAAACATGTATTCGGCCCCTATGCTCTGGCAATATGTTTGTTCGAGCCGTGCCAGGATATTGCGCAGACTGGCCACACCTAACCCTATTTCCGAGCCTGCCTCAAACACCCTGTCCAGATCTGTTTTCGCGAGTCCAAAATTCTCAATATCCAAGGTTGGCGTGTATTTCCGACGCTGCCTCACCGGATTGGTTTTGGTGAACAGGTGCCCACGTGAACGGTATTCGTTGATGAGGTTGAGAACCTTGAATTCATCCGACATCACACTTGGCTTTCCTGCCTTGAATGGGAAATGTCTTAAGGCGAATTCAAACCCTTCGAAAAACTGCCGCCACCCCGAGTCAACCGAGGCAGGATCCTGCATAAACTGCTGATAAAGTTGTTCAACGGCGGCTGGTTCGGCATTCGACAGGTAAGAATGTTTGTCCATAACAATTCGTGTTTTATTCCCATACGCCTGCATCAGGCCTAATCAATGTTATAATCTGATGACAGCAACAAATTTTTAGCGTCTGTCTGTTACAAAGTTAAGATACAATCCGTTCGCCAGCTTGCATAAAACAACAACTAAGTTATTCAAAGGTTGCGGAAAAAAAGAAAAAGAGGTCGTCCGCAGGGATCGACCTCTTTAAAGTGAGTTAATGTTTGATAATTATGCGGGATGGATGGCCTCTACCGGGCAAACATCGGCGCAAGCGCCACAGTCGGTGCAGATGTCAGGATCAATCACATAGATATCACCTTCTGAAATAGCATCAACGGGACATTCATCAATGCAGGTTCCGCAAGCGGTGCAGTCGTCATTAATTACGTAAGCCATGATTATTCGTTTTTTGAGTTGGTAATCTGTTGAATTCTGATGCAAATATAGAACTAATTTTTTCGATACGATGAGGTGGCGCTACTTTAGAATCAGTATAAATAACCGGAATTTTCAAACCCGCCGGCGGCCATGCTACCAAAGATACAAGCAAAACAGTTACATTTGCAGCCGAATAATCCAAATCCCTCATTATGAGCAATAAGAAAGATTCTAAGACGATCCATAAAGAGGATGTAGTCATAAAATTTGTTGGCGACTCGGGAGATGGCATGCAGCTTACCGGAACTCTTTTTTCGGATGCATCGGCTCTTGCGGGTTACGATCTGGCTACTTTTCCTGACTATCCGGCCGAGATCAGGGCCCCGCAAAACACCATTGCCGGGGTTTCGGGATTTCAGGTGCATCTGGGAGAAAAGAAAATTTACACCTCGGGTGATCTTTGCGATGTGCTGGTGGCCATGAACCCCGCCTCGTTGCGCTCGAACCTGAAGTGGGCCAAGCTTGGGGCGACTATCATCATCGACCTCGACGCCTTTGATGAAAAGGCCATCGAAAGAGCCGGATACAAAGCCAATCCGCTGACCGACGGCAGCCTGGGTAAGTACAATCTGATTAAAGCACCTATTACTTCCATCACCCGCATCAGCCTCGCCGAAGTTGAAATTGGCGCAAAAGCCGTTGAAAAAACCCGCAACATGTTTGCTCTTGGCATCGTATTCTTTATTTTCAACCAGGGTTTGCAGCACACCTTTAATTACATCGAAGAAAAGTTTTCCAAAAATCCGCTTGTAGTGCAAGCCAACAAAATTGTGTTGCAGGCGGGTTATAACTACGCCGAAACGGTCGAGGCACTCGAGTCACGCATCGAGATGGCTCCCGCCGAACTGCCTAAGGGACGCTACAGAAATATTACGGGCAACGTAGCCACCGCCTGGGGTTTGCTGGCCGCAAGCGAGCGCTCTGGCCGCCCGTTGTTCCTGGGATCCTATCCCATTACGCCTGCCACCGAAATTCTTATTGAAATGGCCAGGCACAAGTCCTTGGGCGCCAAAGTGTTTCAGGCTGAGGATGAAATTGCCGGTATCTGTTCGGCTATCGGAGCCGCATATGCCGGTTCTATGGCCTGCACTACCACTTCAGGCCCCGGGCTCTCGCTCAAGAGCGAGGCGTTGGGCCTGGCCGTGATTACCGAACTACCTTTGGTGATAGTGGACGTGCAGCGTGGAGGTCCATCCACAGGGCTGCCCACAAAATCGGAGCAGGCTGACCTGCTACAGGCGCTGTATGGCCGCAACGGTGAAGCTCCGCTTATTGTCATTGCCGCCTCCTCTCCGGCCAATTGTTTTGATTACGCCTATATCTCAGCTAAATTATCGATGGAGCATATGACACCGGTAATCCTGCTAACTGACGGAAACCTCGGAAACGGATCGCAGTTGTTCCGCATTCCGAAAACTTCCGACCTGCCCCCAATCAATCCGCCGTTGGCAAAGCCAAACACAGATTACAAGCCATATCGTCGTGATGCCGAAACGCTGGTGCGCGAATGGGCATTGCCCGGAACCGAAGGGCTAAGACACCGAATAGGCGGTTTAGAGAAAGAAAACATACACGGCAACGTAACCACTGATCCACACAACCACCAACTCATGGTGAGCCTGCGTCAGCAAAAAGTGGATAAAGTGGCTGATTTCATCCCCGAACAGCAGGTGACAGGAGACGATGAAGCTGAATTGCTGGTTGTCAGCTGGGGCAGCACCGAAGGCGCCGTGCTGACCGCCGTTCAGGAATTACAGAAAGAAGGCATGAGCATCAGTCATGCACATTTCCATTATATCATGCCCCTGCCAAAAAACACGGCAGCGGTGTTTGGTCGTTATAAAAAAATCATGGTCTGTGAACTGAACATGGGACAGTTTGCCGGATACCTTCGCATGCAGCACCCGCAGTTCAACTATTTGCAATACAACAAGTTACAATGTCTTCCGTTCATGGTTCACGAGTTGAAGGAGGAATTTATTAAAATTCTGGAGGTGAAATGAAAATAGAAAACACCACAATAGAACGCTCAAGGGTTGAGCTGACCAAAGAAGATTTTGTCAGCGACCAGATGGTGAAATGGTGTCCGGGCTGCGGCTCTTACACCATACTATCGGCTGTAGCCAACGTGTTTCCGAAAATTGGCTACCGAAAGGAGAATTTCATGCTGGTATCCGGTATCGGATGTTCGTCACGTTTTCCATACTATGTGAATACCTATGGGTTTCACGGGATTCATGGACGTGCCTATGCCATTGCCACGGGAGTTAAGATTGCCAATCCGCATCTCAGTGTGTGGGTAGCTACCGGCGACGGCGACTCAATGGCCATCGGGGGTAATCATTTTATCCATACCATCCGCCGCAATCTCGACATCAACGTATTGCTTTTCAATAATCAGATTTACGGCCTAACCAAGGGGCAGTATTCGCCAACCACTCCCATGGGAGCCATTACCAAAACTTCGCCCCAGGGAACAATTGAGCATCCCTTCAACCCTGGCGAGCTGGTGCTTGGCGCGCAAGGCACGTTCTTTGCCCGCGCCGTCGATAACAACCTCAAGCTCCTTACCGATGTGATGTTTGAGGCTGCAAGGCACGATGGCACCTCGGTGATCGAGATCCTGCAAAACTGTCCGATCTTCAACGACAAGACCCATGCGCTGATCACCGCCAAGGAAACGCGTGATGACCACCAGCTTATCCTGAAGAATGGAGAACCGATGATCTTCGGGAGCCTCCGCAACAAAGGCATCATGCTGAGTGGCACACACCTCAAGGTAGTGACGCTGGGTCAGGATAGTATTACCGAAGATGACCTGCTTGTGCACGATCAGTACGAAAAAGATCCGGGTATACACCTGATGTTGGCCAAGATGATGCCGCCATTGTTCCCGGTTGCCCTGGGGGTAATACGTTCGGCAATGTATCCCACCTACGACGACCTGGTGGAGGACCAGATTACGTATGCCAAAAAGACTTCTCCCATTAAAAAAATGGACGACCTGCTGAACAGCGGCGACACCTGGGATATATAAACAAACCCCGGATACTATTCGAGCCTGCTCCTTGTATCCGAACCTCGCTTATTTTACCGGCTCACGACGATAGTCGCCTGCTGCAATTTTCAGGAGTGTGAGCAAACCAAGCCTGGTAATATCTGCGAACAAACTGGTATTAAGGGTTTCAGGTGTATCGCCCGGGGAGTGAAGGTGCGCATAACTGTTGGTTGAGACAAAATACAAGGCGGGAACCCCGGCCTTGTGAAAGGGTGTGGCATCGGCTCCGCCACCGCTCCAGGTAGCCTTCACCACATTACGATCCGCAGCAAGCCCCCGGGCAAGGTTATACAAAACGGGAACACTATGACCATTGCCTAGTTGAATGCTATCGCCAAAGGCAATGCAGTCAAAATTCAGCATGGCTGCTATCTTATCGGTACCTCCCGGGAAGGTTTTTACGAAATGCTCGGCCCCCTGCAGGCCCTGCTCCTCGCTGGCAAAAAGGGCAAATATTACAGAGCGGGCAGGTTTAACACGCATGCGATTGAAAGCACGAGCCATTTCAAGCACGGCAGCAGATCCCGAGGCATTGTCGTTAGCTCCCGGAAAGGTTACCTCCCCGCACTGCTGCCCCACATGATCAAGATGCGCCCCAACTACCACGTATTCATGTTTAAGCTGCGGATGAGTTCCGGGTATAAGCCCAACCACATTAAAGGTAGGCGCCGAAAGGGTGTATCGTGTGTTAACGGTAATCTGTACGGAGGTCTGCGTTGGCATTGAGGCCGGCATTTGTGCGGACTGTATTTGCTGAAACAGCTCCTGAATTGTCAGTCCCGAGCTTCTCAGCAAGGCATTTGCCGTTGCCCGGCTTATGACCAGCTGCGGGAAGCTTTCATCCTGTACTCCGCGGCCATTTATCACGCTTCCGATCACTTCAGGTACTGTCTCGCGATCGCCCGGCGGCGACACCAGCAACATGGCCAAGGCACCGTGCCGTCTGGCCATGGCCGCTTTGTAGCGCGGACTGTCATCGGGCCACGACTGCCCTGCAGGTTTCCACAAAGGATTGGTTCGAAACACCATCACAACCTTTCCAGCGACATTCACGCCTAGGTAATCATTATATGCCAGTGTTTCGTCCGAGATCCCGTACCCGGCAAAAACTACGGGTGCCGTCAGGTCGCCTGTGCCGGTAAATCCTCTGAAAGTATAGTCGGTGCCAAGTTTGGGATGGATCTCCTTCTGTCCGGGCGCATATATCGTGAAACGGCAAGGAGCGGCAATCTCGTTGTACTCGGCCTTCAGTGGCTGCATATACCCTTTCCCCGCACCTGGTCTCAGTCCGGCCTTTCTGAACTGGTCTACCATCCACCCGGCGGCCTTATTGTAGCCGTCGTGCCCCGGCAGCCTGCCGGCATATTTTTCGTGGCAAAGCTCCCTGACTGTATTCATCAGCGAGGCCTCATCGATGTGTGGAGCTATCTTTTGTGCAAAGGCCGCAGTAAGCATCGTAGTGAAAAGGATACCTGCAAATACGGCAAAAAAAAGATGTTTGCGAAAAGAGAGCATATGGATGGACTTTACATTTATCGGGGTAGATATCAGGCTAACCAAAAAACAAATAGGCAATAAAGATGGCGGCAATAATGCCCGCAAAATCGGCGATTAGCCCTGCGGTAACTGCGTAGCGGGTTTTGCGTATGCTGACAGACCCGAAATATACTGCAAGAATATAGAAGGTGGTATCCGTAGCGCCCTGAAACATGCATGACAGTCGGCCGGCAAACGAGTCGGTACCGTATTGTTTCATCGCATCGATCATCATGCCTCTTGCTCCCGAGCCACTGAGCGGCTTCATCAGAGCGGTGGGCAGCGCAGATACAAAATCACCGTCCGAACCAAGCGCAATGGCCACACTGCGTATGGCTTCAACGAGCCAATCCATCGCCCCCGAAGCTCTGAACACCCCAATAGCCACCAGGATGGCGATCAGGTAGGGAATGATTTTCACGGCTATCCAGAAACCCTCTTTGGCTCCCTCTATGAAGGTTTCGAACACATTGATCTTTTTTTTCAGCCCGAAGCCAAGAAACGCGATGATGACAGAAAACAGGATGAGATTGCCTGCCACCGACGATATTACCGTCACCTGCTGCTGCGGGACGGTCGAAAAATACCAGATGACGGAGGCTATCAGCAGGCTGAATCCGCCGAGATACAGCAGAATGGCTTTCTGAAACAGGTTGATGCGCTGCATCACTGCCACGGCAATGATTCCGGCAAGGGTTGAAAAAAAAGTGCTGAGCAATATCGGCAGGAAAACATCCGAAGGGTCGGCGGCTCCCATCTGCGCCCGGTACACCATGATACTGATGGGGATTATTGTCAGCCCGGAAGTGTTGAGCACCAGAAACATGATCATGGAGTCAGAGGCGCGCTCCTTTTCGGGATTAATTTCCTGTAGTTCCTTCATGGCCTTCAGACCAAGCGGGGTAGCGGCATTGTCGAGACCGAGCATGTTGGCTGCCAGGTTCATGATGATCGCGCCATTGGCGGGATGATCCTCTGGTATATCAGGGAAGAGTCTTCGAAAGAGTGGTCTTACCACCCTCGCCATTGCCCGTATTACTCCTCCCTCTTCGCCTACCTTCATCAGGCCCAGCCACAGGGTCATAACCCCCGTAAGGCCAAGGGAAATCTCAAAGCCGGTTTTAGCCATGTCGAACGAGCTTCCCATCATAGCCTGAAACGCTTCGGTATCGCCAAAGAAGATCAGCCTGACAAGCCCTAGCAAGAAGGCGATGATGAAGAAAGCCAACCAGATGTAGTTTAACGTCATGGCAGGAGTGCGTAAGCCCTGCGAAGTTAATTAAATGATGTTTTGAAAAATGCTTGTAATTGGGCTATACACATTTTATTATTTTTGTTACCTGCCAACAAGCAATATTTATAACGATGATCAATAAAGGAACTGTTGCCATTCTGGCGGGTGGAGGCCCGGCCCCGGGCATAAACACGGTGATAGGAACCGTAGCCAAAGTTTTTCTGAAAGACGGCTACCGTGTGATAGGATTGAACGAAGGGTACAAGAATCTGTTTAAACCCTCGCCCGAAACGGTTGAATTCACCTTTGCCATTGCCGACAAGATACACAACCAGGGTGGGTCGTTTTTACAGATGAGTCGATACAAACCAAAAGACCGTGAGTTTTCGGCAGACTTTTTTGTCACCAACAACATAAAGCTGCTTGTCACCATAGGCGGTGACGATACCGCCTCTACTGCCAACCGTATTTCAAAATTTCTTCTCGAACATAAGGTTGAAATTCAAAATATCCATGTACCTAAAACCATTGACAACGACCTGCCTCTGCCCGAAGGTCAGCCCACCTTTGGCTATCAGAGTGCGAAGCAGGAGGGGGTGAGGATAGCGACCACGGTGTATGAGGATTCCAGAACAAGCGGCAATTGGTTTGTGGTTTCGGCCATGGGGCGCGAGGCCGGACACCTTGCCTTTGGTATCGGGGCTGCCTGCCATTACCCGATGATCATTATTCCTGAGATGTTCGACAAAGCCGAGGTCACCTTCGATCGCATTATCCGTCTTATTATCTCGGCCATCATCAAGCGCAAGATTCAGGGAATTCCTTACGGTGTTGCCATTGTGAGCGAAGGGGTATTTCATTTCATGACCGATGATGAAATAAAAGCCAGTGGCATTCTGTTTACTTACGATGACCACGGGCACCCCGAGCTGGGTGATGTCAGCAAAGCACACATTTTTAATGTTTTACTGCAGCAGAAACTTAGAAAGATCAACTTGCAGGTGAAAAGCCGCCCCGTGGAGCTGGGTTATGAATTGCGCTGCGTCAATCCGATTGCCTTTGACCGGTTATACTGTGCCCTGCTGGGGATGGGTGTGAA
Organism: Lentimicrobiaceae bacterium; assembly: GCA_037445555.1. Lineage (GTDB taxonomy): Bacteria > Bacteroidota > Bacteroidia > Bacteroidales > JAAYJT01 > JAAYJT01. Next base: position 37,204 of record JBBIKG010000020.1, read on the forward strand.
GAAGCTCTTTGACCAAGGGTACTCGGCCTGCATGGTAACCTCCGATCACATCGGGGAAACACGGCCGTTGTTTTTAAGTGATGTTACCGATGAGCACGGGAAGGTGAGGCCGCGCATGGTAAACATGGATGGGCCCAAAGCCAGGCTGGTATTCGACCACGGCCTGCAATACCTTGAAGCGGACGATTATGAAGCATCACGGAAGTTTGTAGAGAACCCTGAAGAATTTGATTTCAGAAAGATTCTGAACTGGGACTGATAGGTTCGCAGCGTTTATGTCATTAGTCATCACAAGTTTTGTGGCCGGTTCTGCCGGCTGAACTTATATGAAAGGCAGGGAATAAATTATCGGAGTAGCCCCCTATACGGCCCCGTCTGTTAGCCGATCTGCAACAGCAACAGTCGATTACTTTCATTTTTGGTTCAAAAGTATATCTTTGCATTTTGTATATTTTGGGGGAGAAGGATTAAGCCTGATTTGGATCCGCTCCTTTTTATGATTTTGTTGTCATATCATGTGGAATCTACTTGTCCGGATCATTCTACGCTACCGGTTCACTCATCTGGTAATTATCGGCATTGTTACCATAGTCATGGGGTATTTTGCATCGAAAATCACCATGTCTTACGATATGTTTCAGATGCTGCCCGAGTCAGATTCTACCGTGATCAACTACCAGAACTTTAAAAAGACTTTTGGCGAAGACGGGGCAGTTTTGTTTGCAGGTATTAAGGATCCGGAGCTTTATGAATACAGTAAGTTCAGGGCGTGGTTCGACCTAACCAATAAACTGAAATTGGTTGAGGGGGTGAGCGAGGTTGTGTCAGTGGCCCGCATCTATAAAATAATTAAAGACGACAGCCTTCAGCGTTTCGACTTTCGCCCTTTGTTCACCACATTTCCGGCCAATCAGGCGGAGCTGGACAGCATCAAAGAAAAGATATTTTCTCTGCCTTTTTATGATGGGTTTCTCTACAACCGGCAAAGCGGCGCCACGCTGATGATGATCACCCTAGACAAAAATCAGGTCAATACCAAGGGACGGATAGCCATAGTTGAAGAAATAGAGAACGAGGTGAGGGCATTTGAAACCTCCACCGGCATGAAGGCGCACCTTTCGGGAATGCCTTACATCCGAACCAAAACGATGTTCAAAATACAGCAGGAGCTGAAACTGTTCATCATTCTGGCTATGCTGGTGGCGTCACTGGCTCTTTTTGTGTTTTTCAGATCGTTCAAAGCCGTGCTTTTCCCTATGGTGATCGTAGTGATCAGTGTGGTGTGGGCATTGGGAACCATGTCGCTGTTTGGGTACCAGATTACCATCCTGACTGGGATTCTTCCTCCCCTGCTAATCATTATCGGTGTTGAAAACTGCATCTTTCTTCTCAATAAGTTTCATCACGAATACCGCTCGCACCGCAACAAGGTGAAGGCACTCTCGCGCGTGGTACAAAGGGTAGGAAATGCAACCTTTTTAACTAACATCACCACAGCCATCGGGTTTGGCACTTTTATCCTGACCCGTAATAAATTGCTGATTGAGTTTGGCGTGATGGCCTCCCTCAATATCATGGTCATTTTCGTGCTTTCCATTTTTCTGATACCGATCTTCTTTAGTTATCTTAATCCACCTGCTGCCCGCCATATAAGGCATCTTGACAACCGGTTCACGGTGACCATACTTGAAAGGGTAGTGAACATCGTGGTTAATCACAGGCGCTGGGTGTATATTGTGGCCATCAGCACTGCATTGATCAGTATTGTTGGGGTCACTAAGCTGAGAACCACAGGCAATGTGGTGGATGATATTCCCCACAAGGATCCCCTGTATGTCGATCTGCTGTTTTTTGAAAAGGAATTCCGTGGCACCCTGCCATTCGAAATTTCTATCGACACCCGGCGCAAACGAGGCGTGCTGCAACCTTCCACCATTCGCCGCATCAGTCAGCTGCAGGATACACTGGCTTCGTATCCTGAGTTTTCGGAACCATTGTCGATAGCGGAGGTTACTAAGTTTTTAAGACAAGCCTTTTATAATGGCGATCCCGAAATGTATGGGCTGCCCAACAGCCAGGAACAAAACTTCATCGTACGGTATATTCCGGGAATGCAGTCAAATAAGCGAACCATACTCAACTCGTTTGTTGATACCAATATGCAGGTGACCCGCATAAGTGTACAGATGGCCAACATCGGCACACACGAGATAGCCCGCATACGGAATGATCTTACACCACAGATAGATTCCATTTTTCCCCGCGACCAGTTTGATGTGCAGCTTACTGGCACAAGCGTGGTTTTTCTGAAAGGGACGAATTACCTGGTAACCAACCTCGTTGTCAGTCTCATCCTGGCTATTATTGCGATAGGCCTTATTATGGCATTGATGTTTTCCTCATGGAAAATGGTAGCCATATCCATGATTCCAAATATGCTCCCGCAGCTGTTAACAGCTGCGCTGATGGGGTTTCTGGACATAAACATTAAACCCTCCACCATCCTTATCTTCAGTATTGCGCTCGGTATTTCGGTTGACAATGCTATTCATTTTCTGTCGCGATACCGGATGGAGCTGAAGCAAAACAACTGGGACATCAAGGAGTCGGTAATCAATGCGCTGCGCGAAACCGGCTTCAGTATGGTGTATTCATCTATCGTTTTGTTTCTTGGCTTCTCGATTTTCATGTTATCCACATTCGGTGGCACCGAAGCAGTAGGCTTTCTTGTCTCGGTCACCCTGCTGGTCGCTGTTTTGGCAAACTTGTTTGTACTTCCCTCCTTGTTGTTATGGCTCGATAAACTGGCGACAACGCGCAACTTTAGCGATCCGGCCATTCATATCTTCGACGAAAACGATACGGATCCTGTCATTCCGCAAATCAACCAACCAACCGAAAAGTCATGAAAGGTATTATCCTAGCCGGCGGTTCGGGCACCAGGCTGCACCCGCTGACGCTTGCCATAAGCAAACAACTGATGCCGGTGTACGACAAGCCCATGATATATTATCCGCTGTCAGTGCTTATGATGGCCGGAATCAATAAGATTCTGATCATATCCACGCCATATGACTTGCCACATTTCAGGCACCTCCTTGGCGATGGAAGGCAGCTGGGGTGCTCATTCAGCTACGCAGAACAGGCCGTGCCAAACGGGTTGGCGCAGGCATTTGTCATCGGTGCTCCTTTTATCGGGAAGGATAAGGCAGCATTGATTCTGGGCGATAATATCTTTTACAGCACCGGTTTACCAAAACTGCTACAGGAAAACAACGATCCGGAGGGAGGTGTAATTTTTGCCTATCATGTTTCAGATCCGCAACGTTATGGTGTGGTTGAGTTCGACAGCCAGATGAATGCTATTTCTATCGAGGAGAAGCCTGTACTCCCAAAGTCGAATTATGCTGTCCCCGGTTTATATTTTTATGACAATTCGGTGGTGGAGATAGCTAAAAACCTGAAACCAAGCGCTCGGGGCGAATATGAGATCACAGATGTAAACCGCGAGTTCTTGCGCAGAAACAGGCTGAAGGTAGCCATGCTAAGCCGGGGTACTGCCTGGCTCGACACCGGGACATTTGCTTCGCTTATTCAGGCATCGCAATTTGTGCAGGTGATCGAAGACCGCCAGGGGCTGAAAATCGGCTGCATCGAAGAGGTGGCCTATCGTATGGGCTTTATTGGCAAAGATCAGCTGGCAACGCTCGCAGCGCCTCTGCTAAAAAGTGGGTACGGACAGTACCTGATGGATATCCTGAAAAGCTAAAGGACTAAACCTAATCTCCGGCGCATTTACTCCTGATTTGACAGAAGACACCCTGATAAATTTGCTGTAACTAACTCCGGAATTGTTATTTGTTTTGCCTATGAAAAGCAAGCATTATGTGCATAAAATAGAGAAAACAATTGCCGGCATCAGATACCCCTCCAAACCTGCCGAGCTGTATGAACCCATCCGTTACGCGCTGGCCGCAGGGGGAAAGAGAATGAGGCCGGTAATAGCAATGATGGCCTGCGAACTTTTTGAAGGAAAAGCTGAGGACATGTTGTATCCGGCCCTGGGGATTGAATTGCTGCATAATTTCAGTCTCATACACGACGATATTATGGATCAGGCTCCTTTGCGCAGGGGGAGGGAAACTGTGTGCCGGAGATGGAACCCAAACATAGCAATTTTATCGGGCGATACCCTGTTTGCGATGGCCTATGATTCAATAGCCAAGACACACCCGTCAAAGCTTGCAGACGTGCTGCATCTGTTTAACCGAATTGCCATCCAGATCTGCGAGGGGCAGCAGATGGATATGAATTTTGAGCAGACCGGAAACGTAAGAATCGAAGATTATATAGAAATGATCCGGTTGAAAACGGCTGTCTTCTTTGGCGGATGCATGCAGATAGGGGCGATGTTGGCCAACGCTCAGCCAGATCAGGCGGCATTGATGCACCTATATGGTGAAAATCTTGGTATTGCCTTTCAGTTACAGGACGACATTCTGGATGTTTTTGGTTCGGAGGAAGAGTTTGGTAAAAAACCGGGTGGCGACATTGTGGCCAACAAAAAGACCTTTCTCTATCTCAAGGCCCTGGAATTGTCAGATAAAAAAACGGCCGAAAAACTGAAGCAGCTTTACAGCGATCAGCCTGACAACCCAGACGAAAAAATACAGACTGTTCTGGAAATCTATACCAAGTACCAGATTCGTGAGCATGCCGAAAGGCTTATGGAATATTACTACCTTGAAGCTATCAAAAGCTACGACAGGGTGATTGCGGATGAGTATAAAAAAAAGGAATTCGGCAATTTTTGCCTTGGGATGCTCAGGCGAAATACATAACCCCATCAGAGTCTTGCCTGTTGTTTTAATACTAAACTCTCAGGTTGAAAAAATATGACTGATCAAAATAATAAGAGTGATTTATCAAAAACACATAGTGTCCTGATTGCCTGATAATGAAAAGTTCAACCCTCGTACTCATGGCTTTAGCAGCCGGTTTAATGCTGGCCCTGGCCTGGCCTGTAAATGGCTTTCCGGCTTTGTTGTTTGTTGCTTTCGTACCCTTATTATTTATTGAACAACATTTCTGGTATCGCAAAGACAGTAACTCGGTTTTTTCGCTGGCGCTTTATGTGCTTATTGCCTTTTTCACATGGAATCTACTTACTACCTACTGGATTAAAAATTCGTCATTTGTAGGAGCTGTTGTCGCCGTGGGGTTGAATTCCATCTTTATGACAGCCGTATTCACCCTTTTTCATGCAACAAGGCGGAGGCTGAAGCATCCTGCTTACGGGAGGGGGGCTTTAGTAGCTTACTGGATAACTTTTGAGCTGATACATCACCACTGGGATCTCAACTGGCCTTGGCTCAGCCTTGGTAACGGCTTTGCTTCTCGCCACACCTGGATTCAATGGTATGAATATACCGGGGTATTCGGAGGCACACTGTGGGTTCTGTTAGTGAATATACTCGTTTTCAGAATAGTTGGACTTATCCAAAACAGGGCCCCGCTCAGGCAGATAGTGTTGGGTAGCTCGTGGGTGATTGCCCTGATTCTTGTGCCAATTGTTATTTCTTTAGTCATTTACCAATCAGTGGATACCGAAGAGGGGCGCAATGTGGAGGTTGTAGTGGTGCAGCCCAATCTTGATCCCTATTCTGAGCAGTATGAGTTGCCTCCCCTCGAGATAGTGGGAAGGATGTGGGACCTGGCGCGCAAAGAGCTAAGTCCCGGCACCCGGTTTGTTGTTACTCCCGAAAGCGCCATCCAGGAGTATGTATGGGAAGAAGATATGAATCAGTCGCCCAGCGTAGTGAGGTTCAGGGAATATCTGCAGGATTTTCCGAATACAAGCTTGGTGGCGGGGCTTTCGACCCGACGCATGCTCGATCCCGAACTTGCCTGGATGCCATCGGCACGCAAATTTGGAAATACCGGAATGTATTATGAGGCATTCAACACGGCCATACTCTTTGACACCTCCCAATATTTCCAGCTCTACCATAAATCAAAGCTCACACCGGGCGTGGAGGTAATGCCCCTGGCACGGCATTTCAGGTTCATTGAAAAACTGGCCCTCGACCTGGGCGGTACCGTCGGAAGCCTGGGAACTGACAAGGTACGCAAGCCCTTCATAACCCCTGATGGATTGAATATTGGTATTGCCATCTGCTATGAATCTGTTTATGGCGAATTCATGTCAGGCTATGTCCGTAATGGCGCCAACCTGATATTTGTAATTACCAACGACGGATGGTGGGGCACCACCCCAGGGCACCGTCAACATCTATTGTTTTCGTCGCTGAGAGCCATTGAGCTGCGAAGGTCCGTTGCCCGCTCGGCCAATACAGGAATTTCGTGTTTTGTAAACAAGCGCGGCGATATTCAGCAACCCACTGCCTACTGGACTCGTGATGTCATAAAAGAGGAAATACGGACAGGTGAAAAAATCACGTTATACGCCCGCTTTGGTGACTATATTGCACGGATAGCTGCATTTACATCGGTATTATTGCTGATGATCAGCCTAATGCAGGTGATAAAAAACAGGACTTCACCTAGAAAACAATAACCGTTCTTCAATCGCAAAACCTAAATTCCATGCTTAAACAGGTATCGCTGGATGAATTGAATCAGATGAATCAGGGAACCCTTATGCAGCACTTAGGCATCGACTATACCGAGCTGGGGAGTGACTACATCTGTGCCCGAATGCCCGTGGATGCACGTACCCGCCAGCCGGCAGGGCTGTTGCACGGCGGAGCCAGTGCAGCCTTGGCCGAATCGCTGGGAAGTCTGGGATCGGTTCTGCTGATCAACTACGACACTCATGCCATCGTAGGTGTTGAGATCAATGCCAACCACCTGCGAAAAGTGAGCGATGGATATGTGCACGGCAAAGCGGTTTTGCTTGCCAATGCACGCAGGCTGCATGTATGGGAAATTAAGATAACGGATGATAAAAACCGCCTCGTGTGTATAGCCAGGCTTACGGTGATGGTGGTGGAAAAAAAACCGCATGATACTGCCCACACACATTGAAAAGCCAGCCCTGCAGTCACTAGCACTGAGGATTCCGTTTGTGTTGTTCAGGCAGCCCGGGAAGCCGTATCAGCTTTGGGCCAACAGTCGAGGTTTGGTAATTGCAGCTCCTACACTTAACGAAATTCCTGAAAGCAGAGGCTTCCTGATGGCACCCTTTTCACCCTCGGGTAGTACACCCTATGTTTTACTACAGCCTGATATAGTTATTGAGGGGACTGGGGATTCCCGCCCCCTTGTGTTTCATGAATCCGGATCTGAGAAATCTTCATTCAATGAGGCGTGGAAGCAGACAAGGAAATCAGCTTATCTCAGTCAGGTAAATCAAGTTATTCGCGAAATAAGAGATCAAAAAATGAAAAAAGTGGTTCTCTCGCGTATAAGCACTACACAACGATTAAGCAATAAAAAATTGCTTCAATGTTTTTCGGCTCTGGCCGATGCACATCCCAGTGCATTTGTCTATCTGGCGCAGTTCGATCCGGTTGGAACATGGATGGGGGCAACCCCTGAAGTGTTATTACATTGCAGCAATGGCAGATGCTCGACCATGGCGCTGGCAGGAACCCGGCAAGTGGGATTAAGGGCTAAGTGGACTCAAAAAGAGTATGACGAGCAAGCTTTTGTGGTTCAACATATTACACAGACCCTTCAAAATTTCAAGGCAGAAAATGTAGGTGTGGCAGGTCCCTCAACGATCACAGCAGGGAGCTTGCAGCACCTTTGCACCACCTTTGAATTCACCCCTGGATGTTCTCTCAGGCAGTTGGCCGGGGCACTTCACCCCACTCCCGCTGTTTGTGGAATTCCGTCAGATAAAGCGCTTCGCGAAATTCAACGTCTCGAAGCACACCCACGACAATACTACACCGGATTTCTTGGACCAATAGATTCGAATGGGATTTTTCTTTACGTCAATCTGCGCTGCATGAAGATAACCAAACGGCAGATGATTTTGTTTGCTGGCGGCGGACTCACTTCTGATTCAGTGCCACAAAGAGAGTGGGAAGAGACAACAGCGAAAACAAACACATTGTTGTCGGTTATCAGAAAAATACGGAATTTAGCTGAATAAATTCCTGAAAATGGCCAACAGCGGCAAACCGATACTTTCACATCTCGCCGACATTCTTAAAGCCAAGGGCGTGAGCACGGTTATTATTTCGCCGGGCTCTCGTAATGCGCCAGTGATCAAATCGCTCATTCGCATGCCTGGCCTAACCTGCCTGAGCGTGATCGACGAACGTTCGGCAGCCTTTTTTGCCCTCGGCATTGCCCAGCAAACCTGCACCCCTGTGGCTATTGTATGCACCTCGGGAAGCGCTCCGTTAAATTATGCACCTGCCGTTGCAGAAGCCTTTTACCAGCAAATTCCGCTCGTGGTGATTACCGCCGATCGCCCGCCAGAATGGATAGACCAAGGCGATGGTCAGGCTATACGCCAAACCCACATCTACGCCAACTTCATACGATATACTACCAGCCTTCCTGCTGAACCGCACAATCCGGACACAATTCGATTCGGTATACGACTGATCAACGAAGCTATTGACGCTGCCACCTCCCCCATACCCGGCCCTGTGCACGTCAATATCCCTCTCAGCGAGCCGCTGTATAGCGGGGAAATCGCATCCGAATCCACCGGAGTGCTAATGGAGAAGTTGAAAATATCATCTACCCTGGATTCCGCGCTGGCCAAAAACCTGATTGAACAATGGAATAAGGCTTCATCAAAACTTATTCTTACCGGATTACTTCCGCCCAACCCCGAACTAAATAATTTGCTGGCAACTATTGCCAAAGATCCGTCGGTAGCTGTATTGACCGAAAATACATCCAATCTTTTTGACACAAACTTTTTAAGTCATACCGACCGGCTTATCGAAGGGTTTAGTCCTGAAATGGGGAGCAGTTTTGTGCCCGATCTTCTAATTACCCTTGGCGGAAACATCGTTTCGCGAAGGGTGAAAGCCTGGCTGCAAAAAAGTAAACCCGCCGCACACTGGCATGTTGGAGTCTCGGATCAATACATGGACACTTTCCGGAGCCTTAGTCTTAGTATACCCCTAACCCCTGTAGCTTTTTTCAGGATTTTGATAGACGGAATTAAGCCGGTTGCATCCGGTTATTGCCAAAAGTGGAAAGAGCTGGTCAGAGCAAGGGCTTTAAAACACGACCTGTTTTTCGACAATTGCCTGTGGAGCGACCTCAAGGCCTACGAGATTATCACACGCAAGCTGCCGGCCGGGTGCATCATTCAAGCTGGCAACAGCACTCCTGTGCGTTATCTTCAGCTCTTCGAATTTCCTCACCCACCAGCCTGTTATTCAAATCGCGGAGTAAGCGGTATTGATGGCGTTGTATCTACAGCAGCCGGAGCAGCCTGGGCCAACCAGCAGCTTACCATTCTTTTTTCAGGCGATCTTTCTCTTTTTTACGACTCAAACGGGCTCTGGAACACAAACCTTACGAAAAACCTGCGAATCATTGTTTTCAATAATGGCGGAGGTAATATTTTTAGAATTATCGAAGGACCCGACGACATGCCTGGATTTGAAAAATTTCTTGAGACCCCTGTCATTCCATCCATCAGGCAACTTGCTGCGTTATTCAACCTCGATTTCTATAGTGTTTCGGACGCGATCGGGTTGGAGGCAAGTCTGCCGATGTTTTTGGATGTCTCCCTCAAAAAAACCGCCATTCTGGAGGTGATCACTCAAAACAAAACCAGTGCAGAGATGTTAAAAAAATACTTTCAATCAATACGGATATGACCCAAAAGCGTGACTGGACCAAAATAAAAGATTACGAGGAGATACTTTTCGATTATTTCGAAGGCATTGCCCGAATCACTATCAACAGGCCCCGCTACCGAAACGCGTTTACGCCCGATACGGTGAAGGAAATGATTGACGCCATGCGCATAAGCCGCGAGCGAAATGATATCGGCGTTGTGGTAATCACAGGGGCGGGAGATAAGGCATTTTGCAGCGGAGGTGATCAAAATGTGAAAAACATCGGTGGCTATGTCGGGAAAGACGGAGTGCCACGCCTGAACGTACTGGATCTTCAGAAGCTTATCCGGTCATTGCCTAAACCCGTCCTTGCCATGGTCAATGGATATGCTATCGGCGGCGGGCATGTGTTGCATGTTGTCTGCGACTTGACCATCGCTAGTGAAAACGCTATCTTCGGTCAAACCGGGCCCAAAGTAGGCAGTTTCGACGGAGGTTTCGGCTCGTCCTACCTGGCACGTATCGTTGGGCAGAAAAAAGCCCGAGAGATATGGTTTCTTTGTCGCCAGTACTCGGCTCAGGAAGCCCTTGAAATGGGGCTGGTAAATAAGGTGGTACCTCTCGAAAACCTTGAGGACGAAGTGGTAGACTGGTGCAAAACGATACTGTTGCGAAGCCCTCTGGCTATACGGATGCTGAAAGCCTGTTTCAATGCCGAGCTCGACGGGCAGGCAGGATTACAGGAACTGGCAGGCAATGCTACACTGCTCTATTACCTAACCGACGAAGCCCAGGAGGGGAAAAGGGCTTTCCTCGAAAAACGACTTCCTGATTTTCAGAAGTATCCTAAATTCCCTTAATGATTGCATTTAAAAAGGGTTTTCCTATAGACAGCTAGATATTTACCCAAAAAAGTAAATGAAAGCATATGCAAAGAAACCTCACATACTGGATGGCGGCAATGCGGCTACGCACCTTGCCGCTTGCACTTTCGACGGTATTACTCGGGGCGTTTCTGGCATATTATGACGGTCACTTCAGCCCTTCAATAACCATTTTGTTACTTCTGACGGTTCTTTTCCTGCAAATACTTTCAAACCTTGCCAACGATTATGGTGATTCGGAACACGGGGTTGATAACCAACGGAGGGCGGGGCCTAAAAGAGCCGTGCAGAGAGGAGTAATCCGTGCTTCACAGATGAAAAATGCCATAATTGTTTTTTCCATACTGTCGCTTTCAGCAGGCATTCCGCTAGTCTTTTTCGCTTTACAGGGAATTGGTTCGGCTGTAAAAATCCTGTTTCTTGTGCTGGGGCTGATGGCCATTGTTTCAGCCATCAAATACACTGTGGGGAAAAACCCTTACGGATACCGCGGATTTGGAGATTTGTTCGTGTTCATTTTTTTTGGCATAATAGGCGTTATGGGTGCCTATTATTTGATTGCCAAGCATGTGAACCCCGATGTACTTTTGCCAGCCTCAGCCCTTGGAATGCTAAGTGTGGCAGTACTTAATCTGAACAACCTGCGCGATGTGGAAAATGACGAGCAAAGCGGCAAACACACCCTAGTGGTGAAATGGGGAGTACCAGCCGCCAAATGGTACCACTTTTTCCTAATCGCAGGGTCGGTGATTCTGGGTTTGACATATACCGTATTGAACTACCACTCCCCCCTACAACTGGCCTTCCTGATAACCGTTCCTTTTTTCTGGATGAACGTGTACGGAGTATTTAAAAATTCCGTTCCGGCCCTGCTGGACCCCTTCCTGAAAAAACTGGCTCTCACCACTCTGCTATTTTCACTTACTTTTGGATTGGGTCTCATTTTGTAAGCCTTAATTTTTTTTTATGCTAAAGGCTGATTTTACGAGGTATGTACTCAGGTTTCATAGTCCTGTAGGCACCTCAAGGGGGGTGCTTACCGATAAACCTTCTTGGATCATTCATTTATATGATCCTGAACAAAAAGACATTACCGGCACAGGCGAGTGCAGCCTGATTCCTTATCTAAGTCCCGACCAGACAGACAATTACACAGAAACCTTAGCTGCGGTAAGCCTTGACCCTGAATATTTTTTAATTTCAGACTGCCGGGCCTTAGAAGCATTTCCCAGCATCCGAACCGGGCTCGAAATGGCCTTTGCGGATTACAGCAACGGAGGTAACGGCATATATTTTCCATCGGGATTCATCCACCAGTCGTATGGCATTGCCATCAACGGACTGATATGGATGGGTACAAAAGCAGATATGATCAGGCAGGTGCGAAAGAAAATCGGTGAGGGATACAAGTGTATCAAGCTAAAAATAGGTGCTCTGGACTTTTCAGAAGAGCTAAAATTGCTTAAGGCGATACGCAGAGAGTTCGGAACAGATATCACTGAGCTAAGGGTAGATGCCAACGGCGCATTTTCTCCCTTGCTGGCGATGGAAAAAATCAAACAACTGTCTGATTACGATCTTCATTCCATTGAGCAACCCATAAAGCCCGGCCAATGGGAGGCAATGTCTTCTTTATGTCAGCAGTCGCCGGTACCCATCGCGGTTGATGAAGAACTTTTTGTGCACAGACTTAGCGAGGAGGACCGCATCCGACTGCTTGATTTGGTCCGTCCTCACTATATTGTTCTAAAAACTTCCATGCTGGGCGGATTTGATGCCACAAACAAATGGATTGAGCTTGCCCGCGAAAGAAGTATTGGATTCTGGATAACTTCGGCACTTGAATCGAACATCGGACTTAACGCGCTGGCCCAATATACCTGCTCTATCAATCATCCGGTTGTTCACGGGCTTGGTACCGGCAGCCTTTTTTCAAATAATTTCACTTCTCATTTATACGTCGAAAATGGGTTTCTCCGGTACAGGTCTTTCAAAGCCTGAGGCCTTTATTCAGCAGTGGGATAAGGGTCATGAATGGTTTGAGTTTCAAACATCAGGCTCGACCGGCGTGCCCAAAACCATACAGGCTAGCCGTAGTGCTATGATTCAATCGGCAAGGCTGACCGGCCAGGTGCTTGGCTTGCAGCAAGGTGAAAATGCATTGTTGTGCCTGCCCATTGATTTTATTGCCGGAAAAATGATGGTGGTAAGGTCAAAGGTGTGGAAAATGAATCTTGTAATTGCTGAACCGACAGCAAACCCCTTACTATCAGTCCAAAGCCACATCAGAATTGATTTTGCTGCCATGACTCCCCTGCAGGTATCGGCTTGCATCGGGAACCCTGCTACAAGGCCTATCTTTGAAAATATTAGGAACATTCTGATAGGCGGCGCACCGGTTAGTCCCTGCCTTCAACAACAATTGCATGGTTTTACCAATGTCATCTATGAAACATTCGGGATGACAGAAACCCTTACTCATATTGCTTTGAGACGACTAAACGGCCCCGATGCGGACGACTACTTCAAAGTGCTTCCAGGGGTTGAAGTCGCCACGGATGACAGGGGCTGCCTTGCAATTTACGCCCCGCACCTCGACCAGCCTCACATCATCACCAACGATTTGGTGGAGCTGGCGGATCCTAAGCGTTTTCGCTGGTTAGGCCGCAATGATCATGTAATCAACTCGGGCGGGATAAAAATCATTCCGGAACAGGTTGAAAAACAACTTGGGTCCGTTATCCGGCTACCTTTCGTTATCGTGGGTGTACCCGACGAAACCTTGGGAACAAAAGCCGTTTTACTAATCGAAGACCCAAATGCTGAGCAGGAAATGGTATACAGGGCGGGCACCGAGAAGTATGCGGAATATAGCCCATTGTTCGAAGGTTTGTCAAATCCGCAGCAAAAACCCCGGGAAATCAGATTTGTTCATGCCTTGCCTAAAACCATTTCAGGAAAGATAATCCGGCAGAAATAGCAGGAAAAGAAAATCAGAATACGCCCCTCAGTCTTTTATATCCTTCCTGGCTTGCCCTGAGCTTAGCGCCATTTTTCATCACAACCATGTGGGTATTTTTTTCGTATAGCTCGATACCTGTCACATAGCTGAGATTGATAAGGCAGCTCCGGTGAATTCTTAGAAATCCATTTGATGGCAGGGAATGTTCGAAGAACTGCATGGTTTTTTCTTTCAGAAACCGGCCCAGGGTTGAATGAATCATCACATAATCGTCCTGTGATTCAAAATAATATACTTCTTCTACGGGTATTACCACGATCTTTGATCCCTGCCTTACCACAATCCTGTCCAGCACCCTGTCATCACGATCAATACTATTTCTGAAAAAATTTAACGGTTCAGGGCCAGTAGGTGTCAAACTCCTAAGCTTGTGAATCGCTTTGGATAAAGCCTGATTAAATCTTTCTTTGGAAAAAGGCTTGAGCAGGTAGTCGACGGCATTTGCCTCAAAGGCCCGAATAGCATACTGGTCATAGGCGGTGGTAAAGATGATCACAGGTGGATGATCCAGCACCTCGAGCAATTCAAAACCATCCACCTTGGGCATTTGAATATCAAGAAAAACCAGATCAGGAGTAAGCTCCTGAATACTCTTCAATGCTTCAAATCCATTGGAACATTCTGCAACTACCTGCACTTCGATAGTGTTTAAAAGGTATTCATGAATTAGCTGGCGAGCCAGTGGCTCGTCATCGACGATAATAGCGGTAACTTTTTTATTCATTGCGGAATGTGAAGTGTTGCAGTGAACGTTCCGTTGCTCTTTTCTATCTCTAATAGGTCTGCGCGGCCATAAAGCAATTGTAGTCGCCTGGCTATGTTGCTCAACCCTGTTCCGGTTCCTTTTGCGGCCTTGTGCCCGGCATCGTAACTATTTGAGACCTCAATCCGAAGACTATTATTTTTAATACTGGCTTTAAGCTTGATATTAACATCTTCCGTCATTTCATACACACCGTGTTTCACCGCATTTTCGACCAAAGGTTGCATGATCATGGCCGGTAGCTTTGCTTCAAGGCAATCGTCATCAATGGTTTCGTTGATCCTTAAACGATCCAAGAATCTGACTTTTTCAATATCCAGATAAAGCCTTACATGGCTAAGTTCCTCTTTCAGGGTGCATAAGGCTTCTTCTTTTTGCTTCAGGGAGTGGCGCATAAACTCTGACAGTTTCAGGACCATTTCGCGCGCCAGCGCTGGTTGGCTAATTATCAGCGTATTGATCGAGTTAAGGGTGTTAAAAAGAAAATGAGGCTTGATCTGCGACCTTAACATATTTATTTCGGCATCATGCAGCAGGCTTTTTAACGCATTTTCTCGATTCCGGTTTTCATCCAATTCCCGATAAGCCGCTATGAGATAAAATAGCCCGGTCATCAGTAAATAGAGAAAAACACCGCTTATAGCCCTTATGACGACCGAGTTATCCAGAAAAGACAGATAACCATTATTTTCGGGCATCAGAGAATGTAAAACCTGGTTGCTGGCAAAGATCCACAGTGCTACACTCAGCGCACATCCTACGACGTGTTTTGCCAGCGCCTCAAAAAAGGTGCTCTTATACAAGCTTGTATATTTGGTCCAAAACCAAAGCCCAGCGCCGATCACTACAAAAAGACCATTGTGTACAAAGCTGTCGAGAGCAGCCTCCTTTACCGATAACTGCCATGCTGTCGGCAAAAGCACGAAATGGATAGCAGCTATTGCTATCCATAAGGCTGGATATACCAGCATGGAAGGTGAACCGTTTATCGGTCTGGGCATCTGATCCAGGTTAGAAACTCTTGATTTCTCCGCCACCAAAGATAGCAACTCCTTTAACTATAAGTATTTTATTACTGTCCACTTGCGACAGTGGTCGCTTGTCGGAGAACCCGCCCAAAATATTGACTGTCTCAAGCTTAACATTCCAGTCGGTCGGAACGATGAGTGTTGATCCTCCGAACACTGCCACAAGTTCCAGCACATTTGTTCCCGGCGCCAGATTAGCTTTCAGCAGGTTGATTTTGGCACCCCCAAAAACAGTGACAACTTCGCCACCGCGAAAAGAATCGGAGTAAACCAGTTTGTCAAGCCCGCCAAAAATTACGCTCTCATTCAGCACGTCATCCCCCTGGCTAACAGCAGTTATGTGATGTCTTTTACCCCAATTGCCTGCGTTAAAAATCATGACCAATCCAACGATGATGAAGATCGATGGCCAGAATATCTGCCCGATACTTGTAGGGTATCCAAGGTAACGGGTCAGCAGGAAGAAAGAACCTACTGCGATAAGAATAAAACCCAACAGCCTGGATTTGCGGTCAAGATTGAGTAATCCTATGGCAATAATAAGCATCGGCCATGATAAAATGATTCGGCTCAACCCAGAGTTGAGCACTCCCATGTTCTTGAGTAAGAGTATTATACCTACTCCTATTATCAATATTCCGAACATGAGGGTTTGCGGTTTAGGACCGGTCGGTTTTGGAGTTTCTGCATTTTCCATAGTGAGAAATTTTAAGGTTAACGAGGCAAAACTACTCAGGGTTGGCGGGAGCCACAACAAAAAATCGGTGAACGTATGAAATTCTCCGGTAAGCGGCTTCACCGGCATGGTGATTGTTTTGGAGTCGATGTTTCCTTTGATACCATCGCTAAACTGCAATATTTCAGTAGTATAAAAGCGGGTGCAAAGCTATTTTTTCTAATTTTGCAGGCTATTTTACGACAGGACAAAGCAACTCGAAAGGATGAAACGTAAGTACAAGGAATACAAACAACTAAGTCTGACTCATATAGGAAAAGATATTCTTAATTATTGGGAGGAGCATGATATCTTTCATAAGAGCTTGAGTGTGCGCGAAGGTAATCAGCAATTTGTTTTCTACGAAGGTCCTCCCTCGGCCAACGGAATGCCCGGCATTCATCATGTGATTTCGCGAGCCATTAAGGATATTTTCTGTCGCTATAAAACACAAAAAGGGTTTCATGTGGCACGCAAAGCCGGATGGGACACCCACGGCCTGCCGATCGAGATTGCTGTCGAGAAAACTCTAGGTATCACCAAAGACGATATCGGCCGAAAGATCTCCGTTGCCGAATATAACGCCCAATGCCGGCAGGAAGTAATGAAGTACAAAGACCTTTGGGACGACCTCACACGCAAGATAGGTTATTGGGTAGATCTTAAAGACCCTTACATCACTTTCGAAAACAAGTATATCGAAACGCTCTGGTATCTTCTTTCAAGGCTATATGAGAAGGGATTGCTTTACAAAGGGTATTCCATTCAGCCATATTCACCCGCTGCAGGTACAGGCCTGAGCACCCATGAGCTGAACCAGCCGGGGTGCTACCGCATGGTCAAAGACAACACCGTGACAGCCCAGTTCAAGGTTATACGAAACGCTGCCAGCGAATTTCTGTACAAAAAATCCCATGGGGATGTCTTTATTCTTGCCTGGACCACCACACCCTGGACATTGCCATCGAACACATCGCTCGCTATCGGTAATAATATTGACTACACCAGCATTAAGACCTACAATCCATATACCTACCAGCCAGTCACCGTGGTGCTGGCCAAAGACCTTGTTGCTAAGTATTTTCCCGAAAAGAATGCTTCAATGAAGCTGGATGAATATGAAGCCGGCCAGAAAAACATCCCCTTTGAGGTAGCCGCCGAATTCAGGGGCGAAATGCTGGTAGGAATCCGCTATGAACAGTTGCTGCCTTATGCACAACCCGAAACCGGCGATGCATTTGTAGTGGTGTCAGGAGATTTTGTCACCACTGAGGACGGAACCGGTATCGTGCATATCGCTCCTAGTTTTGGCGCCGACGACTTCAGAACCGGCAAACAATACGGGCTTGGCTCTCTGACGCTGGTGGGCAAAGACGGACGCTTTACCCATGAAATGGGCGAATTTGCAGGCAGATATGTAAAAGCCGAATACGACCCGGATTTCGACCCAAACAAAGATGATAATGTCGATATTGACATCATTGTTAAACTCAAGCGCGAAAACCGCGCCTTCAAGTCTGAGAAGTATGAGCACTCATATCCTCACTGCTGGCGTACTGATAAGCCCATCCTGTATTACCCGCTCGATTCGTGGTTCATTAAAACTACTGCCTACCGCGACCGGATGATCGAGTTGAATAAAACCATAAACTGGAAGCCGGAATCAACCGGAACAGGGCGTTTCGGAAATTGGCTCGAAAATCTTGTCGATTGGAACCTTTCCCGTTCGCGCTACTGGGGTACGCCTCTGCCTATCTGGGTTAGTGATGACGGCAGGGAGCATATCTGCATCGGCTCTCTGAGGCAACTTAAAAGCGAAATTGAAAAATCCATCGCGGCAGGGTTTATGACCAATAACCCCCTGGCCAATTTCGACCCCGACGATGAGTCAGACGAAAATTACCGCACCTTCGATCTTCACCGGCCCTATGTCGATGAAATAATTCTTGTGTCGCCTACGGGCAGGCGTATGACTCGAGAATCCGACCTGATTGATGTTTGGTTCGATTCGGGAGCCATGCCTTTCGCTCAGTTTCACTATCCCTTTGAGAAAAAAAATGAGCTAAATGAATTCTTCCCGGCTGATTTCATCGCTGAAGGAGTAGATCAAACCCGTGGATGGTTCTTCACCCTGCATGCTATTGCCACTATGGTATTTGATGATGTTTCTTTCAGGACAGTGGTTTCAAACGGACTTGTTCTTGACAAGATGGGAAACAAAATGTCGAAACGCCTGAAAAATGCCGTCGATCCGTTTGACACTATCGCCAAATACGGGCCAGATGCGACAAGATGGTACATGATCACCAACTCACAGCCCTGGGATAACCTTAAATTCGATATTGAGGGCGTGGTTGAGGTACAACGAAAATTTTTCGGCACCCTTTTCAATACATACAGTTTCTTTGCCCTGTATGCCAACATCGACGGGTTTGCCTACAAAGAAGCCGAAGTGCCCTATGCTGAAAGGCCAGAGCTAGATCGCTGGATACTCTCTGAGCTGAACACCCTTATCCGGCAAGTGGACGAATACTATTCGGACTATGAGCCTACCAAGGCAGGACGTACCCTACAACAATTTGTTGACGAACACCTCAGCAACTGGTATGTGCGCCTCTCGCGGCGTCGTTTCTGGAAAGGAGAGTATACCCCCGACAAAATCTCTGCCTATCAGACTCTGTACCGCTGTCTGGAAACCATAGCTATGTTGGCGGCACCCATCGCACCATTCTTCATGGACAGGCTTTTTCTTGATCTGAATCATGTATCTCAGCTTTGCCCGGTCCAGTCGGTTCACCTGACCGATTTTCCGGCAGCCGATCCTGCTTGTGTCGACGAGGAGCTGGAAGAACGTATGGAGCTAGCTCAGCAGGTCTCATCCATGGTGTTATCGTTGCGAAAGCGTACAAATATCCGCGTCCGCCAGCCATTGGCCCGCATAATGCTGCCTATGAACGATGCTCACTTCCGTACCCAGATTGAGTCGGTAAGAAATCTGATACTAAGCGAGGTAAACGTTAAAGAGATTGAATTTCTGTCTGAGGATTACGCTCTTCTGGTCAAAAAAATCAAGCCGAACTTCAAAACACTGGGGCCTGTGTTCGGGAAAGCAATGAAAGAAATCGCCACGGCAATAGCCGGTCTCAGCCAGGCGGATATTACCAGCCTCGAAGCCAACGGATTCTTTAATCTTAAAATTGGAGACCTGGAAGCCACCCTAAATCTCGCTGATGTAGATATAATTACCGAAGATATTCCCGGATGGGTGGTGGCCAACACAGGCAACCTGACCGTAGCCCTGGACATCAACATTACACCACCTTTAAAGCGCGAAGGCATTGCCCGCGAACTTATCAACCGCATTCAAAACCTAAGGAAAGAAAAGGGATTTGAAGTGACCGATAAAATTGAATTATTTATTGAGAAAAACCACAGCATCGATCAAGCAATTCAAAATAATATTCATTATATTTGTTCAGAAACCCTGGCGCAGTCACTTGAACTTTCTGAGTATATTTCAGACGAGGACAAAGTGAAGGTAGAGGTGGACGATGACATCTCAACTTTTATCCAGATCAAAAGGGTTCAGAACGAATTGATTTAACCAATCAGGAGGAAACCATATGCAGGACGTTGAAAAAACCAAAACCCGATACTCTGACGAAGAACTGGAAGAGTTCAAGCAAATCATACTTAAGAAACTTGAAAAGGCCAGGCGTGACCTAAAACTGCTGACTGAGGCCTTTACCATGAGCAACGAACACGATACCAACGATACATCGCCAACCTTCAAAGTGCTTGAAGAAGGCTATCAGGTTCTGTCGAAAGAAGAAAACAGCAGGCTGGCCGCGCGCCAGGACAAGTTTATCAAATCGCTCGAGGCCGCACTAATCCGCATCGAAAACAAAACCTACGGCGTCTGCAGAGCTACCGGCAAACTCATTGCCAAAGAGCGTTTGCGCAGCGTTCCGCATGCCACCCTCAGCATCGAAGCCAAACTCAACCAAGGCACAAACCGCTAACAGGAGTATAACAAAGTTGTTAATTGTCTGAAAACAATTGTAAAGGCAATCAGCCGCGTACTATAGGTATGGCAAAAAATTAATATAACCTGCCCGAATGTGAAAAAATCGATTGCTCTGATATTGAGTTTGCTTTTTATTGACCAGGCGCTTAAGTTCTGGATCAAAACCAATATGGCTCTGGGACAAGAGTTTCATGTGCTGGGAGACTGGTTTCTGATTCATTTTACAGAAAACAACGGGATGGCTTTTGGTATTGAGTTTGCAGGCGAGAACGGAAAAGTTTTCCTTACGCTTTTCAGGATTGTCGCAGTGACGCTCATTGGCTATTATCTCTATCACCTGCACAAAAAGAAATCGCACTGGCTTGCGACTACCAGCATAGCTATGATTTTCGCCGGTGCTATGGGGAACATTATCGACAGTGTTTTTTACGGAGTGCTGTTTAATGAAAGCACCTTTTTCAATGCAGCACAGTTTTTACCTGCCGAAGGCGGGTATGCCTCATTGCTGCATGGCAAAGTGGTGGATATGTTTTATTTTCCCATCATACAAAGCCAATACCCGGATTGGTTTCCTTATTGGGGAGGACAGGAATTTATTTTTTTCAGACCCGTCTTTAACATAGCCGATACGTCGATCACTACGGGTGTTTTCATGCTTATTATTTTTCAGAAGAAATTTACGGGCGGCGAACCGACCGGAAACAAGACAATCGAACCAACCTCGACCGGGCCCGATTTGATCGCCGAACAGTCAAATCGGGATGAGGAGATTATCAGTGAATCAGAGAAAACAGAGGAGTGATTAAGGCAAAAAACAAAGTCCCCGGTGTGACGGGGACTTGTGGGTGGTACCAACTGGAATCGAACCAGTGACACACGGATTTTCAGTCCGTTGCTCTACCTGCTGAGCTATGGTACCGCCTGAATCGGCTGCAAAGATAAAAAGATTTTACTTGTGCTTATCACAACCTTCAAAAAATATCAGCCTCAATCTCTGAGCCCGCATTAATCTCCGCCTAATCCAAATGTCAATATATGTCAGTGGAAAGCAAAACCTACATCATAATCGATTGCGGAAACACCTACGTCAAATTATCCATATTCGACAATGACCGTACATCATTGCGTAAAAAGTTTGGGGTGAGGCGACTGAAGGCACTAAAGAATTTTCTGGAAACATGCCATCCGGGCAGCCAATGCATCATTTCCTCGGTGATCGACCTTCCGGATTATCTGATGAACACACTGCACAGCAGGTTTGAGACGGTTGTTCTGTCGCATGACACCCCTGTGCCATTAAAAAACCTCTATCACACACCGGCCACCTTGGGGAAAGACCGCATTGCGGCTGCTGTAGCCGGAAGGAGCCTGTGTACAACATCCGATGTGCTGGTGATTGATGCCGGAACTGCCATTACCATTGACCTGGTGACACAAAAGGGCGAATATTGCGGCGGATCTATTACTCCCGGTCTGGTTATGCGCTTCAGGGCACTGCATCAGTTTACGAAGCATTTGCCATTGATTAAAGTCAGAAATATTCG
The DNA here is from genome assembly GCA_037445555.1 of Lentimicrobiaceae bacterium. GTDB lineage: Bacteria > Bacteroidota > Bacteroidia > Bacteroidales > JAAYJT01 > JAAYJT01. The sequence goes on from JBBIKG010000020.1 coordinate 58,969, forward strand.
GTTTCTTAACGGCCTGAGCACACATGAGTCAATACTTTCAGGTGTCGTAAACGGTGTGAGCGCTGAGCTTGACGGCATGATCGACAGGTATCGTGAAAAATATCCCGGCATAAAAATAGTTTTAGGTGGAGGAGATGCCAAATTATTGCATAAAAGGCTAAAAAATAGCATCTTTGCACTCCCAAATCTGACAGAGATCGGTTTGTTCAAAATCTTAATGTATAACATTGAAAAAAAGGCTGTTAAATAAATATTTCTGCTTGCTTATCGCATCGATGGCAAGCCTTCCGCTGGCAGCACAAACCCGCATCAGCTCGCCATATTCACGATTTGGGATCGGAGACCTCCACCTCAACAACCACTCTACCATTATGGCCATGGGTGGCATCAGCACCGGGTTGAGCAACCCACTCAGGATCAACCACAGCAATCCGGCATCGTATGCGGCTTTTGAGCCCAGTTCCTATCTTTTTGAAGCAGGTATTTTTTCAAAATTTGTCCGGTTAAAGCATGAAACCCTTACCCAAAGCGGCAACTTCACTTCTCTGGGCCATTTTTTAATGGGTTTCCCGGTGTCAAAAACCATAAAAAGCAGTATTGGGCTCATACCTTACAGCAATTTTGGATATCGTATCGTTGATATCACCACCGAGGCCAACGTAGGAAAGATAAGCCGGGTGTATGAAGGCGGTGGCGGAATTAACCAGGCATACATCGGAAGTTCGGTTGGGTTGGGCAAGCGGTTTTCGCTTGGTGTGAACGCAAGCTATCTGTTTGGATCACTGGAAAAAAACCGAACAGTCGGCTTTCCCGATTCGGCAAACCATTTTAATACCCGCATCATCAACGACACCCGCGCCGTTGGGTTCAGGGTAACCTCGGGCATGCAGTATCGCCAGCCTGTCGGTAAAAACTATGCCCTGGTTTTTGGCGCAACGTATTCTCCGGCCATTAAGATCAATACAAGCGAAACCACGCTTGCCTACACGTTTTTCTACAGCACGCTGGGTATTGACGATATCCGGGACACTATCCTGAACACTCCTGCCACCAAGGGCAAAATTCAACTGCCTGCCGAGATTTCCGGTGGCGTGGTTTTTCATCGCAATGACCGCTGGATGATCGGGGCCGACTACCGCTGGCAAAACTGGGAAAAGTTTTCATTCACAGGTCGATCCGACTCCTTTCGCAACAGCCGGAGTTTCGCTTTTGGCGGGCAGTACAACCCCGATGCATCTGCGACATCCGGATATATGAGCTGGGTGAGCTATCGTTTTGGACTCAGATATTCGCAATCATTTCTGGAACTGAGAGATAACCAGCTAAATGAGTTTGGCATAAGTTTTGGATTAGGTTTACCGCTGGTACGAACACGAACTACCATCAACCTTGGAATAGAAGCCGGGAGCCGCGGAACGATAAAAGCCAACCTGATCAGGGAAAGTTTTTTCAGACTTTCGGTTGGTTTCTCAATCTACGAGCGATGGTTCGAAAAAAGAAAGTACTTTTAACCTTGAGATAGCTGACTTAGAAAGATTGTCATCCATACCTAAATGAACAAAAAAATGAAAACCTTTGGTCGTTTTTCAGTTTACAGCCTCACAATCGGATTACTGCTGTTGAGCACAATGTCAGTAGCACAGGTTTACAGGCAATATCCAAACCCGGCCAGTATACCACGTTACGGAACCGACAGTGTGGCGTGTATGGTTAACCTTTCGTTGTATCGCGAATTTGTGAAACAATACCGCCAGGCCGGCAACCAGGGCAAGGTGATTGAAGATGCCATTGCTCCCTGGAGATATGTAATGAAAAATTGCCCTAAATCGAGTGAAAATCTATATGTTGATGGCATTATAATTTTTGAATACCTGATATCAAACACCAAAGATGCCTCCACTCGCGAAAAATATGTCGACACCCTGCTGGCGCTCTACGACCAGCGTATCGTGTTTTTCAACAAGGAGGGGGAAATCATGGGCCGCAAAGGCGAAGCTATGACAAGGCACAGGCCTGAAGCCACTGAGCTTATTTACAAAACATTACAGCGATCTGTTGACTTACAGGGTATTGCTTCATTGCCGCCTATGGTTGTTCATTATTTTCGTTCGGCCGAAAAAATGACCCGTGAGGAGAAAATAACAAAAGATCAGTTTTTCACCATCTACGAAAAATCGATTGCCCTGGTTGATGCGAACCTTGTCAGGTTCAAGGATAATGCCAAGGAGTTACCCCTTTGGGAAAACGTTAAAAGCTTTATCGAACAGACCGTTGAGCCATATGCCACTTGCACCGATCTCGTATCCATCTTTACGCGAAAGCTCAATGAAACACCAAACGACATCGATTTGCTTTATAAGATCATTAAGTTGTTTGACCGCAAAGGGTGTGTCGACCAGCCACTCTACCTCCAGGCTACTCTGAAGGCGTATGAGCTTGATCCTTCGCCGCAATCGGCATTTGCCATCGGGCGCATGTATTTCAAGAATAAGGAATATTCGAAAGCCGTTGATTTTCTGAAAGAAGCGGATAAGCTTCAGAATCCCAACGATAAGGCGGACGGATTTCTGCTCCTGGCACATTGCTTCAAGAGCGCCAACAACAACCTCCGTGCCCGCGAAGCTGCACTCAAAGCCATTGAAGCCAGGCCAGCTGAAGGTAATGCATACATTCTGATAGGAGACCTTTATGCCGAAAATGCCCGCGAATGCGGAACAAATGAGCTCACGACCGGGGCTGTTTACTGGGCTGCCGTTGACAAATATATGCAGGCACGTGCCAACGACCCCTCGGTGGGCGAAATTGCCTCCAGTCGTATCGCAGTCTACTCACGTCATTTTCCATCGCATGAAACCATCTTTTTCTATGGCCTCAAAGAAGGCGACAACTATCGGGTTGAATGCTGGATCAATGAAAACACGTCAGTAAGGCCAGCCCGCAAATAATTTCACGATTTCGATGGAGCCCTCTTCCCCTGCGGAACGAAGACGTTACGTTTTATCCCTGATAATGATTGCCGGCTGGGTGTCGGCAATTCTTTTGGCGTGCGAGAACAACGTCTCCAGAGTGTATGAGGTAACAAGGAAAGATTCGCTACCTGTTGTAATCAGCCACAATCTCCAAGCCTTGCATACCGATCAGGGCAAGCTACAGCTCAAGCTAACCGCGCCCCTGGTGCATGTCTTTATTGAAGATGAGGCACGACAGGAATTTCCGGAGGGGGTTCATGTGGTATTCTACGACATTGACGGAAATCCCAAATCAGAGCTGACAGCCGGCTATGGAGTTAGTTTTGACAATACAGGCATTATGGAGGCCAGGCGAAACGTGCACGTGCAAAACTTTGCCAGAGGTGAAAAAATCAATACCGAACACCTTGTCTGGAATCAGCGTGATAAACGTATCTATTCAAATGTATTTGTGAAAATCACTACACCTTCAGAAGTGATTTTCGGTGAAAACGGATTCGAATCAGACGAGTCGATGGCTAACTGGGTAATCCGCAGGCCAAAGGGCGAGTTTAACGTCGACAACAAATAACCGTTCCATGATGTTGCACTGAGTGATGGATAACTTTTCGCTCATACTAATTATGCTGCTTGCTTCCGCATTTTTTTCGGGCATGGAGATTGCATTTGTAACCTCTAACAAACTCAAAATTGAGCTCGAAAAAAGTAAAGGTGGGTGGTCCGGAAGATTATTGTCGCCATTTACCCAAACCCCCGCTCGGCTGATTGCATCATTGCTGGTTGGAAACAATATTGCGCTGGTCGTTTATGGTATTGCCATAACGCACAAACTTGAATCCTGGCTCAGCAATTCGCTTGTCGCCGGCCTGGGTAATCCTTTCGTGCTTTTTCTGATACAAACTCTGTTATCCACATTACTCATTCTGGTTTTTGCGGAATTTCTGCCGAAAATGCTTTTCAGGATCAATGCCAATGCCCTCCTAAGCTTTTTTGCGTTTCCGGTAGCTATGTTTTACTATTTGTTCTTTCCGCTGGTAGTAGCACTGACAAAAATTGCCGAATTTATTTTAAAATACCTTTTTGGAGTAGATGTGCCTCCGCAGGGGTATCAATTCAGTCCGGTTGACCTCGATAATTATCTGAACGAGGTTGATAGTGACCAGCTTGACCAGAGCGAGGAAAGACAGGAAATAGAAATGTTTCAGAATGCGATGGATTTTCATCTGGTCAAGGTCCGCGAGTGCATGGTACCGCGCAACGAGATCATCGCCATAGGAGAAAATGAACCTATCGAAGAATTACATTCGATAATGATTGAGAAGGGCTATTCGCGTATTCCGGTATATTCGGACAACATTGACAACATAATAGGATATGCCCATGTTTTTGATCTGTACCAACAACCGTCACACATCGCAGCCATCATCAAACCGATTGTTATCGTTCCGGAAACCATGACGGCCGATAAGGCACTGACCATATTCACCCAGCAACATAAGAGCATAGCACTGGTAGTTGATGAATTCGGAGGTACCGCAGGCATTGTAACTATGGAAGACCTGATTGAAGAAATTTTCGGCGAGATTGATGACGAATTCGATCAGGACGAAAACATAGAAACCGAGCTTTCAGATCATGAGTATATATTCTCGGCCCGGCTCGAAATAGATTACCTCAATAAGGAGTATCATCTCGATCTTCCCGAGTCGGACATGTACGAAACACTGGCTGGCCTCATCATCCATCATCATGAAAGCATCCCACTGAAAAACGAAGAGATCAACATTGGCAAGTTCCTGTTTATCATTGAGTCTGCCACGCGCACCAAAATCGGTACTGTGAAGTTGGTCATTGTGCCTGAAAGATAATGGGCATTCCGATAAAATAGTAAGATAATCGTACTTGTAAAGGCCTTTTTGTTTTTTGCATGAACAATTCTTGTAAATTTGCACACTCATTTAAAAATCAGATCTAAAATGGCTATTATTGGAGATATCAGGAAAAAATCCGGACTGCTGATTGCTATTGTCGGGATAGCCCTTGCGGCTTTTGTGCTTGGCGATTTGCTTACAAAGGGACCTAAAAGACAAAAATTCAATATTGGAGTGATTGAAGGGGAAGATATACCTGCCATTGGATTCAACCAGCGTGTGGAAGACAACCTGGGCTACCAAAGGCAAAATCTTGGGAGGGAAAATCTTACCGCTGAAGAACAATTCAACACGCGGCAGTCCACCTGGAACGAGATGGTCAACGAAATTCTTATGGATAAGCAATATAAAGCGCTTGGCATGAGTGTTTCGACGGAAGAACTGGATGAGCTTATTCGCGGGGCGAATCCCCACTCTTACATTCAGCAAAGCTTTACCGACCCGCAAACTGGTGTTTTCAACCCTGAGCTTGTAAATAATTTCCTTGTAAATCTCGACAAGGTAGAACCGGCCATGCGCCAGCGCTATCTCTATATTGAGAAGGCTGTAAAAAACGACCGTCTCAACACCAAATACAATGCGCTGATAACCAAGGCGCACTATATCCCGAGCGTCATTGCCAAGGCTGATTTTGCCTCAAAAACCACCCAGTTCGAGATGCTGGTGATAGCTAAGCGTTTTAATGCCCTGCCGGATGATGAGGTCACCGTTACGGACAAAGATCTGAAGAACTACTATGAAGAAAACAAATTCAGGTTCAAACAATCCGAAGAGCTTAGGTCTATTGATTATGTTGTCTTCAACATTGAGCCATCAGACGATGACCGCCAAAAAGTGGTGAAAGAAGTATACGAAATCAATGAAGAATTTAAAACTGCTGCCAATCCGGGGTTATTTGTCAGCAGTGTTTCGGACAAACGTTACGATAGTACGTGGTTTAGAATCGGCGTGCTGCCCTTGAATATCGAAGAAGGTTTGTTTGGCAAGCCAATCGGCACAACCGTCGGGCCGTTCCAGGAGGGCAACACCTTCACAATGGCGAGGCTGGTTGATGTACAAAGTCGCCCCGACTCCTTGCGTGCCAGCCACATACTGGTGTCATACCAGGGAGCCAGAGCAAAGCAGGATTTGACTCGTTCAAAAGAAGCTGCCAAAAAAATGGCCGACAGTATTTATACCGTCGTCACCCGTGATCGCAGGCAGTTTGCCATGCTGGCCACGGCCATGTCCGACGACGCCTCGGCAGCCATGAGGGCCGGCGACCTCGGCTGGTTTGCTGACGGGGCCATGGTTTATCCGTTTAACGAAGCGGTACTTAAGGGAAAAGTGGGTGACATAGTGCAGGTGGAAACCCAATTTGGCTACCATATTATCGATATCACCGGAAAGAAAGACCTGAAACCAAGGTACAGAGTGGCAAAAATTGAACGCACCATTGAGCCAAGTACAAAAACTATCCAGGAAACCTATGTAAAAGCCAGCCAGTTTTCGGCAAACAACAGGAATTCAACTAGTTTTGAAAAGGCCGTTGCCGATATGAGCCTGGCCAAGCGCTCTGCAGATGATCTTACAGCATTGAGCAACAATATTCCGGGTATTGACACTCCGCGTGAGATCGTAAGATGGGCTTTCATGGAAAAGACTAAGAAAGGCGATGTTTCTGCAGCTTTTGAACTGGAGGGGAAATTTGTTGTGGCGGTACTTAAAGACATCAAACCAAAAGGATATCAACTGTTTGATATTGTTAAACCTAATATTGAACCTCTGGTTCGCAACCAGCTCAAAGCTAAAAAACTGATGACCCAGATGGATGATGCTATGAAAGCCTCCGGCGATTTATCAGTTATCGCATCCGCCCTGAACTCTCGCGTTGATACCCTCACCATGGTAAGTTTTGCTTCAGGCAATCTTCCATTATTTGGAAGAGAACCCGAAGTGGTTGGCAAAGCATCAGCCATGAACCCCGGCGATCTTTCGCAGCCAATAATTGGGCAACAAGCGGTGTATATTATAAAGATTGCAGACAAAACCAACCCTGTTGCCACCGATGACGATGTCAGAAATAATCGCATGAGCACGAGTAGTTTTTTCAGAAGCCGGGCTATGCGTGAACTTTTCTCAAACCTCGAGAAAAATGCAAAAATAGAAGACCACAGGATGTTATATTATTAAACTTTTCCGGTCGAGTTTATGAGAACCCTGCAGCAAACTGACAGGGTTTTTTTATTGTTTTCTTTATACCAGGCTGAGCCGGTTTGCATCGAGTTTTATAAAGACAAACAGCATGATGGTGAATGCCCATAGTGATGACCCGCCGTAGCTAATAAATGGAAGAGGTATGCCTATTACAGGCATGATTCCCAGGGTCATGCCTATATTGATAAAAAAATGGAAAAACAACACAGATGCCACGCTATATCCGTAGATGCGGCTGAACTGGGATCGTTGCCTTTCGGCCATGTTTATTATCTTGACCAGTAATGTCGAATACAAAATCACAAGAATGGCACTTCCCAGAAATCCCCATTCTTCGCCAATGGTGCAGAAAATAAAATCCGTGCTTTGCTCCGGCACAAAACTGTATTTGGTCTGAGTGCCCTGTAAAAAACCTTTCCCGCTGAATCCACCCGAGCCAATGGCTATTTTTGACTGGTGAACGTTGTAGCCCTCACCTTTCAGGTCAACATCCTTGCCCAGCAAAACGTTTATGCGTGATTTCTGGTGCGGTTGCAGCAGATTGTCGAAAGCAAACTCGATGGCAAGAATCATACCAATGGCCACTACCAATAGGCTGGCTACCCGCAGGAAGTTTTTCATTACCCTGTTAATAAACAAAAGACTACCCGCAGCCACTACCACACTGATAATTACCATCGGCACCTCGCCCAGGTAGAGAGTTGCAATAAACAACAGCCCTATTGCCCCTCCCGCGATGATCAGCCTTGGCGAAAAACCTTCGCGGAAAAACACAATCAAGAAGGCGAAAAATACGAGTGCCGATCCCGTATCGTTCTGCAAGAGTATGAATGCGGCAGGGATCCCAATTATGAGAAAGGCAATAAGCCAGGCGTTATTCTTGTGCGGATTGAAATCGGCCGACGACATGTATCGGGCCAAAGTGAGGGCTGTAGCCACTTTGGCAAACTCGGCAGGCTGCAGTGCGAAGCTCCCGATCTGGAACCATGACTTACTACCTGCAATAACAACACCTTTGAATAAAATGATAAGCAATAATCCCAATACTATGAGGTAGATAAGGTAAGAAAAGGCGGAAAACATTTTTGCGTCCAGCATCAGGATGACCCAGGCCAGTATCAGGGCGGTGGAGATGAACAGAAGCTGCTTGCCATAATTCTGGGTGATGTCAAGAATGCTGTGGTGTTCTTCGTTGAAGACAGCAGCATAAATACTGATCCAGCCTACCACGACCAGGAAAAGGTAAATGTATACCGTCGTCCAGTCTATATTTGCCAGTGGTTTGTATTTGTCGCGTGTCATGGTTTTCCAGTGATCATTCGTTGCTCGATATCGGGCCGGCTTATTTCACCTTTCAGGTATTTCTCCATCATCAAAACGGCAATGGGCACCGCCCAGGTTGACCCAAACCCTGCATTCTCAACTACTACGGCAATGGCAATCTGCGGGTTTTCTTTAGGGGCAAAGGCAATGAACAGAGAGTGGTCCTTCCCGTGAGGGTTTTCGGCGGTACCGGTTTTTCCGCACATGGATATATCTTTGAGCGCATAGTATCTGGCTGTCCCGTGGCCTCCCGTAAACACTCTGTGCATTCCGTCAATAATAGGTTCAAAATGATAGGGATTGATGTTGGATACACGTTTTTCAATTACTACCGGTTTGATGCTGTCGTCCTTTCCGATAGCCTTGATCAGGTGGGGTGGATAAAAGAAACCCCTGTTGGCAATGGTAGCAGCCATATTTGCCAGCTGCACCGGCGTCAGAAGTATCTCGCCCTGACCGATGGACAGGGAACGAATGGTAAGTGCACGCCACCTGTTTTTTCCATATATTCTGTTGTAATATGAGGCTTGCGGGATTTTGCCGTCCACTTCCGAAAAGAGATCAAGTCCTACTGGGCTGCCCAACCCTAAGCTGACTATGTCGGCGCGCCAGTTGTTGAAGGCCTCTTCGGTATTACGCCGGCCCTGATCTTCGATGGTGGTGCGGAACACCCCCCAGAAATAGGGATTGCATGAATGTTCGATAGCTTCGTTTAGCGGAAGGGGCGAGGCATGGCCATGGCTGCAACGTATGGGTTTGGTTTCGCGTCCGGCGCAGGGGAAACGCGATTGCGGAGTAGTCACCCCATGTTGCAGTCCCACCAAGCCATTGGCAAGCTTGAACGTGGACCCGGGCGGATAGGTAGCCATCAATGCGCGATTGAATAAAGGTTTTAATGAATCCTCTGACAATCGGTTGTAGTTTGCAGCCCGGATCCGCCCGACCAGAAGATTTGGATTATATGCCGGACTGCTGACCAGGGCAAGTACTTCGCCATTCGATGGATCGAGCGCCACAACACTTCCCCGTTTGCCGGTCATCAACAATTCGCCATAGGCCTGCAATTTGCTATCAATGGTTATGTACAGGCTGTTTCCCATCTCTGCAATGGTGTCGAACCGTCCATCCATATAGCTCCCTACCTCACGATTATGCACATCCACCATCTTGATTTTGACACCTTTTTTGCCCCTCAACACCTCTTCATAGGTTTTTTCGACTCCACTTATGCCGATGTAGTCGCCCTGATTGTAGTAGGGATTCTGCTCTATCTGCCTGGGACCTACTTCGCCAATATACCCTACAGTATGCGCTGCAATAGGCTGGGCATATTTGCGTATAGTCCGGGGCTGGACAAAGAAGCCGGGAAACCGGTACAACTTCTCTTCGAGAAAACCATACGTTTCTTTTGAAAGCTGTTTCTCAAATTCAGAAGGCTTGAAGCGCGAATAGTTTTTTGCACGCTTCAGGTTTTGATCAAATGCATCCTTGGTGATGCCGATGATGCGGCAAAGTTCGAGCGTATCAAGTTGTTTGACCTGCTTGGGCACTACCATCAGGTCGTATACAGCTTCATTATATACAAGAAGCTCATTGTTGCGGTCAAAGACAAGGCCTCTTGCCGGATACTGCGTGGTATAACGCAACACATTGTTGCTTGCCGTAAGCTTGTAGCTGGTATTGATGATTTGCAGATAAAACAGCCTTACCAAGAAAATGGCAGCCACTATTACAAAAAGTGCCTGAATAGTTCGTTTTCTGCTCAGGTAGGGGTTGCGCATCGTTGTTGATAATCAAATGATTGGCTTAGGCAACTGCCAGATACAAAAATAGGTCATTTTATCATGCTAAAGGCCCAAAACGACCCGAGCGGATGATTAATCAACAATAAATGCCTGGGTTCGGATAGTGTTGCTTTTATGCAGGGCGCGGTCCACAATGTATACATCAAGTGAAATAGTGTCACGGAGCAGGAAGCTCCGCATGAGGCGGTAATTAAAATCATATTTAATTACCCCTTTGATGCTTTTGTTCTGAATATCAGGGGTAAGTATAGGTATCCGGCCGTTGAAGTTTATTTCGGGACTGGGGAAAATTATTTTATTGAACACACCCTTTCGCAAGCGGTAAAAGTCAATGAACATATTGTACTGGTATGGAGGCTGCGTTTCTTTGGTGTACAGGCCTATGTCGCCATCGCCATCGGTAAAGCCAAAGCTGAGCTGAAGCAGAGTGTCGTTTTTTACTACTATTTTTGATAGCTGCGGAGAGTGGATGTATGGCTCAACCGGATACTCTTTCACGTTGAGGCATCCTGCAGATAAAAAACCAATAGCAACCAAAATCGTTGTGAGCTTTTTCACTGCTTCATCCAATTTGGTATAAAATTACTCTATTTTAGTGGATTCTCTGACATGAAATTACAGGCGCCGGATATAAACCAGGTTGTGGCCATCCGCAACGACGATGAGTTTGAGCAGATTTGCCTGAACATATTCAGATTTCAGTATGGCAACAACGATATCTATAGAAGATTTTGCCTAGCTCTAGGAGTTGATTCTTCAAGGGTGGAGCGAACCGACCAGATACCATTTTTGCCCATTGAGGCTTTTAAGACACATAAAGTATTGAGCACGACTGTCGTACCCGAATTTGCGTTCGAAAGCAGCGGCACAGGGTTGTCGGCGGTCTCAAGGCATTACATCACCGACCCGCTTATTTATCATACCAGCCTGACCGAAAGTTTCAAGCTACAGTATGGATCTCCTGAAAATTACTGTATTCTGGCGCTCCTGCCCTCCTATCTCGAGCGCGGTAATTCAAGCCTTGTCTACATGGTGCTGCAGTTGATCGGCTCAGGAGCTCATGCTCTAAGCGGATTTTTTCTGTACGATTTTGAAAAGCTGGCAAAAATCATTGCACATCTGATCGCACTGCACCAGCCAACCATCCTGCTGGGTGTAAGCTATGCCCTGCTGGATTTCAGTGAAAAATATCCGATTAAACTACCCGGATTTTTTACTATCATGGAAACGGGAGGAATGAAAGGCAGACGCAATGAAATGGTAAGAGAAGAATTACATGGCATTCTTAAGCAGCGTTTTGACCTTCCGGCCATCCATTCCGAATACGGTATGACAGAACTCCTCTCGCAGGCTTATTCAAAAGGCGAAGGGCTGTTCGTTGCGCCACCCTGGATGCGTGTAATGATGGCTGATCTGAATGACCCAATGCATTGGATTGCCCAGGGTAATACCGGGGCTATACATATTATCGACCTTGCCAACATTAACAGCTGTGCATTCATTGCCACCCAGGACATTGGTCGGTGTCATGCCGGA
>JBBIKG010000021.1:0-55778 GCA_037445555.1 Lentimicrobiaceae bacterium
AAGGCAGAAATTCCACAAGCAAAGGACTGCTTTCGCGATAGTAATCTGCGATTGGATTCCAAAAAACTAAAAACAGTAATGTGGCCAGCACAAACCCCGCCAGCGACAAGGCCGTAACCCCAAACAGGAATCCATGATGATGTTTTTGCTTGCTGCTGAAGTAGGGGAAATACCTACTTATGATGTTGAACGAGCCCAGTGCCGAAAACTGCGCATATAAAGTGGCAATGGTAACCAGAAGATTTGCCAGTCCCACCTGCTCAGTGGTAAGAAAATTAGTGAACAGGAATAGCTTGTTCAGGTAGCCGATGGCTGCTCCCGCGTATGCAATAACCGCGATGATGATACTGTCGCGCCGGACTATGCCCATGAGCCTGAGGGGTTATTTGCAGACAATTTTTAACGCTGCAACTCCTGCCTTACAAAAAGCGAAAATACAAAATAATGCTTACAAAAGATTGACCGGTCAGGGCCATCGTTTGTTTGAGCCTTTATGAATGAAGAACCGCAGATAACTCGGTGCGTAAACCCGAAGGATTATTCCGAAACGTTCCTGTTCAGCAGGTGATCAAGTAATGAGCTCAGCGTTGTCGAAAAATCCGAATAGTTTTTCGCCGCATCAAAACCTGACTCCCACGTTTTTCGTGCGCCTAACCTCAGGTGGCTGATATGAGGGATTTCTTTAAATTTCTTAAGTTCATCAGCAAGTGCAGCCGGACTGATATCTGCACACACCAGGACGCCATTTTGTTCGTTCACGATTTCCGGCAATCCACCCACACAGGTGGCCATTACGGGTATGCCAAATGAAATGGCTTCCATTACCGCCACCGGGATACCTTCATATGCGCTGACATTAATGAAAAGATCCACAGGGTGGGTTTTATAGTACTCAATTACCTCGCTATTACTGACGGCTCCCTTAAGAGATGTATTCACATTATCGGGTAATTCCTTCAAGAGTGCTGCTACCGATGCCCCTCTGTCGCCCCAGCCAAAGTGCACCCAATTGACTCCGAAATCAACCTGTTTCAAGGCCAGGGCTATAAGGTGTACTCTTTTTACCTCGTTAATACCCGAACAACTCACAAGGTGCAGTGTATTGTCATTTCCGGCTATAGCTATTCCCGAATCGGCTACTCCTAAACGACTCACCAAAGAAGGAACTGATATATTCGGGTACCTTCGTTTAAAATATGCTTGCCCGTGTTGTGAGATGAACACAGCCAGATCAACTGCTTCAAATAATTGCTGCCTGTAGGGCAAGTAGTTCCCTTTGCGCTCTTCGTAGAGATCCCCGCCATGTAACCTTACCACCATTGCGCCTTGAAACCTTCTCCTGATGAATGGGGCGAGGTTAGCGGCATTATCACCCCAATAGAAATATGCCAGAATGTCTGAGGAAAGTGATTTCAGTACCGGCCTCAACCTTGATGACCCCAAGGCGGCAGCCAATATAGCTGAATACGACAACCAGTTCCTGACCCACCGTACCTGACGATACACACGCCGGTTAAAAAATTCTCTTAACACATACCTTAGTGGTACTCTGCCTGTTGCAGCCAACAATACAAGTCTAGTCTTATTTTTGAGCGTGGATGAAATCAGAGGCTGGCTGTAGTCGGCGTTGGCCGGAACAGGCCGTACACCGGAATGGGTTGACCTTGCCAAAGGAATGATATGGATCCTGTCAAAGGCTTTTGAAAGATATAATATCTCTGTTTCAATAAACTCTTCTCCCTTGCCGAAAGGGAAATGGTTAGTAAACAGGTACAATTTTTTCATTTCGTTCTTGATCAGGATTTGTCTTTCAACATGAGCATGTCAATCACCAAACCAGGTAAACTTTTCCCGGGCGTTGATTTGAATAACAAATTTACTGAAGATGATTATTAGCAGGAGCCCTCAGGCATCTTTTGTCATACAATTGAAGGATACCTAAACATTTTGTTCTGTTAGGTTTATTATCAGACGGGCCACCTCTCCGGCCTGCGCTCTTCGGCTGTATTGCATTCGGGCGTCGGTAATCGTTAGTTTATCAGTGTTTCTCTCTCTGTTTTTATATACCTCTTCAAGATATCCGGCTGCCTGTATAGGGTCTTTATAATCAAACATCCTTCCCCAGCCATTGGGCTCGATAATTGCGGCCGCATCGCCGTGTGTGGGTCCAAAACCCAGCACTGGGTTGCCGGCTCCAATGTATTCAAATAGTTTTCCGGTGACAATGCCTTCATTTTTCGGAGCGTCAGGTATGATTAACAGGAGAACAGACGAACGCTTCATTAGTGCGATTGTATCCTTTTGATGTAAGACCCCCAGTATATTTACGTGAGCTGAAATGGCAGATTCATTTAACTTCCTGAGACTCTTTCCTGAGAAATGGCCGGCCAGATCGACCTGATAGCGGCACCCGGGGTTTGTTTTCAGAAACAGTTCTACCGATCTGATAAACCCATCTATCGGATAATCGTCAGTCATTGTACCGGTGTAGGCAATCCGAAATACATCTTCCTGTGTTTGCTGCAATTCCGTAAAATCCTCATGATCAAAACCGTTAGGTATAACTACAACCTTCTGAGGATCTAATTTCGCTGACTTTTCCAAAAGGACTTTCCTGAGCGACACACTAACTGTGATGATCCGGTCAGCTGTGAGCAGAACCTTTCGTTCATATCGCCGGTCGATAGAATTTGCAATATGAGTTCGCAAAAGGTGGCGGTTGTAATAGATGTCCGTCCAGGGATCGCGCAGGTCCGCTATCCAGGGGATGCCTGTTTCGCGGCTGAGTTGCATGGCGGCAAGCTGCGTGCTGTGCGGGGGGGAGGTGCAGAAAATAGCAGCGATCTCTTGTGTCTTAATAATTTTTCTGCATTCCCTGACCAGATACTTGTTCCAGCCACGGCGTGCATCTGGAATAAAAAAATTTCCGCGTATGAACCGCGTAATTTTTTTACTGAATGAGGGGCTACTCTCATCGGCAAAACCCGGTTTCGGCAATGTTGCGCCCGGAATTATCCGGGTGTAAGCCAACATTGGTTCGCAGGAGTCGGTACGGACGATAGCCAGTGCGGGGTTTATTTGCTCGAGCAAGGTTTCATCGACAACAGGATAACTGGCCTTATCCGGCCGAACACTCATCACTAGGGGTTCAATACCAAATGAGGGAAGATATTTTGTCAGCTTTATGCCCCGCTGCACCCCGGGTCCGCCACCAGGAGGCCAGTAATAGGTGATGAATAATATCTTCTTCATCGGGGCAGATTGTATATTATTCAGGCGTGTTGCCGTCTTCTTATCACAGGATAAACAAAGTATGAGGCAATAAGCAGGACCAAAAGTACTGATGCTATCAATGAAATACGCTCACCCCAAATGAAAGACTTTGGTTCGAACCTAAATTCAATCTCATGGGTGCCTGCAGGCAGTACGATGGCTCTTAATAGGTAATTGGCTCTGAAATGCGGCACTGGCTTTCCGTTGAGGTAGGCATTCCAGCCTTTGTCATAGTAAATTTCAGAAAAGACAGCTATCTGTTGTTTTGCTGTCTGACCCTTGTAGGTCAGGCGGTTGGGCGCATAAGATGTGAGCGCAATTTCTGACATGGGATCGGTTCCAAATGGTTTGCCTTCTAGTTCGCCGGCAAATTTCCTGTCAGCCACAATTTCATTTTCCAGATCAATTCCAATCAGAGCGTCGATTTCTTCATCAGCGTTTGCCACAAGCTTGTATTTGTTTACGAGCCATGCATTGCCTGCAGCATCGAAATTCACCTCTGCAATGGGTTTTTTCTTTTCATCAGAACGGATGATATACTTAGCGTTCAGCATATTGAGCACCTTTATGTTGCCTTTGGTTATGTGATGATCAATCAGATCCTGATAACGCTGCAGCTTGGCTCCGTGATACCCCCCGATAGATTTATGGAAATAGCTGGTGGCTGCATCAGAGAATGTGCTGGTAGTAAGATTGAGTACCCTGTAATGTGGATCAACATCTTTCAATATAATCTGATCCACTTCAGAGGGTTGGAAAGGTTTATCGACCTGGCGTTTTGCTACGAAATTATCTGTGTTCAGGTACCTCTTGTCCACGAGCCACATATCAAGAATTACCAAGAGAGCCACAATAGCAATCAGTGCTTCTTTCTTTATCTTTTTAAGCGCAAAAGCCCAGATAGCTCCGGCCGAAAGAAGAATGAAAAGCATGCTTCGCAGGGCATCGGCTCTGAAAATTGAGATTCTGGCATTTTCAAGCTCGGAGCGAAGGGAATCAACGGTGGCAGCCATATCAGGAGTTTCAGCCTTAAACTGGCTAAAGGTTGCTACTTCCTGAACGCTGGTGAAGTGGAATACTGCCTTCGGAATAAGATAAAAAAGCAACGCTACGCCTGCGGTGAGTCCCACCGCAGCCAGGAAAGGCTTCAGTTTATTGCGAACCAGTTGCGGATTCTCGGCAATTTCGCGAAGGCCAAGCATGGCAACAACCGGAATAGCTAATTCGGCAATCACCAAGGTCATGGATACTGCCCTGAACTTATTGTAGCCAGGTACGTAATGCATAAAGAACTCGGTAAGCGGCATGAAATTCTTTCCCCACGATAGTAGTACGGACAATACTGCTGCCACTATCAGTGCCCACTTGAGGGGACCGCGAAGAACAAAAGACCCAAATACAAAAAGGAAAAAGATGATTGCACCTACATAAACCGGACCCGACGTAAAGGGTTGATCGCCCCAGTAGTGATTCTGGTTGCCAACCCAACTCCGGTTGTCGGGTTTTACTTTATTTGTCCAGTCGCTATTTTGTGCAAGCCGCCCGGTAGCCCCTCCTTTTATGTTGGGGATAAATAAAGAAAAAGTCTCACCGATACCGTAACTCCATTGCGTAGCGTATTCGGTATCGAGGCCTCCGGAAGTTTGAACTTCTTGATTGTGCGAGAGCTCGGTCCCGCCCCGTATAGTGTATTTTGAGTATTCGTATGTGGTCAAGAGGTTCGTGATGTTCAGTAAAACCGCCATCAAAGCAGCCAGAAGCAATGCCCCCAGCGCCTTCGAAAAGTTGGTGAGATTCTTGTGAATGAAATCATGAATCAGAAATGCAAACCCGGTCAGAAGAACAATGACCAGCAGATAATAAGTGATCTGGAAATGGTTGGCATAAATCTGAAGCGAGAGAAAAACAGCCGTAAGCAATGACCCGGCAAGCAGGCGACCTCTGAGCGCAAGCAGAATTCCTGCAAGGGTCGGAGCCATGTACCCGATTGCCAATGCCTTGGTGTTATGCCCAGCTTCGATGATGATGAAATGATAAGATGAAAACGCAAATGCAATAGCGCCCACAATTGCCAACCATGTACCGACCCCCAAAACGAGCATAAGTATGTAAAATCCAACCATATACAGAAAAATCATGTTGGCCGGACCCGGAAGACCCAGGGTAAAGATTTTATGAAAAAACCGCGCGATGTTGTTTTTGTAGATTACTGAGATCTGGTAAGCGGGCATGCCTCCAAACATCGAGTTTGTCCAGAGCGTCTCTTCGCCTGTCTTCACTCGGTAATCATTAATTTCTTTCGACATACCGGTATAATTCATTATATCGGGTTGGTAAATCCTCTTGCCTTCGAGCACCGGGTAGCTATACGCCAGTGCGATACCGGCAAATATTGCAACCGCAATGATATGTGGCAAGGCTGTTTTGAAAAGGTTCCTGACCATGGATGAAACTTGATTGTTAGTGGTTCCTGAGTTCTTCATAATCAACATATTCGCCTCTCACTGGCTGATTTGGCATTACATTCTTTTTTCTGGGGATATAGTCTACGGACATTTCTCCATTTTTCTTCCGGATGTGTTCGGCCGATTCCTGGCGGTAATACGTTTTAGCCTGCTGTTTGACGGCCAATTTTAACAAGTAGGGAATAAGGTATGGCAGTGCAAACCTTAAAAACAGGTATAACAAGAGGATAATGACAAGGAAAGTGGTCATTGTGACTTTGTTGATGGCGAAATTAGTGCTTTTTCCAATAAGCCGGCATGCCTGAAACAGCATATAAAAAAAGGCAGCGTCGCTGCCTTTTTGAAAGTATGATATTCATCGGCATAGGAGCCGAAAACAAACGTTAGCCTATGAATTCATCCGAGACAGTCAGTTTTTTCCTACCCTTTGCCCTACGGGCAGCAAGCACCCTGCGGCCGTTCGCAGTTGACATTCTTTTTCTGAATCCGTGTTTATTCCTGCGCTTCCTGTTCGATGGTTGAAAAGTACGTTTCATGACCGGTTATCTTTTGAGGGCGCAAAGGTAGATAAAATATTCATTATGGCAAACAAATCGGAAATAATATTTTACACCTGCTTTTCAGGCACACTTTCGAGCGTCTTGACCAGGAAATCATAAAATTTTTCCACAGAGGTGATATGTACCTTCTCATCGGGCGAGTGTGGGTGACGGATAGTGGGACCAAACGAAATCATATCCCAGTTTGGATATACAGCACCAATAATGCCACATTCTAGTCCAGCATGGATTGCTTTGATCTCCGGAACTTTGCCGTAGTGTTTCTGGTAAACCTGCTGCATGTGTTTCAGGATGACGGAGTCAGGATTAGGCTTCCATCCGGGATATTCGCCATTAAAACAAACCTCTGCCCCTGCCAGTTCAAAGATTGCTCCCATCATTTCAGCCAGATCCAGTTTTGCACTGTCCACCGAGCTGCGAAGCAGGCAGATAACTTTAATCTCACCGTTTTCCGATTTAACAATGGAAAGATTGGTAGAGGTTTCGACCAGATTCTCCATCGAGTCACTCATGCGAATCACCCCACTTGGACAACCATAAACGGCTTTGATCATGCGGTTTTGGGTGTCTAAATCCATGAGTGATGCAGGCAGAGCGACTTTTCCGGTGGTAATGTCAAGGTCAGGTTCGGTTACGGAAAGTTCAGCCTTGATTTCGCCGGCTTTTTTATTGAAACAGTTAACAAACTTACCTTCCTGATCGGCCGGAAGCACCACTACGGCCATTGCCTCGCGCGGAATGGCGTTACGCATATTGCCCGCCTCAAGTTTTGCAAGCCTGAGTCCGTGGTCTTTTATTCCATGGCTGAGCAGCCTGATCAGTATTTTGCAGCTGTTTCCGCGACCGAGTGCAATATCGAGGCCTGAGTGGCCTCCCTTCAGGCCTGTGATTTTAATCTGATGCGCAACCATTCCTTCCGGAACAGACACCTCGTGGTAGGAAAATTTAAAAGTACCATTTATTCCACCGGCGCAGCCAATGTAAAGCTCACCCTCGTCTTCGCTGTCGAGGTTCATGAGTATGTCTCCTTTAAGGATGCCGGGCTTCAGGTTATTGGCGCCTGTCATGCCGCTTTCTTCGTCGATGGTGAACAGTGCTTCTACAAGGCCGTGTGTAAGATTTTTGTCTTCGAGAATAGCCATTGCAGCAGCCACCCCCATGCCGTTGTCAGCGCCAAGTGTGGTTCCGTTGGCTTTTACCCATTGGTCATGCACCACGGGCTCAATGGGGTCTTTTTCAAAATCATGGACTTTATCATTGTTCTTCTGCGGAACCATATCCAGGTGTGCCTGCAGGATTACCCCCAGCCGGTTTTCCATCCCTTGGCTTGCAGGTTTGCGGATGATTACATTTCCGACTTCATCTACTATGGTTTCGAGCCCAAGATTTTCGCCAAATTCTTTCATAAACTGAATGATCTTCGCTTCCTTTTTCGAAGGGCGCGGTATTTGGGTAAGGCTATGGAAGTGTTTCCAAACCGCCTTTGGTTCAAGGTTCAGGATGTCGTTTTTCATAGAAATTTACGGTTTTGATATTACTATTTGATGTTAGGATTTCTTTGTTGCATTACAACGGATGAATGGTTGAGATAGTATTCAGGTTCTGTGCTTTTCAGCTTCCTGCAGCTCCTTAAAGGTTATGTAGCGCTGCTCGTAGAGTGTAGTCAAAAATTTCGGTACCCGTTCATGAACAGGTTGGATCTTTTCGCCCACCACATCAGATAATATCTGGCATAGAACACCAACATTTTTTTGTCCGTCGATGGCAAGCCATGTGGCGCTGCCCATCTCATCGAGGCGGATCCGAAAATGATCTGACTTTCCCTTAGGTATGAGGAAACTGCTCATTGTTCTGCTCTTAAACTTCGGCACCAGTAATGTAACCAAACCCCCGGTACTGGTTTCGAAATGCTCAGTGCGTACAGGGGTGAGTTCGAGATAATTGGCTCCCTTCAGGATTCGTCTTCTTTGAAAAAAATTCAAGCCCATTCCTTCCGTGTATTAGAAATCTTTTTTAATGACCTCCGGTTGAAGGGGGTGCAGGTTCATCAGGCCTGCCCGCATTGCGTAGAGGAATGAAGATGAGTGCCAGGGCTACCAGAACCAATACAATGGTGCTGATGCTAAACGGCGGATTTTTAAACAAAGCAAACAATTGCATGTCGGCAAAGGCAAATCCTGCAAAGAGCAGCCCAATGAGAGCCTCACCGGCAATGAACCCCGCCGCGAGCAATACTCCCACATTCTCTATCCTCACCGACTGGGCGGCGTTCATGTTTTTTCGTTTTGCCAGCAGATCGAGTAAACCTTTTATCATACCTCCTACAAAAATGGCGAAAACGGTTCCAAAAGGCAGATACATTCCCACACTGATCAGCATGGGGCTGCCGGCATGAATCAAAATAAAACCGATGCCCATGAGCATACCAACAATGATGAGCGGCCAGGTCATATCCCCGCCGACGATACCACGCGAGAGCATGGCCATCAGGCTGGCCTGCGGCGCTGGCAGCTCCTTGCTTCCGAATCCTCCCACGTATCCTTCGCGAAGGCCTGTGGCAACATCTCCCTCGTGCAGAATAAACAGGGGAATAAACAAAACCGTAGCGGCAATCACCACTCCAATAATGTCCCCAACCTGCATCTTCCATGGCGTACCTCCAAGTATGTGCCCAACTTTAAGGTCCTGAAGCATCTCGCCCGCAACGGCGGCTGATACGCACACGATTGCGGCCACACCCAGCACGGCAGCTACTCCCTCCTTACCTGAGGCTCCTAAAGCAACAAGAATGATGGCCGTGACCACCAATGCAGTAAGAGTCAACCCACTGATGGGATTATTGCTTGAACCCATTATTCCCACCAGGTAGCCCGAAACGGCAGCAAAAAAGAAAGCCAGAATGATCATAACGGTAGCAGCCACGAAGGCAATGAGAAAAGTGGTATTGAAGATATAGAATGTGATCAGAAAGGTGGCCAGTGCGACGAATCCAATTCCGATAAGTATCCAGCTGAATGGGATGTCTTTTTCTGTTCGCTGAACTGCGGTAGAGGTGCCTCCGGCAGCCTTTTTCACATCTGCGATGGAACGGGAGATTCCCGTAAAAAGGCTTTTACGCATGCGATATAAAGTGAATGTAGCTCCTACCAGCATTCCCCCGATAGCTATGGGCCTCACGATGCGGCTCCACACCTCCATGGCCGTAAGTGCACCGGCCTGGTCGTAATTGGGGCCAATAAAGTATTGTATGATAGGTGTTAATAACCCCCACGCAAGAAGTCCGCCGCCAAAAGCAAGTGAGGCAAGACGCGGTCCGATAATATAGCCTACTCCCATGTAGGCCGGACTTATCTTCGGAGAGTTTAAAAGCAAACCCCCTTCGCCCACGAATTTACTCCCCGGGATGGACTGTTTGGCAAAGACTATAAATTTGCTCCAGGTGGTGGCGAAAAACTTCAGTTCGCCCAGCGTTTTGATGAGAGCACCAGCACCCATTGCCCAAAACAGGAATTTGCTTCCGCCAGTGCCATGCTGTGCGGCTTTGTGTATTTCAGCAGCGGCCACAGACTCAGGATAGGGCAGTTCGGCGTCTTCGACCATGATACGACGGAGCAAAGCCACAAACATAATTCCCAAAATGCCACCTACAGCCATAATTAGTGCCGAGACCACATAGTTTCCGGGCGTATAAAAACTTGGCCAGATACCAGCGATAAAAAATGCCGGCAGCGTGAAAATGGCTCCTGCCGCCACTGACTCACCAATAGACCCTACTGTACGGGCAAAATTTTCTTCAAGTATCGTTCCCTTGAACGCCCTGAGAATTGCCATGCCAATGACGGCAGCAGGATACGTGGCGGCAATTGTCATCCCAGCTTTCAGCCCAAGGTATGCATTGGCCGCGCCAAGCACCACGCACATTATCAGGCCGATGAGCAGGGCTCGCAAGGTAAACTCAGCCATATTTGTTTCGGACGAAACAAACGGCACAAACGGTTTTGATTGTGTCATGTCATGTTGTATTAAGAATTAACGAATGCTTTTTCGGGGCTAAGTAAGTATTTTTTTCTGAAGGGGCAAAATACTTACCTGAGTCCTAGAGGCCGCTGCGGAAAACTTGTATTTATCTGATATAGAAATCGAGCATCTTCCGGCCTGCAAGCCAACCTTCCAGCCGGTCGCCAATCTTCACAGGTCCCACACCTTCCGGGGTTCCTGTAAAAATCAGGTCGCCCGCCCTGAGCGTGATAAACCGCGAAACATAGGAAATGATTTTCTCAAAATTGAAAATCATATCAGCGGTGTTTCCGGTCTGCACCGGTTGATCATTGATGTTGAGGCTGAACTCCAGATGTGAAAGGTCGCCCAGCTCATTTTTATCTTTGAATTCGCTTACAGGGGCGGCATGATCAAATGCTTTCGACTTCTCCCAGGGGAGGCCCTTTTCTTTCAGCTTTTGCTGCAGGTCGCGGGCGGTAAAATCGACTCCCAGTCCTACTTGCTGAAAATATTCAGAAGCAAACTGCGGCTGGATATTCTTGCCGTTTCTCGAAATCTTTAATACTACCTCGATCTCATGATGAATGTCGTTCGAAAAATCAGGCAGATAGAAGGAACGGTTTTTTATGAGCAGGGAGGTGTCGGGTTTTAGAAAAAATACAGGTTCTGCAGGCACAGGGTTGTTTAACTCTCTGGCGTGTTCGATGTAATTTCGCCCGATGCAGATTATCTTCATAACGTGGAAGCGTTTGGATTAATGATTTTTGTTGAAATGCGACTTTTGATAGTGGTAACTATCTTTTTTGTGTAAAGCGGAAACTGGCTTTTCATTATCCAGTCATAATAGGATGGTTCATTCCGAAACACTTCCTCTACCACCCGCCCCTTGTATTTCCCAAAATTAAACACCTCGCGGTTATTGTCGTCAAACACCAGGTGTCCTGCCAGGTCGCAAAAGCGATGAACCGACGAAAACCGGTGTAATGCATTCAGGTCGTTGCTTACAGGAAAGCTTTCATTACCCTCGGCATCCACATAGGCAACTCCTTGGTACCGGTCGAGCTGCGACTCGAGAATATCGAACGTGGCCAAAGCATCCGTTTCGGCACGGTGGGCGTCAATTAGGTCTTTTTGGCAGTAGAACCGGTATGCCGCCTTTAGGGTACGTGGCTCCATTTTGTGGAAGATGTTCTGCACATCAACCAGGCGACGGCCTTTAATCTCAAAATCTATTCCAACTCTCAGAAATTCTTCGACCAGCAAAGGGAAGTCGAATTTCAGCGCATTATATCCGCAAAGGTCGCAGGAATTCAGGATATTGAACAGATCAGGCGCAAGCGCTTCAAACGTAGGCTTGTCCTTGACATCGTCATCCGATATTCCATGTATGGCTGTCACCACAGGCGGAATGGGTATCTTAGGGTTTATCAGATGGGTGAAGACATGCCTGGAGCCGTCCGGATGAATTTTGAGTATACTGATTTCAACAATCCGGTCTCTGCCAACTACTACTCCTGTGGATTCAAGATCGATGACGGCTAATGGGCGGGTGAGTTTTAGCTTCATAATCGGTAAAATAAAAAAACCGGCCAACCTTATGTGAATTGAACCGGTAAATATACTGAGGTCTGGTGATTAAACAGACCTGTTGAGGTCGAATTTTTCGAGAATCTCAGCCACACGGCGTATAAACATACCGCCAAGAGCTCCATCCACGACGCGGTGATCGTAAGAGAGTGACAAAATCATCATGTGACGGACCGCGATCATATCGCCCTCGGCAGTTTCAATAACCACGGGCTTCTTTTTCACCACCCCTATGCCAAGTATAGCAACCTGGGGCTGGTTGATTATGGGCGTACCCGTAAGACTGCCAAAAGTGCCAAGATTGGTGATGGTGAAGGTGCCTCCTGCAATATCGTCGTGGTCGAGTTTATTGTTGCGGGCACTGTCTGCCAGGCGGTTTACCTCTTTGGTGACACCAAGTAGATTTTTCTGGTCCGCATTTTTAATAACCGGTACTATGAGATTGCCATTGGGCAAAGCCGCAGCCATGCCTATGTTGATATTTTTACGACGGATAATCTTATAGCCATCCACCGATGCATTCACATTTGGAAATTCTTTAAGAGCCTGCGCCACTGCTTCGATAAAAATAGGAGTCAGGGTCAGCTTTTCACCTTCACGGCTCAGAAATAAATCTTTCACTTTTTCGCGCCAGCGCACAAGGTTGGTGACATCAACCTCGATAAACGAGGTCACATGAGGGGAGGTACGGACCGAGCCAACCATGTGGTCGGCTATCAGGCGGCGCATACGATCCATTTCAATAATTTCGTCTCCGGCGGCAATTGCGACAGTAGCTTGGGGCAATTTTGCTTCGGCAGGTGAGATAACAGGTGCAGAATTTGGTGTAGATGCGGAGGTTAGATCGACACGGCCTGCCCCAACAGCATATCTGGTTTTTAGGTATGCAAGCAGGTCGTCTTTGGTTAGACGCGCGTCTTTTCCTGTTCCGGGGATAGTTTCAAGTTCGGCGATGCTTATCTTTTCCTGTCTTGCTATGCTTTTGACCAATGGGGAGTAAAACCTGGAAGCAGCCGGCGATGGCTCTTCATCTATTATTTTAATGGCCGCGTCTGGTAATTCAGCGGCGATGGCGACCGGATCAGCCCGCAAAGGTTCATCCGCAGAGGTTTCTGGTACAACATCGCCCATGAGTATGACAGCAATTACTTTACCAACTGCGACCACATCGTTTTCTTTAAACAAAATCTGTTTAATCACGCCTGCAACGGGGGAGGGAATCTCGGAATCTACCTTGTCCGTTGCAATTTCAACCATCGGCTCATCTTCGGAAACTGTATCGCCTTCTTTCTTCACCCACCGGGTGATGGTAGCTTCAATGATACTTTCGCCCAGCTTGGGCATCACCAATTCAAATGCTGACATGGATTTTTATATAGTGTTGGATTATCCTTTGATTTAAACAAAGATGTAGCAGGAATGTTCTTGGTCCCCGGAACTTTACTTTGTCAGCTTCGCCTGGCAGCTAATCGAATGCCGTTGAGCAGGATATGTAGATCGGTATACACACTGTAATTCCTTGCGTATAACAAATTTAGCCGATCCATGTCTTCGGTGGTCAGGGCGGTTTGTTCAATGGCGACTGTTGGGTTAAATATGCCTGTTTTAATTACCGGAAGTCTGGCATCACTACCTGTAGTTTGGTATCCCACCCAGGTATACTTTCCGGTCACGACTCTCCAAAGATTCTTTAACCATTTCCAGGATCCGGGAATCATCAGGAGAAATATGGGCGATAATACCAAGATGATCAGCGATGAGAGAAAGTCGAACAGTCTCTTGTTGCGTTTATTTTCCTTGCTGGCAATCGAATTGATCTCAAGCATATAGGCATCTTTAAGTGTGCTGATGCTGCTGCTCCCAATGATGGATAACCCTTCGGCAGGAGCAATCTTATACTCAATACCTTCACCGCTCATTTCCGACATCAGATCTATGATACGATTGGCAGGTAAATCTCTGGCACAGAATATAACTTCGCTTATCTGGTAAATATTAATGATGTCTTTAACCTGACTGATATTTCCGATAAATCCCGCATGCTGATTATTATGATTTTGAACACTGACCAGACCTATAAAGCTTGGATTCAGGTCTGTTTTATGTAAAAGCTCAGCAACACGTTCCGCTTCGTTGGGTTCACCCACTACCAGGTATCGTCGGTTTATACTACTTTTCATCTGAAATGCCCTGTTGCCAGTGAAATGCAGCAGAACCCTCAGGCTTGCCATGCCAATGCCTGCCCATACCGCTCCAAACAAAATCAATGCCCGCGAAAACCTGAACTCTTCAGGCAGTAATGCATAAATCACCAGTATGGCTAAGGTACCCCAGAATACGCCGCGAAGTACTCGCAAAGGTCGGATAGGCTGATCGTAACTCCCGGAGAAATAATTTGACAATATCCATACAAGTATGTAGCCCGGTACGGCAATATTCATGAATGCCGATGGATAGCTGCCCCCCTGCAGGTAGATGATATTTTTTTCCCAATAATTTTTTATAAAAAATATGCCCGCAAAGGTGAGGGCTGCATCTGTCAGCGGAAGGAATAGTCTTTGCAAGAACCTGCTAGCAATTGATAAGGTGGCCCGCATCCAGATTGCCAGGTGAATAAGCATAAGGAATACCCTTGTGGTGCCCTGTGTGTAATGCTTGCGAGCGAACACAATCATTGCGTTGTAGAAGGTGAGCACGTAGTTGAGGGAACCTTTCTTTGTGCTTTCGCCTTTATAGTGTATGATCCGGGTTTCCGGAAAATAATAGTTTTTATACCCTGCTTTGGTAATTCTGTATGATAAATCAATGTCCTCGCCGTACATGAAAAACGACTCATCCAGCATCCCGATCTCGTCGATCACTTTTTTACGCAATAACATAAATGCCCCCGACAACACTTCTACCTGGTGAATGCTGTCCTTGTTGAGATAGGCCAGGTGGTATTTTCCAAAAACTCTGGATTTAGGGAAAATTCGGGCTAGCCCTGACATTTTGTAAAAAGCGGCGGCAGGCGTGGGCAGGCCTCTTTTCGACTCGGGTAAAAACCTGCCTTTGCCATCAACCATCATGACACCAAGCGCTCCGGCTTCGGGATGAGTGTCCATGAAGGCCAGAATCTTTGTAAATGTATCCCCCTGAACTACAGTGTCGGGGTTAAGCAAAAGGATATACTCACCCCTGGCAACCTTGACAGCCTGGTTGTTTGCCCTCGAAAACCCTTGGTTGATTTTGTTTTCGATGAGTAGTATTGATGGAAATTTTTCTTTCACGGCCCGAACCGAGCCATCCACCGAATTATTGTCAACAACAAATACCTCGGCATCTATACCATGCAAGGCATTCTGAACTGAATGCAGGCACTGAACGAGGAAGTGTTCGACATTGTAGTTGACAATAATTACTGAAAGACGCATCAGCATGGATTTTCATCGGCCATTACAAAAATACATGAAAAATAATGCGGCACTGAAAAAAGAAACCCCGGCCAATGCTGGACCGGGGTTGGTGATTCTCCGTATTGTTTGTGTTAGCTACATTTGAGCACCTGCTGCATCTGGTATTCGGCCTGTTTCTGGAAATTGCCTGAAGCCGCATTTTTGTAAGCATCGCAGGCTTCGCGAGTGTTGCCCTTTTCTTTGTAGGCATTGCCAATCTCGAACCAGATCTTGGGTTTTTCGTTGACATTGTCGGCTTCAAGAACCAAGGCTTTTCTGGCCGATTCGATGGCATGGTCATACTGCTTAAGCTTGTTCTGCACAAGTGCCAGAAGATAATATGTCTGACCGTCTTCGCCATAGTTTAGCGCTCTGTTCAGAAACTCAACAGCGTCACTGTTCTTATTGGCCTGAATCGACCGATTTGCCTTAATTGCCAGGTAATCGCGCATGCTCTTTTCGCAGGTAGCCGCAGTTTGCTCATCGCGAGCTGCCTTGGCCATCTCGATGGCTTTATCCATTTCGGCCGACATCTTTTCAAGGTCTTCCTGCTTCCGATAGATTAGCCCTAACATCATGTGCGCTCTTGCGTTTTTGGGTTCGCATAGGAGAGACTGGTTTAATGCTTCAACGGCTTTTTCATTCTCGTTGGCGCGATAAAAATTATTAGCCCGGGCGAAATAAAGCTTGCCTAGGATGTCCTTCGATCTTGCCACCGTAGAGGCATCGTTAAATTTTTCGCCGGCAGCCATACTCTGTTCGAATACTTTAATGGCTTCGTCATTCTTCTTTTCTTTGAATAAATCGCCGGCCAGCTTGAAATACATAGCCGGCAGCTGACTTTCCGCTTTTACGAGTATTTCTTCGGCATCGGCCCCAAGCGCCTTGGCGCCTGTGATGGCTTCTTCCATGTTTTTGACAGCTTCGGCAGCATTAGTGTTAACCAGCTGAACAGCATTGTTGTATTTCTCGTACACCTGCTCAAGGGTCTGCGCAGAAGTACTGATATTGATAAGGAGAAAAAACAGGGGTAATACGAGAATAGTAGTGAGACTTTTCATTTTCCAGTTTTTAATGTGAGGAGACAGATTTTTATTAACCACGTATGCAATAATCGTACAAATTTAATTGCAAAGATATGAATTCAGAAAATCTTTGGATATTTCTCAGGATTATAGTCATGCATGAGGTTATAAACAGCCTCAAACACATCTTCAGCGTTTGGGTTTGAGAAATAATCCCCGTCGGTACCATAAGCAGCGCGATGTTGCTGTCCTGTTATGGTGCGGGGTTCCGCATCAAGATATTCGTATCCACCCTGCGTTTCAAGCACCTGTTGCATCATAAATGAGGTAGCTCCACCGGGCACATCTTCGTCGAAAAAAACTATTTTGTTTGTTTTCATGAGCGATTTGACTATATCATGATTCAGGTCAAAGGGCAATAATGACTGTACATCGATCAGTTCTGTGCTGATCCGGAAATCGCGTAGTTGCTCTACGGCATCCTGAGCAATTCTAACGCACGAGCCGTAAGTCACCAGAGTGATATCGGTTCCCTGGGTCAGCACCTCTGGCCTGCCAAGCGGAACAGTGAACTGTCCGATGTTTGATGGTTTTTTTTCCCTGATGCGGTATGCATTCAGCGGCTCAATTATCAGGGCTGGCTCATCAGAGGCGAGTAAAGTGTTGTAAAAACCTGCAGCCTGAGTCATATTTCGCGGAACCAGCACATGCATTCCTCTGATGCTGTTAATCACCATGCTCAGGGGCGACCCCGCATGCCAGATTCCTTCGAGCCGGTGTCCGCGAGTGGTAACGATTACAGGTGCTTTTTGTGTTCCCACACTCCGGTAGCGCAATGTAGCCAGATCGTCGCTCAGTAGCTGAAGTCCGTAGAGCAGATAATCAAAATACTGAATCTCGGCAATAGGACGCAGCCCCCGCATTGCCAAACCAATAGCCTGACCTATAATAGTGGCCTCGCGGATGCCGGTATCGAAAATGCGATTTTCTCCGTATTTCTGCTGTAAACCTTCATACGACTGATTGACACCGCCGATCTTTCCCACATCCTCACCAAAAATTACCACTTCGGGATGATGGCTCATAATATAGTCAAAATTCGCCTGCAGAATTTCTCTTCCCGGAACGAAATCGGATTTATCATCATACGCAGGTTTGGATTCTTTCACCCGCAAGGCCGAAAATGCAGTTTCGCTGTATAAATGCGAGCTATAACGCTTGTGACTTTCATTCCAGCCTTGTACAAGCCATGCGCTCACTTTTGCTTTAAGCGAATTTTGCGGATTGGTGCAGGAGTTGCAGATGAGCCGCAGTATTTTTCGAGCCGAAGAAAATATATCTTTCCGTATGGGTTCCTTAAGTGATAACAACTCCTGTCGGATGGACTCTATTTTGTCGGTCTTGGAACAGTTACAATTGCTCAGGTCAACGAGACGGGCAAAATCGTCGCGCATCTTAATCAATGGCTGCCTATAATGATTCCAGGCGCTGCGACGTGCTTCACGTGCCCGGGTAAGTGCGATGGTTTCAATCTCGTCGAGTTGTTGTTCTGAAGCTATGCCCAATTCCATGATCCAGCGTCGCATTCCCTTCAGGCAGTCGTGTTCGCCCTCCCAGGCCAGTTGCTCGGCTGTTTTGTATCGCTCATGCGATCCTGAAGAACTGTGCCCTTGCGGTTGGGTAAGCTCGGAAACATGAATTATTGAAGGGATGTGGTGCTTCCGTGCCAGCTCGGCGGCCTCCTGGTATGCATAAAAGAGCGACGGGTAATCCCATCCTTTTACCTTAAACATTCTGAAACCACGCCCGTGCTCGTCAAGGGCAAAGCCGCCAAGAATTTCTGAAATATTGTCCTTGGTTGTCTGGTCTTTCCGCGACACGGATATTCCCCAGCCATCATCCCATACCGACATCACTACCGGTACTTTGAGCACTCCGATTGCATTAATAGTTTCAAAAAAATGGCCTTCGCTTGTGCTGGCATCTCCGATAGTGCCAAAGGCAACCTCGTTGCCTTTGCTGCTGAATGTTATTTTGTTCTTAAGTTCAGGTACGTTCCGGTACAGTTTTGATGCAAGTGCCAATCCGAGTAACCTTGGCATCTGGCCGGCAGTTGGTGAAATATCTGCACTTGTATTTTTTTGTTTTGTAAGATCGAGCCATTCTCCTTTTTCGTTCAGCGTCGGAGTAACAAAATGATTATTCATCATTCTTCCTGCGCCGCTTGGATTGTAGGCCCCATCCGTATCGCCGTAAAGTTGCGCAAATACCTCTTCAAGCCTCATCATGCCTGCGGCAATCATAAAAGTCTGGTCGCGGTAATATCCCGACCTCCAGTCCCCATCGCGAAAAAATCTGGCCATCACTAGTTGAGGCACTTCTTTCCCGTCGCCGAAAATTCCAAATTTTGCCTTGCCCGTCAGCACCTCTTTTCGGCCTATCAGGCTGGCGTGCCTGCTTTCCCAGCCAATACGGTAATCGCTCAGAATTTCGTCCGGCGTCAGGAGTTTTGCGATTTCCTTCGATGAGCTTGAGAATTCGGGATACGTATTACAGTCTTGCATCAGGTATTGATATTCAGATGAACATTGAACAAATGAATGATAACTGAGTTCAAGGGGATTCGAATAATTTGCTTTCTATTTTTCTATGCGCAACCGTGCATCCACAGCCACAATTATATCCGAATTACCCAACAACGGATTAAGATCTAATTCCACTATCTCAGGGGCAGCCACGAGAAGAGCTGAAACCCTTGTAATTATATCTGCAAAAACCGCCTCGCTGATGCTCTGCTTACCTCTTACACCAGTAAAAAGTCTATATCCCTTAAGTTTTCTGATCATGGCAAGGGCTTCTTCCTTACTGACCGGTGCCAGACTTGAACTGACATCGTGAAGGATTTCTATAAAAATACCGCCCAGGCCGCATAATATCATGTGACCGAAGCTCGGCTCAAATTTCGCTCCGATGAAGAGTTCCTGTCCGGTCAGCATAGGTTGCAGCATCACTGCAAGGCCACCTTCAATGTTCATCAGCTGGTAAAAATGCTCTTCGACCGCTTTCGTGTGTTGAACGTTCAGCACTACCCCTCCCTGATCTGATTTATGCAGCGGCCCCACTGACTTCATTACCAGCGGAAACCCAATTTTTTCTGCCATTGCCACAGCTTCTTCAGGGCTGCCAGCCACATACTCCTGCACACGCGGTATGCCAGCGGCATCCAATATATTCTGAAGCTGGACAGGTGGCAGGTAGCCACTATCTGCAGAATCGATAATGTACCTTATCATTTTCACATCTGCTTTGGGTTGTACGGGGGATAGTGCAGATGGTGAGGGAGTTGCGTACACTTTTGCCAGTGCCCTGCCCAGGGCAACTTCGTCTGAAAATATTGCATGACCCTTTTCAATAAAATACTTAACCTCGCCTTCCGCTGTCAGCGTAGATGGCAATACCGGGTAAACAGGTTTGGTGCAACGTTGCATCCAGGTATGCAATACGTCATATACCTCATAAATCGGAAACAATCCCGGAGTGCCAAATATCACGGCCAATGCATCGATTTCAGTAAAATATGTGTCAACATATTCCATTATTGTTCCCAGCTGCTCGGCAGTGCCTGTAGCCAGAAAATCAATCGGATTGGATACTGATGATCCGGGATTAAGTCTGGCTAGTAACTCCTGGGCTTTGGGATGATTGATGAGTGGCACGGAAAGCTCTCCTTTGCTGAGTGCATCGGTCAACATCACCGCCGGCCCGCCAGCATGAGTGATCACGGCAATGTTTTTCCCCTGCAGTGGCTTGTATGTGAATACGGTTGCCACGGCGATAAGTTCTTCACGGCTATGACACCTCACTATGCCCGCTTTTCTGAAAAGCGTATCCACTGCAAAATCGGGAGTGGCCA
Source organism: Lentimicrobiaceae bacterium (assembly GCA_037445555.1). GTDB lineage: Bacteria > Bacteroidota > Bacteroidia > Bacteroidales > JAAYJT01 > JAAYJT01. The sequence goes on from JBBIKG010000021.1 coordinate 20,257, forward strand.
TGGCTCCGGTGTGGGATGAGGCTGCCCGGCTGCCTTCCTCACTGCTGCCTGCTTTTATTGCGGCAATACGGCATCCCTTGGCAATCAGGCTGCGGCTATGCTTCAGCAGTTTGGCCGGATTTTGGATGTTTTCAATGTAAAGTAATTTGATCCTTGAACTCGCTTCAGGATCGAATGTACAATCAAAATACTCAAGAATTTCCTCTACACCTGTCTGCGCACTGTTGCCCACAGAAAAAACTGAGGCGAATGTAAGCCCTTTGGGTATGGCTGCTTCCAGAATAAAACAGGCCGTGGCTCCCGAACCTGAGATAAAATCAATTCCTTCGGTTTTCAGACTGGGTATGGGAAGGGTAAAAACGCTGTGATGCCAGGGGGTTAGCACTCCGATGCAGTTTGGGCCTATGAGTGAGCCTCCGACTGAATCGACAACCGATTTAATCTGATTTTCAAGAATTGCGCCCTCATGGCTCTCCTCACTGAACCCGGCCGAAAGTATTATGAAGGCTTTTGTGCCTTTTTCTTTTGCCAAAATCTCGACCGCCGCCGGACAGAATCTTGCTGGAATAGCCAGAATAGCCAGATCAACCATGGGCAACAGTGACACATCGGCATAACAGACTATGCCCTGCACTTCCTTTTCCTTAGGGTTTACAACGTATAATTGCCCACTGAACCGGCCATCGAGAATGTTCTTGATTATTTTACCTCCCGGCTTGCTGATATCGTTAGAGCCTCCGATAATAACCAGGCTGCTTGGGTTAATGAGTTGACGGTTGATCATATCCTCAGGGTTTGTGCAAAAGTAATGCTTTACCTCGTAAACATGCCCGGGTCAATCCAAATCCGTTATGAATACTCAGGTGTGAGATGTGGCAAAAATCATTGCTGGTTGCCTGAATGGGGGCGTTAGTAAAACCATGCAGTTCCACTCGCCAATTTCGTTCTTTATCATTATAATTAATAAATGTGCGAATATTGATATCAAAATTGTTAAATATTTGGCAGAATATTATTTAAGCCTCAAAAATTGTATTCTAAAATAATTTGTATTAATTTTGTACCGAATTTAACACACAATCCACATGAAAATTAGTTTTTTTGATGCAAAACAGTTTGAAGGTTCCATGAAATGCACCATTCAGGGAAATGGCAAGATGAATTTTTCTTCGTCAGCCATTCATGCCTTCTCACTGACCAATCGTAAAAGTGTTCGGTTTGCCCTTAGCGAAGAAGGAAAGGCAGCAGACGAACTGTTTATGGTGGTGTTGGACCATGTTGCCGAGGATGCATTCAAGGTAAACAAGGCGGGCAATTATTTCTATCTGAATGCCAAAGGGTTGTTCGATCACCTGGGAATTGACTATAAACACCACTCAGTGGTGTTTGACCTTGTCAAAACGAACGATTTGGCAGACGATCTTCCAGTCTACAGACTTATCAGGCGAAAAGGGAAGGATCGCAAAATAAAATAATTCCCTTTCCCTTGCCTCAAAATCCCGTATTGGGTCATCACCCCGATACGGGATTTCTTATTTTTGTAAAAAAAGCCATCATGAAGCTGACAAAAATCGTTGCGACAATTTCAAACTTGCGTTGTGATCCGGGGTTTATCCGGAATCTGTACGATGCGGGTGTGAATGTGGTTCGAATCAACACTGCACACCTCTCACCGTCTGATGCCGCTATGGTTATCGGCAACGTGCGCGAGGCGAACGAAAAGATCCCGGTTATGATCGATACCAAAGGGCCTGAAATAAGAACAAGCCCATTGGGGGATGATCTAAAAGTGGCTACAGATCAGCATATAAAAATATTTGGAGGAATTGGAGAATCGGTGGGTGAGATTCTGTATGTATCCTACATGGCTATCAATGAATGCCTTAAGCCGGGTAATCTGATCATGATTGATGACGGAGAAATAGCTCTTGAGGTTGTCGAAAAGCACTCTTCTTATCTCTTGTGCAAGGTGTTGAACGGTGGAGTGATAAAGAGACGTAAAAGCGTTAATCTGCCGGGAGTTAAAATAGACCTTCCTTCGCTCAATAATCGCGACGAGGATTTTATCCGTATGGCTGCCGAAAATAATGTGAGTTTCATTGCCCACAGCTTTGTCCGAAATAAACAAGATGTGCTTGCAGTGAAAGCGGTGCTTGACAAATTAGGTAGTCCGATAAAGATTATTGCCAAGATTGAAAACCAGGAAGGCGTTGACAATATTATAGACATTCTGCCACATGTGTATGGGGTGATGATTGCCCGAGGCGACCTTGCCATCGAAGTGCCGGCAGAACAGATACCTGTAATTCAGCGCGAAATTATCGAGCTCTGCATTTCGCACCGCAAAGCGGTGATCGTTGCTACCCAGATGCTGCACACAATGATCACCAATCCCAGACCCACCCGCGCTGAAATTGCCGACATCGCTAACGCTGTGTTCAGCGGAACCGATGCGCTTATGCTGAGTGGCGAAACGGCTATGGGCGAGTACCCGGTTGAAGCTGTAAAAATTATGGCAAAGACCGCCGAGGTGGCAGAACAAAGTCGTGAGTTTCTTATGAACCGAAACATCAAGCCTCATGATAATGAGATATCCGGCTTTTTAGCACAGATGGCAGTGAAAGCAACCTCTAGTCTCGATGCCAAAGCCATTATTGCTGACACGGATACCGGAAAAACGGCCATTTACCTGGCTTCTTTCCGTGGACGATGCCCCATCTACGCACAATGCTATGAACACCATGTGATGAAGGAGCTCGCGCTGAATTTTGGGGTGTATGCCGATGAGATTTCCGTCGAGACTTCAAAAAAAGAATTCATTACGTCGGTGCTTACCCGGTTAATGCAGGCAAATAGTTTGCTAAAAGATGACCTGGTAGTGATATTAGCGGGAAATTTTGGTAAAAAAGTCGGGCCATCCTTCGTTGAGGTGAGCACAGCAGCCAACCTGCTTCATTCAAAAGCATAATCGTGCCTATTGACATTATTCTGGCTTCACATCTGGAATAAATATATATTTGCAGGCTACATAACTCAATATTCGGACCCAATACTCATCCTATGCCATCCATCTCAAAAAAAGGCAAATTAATGCCTGAATCTCCCATCCGCAAACTGGTGCCTTATGCAGAGGCGGCAAAAAGCCGGGGTGTAAAGGTGTATCACCTCAATATCGGTCAGCCCGACATTGAAACTCCGCAGGTGGCCTTGGATGCCATAAAGAAATTCGATCAAAAGGTAATTGAATACAGCCACAGCGCCGGCATCCCGTCGTATCGGCGCAAGCTGGCTGCGTATTACCAGTCGGTAGGCATACACGTAACTCCCGAAGAAATCATTGTCGGTGCGGGAGCATCAGAAGCATTGCTCTTTACTATGCAAACCTGCATGGATCCGGGCGATGAGATCATCATTCCCGAGCCTTTTTATGCCAACTATAATGGATTTGCTATCAATTCGGGCATCACTGTGGTTCCTATACCCTCATCCATCGAGAGCGGCTTTGCCCTGCCTCCGATTGCCGATTTTGAAAAGGCCATAACTCCGCTCACCAAAGCCATCCTTATCTGTAACCCAAATAACCCTACCGGTTATCTTTACTCGCGACAGGAACTGGAAGTGCTGCGGGAGCTGGTGCTTAAGTACGATCTGTATCTCATTGCCGATGAGGTGTATCGCGAGTTTTGTTATGATGGAGATGTCCATCACTCGGTGATGCACCTTGGCAGTCTGGATCAGCACGTAATTCTCATTGATTCGGTATCGAAAAGGTACAGTGCCTGCGGTGTACGTGTCGGTTGCATGATTTCAAAGAACAAACTCGTCATGAGTACGGCACTGAAATTTGCCCAGGCCAGACTGAGCCCGCCCTCGCTTGGCCAGGTGGCTGCCGAGGCAGCTATTGATACGCCAAAGGAGTATTTTGAAAAGGTACTCGACGAGTATCATGCCCGTCGCAATCTTGTGTTCGAAGCCATAAACAAAATACCGGGGGCCTACTGTCCGAAACCCAAAGGCGCATTTTACGTAGTGGCCAGGTTGCCTATCGATGACTCCGACCGTTTCTGTCAATGGCTGCTCGAGGAGTTTGAATATCAAAGGCAAACTGTGATGTTTGCCCCGGCCACGGGATTCTACTCAAACCCCGAAAAAGGCAAGAAGGAAATCCGGATCAGTTATGTGCTGAACGTACATGATCTGGCGGCCTCCATGGAGTGCTTAAGGAAAGCCCTTGAAGTGTATCCCGGAGCTGTTGTATAAAAAATTATGGTGCACCTAGCCTTTGAAAAGATATTTTCCTGGGTGTAAACCCACTTTATCCTGGACACTTAAAAACGTCTTTTGAGCGGGGGCGTAATTATTTTATTTACTTTGCGCTTATTATCATCCTAGAGCATCCTGCTCTGATGTGCATGTATCACCCAAATCCCTATTCCGATGAAATACCAATTACGTCAAACAAAAATCAAGGCAATTGCACTTTTAGCATTCGGGTTCTTGGTATCCCTGCCATCGGCATACGCCGAAATCTATGCACCCAAACTCAAGAAAATCCCTGAAGGCTCGGACACCCTTATGCTGAAATCCCTGGCCGGAGAACCTACCGAGCGAGTATTTGTAGAACGATGGATCTATACAGGCGGTAACGAACTAGTAGTCGACGGAGAACAGGTTTCTGATATCAGGTTGAGCAAAGACCTGCTCGATAACAGGATAAGGCTGCGTCATCTTTCCAAAGGAGAGAAGCTTCAGAATCCCCTTGCCTATGTGCGCATCGGTATGAGCACCACAGAGGCACTTGAGGCAGCAGGTCGGCCCGAAACTACTCTTACAGGGCAGGATTGGTATTATTCGAAGAGGCACCGCGTCGAAATTAATGAAGACAAAGTCAGGAAGATGGAGCTTCACCTGAGAGCAACCCTTGAAACACTGGACTGGGTGAGGTTAAACTTCAGTTCCGGAGGCCTCCTGTTTATGAATATAACCCTGGCCTTTATCATGTTTGGTGTGGCCTTGGGAATACGATTGCAGCATTTCAAACAGGTACTGATTAAGCCCAAGTCTGCCCTACTGGGAGTGATATCTCAGTTTGTGGCCCTTCCTGCACTCACTTTTTTGTTGGTATTAATCATACAACCGACGCCAAGCATCGCTATGGGGATGATACTGGTTGCGGCGTGTCCGGGCGGGAATATTTCGAACTTTATTTCATCTCTGGCCAAAGGCAACGTGGCATTGTCGATTAGCCTGACAGCCGTGGCAACCTTGTCAGCCATTTTTATGACACCATTCAATTTTGCCCTGTGGGGTAGTCTCTACACCGAGGCAACCAACCTGGTTATACCGATTACGATCGACCCGATCGAAATGCTTAAAACAGTGGTAATATTGCTTGGAATACCTGTCATACTCGGCATCTGGTTTGCCAACCGCTTTCCGCTTACCACCGAAAAAATCATAAAACCGGTCAAGACTGTTTCGGTCATCCTGTTCCTTGGATTTATTGTCGCGGCGTTTTCGGCAAACATTAAGTACTTTTTCGAGTACATACACCTGATAATCTTGCTGGTCTTTCTCCATAACGCCCTGGCTTTATCAACGGGCTACACTCTTTCGTCACTCTTTAAGCTTCCTAAACGCGATCGCCGCTCCATCAGCATCGAAACAGGTATTCAGAATTCAGGGCTGGGGCTTGTGCTCATTTTCAACCCAAAACTGTTCGATGGAATGGGTGGCATGGCCTTCATCGCAGCCTGGTGGGGTATTTGGCATATCATCAGCGGGTTGCTTATTGCCTGGTATTGGTCAAAAAGGCCCTTGCCTGCTGAATAGGCAGGTAAAATAGTCGCTTAGCAGTCTGTTCATGACAGGCAGATAATCACAATACCTGGGTGCACTGATGAATGTGCAACGGAGATGGTTGTGGATTTATCAACAGTTTGAAGCCTTTTTTCTTGTCTTTCGCAGCAAATGGTTCAGGAAAAAATGTCATGTTCGCTGGACAACCCCTAAAAAAGCTTACTACCTTTATCATCTCAATCTAAACTAAGAACAACATGAAAAAAGCTATGACAATGATAGCCTGCATACTGGCTGTCTTCTTGCTCACGGGCATAAGCCTCAGCGCACAACTGCCTTCACCCGAGTCGTATTTTGGATTCAAACCCGGAACGGATAAAATGTTGATAAACTACGATCAACTAGTTGGCTACCTGCAAACGCTTGAAAAGGGTTCGAAAATGATCAGAATGCAGGAAGTAGGCAAGTCTACCCTCGGCAAACCCATGTATGTGGTGTGTATCTCCTCCGAAAAAAACATTACCAACCTCAGCAGGCTGGTCGAGATCAACCGGCAATTAGCGTTGAATCCTGCCCTATCCCCCCAAGAGCTTACCCGGTTGACCGACGAAGGTAAAGTGTTCGTGCTTGTTACTCTCAGCATGCACTCCACTGAGGTAGGCCCGTCACAGGCTGCACCGGATATTGCTTATGAACTGCTCACCAATAAGCAGGCAGATCTTTCAAAGATTCTTGATGACGTGGTGTTTATGATGGTGCCAAACCATAACCCTGACGGCATGGATATGGTGGTTTCGTATTATAATAAAACAAAAAATACCTCGCTTGATGGCAGCTCAATGCCAGGCGTATACCATAAATACGTTGGCCACAATATTAACCGCGATTTTGTGTGGCTCACCCAGGCCGAGAACAAGGTAGTGGCGCATCTGTACAACCTCGACTGGTTTCCACAGGTGATGATAGAAAAACATCAGATGGGCTCAACCGGACCGCGCTATTATGTGTCGCCTCCTCACGATCCGATTGCCGAAAACGTGGAAGCCGGTATCTGGAATTGGCAGAGGGTTTTCGGATCACAGGCCCTAACTGACATGACCGCTGCCGGTCTCAAGGGAGTGTCCCTCAACTACCTCTTTGATGATTACTGGCCGGGTTCAACCACTACCTCGATCTGGAAAGGCGTCATCGGTATGCTTTCCGAGATGGCAAGTGTCAATCTAGCCTCGCCCATCTATATCGAACCCATCGAACTGCGCACCACCGGTAAAGGCTTAGGACAGTATGCAAAAAGCATCAACATGCCCGAGCCATGGCCAGGAGGATGGTGGCGGCTTGGCGATATGATCGAATATGAACGCGTCAATACCCTCAGCTATCTGCGAACTGCCTCGATGTACAGAAAGGACATTCTTGAATACCGGAATTCATTTACCCGGAATGGAATAGAAAAAGGCCACACAACACCTCCGTTTTATTACCTGATGCCTCTCATCCAGCGCGATCAGGGTGAGATGGTTGCCCTTGTAAACCTTCTCGCCGAACATAATATCCAAACTTTCCAGCTTACCGAAGATGTGCTGATCGAAAACCGACTGTGGAAAAAAGGCGACCTGATCATTCCCACTGCACAGCCTTTTCGCTCTTTCATTAAAGAAGTGATGGAAAAACAAACTTTTCCTGTCAGATATTATACAGCCGGCGGCGAGATGATTCGACCGTATGATGTTACATCATGGTCGCTGCCTCTACACAAGGGTGTTGAAGCTACTGAAGTCAACAGTAAGCCCGTCGCCCTTGATACAAAATATGTCGCGGTTGCCTTGCCTTTTTCTCTGACATCCGCCCTACCAGCCCGTGCGGGAACCTTGCTTTTCAGTGTCAACAATAACGAAAGCTTCAAGGCGGTTTTTGCAGCGTTCGCGGCAGGGCTGCCTGTCGAAAGAACAACAGGAGAGTTTGTTTATCAGGGTGTAACGTTTCCAGCAGGAAGCTTCCTGGTCAAAGGAGTTAAAAATCCGGCCGAATTCAGCAGCAAACTTACGGTTAGCCCTATGCTACTCGGCGATGGCACAGCACTTCCTCCGGCCACAGCGCTTAAGCTGCCGCGTATAGCAATGATTGAAAGCTGGTTCAGTGCCATGGATGCAGGATGGGCGCGTTTTGTGTTCGATCAGTACGGTATCCCTTACACGGTGCTCCGCCCTGCCGATATGCAAACTGTCGACCTGACCAAGTTTGACGTAATTGTTATCAGCGACGAAAGCAAATCGGTGCTGATGAATGGGAAAATGGGGCAGGAGGGAGCCTACAGCATCCCGCGCATTCCTCCCGAAAATGCAAAAGGAATGGAAAAGAAAGGGTTTGACAACCTCATCAGGTTCATCACTGCAGGTGGCCGGGTGCTTTCGTGGGGAGGTTCTGCCGAGCTATTTATTGGGGCTATCAGCATTGGCGACGACAAAGCAAAGGAGGAGTTTCAGCTTCCGGTTCGAAATATCGCTGCAGATCTCGCCAAGAATGGCCTAGATGTGCCTGGTTCGTTGTTAAAGGTGCAGCTGGCACAGAATCATCCCTTAACCTATGGGCTGCCTGCCGAAATCGGTATATTTCACCGCGGAACACAGGTCTTCATGACCTCAATTCCCTACCTGGATATGGATCGCAGGGTGATAGCCACCTTCCCTGAAACCGACATCCTTTTGAGTGGATTTGCCGATAAAAATGTACTGCTTGCCAAGCGTGCTGCCATGGTATGGCTGAGAAAAGGCAAAGGACAGATCGTAATGTATGGCTTTAGCCCACACGCAAGAGGCCAAATGCAGGGCACCTACAAACTGCTTTTTAACGGGTTGTTGTTACCCGCCCTCTGACGCTGTATTAAGCACACTTTTAACCTATCTTTGCGGGTTGCCGGTCTGGTTAACTCCCGGTATGTATTGGAAAACAAACCACATATACTATTCCTTACTCGATGGTATCCAGCACCGGAAGATCCCATGCTTGGTCTGTTTATTAAGAATCATGCCGCCAGCCTCGCCAATACATGCATTCTCAGTGTGTTGCATGTGTACAAGGCAGCTTCCTCCGGAATTGGTATTAAGTTGAATCACTGCCGGGATGAGAATCAACATCTGATAGTCCAGGTGAGGTTGCTGGTTCCCCGTTCAAAATGGATGCGTCTTGTGCTGCTTCCATTGCTTACCTTGTTGGGATATCACCGCGGTTTCAGGCTGATCAGGCAGTTAAATGGCAAGCCGGATTTGATCCATGTGCATGTACTGACTCGTGGCGGGCTTGTCGCCTTATGGCAAAAAATCAGAGAAAGTACTCCTTACCTTATTAGCGAGCACTGGTCAAGATATCTTCCGGTCAATCTTCAATACAAAGGGTTGATTCGACGAAAGGCCACCAGACTTGTGCTTCGCAATGCCTCGGCACTTATCTGTGTCTCGGACACACTTCGCCGGGCAATGAATGAGAACGGGCTTTTGCATAAAAACACATTCATTATTCCCGCAGCGGTTGATGTAAATCTGTTCAAGCCGTCGAACACAAGGGCAAACAGAAAATACACAAGTTTGTTGCATGTCAGCTGCTTTGACGAAAAATCAAAAAATATCTGCGCGCTTATCGAAGCCTTTAAACAAGCTCTTTCACATCGCCCTGACCTTCGCCTGATCATGGTTGGAGACGGTCCTGACAGGCACCTGTGCGAAAGATCTGCTGCCGACCTCAACTTCTCCGGCGAACAAATCAGTTTTTTGGGATTGCTTACGCCACAAGAGCTAGCCATTGAATTACAGAAAGCAGGCTTTCTGATACAAACCAGCCGTTACGAAACATTTGGCATTCCGGTTATAGAAAGCTTCGCATCAGGGGTGCCGGTCATCTCTACCAATGTGGGTGTGTTTGCTGCGCTTTGTGATGCCGATATTGGGCTTGTAATCCCTTCTTCGAGGCCTGATGATATTGCCCGGGCTATCCTGACTGCCATGGATCGTGCCACTGAATTCGACCGTAATAGAATGCGTAAAATTGCAGTGGAACAATTCAGTACCGAGGCGGTGTCACGCAGGTTACTCTCTATCTATGGGGCAGTGATTAACCAACAACTCAAGCCGTGATTCACGAGGAAAAACTCCGATTTGGCGTGATGTGCAACAGCTTTAGCCTTCAGAAGTGGCAGGCTGCCATCCTTAACGAGCTAAAAGCCGAAGGGCATGAGTTGTCGTTGATAATCATCAATTCCCGACCCCCGAAGCCAAAAAGAAAATGGTTTCCCTTTCCCACAACACCCCCCGGTAAATGGCTGTACCAGTTTTGCAATCGTTATTTTTTCAGGCCGGCATGGCGCCAAACTGTCGATTTGCAGGATGAAGTGCAGGCCGTTCCTCAAATCGTCTGCGAAGTGGTTACACGCGACTTCAGCCAGTTTTTCAGTGCAGATGATGTCGATTTCATCAGCAATCAGAACCTGGATTTTATTCTGAGGTTCGGATTCAATATCGTTCGCGGCGACATACTGACAGCGGCGCGCTACGGAGTATGGTCGTTTCATCATGGCGATGAGCAAACCTTTCGGGGAGGCCCCCCGGGATTCTGGGAGATGTATCATGCAAAACATACTACCGGTGTCATATTGCAGCGGATCACTCATAGGCTCGATGCCGGCATAGTGCTTAAAAAATACTTGTTCACCACTGTCCGACATTCCTACACTTCTCAGCTCGATAATCTGCTGTCAAACAGTATCCCGATGGTGCGGCAGGTATGTAATGACATTGTTCACGACCGGGCTGAGTACCTATCGGCCCCCTCGAGCAAAAGCAATGCTCCGGTTTACCGCATCCCGGGCAATTGGAAGATGACACTTTTTCTTATAAAACAATTGCGCAACCGTTTCCTGTTTCACTGGACACATACTGTGCTTTCCGAACAATGGAATCTTGGGCTGATTGACGCTCCGGCTGCCAAAGTTGCCTTCAATTGGAAAACCTACCGAAAACGGGTACGATGGTTTCCGCCTCTGCCGAAACACGAATTTCGTGCCGATGGATTTCTTATAAGTGTCAACGACCATCTGAAACTACTTTGTGAACGATTTAATTACCATAACAACAAAGGATATATTGAACAAATTATCTTAACTGAAGACATATCAAAGGCAGATCACGGATTAGCGATCAGTGAGAAGAAGCACATCTCCTTCCCGTTCACATTCAACTTTAAGGACGACGTTTTTTGTGTTCCAGAAAACTCAGCTTCAGGCCTCACTAAGCTCTATTTGTTTAATAAAGACACCGAGGAGTTTGATTTTCTCTGTGATTTACTTCCTGAACCGGTGATTGACCCGGTGTTACACCTTTACGAAGGAAGATGGTGGTTGTTTGGCACTTTGCCCTCTAATCCGTCAGGAGCCCTATACGTATGGTATGCCGACTCACTTCCGGGGCCGTACATTCCCCATCAGGGCAATCCGGTTAAGGTGGATAACACATCATGCAGGTCAGCCGGCCCTGTGCTACAGGCCGATAAGGTGCTCTTCAGACCGGCCCAGAACTCATCAAAGACCTATGGTGGCAGTATTGTCATCAATCAGATACTTACCCTTACACCCGAAGAGTTTAATGAACAACCTGTCGTTGACCTCATGCCTGACGACGACTGGATATTCAGCGAGGGTATCCATACCATTTCCGGTCAGGGCAAACTCACCGTGATTGATGCAAAACGCTACCGATTTGTTGCCCGGGCTTTCATTTCAAGACTATTGCGAAAGTTGACCTAAACATTTGTAGAACGTGGGTTTGCTCAGAAATATCACGCTAACATCAGCCACCCGTATCGCGCAAGCAGTGATGAGCCTGGCAATTCTTGTCACTGCCACCCGGCACTTTGGCGCAGAAGGATACGGCACTATTACCCTAATCGTAGTGGCAATTAGCATGATACAGATAGTTAGCAACCTCGTCGGTGGACCAGCCATCGTGTACCTGGCGCCGCGCGAAAATGTATTTCACCTGTTTGTTTTATCAAATGCCTGGGCACTGCTGATTTCTGTCCTTGGGGCTAATCTGCTCTGGCTGACCGGTTTAATTCCTGACGACTACAGACGAGACACCCTAATGCTTTCGCTGCTTAATTCGCTAGTATACACAAATTTTACCATCCTGCTGGCCAGGGAAAGGCTTAAAGCCTATAATGCTCTTTCTGCTCTTCAGATAGGTATTGTATTAGGTGCGCTGTTGTATTTTGTTCTTCATACTGAAACACCCCGGCCATATCATTATCTCTATTCGTTGTATGCATCCTATGTAATTGTCTATGCTGTCAGTCTGTTTCTGATCCGTACAGAACTGAAGTATGCTGACCTGAGCGACATAGGCCGACCACTCAGGGCTTGTTTACGGGTGGGAGGTACGATGCAGGGTGCATCAATTCTGCAGTTTTTCAACTACCGGATTAGCTATTATCTCATTAAAGCCGATGGAGGAACCGCCATCCTTGGCCAGTATTCACCCGCAGTGCAGCTTGCCGAGGGGCTCTGGATCATTGCCAAAAGTGCCGCCCTGGTGTTGTATGCACGCATAGCCAACCAAAAAGCTGATGCTGACTCTGCGGTGGATCTTACATTGAAATTTATCAAAGCCACATTCATTGTCACACTCTTGCTGCTCATCGTTCTTTTATTGATTCCAGGTCGTGTGTTTACCTCTGCGTTTGGAAATGACTTTACACAGGTAAAAATCATCATCGCGTGCCTATCACCAGGTATTATGGCAGTGGTAGTGAGTCAGATGCTTTCGCACTTCTTCAGTGGCATAGGCAAGCCTGCCCCAAATGCCGTTTCTTCGGGCCTTGGGCTTTTTGTCATCCTTATTGCGGGACTGATTCTAATCCCAAGGTTTGGTATAGTCGGCGCAGCACTCGCCACATCTTTATCATACATGAGCATCGTTTCTTATCAGATATATGTGTTTACACGACTCACCAGAGTAAAGGCATCTGATTTTCTAGTCTCAGCAACCGAGGTTCGCGAAACCATACGGTATACCCGATTCATTCTGAGTTCACTTGTCGGAAAATAATTCGCCCGAACTAAACTGCTCCCAATATTGTCCGAATTTGTATAACCTGTACAGCATACCCCAATTGTACATTGATAATTTGAATTTGGATGTTAGCAGGCCCTTTTCCAGTACCTTTGGCAGATCTAACCATTACTATTCCGATGAGTGAACTCCTGAAAAACGCATTTGATGCAGATGAATTCAGATTATCCGGACACCAGCTTATCGATGTGTTGGCCGATTATCTGCACTCGGCCACCGCTGGAACTGAAATGCCGGTGCTGCCGCCTTCCGATCCTGACGATTTATACAAATTCTGGCTCAATTATCCGGCAGAACCCGATTTTGATTTCTTGGCGTTCAATCGCGAAATCATCCATCAGTCGAACCATATCCATCATCCTCGCTATGTCGGGCACCAGGTGGTTCCGCCGCTGCCTATGGCCGTGCTGAGCGAGCTGACAAGCGCCTTGCTCAACAACGGGATGGCCATTTACGAAATGGGGCCTGCATCTACAGCTATGGAACGTATTGTAATCGAATGGCTGGCAAAGCACATGGGCATGCCCGACACTGCGGGCGGCGTTCTGACCTCCGGAGGATCAGCCGGAAACCTCACCGGCTTGCTTGCTGCCAGGCAAGCTATGTGTGAGCACAATGTGTGGGACGAAGGACACACCCGGCAACTTGCTGTCATGGTCTCATCCGAGGCGCATTACAGTGTTGCCCGAGCCTGCCGAATAATGGGCTGGGGTAGCACAGGCGTGGTGCCTGTTCCGGTAAACAGACAGATGCAGGCTGATCCTGACAGCTTTGAATCATGCCTCGAAAATGCTACCCGGCAAGGCCAAAAAGTGATCGCAATCGTTGGTAATGCCTGTACCACTTCCACAGGGACTTACGATGACCTGGCAGCTATGGCGGACTTTGCCGGCAGGCACAAGCTCTGGTTCCATATCGATGGTGCACATGGTGCCGGCGCGGCACTGTCTGAAAAATACCGTCATCTGACCGAGGGCATAACTTTGGCAGATTCGGTGGTCATCGATTTTCATAAAATGTTGCTTACCCCGGCACTCACAACGGCTGTGATATTCAAAGATGTGCGGCATTCGTTCGAAACGTTTCAGCAAAAGGCTGAATATCTGCTAGCTGCCAAGAATCCCTGGTTCGACGGGGCCGCCCGATCCTTGGAGTGCACCAAGAAGATGATGAGCCTCAAGGTGTTTGCACTAATCAAAAAATATGGCAAGCAGATATTTACTCAATATATCGATCAGTCATACGGCCTCGGAGAGAGTTTTGCCGATCTTATTCGCTCACAACCTGACTTTGAACTTGCCCTTGAGCCTCAAAGCAATATTGTGTGCTTCAGATACGTCGCAGTAAATCCAACAGTGGATATAAATGCACTGAATCGAAAAATTCGAAATGCCTTGCTTGAGGACGGCAGCTTTTATTTGGTTCAAACCAATATCAATGGCAATAACTACCTTCGAACAACCCTGATGAACCCCTTCACAACCCCATTACACTTGAAGCAGCTGCTGGAGCTGATACGCAGGTTTGCTATGCTGCTGTTAAAGGAAGCAAAATAGTAGTGATAACTCCCACTGCGATAAGAACCCGATATGAATAATCGATTTGATTGCAGTAATCCGATGAAAGTGAATAGATGTATGTTGCGGGTGATTGTGTTAGTTGGCGCTTTCTGGTTGGCTGCTGCTATAAGTGCCTCAGCACAAAGGCGATATGTTGCTGATTTTCCTCGCGACACCTCCTACACTACACAATCAACTTACGTAAAACTTCTTACATCCTACCCGTTTATTCAGATCCCGTCCATCACCCTGCCGCGCGATCTGGAACTGATTGAAAATCTGATTTACAAAAAGATCCGGCAGGGATACTCCGGAACCCGTGCGCTGAGGTTGGATGTGGTAAAACCGGTTAATGCAACATCTCTGCCGGTAATCCTCATCCTGCATGGCGGAGGGTGGCGATCAGGCCACAAGGAAATGTCGTTGCCTATGGCCATCAGGCTGGCATCATACGGATTTGCCTGTATTATGGTAGAATACCGTCTTTCGGCTGAAGCACTCTATCCTGCTGCCGTTCATGATGTTCGTGATGCTGTGAGATTTGTGAAAGCAGGCGCAGTAAAACTGGGAATCAATCCCAAGAAAATAGCTCTTCTGGGCTGTTCCGCCGGAGGGTCACTGGCTGCTCTTGTTGGCACTACCCCTTATAAACTTTGGCCCGAAGGTTCAGACATAAATAATGCATTCACTGTCAACGCCGTCATTAATGTGGATGGAGTCGTCGATATGACCGATCCTGCTGAAAGCGGTAAGGATAATGACCCTGCCAAACCATCCTCCGGCTCTTTATGGTTTGGAGCCACCTATGCCATGGCGCCCCAAAAATGGATGCAGGCTTCAGCCCTCAGTCATGTAAGCAATAAGACGCCCCCCATGCTCTTTGTTAACAGCGCAGTACAGCGTTTTCGTGCCGGCCGCGACAATATGATTTCATCGCTCAGAAGTTATGGTATCCTGGCCAAGGTATGTGAGCTTCCCGACACACCCCACAGCTTTTGGCTTTTCGATCCCTGGCTTGATCCAGCCGTTGAGTGTGTGGTCAGTTTTCTCAACCAAATTTTCACGGATTGACTGCCCCATGGCCAGGGTCGGCATTTTCCTAAAATTGTTTCCGGGAAGAGTATGGTTTATTCGTTTTATCTATATATTTGCGCAAACAGATACTTAAATACTGTAAATGTTATAATATATTGAAAACAAATATGTTGGGAAAATATTTTTAATTTATGAAACGAACGGTAATATCAATTGATGACGAAAAATGTGATGGTTGCGGTGTATGCATCCCTAACTGCCACGAAGGCGCTTTGCAGCTTATTGATGGCAAGGCAAGGCTAATCAGTGATCTGATGTGCGACGGGCTTGGCGCCTGCATCGGTCATTGTCCGCAGGAAGCCATCACCCTTGAAGAAAGGGAGGCGCAGCCCTACGACGAAAAGCTGGTGATGGAGGGCATGGTTAAAAAAGGACGGAATACGATACTTGCCCATTTGCAGCACCTTCGCGATCATGACCAGAAACAATATCTGCAGGAAGCCATTGAGTATATCCGCCATAACAATATTGACCTTAGTCCCGGTGGGGAACTTGACCAGAAGTTCTCTGTGACCGCTTCAGAAACCTCTGCTTCACATGTTAGAAAGCAGGCAATGGGATGCCCGGGGATGGCTATGGCTGACTTCAGGAAGGATAAACCCATTGAAGCGGAACATTCCGGCGCCAACCCCGAACCATCGTCTTCTGAACTAAGGCAATGGCCTGTTCAGCTTCACCTGCTTAATCCTGCGGCCCCATACTTTATAAATGCCGATGTGGTGCTTGCCGCCGATTGCGTGGCGTTCGCCTATGGCGACTTTCACAGGCGCTACCTTCGTGGAAAAACCCTGGCTATTGCCTGCCCTAAACTGGATCAGAACCAGCAGGTGTATATAGATAAACTTGTGGCAATGATCAACGAAGCCGGCATCAATACCCTCACCGTGGTGATTATGGAAGTGCCATGTTGCGGTGGTCTGCAACAAATGGCGCAAACAGCCATTCTGCGGAGTAATCGCCGGATACCCCTGAAGCTCGCAGTGATCAGCACCCGGGGTCAAATTATCAGGGAAGAATGGGTTTGAATGACATCTGTATTGTGCATACATGAAATTAAAATAAATAACCTCAAAACAATAAAAAATATGTTCGAAAAATCAAAAATATTTACGCTGGTATCTGAGGTCGGATATTCACGAGGAGGTATAGTTAGCAAACAAATAATCAAGAAAGACACCGGCAACATCACCTTGTTTTCATTCGATCAGGGCCAGGGGCTGAGCCAGCATACCGCACCCTTTGATGCTTTTGTGCAAATGATCGAAGGCGAGGGTATTGTGACAATTGATAACCATGACTACAGACTCTGTGCCGGCGATTCACTCATCATGCCTGCAGGAATTCCGCATGCCATCCACGCTCCTGTTTCGTTTAAGATGGTTCTTACCATGATTAAAGGGTAGGTTTGAATTGACAATGCGTGGGTATAATGTATAGAATGCCCCGGCGGCTTGAATATGAAAAGGCGGTTATCGAAAAGATGATTGGCCTGTATTGCCGCGGGAACAAACACAGTCAGCCCTGTGCCGGGTGCGATGGCTTGTTTAGGTACGCCACTAATCGGCTCGAAAGATGTGTCTATGGCCGGGAAAAGCCTGCCTGTAAAAACTGCCCCGTACACTGCTATCATGCGCATAAGCGCAGGCAGATCAGGGAGGTTATGCGGTATGCTGGTCCCAGGATGATGATAAAATATCCCCTGCAAGCTCTCAGGCACAAAATTGAAGAGGTAATACACCAACTGAAATTAACAAAAGCAATAAAATGATTCTCATATATTTACCCAATAAATACATATAAATGACAGCAATCATTCATTACTCGGATGCACCGGTGGTATCTTCGGTGGCAGACGGCCGGCTCCTGCTTTCCCATGATAGCCTGCAAATCATCCGGCTTTGCCTGCAACCGGGTGAAGCTATTGAACCACACGTGAACCCGTTTGCAGTGGTTGTTTTTGTTCTTAGTGGCGAGGGAAAAATGGAGGTGACCGGACAGGAAACCACCGTTTCCGAAGGCACCCTGATTGATTTTGAGCCAGGTGTTGCACGGGGATTTGTCAACTCGGGATCCGGGCCTTTCGTGCTGCTGGTGATTAAAAAATTATGAAGCTAACCGCTGTGCATAACTTCTTTTGGAGTCTTGAAAACTGATTGAGTCCCGAAGGACCTGTTTTTACCGCTTTCATCTATCTTTGCGCCCGAAAAAGGCATTTCCGATTATGATTGAAAAATATACAGAAGAAAGCATCCGGACCCTTGAGTGGAAGGACCATATCAGGCTAAGGCCGGGTATGTATATTGGCAAGCTTGGCGATGGTTCGTCGCAGGATGACGGTATTTATGTTCTTCTGAAAGAGGTGATTGACAATGCCATCGACGAATTTGTCATGGGCTACGGCAAGACCATTGATATTACCATACGCGATCAGATGGTTGCCATACGCGACTATGGACGGGGGATTCCTTTGGGAAAGGTGATCGAATGTGTTTCAAAGATCAATACGGGCGCCAAATATGATTCCAAGGTGTTCAAAAAGGCCGTAGGCTTGAACGGGGTCGGATCAAAAGCGGTAAATGCGCTGTCGAAGTATTTTAAGGCCCAGTCGATCCGGGACGGGCGCACCAAGATAGTGGAATATGCGCATGGTGATATCACCACTGACCATCCTGAACAAGATACCGAGGATCGCAACGGAACGCTCATCTGCTTTAGTCCCGATGATGCCATGTTTGGGAAATACCATTTTCTGAGTGAATATGTTGAAAAGCAAATATGGAACTACGCCTTTCTGAACCCGGGATTGAATATCCGTTTCAACGGACAATCATACCTTTCGAAGAATGGTCTGTTCGACCTGCTTTCGCGCATCATCAACGGGGGCAACGCACTCTATCCTATCATTCATATCCGCGAGGAAGACTTTGAGTGTGCCTTTACGCACACAAGCAAGCAATACGGTGAAGAGTACTATTCATTTGTGAACGGACAGCATACTACGCAGGGCGGAACTCATCAATCGGCTTTCCGCGAAGCGCTGGTGAAAACTATTCGCGAATTTTATCGACGCGATTTTGAGGCGTCAGATATCCGCTCATCCATCATTGCAGCTATCAGTATTAAAGTCACAGAACCGGTTTTTGAGTCACAGACAAAAACCAAACTTGGTTCAACACATATGGAGACGGATGGCCCTACCATTCGAAATTATATAGGCGATATAGTTAAGCGTAATCTCGATAACTACCTGCATATCAATAGTGATACGGCCGATGCATTGCTTCGGAAGATTATGCAGTCGGAGCGGGAGCGGAAGGAGCTGGCCAACATCAAGAAGATTGCCCGGGAAAGTGTAAAGAAGGCAAGCCTTCACAATCGAAAACTGCGCGATTGCCGCATACATTACAACAGCAATGATGATCGCAGGCTCGAAACTACTCTGTTCATCACCGAAGGTGACTCGGCCAGCGGCTCGATCACGAAATCACGCGATGTCAACACCCAGGCCGTGTTCAGCCTTAAGGGAAAACCGCTCAATGTTTACGGGCAAAACAAAAAGGTGATTTATGAAAATGAGGAGTTCAACCTGCTGCAGACGGCGCTGAATATTGAAGAGGATCTCGAGAATCTGAGATACAACAATGTGGTTATCGCTACCGACGCCGATGTGGACGGGATGCACATACGATTATTGCTGCTCACATTCTTTCTTCAGTTTTACCCTGACCTGGTAAAATCAGGTCATGTTTACATACTTCAGACTCCACTCTTCAGGGTGCGCAACAAGAAGAAGACGATATACTGCTACAGTGATGAAGAACGCACCAAGGCGATGCAGGAACTTGGATCTAACCCCGAAATAACAAGATTCAAGGGTTTAGGCGAGATCAGTCCTGATGAATTTAAGCATTTCATCGGCAAAAATATGCGTCTCGATCCAGTCATTTTAAAGAGGTCGGCTGAGATTCAGGAATCTCTTGATTTCTATATGGGTCGCAACACTCCGGAACGCCAGCAGTTTATCATGGAACGCCTGCGCTATGAGGTCGAAACCACCTGATAGATAGGTTACTTACTTATTCTGAAGGAGTATTGCCGAGTTGCTATATGTTTATAGCCTTCTTTGCCATTCGCCTGCACAGGTTTTCAGGAAGCCGGGCAGGACGGTGTCGCGCACCGGAAGCAGACAGGCAGGATCATCTATCTGCTTAAGAATGCGATCGTACTTTTCCGGTCCGAATTTTGAGATAATTTCACGTTTTTTGGCATGTTCTGTCAGGTGCTGCCGCATTATGTCTGGATCCGCTTCGGGATGGAACTGTGTTCCAAAGATATACTCATCAAAACGGATCGCCATGTATGCCGGTTTCTGATCAGAATCCTGGTCAGGAATTTCAGTACATAGTATCTTGATGGGTTGAGGTGGGGATTCGCCAAAATCATTCGGAATCACCTGATAGTTTCTGTTATCAGAGGCCAGGAAAGGATTTTGAAGTCCGTGTAACAGAGGATCCTGAAGGCCGTCAGAAGTCATCCTGACCGGCAGAATTCCAAAACTAGGTGAAGGTCTGGGGCTAACCTTTCCTATGCGGTATTTTCGGCACATAAGCTGAAACGAATGGCATATGAGGAACAGGTGCTTAGGTGCCATTTTCCCTTGAGCATTTGAATTATATTTTTTAATGCTTTCCACAAATCCAAAGAAGTTGTGTTCCCAGGCTTCGTTTGCACTGTCAAGCGGACTTCCCGGCCCTCCGGTGGCAATGTATGCATCAAAGCTTAGGTCCGGAACCGCTCCATTGAGCCGGGTATGAAAGAGTTCATGGATTACCCCCCATCCGGTATCTGACCGAAAACGACTGATCATAGCCACGATGGATGGAATCCCCTGGCTCGGGCTACCGGTATACATGTTTAGAATGGCTATTCTGAAGTTCTTGTATGGCATATCCGGGGAAAGTTAATGATATTCGTATTAAACAAAATCAGGGGGATTATTCATGAATCGGATTACGCTTCTAGCCAGGCGAACGCCCACTGTAGACTCAGCATCCCGTCACATCGATTCTTCATGAAATATTATATAAAAAATAAATTTATGATAGTATTCATATGAATGAAAATAGTATTTATTGTTATCAAAGTATCTTCAATGGATAATCATCAGCACCGGGCGAATGGAATGAAGAGATAAGCATGTGATGCGATCACAGTGTTGCCATAAATATTATTTTCAGGCATTACATTTCAAGTAAATTCATATATGCCGATCCATATGCGTTTGTGATATCCGAGGCAGTGATCATTCCTTTCCTGCTTACGGCAAAATCTCCGGCAGCGCCATGCAGATAGGTCCCCAGCACACATGATCCAAGCGGAGTTAGGCCTTGCGACATGAGGCCGAGAAGTATTCCGGTAAGCACGTCACCGCTGCCGGCGGTAGCCATACCGGGATTTCCGGTGGGGTTGAAATAGCATTTCCCCTGGGGAGTGCTGATACAGCTGTAAGCCCCTTTAAGGATAACATAGACTCCGTATTTTTGTGAAAATTCAAGTTGCATCTTGTTTCTCTCCAGCGAGTTTTCCGTTTTTCCAACAAATCGCTCAAACTCTTTAGGATGGGGGGTGAGAATGCTGTTAGGCGGCAAAAATGGCAACCATGTTTTGTTTTGGGCAAGCAGGTTAAGCCCGTCGGCATCTATGATCATGGGCCTGCTCCATTGCTGAATGAGTAATTTGAGCCCTGAGGCGGTTTCTTCATGCAACCCGATTCCGGGCCCGATGGCCAGGGCATCGTAAGCGGTAAGGTCCCTAATGCCGCTAAAATGGTCATTACAGGCGTCGATGCTGGCCATTGCTTCAGGAAAACCCGCTTGGAGGATTCCGACCCCGCATTTCGGAACATGAGTGGTCAACAGCCCGGCTCCGGAAGTCAGGCATGCCCCGGAGGCCAGAACCGCGGCGCCCATTTTGCCGTAAGACCCAGCCACCAGCAAGCTATGACCAAAATGGCCCTTGTGAGCAAAGTGGCTTCGTGGCTTGATCAATCCCTTGGCATCCAAAGACTCCAATAAATGATGCACTGCGTCTGTGATTTCGATATACTCTGGGTTAATACCTATCGGAAGAACAACCCATTCTCCTACATAATACTCGCTTTCCGCGAATAGAAAACTGAGTCTCGGAAATTCAAAAGTCAGTGTATAATCGGCTTTAATTATAGCGCTTGTGGAGCTTTGCGGAAGGGAATCCGCAAACAGCCCGGAAGGGATGTCAACGGAAACCACGATCGGATTGCTGTGATTGATATGATTTACTATTTTAGCAATAAACCCGGTGACGGGTTTTGTCAGACCCGATCCCAAAATGGCGTCAATAACCAGGTCGTCAGGTGCCAGGTCGGGCAATTCCTGCTGCTCATCCAGCACTTCAACACATGCTCCGGGCATGTTTGCGAGACGCTGATAATTGATGTCGAAATCAAGCGAACTGTTTGAAAAAGATTTCACTATGAATGTACTGCAGTTGTATCCCTTCTCAAGCAGCTTCCGTGCAATGGCAAGGCCGTCGCCGCCGTTGTTGCCCATGCCGCAGAGAACCTTGATCGCTCTTTCAACCGGATGCTTTTCATCAATCCATTTTGCGCAGGCAAGGGCAGCCCTTTCCATCAGATCAGCCGAGGCAATGGGTTCATTGCGGATGGTATAGGCGTCGGCTTCCCTTATCTGTTCGACGGTAAAAATCTTTTTCATGGCTTCCCTTTCCTTGCAGGTTTCAAACTTGCTCCTTGGGTTCTATTTTCTGGCAGATAAATCTTCATGTATATAACTTTTTCAAAATTAGTAAAAAAGCCTACCGTTAGGTAGGCTCCATCACAATCATGAAAATAAGGAGGGGGTTGGATTTTGCTCTTCCCGCCCGAGGTTGCAGGTCTTGCCGGAAAGCGGAAAACTAGATACATTCCACGTTGCAATATATACAATAAAACTTGGGTACGGCGGTCAAATGAATAACAGATAGGGTTTATTGAATAAGTGTTAGGAACTAATGAATAAGTGTAATAAAAACGGCAACAGTTCAGGAGCGGTAGCAGAAAACTGAAAAACCGGAAATGATCAAATATGTTACCTTTGCATCCATGTACTGCCCAACATGAAAATTGATCAACTGCTTCACAGAGACAACCTCGGCCGCGAAGAGCTGGAATATCTACTTGCTGCTGACGAAAGAGAGCGTAAACTTATCTACGCCAAGGCTGCCGAAATCAAACTGCAGTATGTCGGCCCGAAAGTCTATTTGCGGGGGCTGATCGAGTATTCGAATGTTTGCCGCAAGAATTGCTATTATTGTGGGGTGCGATCAGGAAACAAGCTGGTATCAAGATATACCGTTACCGATGAAGAGGTGCTTGAGGCAGCACGTTTTGCCCTTGAAAACCGATATGCCTCCATGGTCATTCAAACAGGTGAGCAAACCGGAAAGGCCTTTACAGTTAAGATTGGCAGCCTACTTAAAAAAATTAGCCAGCTATCGGACGGGAAACTCGGCATTACCTTATCCCTGGGCGAACAGAAAGAGGAAACACTCCGCCATTGGTTCGAATGCGGGGCACATCGCTACCTGCTTCGCATAGAGACGTCAAATCGTGAATTATACTACAAACTCCATCCTCATAACAAAACACATTCGTTCGAAAAGCGTATCGAGGCGCTTTATACATTACGTAGGTGCGGGTATCAGGTGGGTACCGGGGTAATGATCGGGCTTCCATACCAAACCCATGGCGATCTGGCCAATGACCTCATCTTCTTCCGCGAGTTTGACGTGGATATGGTAGGCATGGGCCCGTATATAGAACATGAAGACACCCCTCTCTATGAGCAGCGGAACATGCTATTACCCAGAGTCGAACGGTTTAATTTGTCATTAAAAATGGTGGCATTGCTGCGCATCATGATGAAAGATATCAACATAGCAGCCACCACCGCCATGCAGGCCATTGACCCACAGGGAAGAGAAAAAGCCATTAAGGTGGGAGCCAACGTCATCATGCCAAACCTCACGCCCTTGAAATACCGCGAGAACTATCTTTTATACGAGGACAAACCCTGTATTGATGAAGACGCTGCTCAGTGCCAGCAATGTCTTGAGGCGCGCATACATATGGCTGGTGGACAGATAGGATGGGATGAGTGGGGCGACAGCCCGCATTTTGGAAAGCGCCTACCGTAATTCTCGATGTTAATAGTATGACCGCAAACAAGCCCCTGCCATTTCTGCCGAATCTTGAGATTATCGATGCCGGCGCTGAAGGCAAAGGCGTTGCCAGATATGGCGATATGGTGGTGTTTGTTCCCTACACCGCCCCCGGCGATCATGCGGACGTGCAGGTATTACGGAAGAAAAAATCCTTTGCCGAAGGAAAGCTTGTCACCCTGCGCAAGGGCTCTGAAATGCGTACCGAACCAGTATGCAGTCATTTTGGGATATGTGGCGGATGTTCGTGGCAGCATCTGAAATATGAACACCAACTGGAATTTAAAAGGCAGCAGGTGTTTGAAACATTCCGGCGTATCGGCAAGTTTGCCTTCCCGGAAGTTCCGCCTGCCTTGCCTTCGGCGCTTACCACCTTCTATCGCAACAAACTCGAATTTACCTTTAGCAACCGCCGCTGGCTTACCGGTGCACAGAATACCACGGAAGGTGACACCTGTCGGCTTGGCCTTGGATTTCACATGCCGGGCATGTTTGACCGGATACTTGACATTGACTACTGCTACCTGCAGGCCGAACCGTCAAACCATATTCGCAACGCCATCAGGCAGTTTGCAATCTCAAACAGATATCCGTTCTATGACCAGCGGCAACGAACGGGTTTTCTTCGCAACCTTATCATCCGAAATTCCAGTGGGGGAGAGGTGATGGTAATACTGGTAGTAAACGAGTATTTGCCAGAACTGCTGCATCCGTTACTTGATTTTGTCGTTCAGTCGTTTGCTGAAGTAACCAGTCTGTATTATGTGATAAATCCCAAACTTAACGACAGCATTAGCGACCTGTTGCCAGTACTATATTTTGGGAAGCCAGCCCTGACAGAAAGGCTTGGAAGCCTCAAATTCATGATAGGGCCTTTGTCATTCTACCAAACCAACAGCCTTCAGACCCATACGCTTTACCAAACCATTCGTGAGTTTGCCGGCCTCAGGGGCCATGAAACAGTATATGACTTCTATTGCGGCACCGGCACCATTTCCTGCTTTGTGGCATCCGGAGCGGGAAAAGTTATCGGGGTGGAATACGTTGATGCCGCAGTCAGGGATGCCTTGCTGAATGCAGCCTCCAACGGGATGAGAAATGTCCATTTCGAAGCCGGAGATATCCTGAAAGCAGTAGATCAACGGTTCGTTGATGCATATGGCACTCCGGAGGTGGTGATTACAGATCCGCCACGCTCAGGAATGCACGAGGGGGTGATCAGAAAAATGATCGCACTGGCTCCGAAAACTATTGTTTATGTTAGCTGCAACCCGGCCACCCAGGCAAGGGACATCGCTTTGCTTGGACCCTACTATCGCGTGGAGAGGGTACAGCCTGTAGATATGTTTCCGCATACCACTCATATTGAAAACGTGGTGCTCCTCAGCCGGACTGATGAAATCAGCGCTGGCCAGGAGCTCCCTTCAGAGTGAATAGATCGGGGAAGCGGCTGAGAATAATACTTACCAGTTCGTTTGGTTCGATGTTTTCTGTCTCGACGATAAGATCTGCCTGCTCATATACCGGTTCCCTTGCTGTAAGATGTTCCCTGATTCTTTGGAGCAGTGCCTTGCTGTCGAGACCCCTGAGCAGAGGCCGTCTGTATCTGAATGGCGAATGCTGTAGCCTGGCTGCCAGCACCGGGGCGGGAAGTTTGAAATACACCACCCTGCCGTGAGATTTCATAATTTGAAAATTGTCGAAATAATAAGGGGTGCCCCCTCCGGTGGAGACAATCTGTGATTGCTTGCTATTGGCCACCTGTAGCAGCAATTTCCTCTCCATCTCCCTGAACGCATCCTCGCCAAAGCGGTCAAAGACCGCCGGAATGCTTGTTTTATAAGTGTCTTCAAAGAGTTTGTCAAGATCAACCAATGGCCACCCTACACGAGCTGCGATCTTGCGGCCTGCCGTTGTTTTTCCGCTTCCCATGTAGCCCACAATGAACAGATGCATGAGGTCGATGATTGCCTATTCCCTTGAATTTGGGTAAAAGTACATAAAACCTGCCGTTTATTCGGGTTTTTTTCATAATTTAGGAAACAATTTACATGCAGCAGATCGTTACTAACTCCTACCCACAGTGCCTCTCAGGAACATACTTGCCAAATACTGGGGATACACCACTTTCAGACCATTACAGGAAGAGATCATCAACTCAGTTATGGCCAATCGGGACACCCTTGCCCTGATGCCTACAGGTGGCGGGAAATCCATCTGTTTCCAGGTGCCGGCACTGGCAAAAGAAGGCCTTTGCCTGGTAGTGACACCACTCATTGCTCTGATGAAAGACCAGGTAGAAAACCTCAACCGCAAGGGAATACATGCTGTTGCAGTATACAGCGGCATGTCCTACAACCAGATCGAAGTGGCATTTGACAACTGCATGTTTGGTGACGTCAAATTTTTGTATATCAGTCCAGAGCGGCTTGAAACAGAGAAATTTCGTGCTGTACTTTCGAGGCTCAACATTGCACTGATCGCAGTCGATGAGGCCCATTGTATCTCGCAATGGGGTTATGACTTTCGGCCGCCCTACCTGCGTATAGCAGACATACGGGGCCTTCTTCCCGGGGTGCCAGTTCTGGCGCTCACCGCCACCGCCACTCCGCGTGTGGTTGACGACATCCAAGATAGACTGTCGTTTGCTGAAAAAAATGTTTTCCAGCAGAGTTTTGGCCGTAGCAACCTGGCGTACCTTGTGGAGAAGGAGGAAAATAAGCTTGGGAGGCTGCTCAGGATATGTCATTCTACGCCCGGAGCAGGTATCGTGTATGTCCGTAATCGCAGACGAACCCGAGAGGTCGCCGAGTACCTTGCCAGGAGCGGAATTACTGCTGATTTCTACCATGCCGGTGTAGAAACCGCACTGCGCGACAAGCGCCAGCTGGCCTGGATGCAAGGAATTACGCGGGTCATAGTGGCAACCAATGCTTTTGGTATGGGCATAGACAAGCCCAATGTGCGTTTTGTGGTGCACATCGATTTACCCGACAGCCTTGAAGCCTATTTTCAGGAGGCCGGGCGGGCCGGCCGCGACCTGATCGATTCATCTTCATACGTGCTTTATGATGAGAGCGACGTACTTGCCCTGAGGCAAAACCTTGAAACAAGCTTTCCGCCTCTCATAACCGTTTACAACGTATATGAAGCGTTGGGCAATTATTTCCAGCTTGCCACCGGAAGCGGAAAAGACATGAGTTTTTCGTTTGATCTTGCAACATTCAGCCAAACCTATCGATTTAAGCCGGTTATCGTGTTTAATGCGTTGAAAATACTTGAAAAGCAGGGGTACGTCATGCTCAGCGAAGAAGTAGGATCCCCGTCCCTCATCCATATCCCGGTCAAGAAAGACGCACTCTACCGATTCCAGGTCGAAAACCTTAAGTACGATCCTTTTATAAAATTGTTGCTGCGTTCCTATACCGGACTTTTTTCAACCTATGCGCCCATCAGCGAATCGGACCTGGCAAGGCGCACCAACTCAACTCCCGAACAGATCACTGGCATGCTCAAAGCCCTGGTGCAATCGGGTGTTCTCCGTTATATTCCGCCACGCAACTCCCCGCAAATTGTATTTGTGACGGAGCGACTCGAGAAGATCCACATGCGTATCTCACCTGAAAACTATCATCATCGCCTCGTCGAGGCCACCGAAAGGGTGGAATCGTTAATAAAGTATGTGACCGATGAGGGCCATTGCCGCAGCCGATTGCTGCTCAGCTATTTCGGTGAAAAAGATTCTTCGCGCTGCGGGCGTTGCGATGTATGTCTCAAGCTCAATTCTACAGAAATGAGTAATGCGGATTTCCAACGCATTAAAAACAAAATCATTGAGTTGCTGAACCAGCATCCCGCCCCGCTGGACGAAATCATTCCTGCGTTGAATGATGTCAATGAAAAGCGGATACTAAAGGTTTTTCAATGGTTGATGGATAATCAGATCATCGTTCCGGCAGGTGATTTCAAATTCATGATCAGGCCATAAAGCGGGAAAATACAGAATAATTGCTATTAAGTAGGTCAACCGGGATGAAATTGGCTATTGATTATTACCTGCAAGATGACGTGGTAGCACTTGCCCGCGACCTGATAGGTAAAGTGCTCGTTACGAAGATCGGCGGTGCAGTTACCAGTGGAATCATCGCCGAAACTGAAGCCTATTCGGCGCACAACGATCGCGCCTCGCATGCCTGGAACGGGCGCAAAACACGCCGCAACGCGGTTATGTATGCAAGGGGAGGAGCGGCCTATGTGTACCTGTGTTACGGTATGCATTCACTTTTTAATGTGGTAACCAATAAGGAGGGTGTTCCCGATGCCGTGCTTATCAGGGCGGTCAAGCCGCTGGCAGGGCTGCCGGTTATGGAGCAGAGGCTTGGCAGGTCACTACACAATGATGATGTAATAAAGGGTCCCGGAAATGTTAGTAAATTGATGGCCATCAGTCTTTTACACTCAGGAATTGATCTTACCGGCGACGATCTCTGGATTGAGTATGGCACTGCAGTAATCCCGTCAGAGCATATCAAAATAACGCCCCGCATTGGGATAGCCTATGCCGGCAGCGATGCCCTGCTGCCATGGAGATTTGTTGTTTCGGAGAAATAAAAAAACATCTGGCAATCATCGCAAGAATGAATTGCCAGATGTTTTAAAAAGTAAAAACGGTCGGTTTGCTACTTGACTTTTGCAGCAAGTTCAGCGCCAGCCTTGAATTTTACAACAGCCTTAGCACCTATCTTGATTTCCTTGCCTGTCTGTGGGTTGCGTCCCTTGCGGGCAGCACGTTTGGCTACTGAAAACGACCCAAATCCTACGAGGGCAACACGGTCACCCTTGGCCAGGGCACCGGCGGTGGCTTTAACAAAGCCTTCGAGGGCTTTTTTAGCGTCAACTTTGGTCAAGCCAGCTTCGGCGGCAATAGCGTCAATTAATTCAGCTTTGTTCATGTTTCGGATGGTTTAAATTTAACGAAAGGTTTTTTCTGTAATTTTCTATACGCAAAAATAATCTATTCGTGAGCAAAATCAAGGGGTTTGCGAAAAAAAATACAAAAATGTTGATAAAACAGAACAAGTTGTTAATAGCGAAACATACACCAAAAAACGCTCTGGTGTGTTAAATAATTGATAAACAGTAATATAGAATGATAATTGGATTGGTGCCAGCCAGTAATTGCAGGGAGCCCAAAATTGCAGAAACATCCTATTTTCAGGGCTCAGACAAACTTCCAGAGGTTATTCAGGCGGGATCCGCGCAAAAAAACTTCAGCCGAAAGGCGTGATTTACCAGGCATCTGCAACTCCGTAATTTCGATATACCCGTCTCCTGTGGCTATGAATAATCTGTTTCGATCTCCATCAGTACACCAGTTGGCTTCTTTTGGGCACCCACATTGCGCAGTCAGCGATGTGCGGATTATTTTCGCCTCAAGCATATCGCCTTCGGGTGGCTGAAGCAGAGTAAAGGCACCAGGTTGGGGGCTGAGGCCTCGCACCAGATTATGAATTTCCTGCGAAGGCTGTGTCCAGTCTATCCTGCATAGCTCGCGGGTAATTTTTGGGGCGGCCTTCCATTCAATGTTCGCCTCTGACTGTTCAGGTTGTGGCGTTGCCCTGGCTGTACCCAAACGGATGGCATCCACCGTATCAAGAACCAATGCGGCCCCTTCTGTCATGAGCCGGTCATGCAGTTCGCCCGCTGTTTCATCATCGCCTATGGCGAGCGATCGCTGCCCGATAATATTACCTGCATCCATTTGCTGATCAATGAAAAACGTGGTTATGCCCGTTATCTTTTCGCCTCCTATGAGGGCATGATTGATGGGTGCCGCACCTCTATACCAGGGCAGGAGTGAAGCATGCAGGTTGATCGTCCCATACCCTGGCATTTGCCACACTTGCTTTGGCAGCATACGGAAGGCGACCACGACAAAAAGATCCGCTTTCAATGAATCAAGAGAGGCTAAAAAGGATTCATCCCTCAGGCTCACAGGCTGCAGGGTTTTGAAGCCTCTGTCAAGAGCGAATTGCCTGACAGGTAAGGGCGAAACCTTCAGACCCCTGCCCCTTGGTTTGTCAGGTGAGGTCACAACTGCTTTGATTTGGTATCCCGAATCGGCCAGGAGGCCAAGCGTAGGTACAGCAAATTGAGGCGTACCCATGAAAACAATACCAAAATCCTCTCTCCTTTTCATTGATTTACATAAACGAGGATGAGTGATAAAAAAATGCCCCGGTTCTTATCACCGGAGCATCAAAGGTAAAAATATCTTTCGGGTATGCCAATGAGTAATCTGGCCTGCCGGCTATTTATTCATCATCCCCCGGGCGCGCGCAATGTATTTTTCAGCATCCCGGCCTTCGTTGGTGTCGGGATGACCGGTGCGGATGCGTTCGTACACTTCAATGGCATCTTTCCATTTGCCAAGCTGCTCGTAACATATGGCAGCCTTCATCAGAACCCCGGGAGTAGTAAAATCATTGACATTGCGTCGCGAAGCCTTCAGGTACAGGTTAATGGCCTTACCGGTTTGTCCGAGTTCCAGGTAGGCGTCGCCCTGGGCAGCCAGGGCCATATTGGCTGCATAGTAGTCGTTGGATTTAAATTTCTTCAGATGATCAATGGCATCCTGAAAATTTCCCTGCTGTAGATAGATTACGCCTGCATAATAGTTGGCCAGCCTGGCAGCCTTGGTCCACCTGTAATCACTTATAATCTCCAGGAAACCAGGATAGTTACCGTCGCCGTCGAGCGCAAGCTGAAGAGAGTCTTTCTCGAAATATTCCTGCGCCTTGAACATCACCGACTGGGCATCTTTTTCCCTCGGATCGATGTAAAAACGCTTAAGGGCAAACAGAAACAAAACCACAACAACAATACCGAGAATCACATAGGATAGAATTTTCTGGTTGCGTTCGATAAATAACTCGGTATTGGTCAACGCTTCTTCAACGGCAGTGATGTTTTCTTCGGTCTTGTCTTTCTTCTTGGCCATGATGAAAAAAATTAGGGCGCAAAATTAGTCACTTTTTTCAGTCTGACAAATCTGAACATCATTTTTTAAGGTTTGTACGCATTGCCTGCGGATGAAACATACTGCCCTGGCCACATGAAAGAGAAAAGTAAGAGGATGGATCTCCCTTGCGGCAACAATTCTCTGCCCGCCGAAATAAGCCAGATGTGGCACATAGAGGGGAGCAGCGAACCATTAAAGCAATCTGTCTATAAAAAGGACCGGCCCGGGCAATCGTGATGTCAATAAAAATTAATGCCAAAAAGACACCCTTGTGTGAGGTAAGTTTCTTTTCTTGTATTATTTTTACGTCAGCAAAATCAGTAAAAAACATAAATTTACAATTATGGGAAAAGGGGATAAAAAATCGCGCAGGGGAAAGATTACGATCGGCTCCTATGGTGTCCGCCGTCCTAAAAGAAAATCCGCACCATTCAAAGCCTCTGAGGCTCCTGTCATAGCCGAGCCGGTGGCAGTAAAGGTGGCTGAAGCTCCGATTGCACCGGAGTCGAAGAAGAAAACCGCACGCAAACCCGCTAAGGCTAAAGCGTCTGAAGCGTAGAATCCTTTTTGTCGCAGCAAATTTCTTTCTTACGGTCTGAAAAGCCCGGGCATGCCCTGTTACAACTTCCGGGTGTGGTCGTTTAACACACTTTGAATCAGCTCGCGGAAACGCTGGCCACGATGCTCAAAATTCCGGAACTGGTCATAGCTCGATGCTGCCGGCGACAACAGGCATATCCTGCCCTGACGGGTATGCTGTATTCCAGCAATTACTGCATCGTCGAAGCGCTCAAAATACAGGCATCTTTCGGGCAGGTCATGCTTTTCGGCTATCCCTTGCATCATCCGTATCCCGGCCTGCCCGGTAAACAATAGCTGCCTGATGCCCGATTGTGCCAGAAAGTCAATAAATTCCCCGTAATCTATACCTCTGTCGAATCCGCCCAGTATCAGGCTGTCGACGTCCCTGAGCGTAGTTACTGCCATCATGGCGGCCTCGGGAATGGTAGCGATAGAGTCGTTGTAAAATAATTTTCCACCAAATTCACCGACAAACTCCATGCGGTGAGGCAAGGTGGCAAACCCTGCGGCAGCCAGGCCAATTGCATCGGGAGTCAGGCCGGCCAGCAGGCAGGCCGCAGCGGCAGCCATCATATTGCTCTGGTTGTGTTCGCCTTGGAGCGGTAAAAGGCTGGTACGGAAAATCTTTTGAACGGAACCTCCCAGGTCAGACAGTATTTCATCCTTTTCGAGCCATACGCGAGCTCCGTTACCGGCATTCGAACTGAATCCGGTCAAAGTTGAACGTAGTCTAAATTCCCTGACCAATGAAGCCGAGCGCTCGTTATTCATCGAGTAAATGAAAAAGTCGCCTGTTTGCTGATGGGTTGCGATATTGGACTTAGCCATCTGGTAATGCCGGTAGCTGGCATAATGATCAAGATGTTCCTGGAAAATGTTGAGCAACACCGCTATGTGAGGCGACACGCGGCAATGTTCGAGCTGGTGCGAAGAGAGTTCAAATACGATCCGGGTGTCTGAATCCACCTGCTCAACCACATCAAACGGAGGATAGCCCATATTGCCGACAAGCAGGCTTTTGCAGCCGGATTTGCCAAGCAGGTGATGGACCAGATGAGCAGTGGTGGTCTTGCCTTTTGTACCCGTAATCCCGATTACCTGCCGACGGTATGCTTCGAGAAAAAGCGCGGTCTGCGAAGTGATCAGCTGCCTGCTTTCGGGCCTTGGCAGTGCGTCCATTCGAATTCCGGGGCTTTTAACCACCACGTCAAAATCGTGATATCGGTCAAGGTAGGCGGCACCGGCCATGACAATGGTGTTTTTATCGGTAAGTGCTTCCGGGCCGTCCTCCTTCATCTGCCGGTCTGCTATTCCGATTACCATCTGCGGGAAGAATCTCCTGAGCAAACTATACGTTGAGCGGCCCTCGACGCCAAACCCGGCAATCAGTACCTTCTTTCCTTCCAGGTAGTTAGCAAGCAAATCTCTCATCTATGGCCTTTGTTAACAGGGCGAAATAAGGGGCGGGTACAAAATGGTCGGGCTGGAGGCGGCATAACCGTTCCCGGATGGCTTCATCATCATGAGTGACCTGTCGGTTGGCCTTCCAGCGTTCCAGAAGAAACAGCTGCGGATCCGTTGCATCGCGGCTTGCCAGCAACCAAAGAGCTGCGTTCACCTCGTCAATGGTGCCTATACAATCAAACGGTTTCTCAGGTGCCACACCCGTAAGCTGATCGAAAACGGGTTGCAGGGCAGGGTCATCAAGCAGATGTCTGCCAAAGATACCCAACAGAGCCCCGGGGCTCATGAAAGGCGAAAGGATGATATATGTAAAAAGGCATTTGGGGCACTTCCCGCACCAAACACCGGTTTTGCTCCCCGCATTGCAGCTTCTGAAAACCTTATGGAATTTTGTTTCCCCGGCAAAAAGCCCGGCAATCTGCAGCTCATTCAGCGGGCGCACCAGACTGAAATAATTCAGGTCCCGGGTAATATAACGCCCTGCATACTCGCGGAATTCGCGTTCGAACCTGAACGACTTCGAGTATTGATGATTGATATCGGTGCCGGGTATGGTAGCTTCGCTTGCGCTTGATTCGTTCGAGAGAATGATATTGTGTGTGCGGGTGAGTGCTCCGGCCAGCAGGCTGATGAAAGCCAGCAGCGCCGAGAAGGGGGTGTGCCCGTTCAGGAACCCCGCCGCATTAAGCGCCAGGAGCCGGGGATCCATCGTCCGGGTGGCTGTAATTGTATTCTCAGACCCATAGCCAGCAGCCTGCACAACTTCACGCGCTGCTGCAGTAGGGTTGAGCAGGAAAGGCAGAAGAGGCTGACCGGTTCGCGAGAGCAGGGCGAGCGCCACCGCCGAATCTTTACCTCCACCTACAGGCACCAGGTCGGTAGGTGGGGTATTGGCCAATGATACTATCTGCGGCATAGGTGCTCCGGTGTCAAAGCTCAGGAAATTTTCAGCGTCAGGTGCTAAGCCGTTGGTGTAGAAAAACTCCCCCAATCCATGGAAAAACAGCCGTCGCCACCATTGCCTGGCTTCAGCATCCAGCCCAAAGACCTGACCGGTGCCACTGCTCAGGTCGAGGGCATTGACAACCAGTACCGGTGGACAAGCTGCTTTCCAGTAACTGATCATTTCAACCATGCCGATATGGAAGAGCAGGTTTTGCAGGACTGACAAAGGAAACTTGCTCGCATCCGATTGCACGGGCAGACTCAGTGTGGGTCTGAAAGTATGCTTGGATGCCAGATTGAAGTGAAATTCCGCAAAAAGCCTATGGCCGGAAAATTCATAGCGGAATCCTTCGAAAGACATCCGGGGATACTCCTGCCTCAGCTGTAAGAATTTTTTTTCGCTGTCGCTGATTTTCATCGGCTATGGTATAGATTTTGAGTATCTTTGAGAACAGCAGGCCTGCACCGGATGCAAAGGTACGTATTTCGCTCAAAAGGCCAGCTGAACCAAACAAAAACCGCTTCAGGATGGATGCGCGCAATACCAGCAACAGGCCTGCCAAGCGCTTCACTGACGTGGAGCCCCACACCGGCTGCATCCTGGTCAGTGAGCCGTTTATGCACGATTTTTATTTCCGCCGGTCGGTGGTGGTGCTTGCCGACCACAGCGACGAAGGCACTTTTGGCCTGATCATCAACAAGCCGATCGATCTGCGTTTCAACGACGTCATCAAAGGATTTCCGCAATACGACGGAAAACTTTACCTTGGCGGCCCGGTAAAGACGTCAAATCTCTATTTCATGCACACCGAAGGCCACCAGATCGAGGGCAGCATGAAAATTATGCCCGGCCTCTACTGGGGCGGCGACATAGAGCTGGTAAAGGAAATGCTGAGCGTCAATCAGCTGAACAGCTGTAACATACGTTTTTTTATCGGTTATTCAGGGTGGGTGGCGCGGCAGCTCGACCGTGAACTGGATGAGCTGAGCTGGGTGGTGACACGGGCCAGTGCAGGGCAGCTCTTGCACTCCAACCCCGACCAGCTCTGGCAATTGGCGCTTCACAGGCTGGGTAAAGATTTTGCCCTCTGGCCCAACTTCCCTACCGATCCTATGCTCAACTGAGGCCTGCATGAGTCCATGCATTTTTGATGAAATGGACCGAACTCACTCAACCCTCTGACAAGCAAAACAATCCAACACGATTTTCACGGTACTCCTTAGCCTTACCGATATTCTGAGCATACATGGTTGTTAATAACATGTAATCAGGATGAAGAATATTTCTTTTATATGCCTGCGATACTCATCACCTGGTATTTACTATTTTTTTGTGTGTTTATCAGCTATGTTACTCTGCAGATTAAAAACATAACCTATACGGTGTCTCCACACTCCCATACGTATTTATGTGAAGTAAAATATAATAATCATATTATTTAATACAATCTACAAATATATTTTAATATTATCAAATTATATTAGCAAATAAATCCCACTGATTTCTTTAACCCTTTTATGGCAAGGAATTCGCGGCATTCTGTCATTTTTATCATGATTTTTAATATAAATATGGCTGAAATTGTAAAAAAAATGATAAATTTTCAAAACCGGTATTGATTTCGCTCTTTCATTAAGCTACCTTTGCAGTTAGGAAGAGGAATTTACCGTTTCACAGAATTCATA
>JBBIKG010000022.1:0-50296 GCA_037445555.1 Lentimicrobiaceae bacterium
GGTCACCTTATCCGTATCCTGAAAATACTGCCAATAAAGCCCGCCCCACCCCATAGTGCCGCCCTGGTTTTGCAGAGTGATTTTACCCATGGACGGCGTAATCTCGGCTGGATCCCAGGAAATCTTGAAATAACCTGATCCAGCCTCCTGCCTGGCGAGCGCTTCTCCGATTACATCAATTTTCAGCCCCCCGACTGTAATACCGATTTCATTGTTTGGCGAAAGCGTACGACTATTAGACTGCAGAATGGCATAGATGGCTTCGCTGGCTGCACGAGGGTTGTTCCACGTTTGTGTTTGCTTTTGCTTTATCAGCCATTGCTGCATTTTTAGTACTGAAACCTGATCATCTAAAACCTGTTTAAACGCTTCAATAAGCAATGACTGAGTCTCGATCGGGGCTTCGCTCCAAAGGTGTCCGTATTTCAGATCGCGCCAGTACATGCCCATTTCATCGCTAGTCAGAGCTTTGTTCTTAAGCGAGAGCACTATTCGTTTCGCATGGTCTTTTTCACCTAACCGCTGCAATGCAAGAGCAGCCATACCTTGCATAAAGACGGGTTGATCGATCCAGTAAGATGTGGCCTGAGCGGTCCAGAAGCTGAAAAAATCGCGATGATTGTCGGCCAGCGGAAATGCGGGAAGGAAATAGCTTCTCGCCCAAAGGTAGTGGATGGCCTTGCTGCTGAGGTACTTTTGACCGGACTTGACATTCATCTTTCTGAATTCATCCTTCATGTCGGCATCCAGATACTGTAAAGCTCTTTGCAAAACTGATGCCAGACCAGCAAAACGATTCATCTCAACAGCCCCGAGTGATATCAGTCTTCCCAGTCCGGCAACAATCTGCCTGGTTATATAATCGTTTTCGGGCATGCCGGTCATCCATGGCCATCCTCCGCTGGCCGCCTGCAGTTGAAGGAGTTGTTCAAGTGCAGCATTTAATTCCCGCTCAACCTGTTCGGGTTGAAAAAAAACAGCGATGCTTCGTTTTCTTGCCGACTCTGACCTGGCTTCTTTTAGCCACGGGGTTTCTTCCAGTGCAATGTTTTTTAATTCCTGATTCTTTTCAAGATTTGAAAGAAGCGCATCCGGTTGCAATTTCTGCCACACCTGCATTACCCTATCTATCTCGGGATTCTTTTCGACAATAAATGCTGCCAATGTGTTAGCATAAAATCGTAAAAAAAATGCATCGGCACTTTTTATATGTGTTTCGGTAAGATAAGGTAACGCCTGCACGGCATACCATGCAGGATTGGTAACAACCTCGAGTGTGAGCCTGTGGTGAGCTGCCTTGGCACTGTTTGCAAGTCCGGCAAATGAAAAGGTTCGGGATTGGCCGGGATTAACATGCATGGGCATTGTTTCAGTAATAAGCACCTTATTTGACAAGACCGGTATCATAGCCTCTTCGCCATCGGTTAATATATTGGTTGAGGCTTTTACACGATAGGTAACGGCAATAGGGCCATCATCCGGAATGCTGAGCGGCCAGCTTATCTGTGCGGCCCCCCCCGCTACAATGGTAATTTTTTGTTCAGCTGTATGCAACCCGAATTTACTTTCCACAGGCTTCAGACTGATTGCATCGAGCAACTCAAGAGTGACTGCCGCCTGTAATGATTCAGAGGCAACGTTAACCACTTTCGCCTGAAAATAAGTTCTGTCGCCTTGCCGAAAAAATCTTGGGGGATTCGTTACAACCATCAGATCGCGGCTGGCCAAAAAACCCCTGTCAATTCTCACTAGCCTCATGTTTTCATCATGAGCAAATCCGATGAATTTCCAGCGCGTCAGCGATTCGGGTAATGTGAATTCAATTACGGCATACCCCTTCTTATCTGTCTGCAGGTGAGGCACGAAAAAGGCGGTTTTCTGAAAATTGCGCCGCACAGGAACCATGATTTGCTGACCACCAGTTTGCAGAGGCATATCATCCTCGGGCTTTTCAGCAGCTTTTATCTGGCTGTCGGCCTTTGTATTCATTGAGCTAGGGTAGCCCCCTGTCCGCATCATTAGAGACTTATTGAATGCTGACCCGATGAATAGATTGTCAACCCCAAAAAAATTGAGTCGTTCGTAGTTACGCAGATAATCCACCGATGTACTCTCATAGTAAATTGGCCAGTTTTGCCTGGGGGCTATAGAAAACGATGCGCCAAAATTTCTTTCGGGAACCGGATATTGCCATGAAGGTAAAAATATCCGCCAATCATTTGGAGTCACAGCATCAAGAGCCCCATCGTACATAACAGCAAGCACCTCTGTTTTCGCGGGCATACCATGGTCATCACCAACCTTTATCCGCCATGTTTCCCTGCTGCCGGGTAAAAGTTTTTGTCGTGAAGTCTCAAGAAGCATCACAAGCTGTTTCCGGGAATTATTGACGACAATATCCACGGTTTCTTTCAGATGCCTGTTTCGTAAAACTGAATACAACTGAACCTTAAATCCTTCTTCAAGTTCCGGTGTAACAGGAATTTCAATCCGATGCACATTATTATTGAGACGTATGATGCGTTTCTCTGCCACTTTGCCTTTGCTGATTACCTCCATCAGTATCTGGGTTTTTAGTGAGCTGCCTATGAGCAACAGTGCCGATTCGCCTGGCTTACATGTAGTTTTCGCCTGACATATCCACCACCACTCACTGGCCGGCATACGGGCAGAGGTTGGCCTGAACAGGGTGAAGTATTTTGTCAGCCGCACAGTGTCTCCGGAGTTATCATAGGCAATTGTCTTAACCCGATACCTGCCGGGACGCCATTGATGAAATGCTTCGGGGTTGAGCGGAACAAACGATGTGAAATGACCCTGGAACATCATTGCCTCAACCGGCCACAGATCAGGGTTGTTTTCATCATCGTAGATATCGGTAGGAAAACTTTTTCGATGTTCTTGTTCGCTCATAACAAACCGGTCTGGTCTTTCCCATAACCGGCTGCGCAAGACCTGCCTTGGGTTAACAAGCCTTTCGATTACTATCGATCCGGTAATTTTTTGCTGCACACCACCATGGTTGAATGCCTTAAAAATAAATCCACTGAAGTTGTTCTGGTTAATGTCTTTGGGAAGTTCAGCATCGAGAATCCAGGCGTTTCTGCCAACGGAAACAGAATATTGACCGCTTCGGGTTTCGCCCTGAATATCCGTCACGGTGACCTCAATAATAAAGGAGTATGAGTCGTCTTTATCAGGAGTTTTGGTGCGATCCTCCATTGCCGGACAGGAAAAACTGAACCGGCCCTCGTTGTCTATTTGCAACGATCCGCTGGCTATAATCACAGGGTTGTCCACCGGTGCCGGGCGCCTCCACAAGCCTCCCCGAAAAGGCAGGGCGAAGTTGGCCTGGCGTTTTATGGTGTAACCGCCATTGGCTCCCGTGATTGCGTTTCCGCTATATGCCTTTACGACCCCTGTAACCGGTATGGTTTGGCCGAGCTTATAGCTCTGGCGTAAAGTGTCGATACTTACTTCAAACTTCGGCAAGGTATATTCTTCAACTTTGAAAAGAACAAATCCTCTGTCGGCTGTCAGCATAAACATTCCCGGGAGTCCTTTGGCCGGAATAGTAAAGCTACCACTGAATGATCCGAACTCATTTGTCCGGAGTGTTTTCTCATATACCTTCTCATGATTTGCGTTACTTATAAGTATGTCTGCCGATGTATTTGGCAATACAGAATGTGTAAGTCCGTCACTTTCATACACTATGCCTTTGTAAAAGACCACATCGCCGGGTCTGTATATGCTGCGGTCGGTGATAAGAATAGTAGCTGTTTCTTTTTGACGTTTGTTTTCCCAAGCACTGTAGCCTCTATAAAGGTCGTTGCTGATAAGCATATCCTTTCCCGATGTAAACATAAACACATACGGTTGATACAAATGCGGTTCCTTCGATTTAGGAACTGTAAATCGGCCGTCTTTACCGGTATGGTATTTCCCTGCAGGCACCAGGATTGTTTTTGAGTTTTCGGGTGAATAGCTCTTTTTATAACAGACGGCTTGTACGTTTTTAACTGGCCGTCCGGTTTGGCGATCAAGTATTATAACATCCATCAGCTCTGATTGGCTGGTATTGACAAGGTATGCCATTGAAGAAACCCAGAAAACCGATGAGGATAAAGGTTTGTCGATGCCGGAAGGCGTTGAAGGTCCAGCAAATAAAATATATACGCCGCGTGGCAAAGGGGATATGTGTATTTCTGAACGGTGCAGCTGCAGATCACCGTCATCAGGCAGTGTCTGTTTCCAATCGTGCATAGGGGCTTGCTGATAATATTCCTCAAGCCTTTCCTGATCATAGAGACTATTGGTAAAAAAATCAAGCTCATAGCCAGCTTTAATCTTAATAAGTTTTAGGCGAACCGCGTGTAAATTCCTCGACTCAACCAGTGCTTTGGCTGACTCGCCCGGCGGTATGGTTGCAGGAAGGATGATATCAGCCTGAGGACGTTGTAATTCGTCAGCTATGACAAGACAAACTTTAGCAAGGGTGTCTGCCGGAAAACGCGCAGCAATGTATTGGTATTTCTGCAGCGACTTCGTCAGCATAAGCCGCGGGCTGGGGTTCGTAAACGGATGGTAAGCCTGACCTATACGACGATATTCTCCGGCCAGTTCAAAAACAATATCGGTCATGACATCCGAGTTCTCATATATCTTTTCGAGGCGCTCAAGGGCGCGGATATACAATGAATCTTTGTTTGGAACGGTGCTCAGCTGCCATGCAATTTTCAGACGTTTAAGTTCTGCCTCTGCCAATGCTGCCCCTGGTGTGATTCCGTAATGAAATCCCGCTATTTGTTGCAGGATTTGAAAGCATTGAGCAGGGTAGAACTCAGAGGAGTATCCCGATAACGGGAGGTTCAAAAAGGTTTCCGATTCAGCGAAAAGTGCTTCGCTGGTCAGCAGCAGCTCGTCGGATGGTAAATATAACGTGGACTTGATTTGAGCAAAATAGTCAACTGCCCGGTAAGCCAGCAGGTCGAAAAGTGTTGGGCGATATTTTCTTGATTTCCGTTCGACCTCAAGGATTTTTTCAAATGGTTCAAGATTCGTTCTTTTCAGTTCATCACCATCCTTGATGGATTGCAGGTAATGATGGGAGATACGGTTGCGCAGGGTTAGCAAATCCCATGTGCTTATATCCTCCGGGTCAGTGGTTGTTGCTGTTCGCCCCCTCAGTCGCCATTGGTTCTGAAGATAATATTCATGAAGCAACTCACCCTGGACGCTGTTTAGTATTGCGAGTGAGGGCATATCAGCCTTTGATATTTCGTGGTTCACCATTGCAACTGCTTTGGTAAGAGGCTCCTCCTCAAACTGCATCCAGCATTTTATCCGGTAAAGAATGGCTTTGATCATTGCAGGCTGAACCTTCAGTCGGATCGATTCGGTATAGGCGCTTTCTGCAATTTCAAGGGCTTGTTGGGGCATACCGGCGTTCAGCAGGGAGTCGGTCAGCTGAAATTTATCGCTGATCGAATCTTCTTCTGGCCTCAACAGATAAAAATCAGCTGCTTGTGCCCTGAACAGAAGGTTTATTAAAACAAAAAGAAATAATTTGTGATATCTCATGTGGTTGGGGTTGACGGGATGAACCAATATTAATTTCAGAACAATAACTGTTCCAGTTAGCTAAGGTAGTGATGAAATGGTCCGCGTGGAGTTGAAGTAAGAGTAATTCCCCAGGGCAAACAGAGATCAGAAAGTAAGCGAGCCCTTTATTAAAAATGAACACCCTTAATCAGATCACTGATCTAGTCTGCACCCTCATGCTTCGTAATAAGTTAGGCCCAGCGTTCAAAATACGCTTTGAAAAAGTTCGTTGCGCCCAGCTTATTTGCCAGAAATCTGTCAGGTAGAGGCGAAACAAAATAGGCGGAATTCGTGGTCCGGCTGTCTGCAAATACTTCCCGGACAATTTGAGCTAAACCACCACATTGATTATCCGCTGCGGCACTATGATGATTTTTTTAGGGCTCCCGCCTTTCAACCATTTTTGTGATTCCTCAGCTTCAAGAACAACTTTTTCAATTTCAGCAGGAGCCATATCAACGGGAAGATTTATCTTGAACCGGAGCTTTCCGTTGAACGAAACTGGGTACTCAAATGTATTGTCGATCAAGTATTCTTCGCTGAACTCAGGATAGGATGCGTCGCAAACACTTGAATCATGCCCCAACCTATGCCAAAGCTCTTCGGAGAGATGCGGGGAATAAGGCGATAACAGTACGACCAAAGGCTCAAGGATGGCTCGTTTGTTGCACTTGGTTTCTGTAAGGTCATTCACGCAAATCATAAATGCGCTCACGGCAGTGTTGAAGTTAAATCTTTCAATATCCTCCCTCACCTTTCTGACAGTCCGATGTAAAATCCTGAGTTCATCCCTAGTGGGGCTTTCATCCGATACCGAAAATTTATTATCAGCATCATGAAATAATCGCCAGCATTTTCTGATAAACCTGAAAATGCCTTCGATGCCACTGGTATCCCATGGTTTACTCTGTTCAAGAGGTCCCAGAAACATTTCATAAAGCCTTAACGTGTCGGCGCCATATTTTTCAATGAGGTCATCCGGGTTGATAATGTTGTGCAACGACTTTGACATCTTTTCGATTTCCCAACCACACACATATTGCCCGTTTTCGAGGATAAAATCCGCATCACTCAAATCGGGTCTCCACTGCCTGAAGGCGTCCGTATCAAGGATATCATGCGTTGTCAGACTCACGTCTGTATGCATCGGTATAGTTTCGTATCCGTCCTTTAGCCCGTGCGACACAAACGTATTTGTGCCTTTAATACGATACACCAGATTTGATCGGCCCTGTATCATACCCTGGTTGATCAGCTTGGTAAATGGCTCTTCCTTCACCACCAGCCCGAGATCAAACAAAAATTTATTCCAGAACCGGGCATATAACAAATGCCCTGTTGCATGCTCCGCACCCCCGACATACAAATCAACATTTTGCCAGTATTCGATTGTGTCTCGCGAGAAATACTCATTGTCATTTCGGGGATCCATATACCTGAGATAATACCCGCTTGAGCCGGCAAATCCAGGCATAGTATTGGTTTCAAACGGATCACCATCGCTGTTCTTCCATCCGCCAGCCCTAGCAAGAGGAGGATCGCCTGCTTCGGTGGGCAAGAATGCGCTTACGGGAGGAAGCCGAAGCGGCAGATCTTTTTCATCCAAAGTATAAGGCATACCATTCTTATAGTACACCGGAAAAGGTTCGCCCCAGTATCGCTGGCGGCTGAAAATAGCATCCCTTAATCTGAAATTGACTTTTCGCCGGCCTAGGTTATATTTTTCAATATAGTTGATTGTGGCTTCAACAGCCTGCCTCACCGCCATTCCATTTATAAACCCCGAATTGATCATAAAACCATCCTTTGAGTCGTATGAATCTGTCCATGTTGAGGGGTCGGAAGGTGTTTCGCCTGTCTGACAAACTACCTGCAGAATCGGCAGATCAAAATGACGTGCAAAGGCAAAGTCGCGGCTGTCGTGCCCTGGAACGGACATGATGGCCCCTGTTCCGTAACCCATAAGCACATAATCTGCAACCCAAACTGGGATTTTTTGATTATTAAGCGGATTAATGGCGAAAGCTCCGGTGAAAACACCGCTAATGTTTTTCACTTCGCTTTGCCGCTCCCGTTCACTGCGATTTGACGCCCACCTCACATACTCATCTACCTGTTTCCGGGCACTTGTAGGGGTGATTTTGCCCACAAGGGAATGCTCAGGCGCAAGAACCATAAAGGTGGCACCAAAAATAGTATCGGGCCTGGTCGTAAATATTTCGATGTCATGATGTATTCCCTTTTCATCTTCCACCCTGAAAGTCACTTCTGCTCCTTCTGATCGTCCTATCCAGTTCCGTTGCATCTCTTTTAGCGAGTCAGACCAATCAATCTGGTTTAATCCTTCCAGCAATCGGTCGGCATAAGCTGTGATACGCAACAACCACTGCCGCATCAGTTTGCGCTCAACCGGATGTCCGCCTCTTATCGAATAGCCATTGCTAACCTCGTCATTTGCCAAAACGGTACCCAGCTCAGTACACCAATTGACTAACACATCTGAAATATAAGCCAGGCGGTAATTCATCAAAATCTTTTGTTGTTCCAATTCGTGCATTAGATGCCATTCATGGGCGCTGAAAGCCGGCGTTTCGGCACAGGCTGCATTCACTGTCAGGTTTCCCTTTTGGCGGAATATAGCCTCCAGTTCAGCTATTGATTCAGCCCGGTCGGTGGTTTTATTGTACCACGAATGAAATAATTTGATGAAAGTCCACTGGGTCCACTTGTAATAGTCCGGATCGCAAGTTTGCACCTCGCGGCTCCAGTCGTAAGAGAATCCTATTTTTTCAAGTTGCTCTTTGTAACGGGCAATATTTTTTTCGGTAGTAACTGCCGGGTGCTGTCCGGTTTGGATGGCATATTGTTCTGCCGGGAGTCCAAAAGCGTCAAAACCCATTGGGTGGAGCACATTGAAGCCATTCAGCCTTTTGTAGCGTGCATAGATATCGCTGGCAATGTATCCGAGCGGATGTCCAACGTGCAGCCCTGCACCCGAAGGGTAGGGAAACATATCAAGCACATAAAATTTCGGCTTGCAGTGATCGATGTCAACTTTATAGGTATTATGCTGTTTCCAGTACTTCTGCCACTTTGCTTCAATGGTGCTGAAATTGTAGTCCATAGCCTGCTGTGTAATGGGATCTGAGCGCCCAAGGTTGGATGATAATCAAAATGAGCGCAAAATTAGGAATTTTCGGGCTTGGCGTTTGTTGGTTAATGCATTTGTATTCCAATTCATTATGCCAACCGCCTATCATTGCCGGCATTGTGTTGTTTTTTAGTAATTTCGCTGGATCTAAAGCAAACCTTTTGAAACCTGAAGAGAAATACACCCGCCGTCGTTTGCGCTCGTCTTATCTGACGACAGTGATAAGTATCGTTCTGGTATTGTTTGTCCTGGGTCTTCTTGGTTTGCTTATGATGCACGGGCAGCGCTTGTCACAACTTATACGCGAAAATCTTACCCTGTCGGTCATGATGAGCGAAGATGCCCCTGAAGCCTCGCTTATCGATTTTGGCCAGCAGCTTAAAAAAAACCCTTATGTGAAAGAAGTGCAGTACATTACACGCGAAGAGGCCGCCCGTGAACTCAAGGCTGCACTCGGCGAGGATTTTATCGCGTTTATTGGCCACAATCCCTTGTTACCTGTTTTTGAAATCAAGCTCAACGCCAGGTATGCCA
Source organism: Lentimicrobiaceae bacterium (assembly GCA_037445555.1). Classification (GTDB taxonomy): domain Bacteria; phylum Bacteroidota; class Bacteroidia; order Bacteroidales; family JAAYJT01; genus JAAYJT01. The sequence continues at coordinate 9,290 of JBBIKG010000022.1, forward strand.
ATCCTGACAGCATACCTCTGATTGAAGCCCAATTGCTCTCACAATCACAAGTGCGTGAAGTTGTGTATCAGAAATCACTTGTTCATCTGGTAAATGAAAATATCCGAAAGCTCAGCCTTGTTTTGTTAATTTTCAACGTTTTGTTACTTCTGATTGCAATCGTTCTTATTAATAATACCATACGTCTTTCAATATTCAGCAGGCGTTTTATCATTCGAAGCATGCAATTGGTAGGCGCAACGGAACGATTCATTCAAAAACCGTTTCTTAAGTCAGGACTGGTACAAGGCATCGTAGGCTCGGTTTTAGCCATGGCGTTTCTTGGATTGGTCGTTTTTTTATTACGTCGCGAACTTCCTGAGCTTGCCCAGCTTCAGGATTCTAAGATGTTTGTTATCCTTGGCGCTTCATTGCTTACTCTTGGCATTTGCATTACCGTGACCTCAACCTATATCTCGCTCCGCAGATATTTGCGCTCAGACATTGACGAACTACATTAGTAAATTTTCTTTCCGATAGTTTTAATTGCACAAAATGATACAGAAAAAAACACCCGAAAAACAATCTGCAAAGCCAAAAGAAAAGCCAGATATCGATTTTGCATTTGAGCGATCAAACTATATCTGGCTTGGTATTGGGCTTTTTTTCATTGCTTTGGGATTTATGCTTATGAGCGGAGGCGGGTCAGACAACCCCGCCCTGTTTGACGAATCCATATTTAACTTCAGGCGTACCGTGCTTGCCCCTGCCTTGGTGCTGGCGGGATATGGAATCGAGGTATATGCCATAATGAAAAAACCTGGAAAAGATAACGCATGACCTGGCTCGAGGCATTGCTACTTGGACTCTTGCAGGGCATTACCGAATTTTTGCCGGTAAGCAGCAGCGGCCACATTGAAATTGGCAAAGCGTTGTTCGCTGTTGTCAATGAGGACAACCTGGCATTTTCAATCATTGTACATGCGGCTACTATGTTAAGCATCGTAGTGGTTTTTTGGCGCGAGATTATGCGAATTTTCCGGGGCTTGCTGCTTTTTCGCTGGAATGAAGAAACGCAGTTCATGTTCTATATCATTGTGTCCATGATCCCCGTAGGCATAGTCGGGTTGGTGTTTGAAAAATACATCGACCAGCTGTTTGAAGGACGTCTGGCATTAGTGGGGAGCATGCTCCTTATTACTTCGGTATTATTGTTTATAACCAGGCGAAAAAGCGATTCAGGGAAAAAAATTGGTCTGATTCAGGCTATAATTATTGGGCTCGCTCAGGCTATTGCCGTGATACCGGGCATATCCCGTTCGGGTGCTACCATAGCCACGGCGCTGATAATGGGCGTAAATAAGCAGCAGGCCACTCGGTTCTCCTTCCTAATGGTTATTCCACCCATTGCCGGAGCCACACTCTTAAAGATTAAAGATATTGCTGCATCGCCCTCGTTTTACCAAACCCAGGCGGCTCCTCTTATCATAGGTTTTATAGCCGCTTTTGTGTCAGGCTTGCTAGCCTGCAAATGGATGATTTCCCTGGTTGACAAGGGAAAAATATCATGGTTTGCCGTCTATTGTGCCATTGCAGGCCTCGGAGCTATTCTCGTCGGGCTGTTTGTTTATTAACACTCTCCACTATTGAACACTGCTTCTCTTTTCGATTTTACTGCGGGCGAAGTCTTGCTTGTCAACAAACCCATTGGCTGGACCTCGTTTGATGTGGTGAATAAACTGCGTTATTCGATCAAAACGCTTTTGGGCATTAAGAAAATAAAGATCGGCCACGCCGGCACACTCGATCCACTTGCCACAGGGTTGTTGATTATTTGCACCGGAGGACGCACCAAGGATATCGATCAGTTCCAGAACCTCGATAAGGAATACAGCGGCATAATACGTCTCGGGGCCACAACACCCTCCTATGACCTTGAAACACCCATATCGCGAACTTTTGGGTATGGGCATATTTCTGAAAAAGACATCCTGGAGGCAATGTCAACACTGACTGGTCACATACAACAAGTTCCACCACCCTATTCGGCCATAAAAATTGATGGCAGGCGTGCCTACGAGTATGCCCGAAAAAATAACGATGTGACTATTCGGCCCCGCCAGGTTACCATACACAGCTTTGAGCTTTCAGGCTGCCATCTGCCCGATATTAGTTTTAAGGTCAACTGCAGCAAGGGAACCTACATTCGGTCACTGGCAAATGATTTGGGCACCTTACTGGCATGCGGGGGCCATCTTGTTAAACTTTGTCGCGAACAAATCGGTTCGTTCAATCTACAATCGGCCTACGAGCTTGACGATTTGCTGGCTTCGATTGCCGGTCAGGCTTAAAATAATTCAATTTTATAATTGCATAAGCCTTGATTTTCTGATGGTAAAGCACTATCTTTGCGCCCCTTTTTGAACAGCAAAAATCGAAAACGCTCATATATGAAACTATCGCAATTCCGTTATCACCTACCCAACGATCTGGTTGCTCTCCACCCCCCGCAAAACCGTGATGAATCGCGCCTCATGGTTCTGAACAGGAGGGCCAAAACCATCGAGCACCGCATTTTTACTAATATCCTGGAATATTTCGATGATGGAGATGTCATGATCCTTAACAACACGAAAGTGTTTCCGGCGCTGCTGACTGGAGAAAAAGAAAAAACGGGAGCCAAGATTTCGGTCTTTCTGCTTCGAGAGCTGAATGCTGAATCAAAGCTTTGGGATGTGTTGGTGGATCCTGCCCGTAAAATCCGTATTGGAAATAAGCTGTATTTTGGTGACGATGACTCATTGGTCGCCGAAGTGATTGACAACACCACCTCGCGTGGCCGCACCATTCGCTTCCTGTATGACGGATCGCATGAGGAGTTTATCCGCACAATCGAGTCATTGGGCCAACCGCCTATTCCGGAAGAAATTCAACGTTTCCGCGAGATCGTTCCCGAAGATCGAGACCGCTACCAAACCATTTATGCGAAAAACGTCGGGGCGGTTGCCGCTCCCACTGCCGGGCTTCACTTCAGCCGCGAACTGATGAAACGTCTCGAGCTTAAGGGGGTTGACTTTGCAGAGATCACCCTGCATGTTGGCGTTGGAAACTTCAGGGCCATCGAGGTCGAGGACCTCACCAAACATAAGCCCGACTCGGAGGAAATGCTCATAGAGGATCTGTGCGCATCAATCGTAAACAGGGCAAAGGAGAACAAAAAGAAAATCTGTGCCGTGGGAACCACCACCATGAAAGCCATTGAGTCGTCCGTTTCAATCGGTGGCCTCCTGAAACCCTATAAAGGCTGGACCAACAAATTTATTTTCCCCCCATATAATTTCAGCATTGCCAACACCATGATCAGTAATTTTCATCCGCCTCAATCGCCTATGATGATGCAGGTGGCGGCTTTTACCGGCTATGAATTTCTGATGGATGCCTATAAAAAAGCTGTCGAAGAGAAATACAGGTTCTTTTCCTACGGGGATGCAATGCTCATTATTTAGTCTCATTTCTGTCTCGGTATTTAATGGCTAATTGCAGCCTGCGTTATTGTCATCATGGATCGCATTTCTTACTACCTTTGATGAATCCCGAATTAAAGAGACGTGTGGTTAGGTCAACAATACACATACGGTGGGTGGGGATAACGAATTGTTACGACAGGCTGATGATCATTTTATGCTGAATTATTACGCCGTCATCGTTGCAGCAGGCTCGGGAAGCCGTTTTGGAGGCGGGCATCCCAAGCAGTTTCAGCTTCTGTCCGGGCAGCCCATTCTTATGTACTCTATTCAAACCTTCTGTGCTGCCATTGAATCAATCAAAATCATCGTGGTTTTGCCCGAAGAATACATTTGGCTTTGGAAAAAGCTGTGTATCGAGCACGTGTTTTTTATACCTCATGAAATCATTGACGGCGGCCCGGAGAGATTTCTTTCGGTCAAGCGTGGTCTTTCTCTGGTAAACGGTGATGGCTTGGTGGCCATACATGACGGCGCCCGGCCGTTGGCATCGGGCGAAATGATCAAGCGTCTATTTGCAATGGCCCGTGTGCGCAAATGCGTGGCGCCGGCCATACAACCACCTGACTCAGTACGTCTGGTGGAAGGGGCGCACAGCAAACCGATTAAGCGCAGTAATATCAGGTTGATACAAACCCCACAGGTATTCGATATTAAAACCCTTCAGCGGGCCTATCAGCAAAACTTTCATCCCTCGTTTACTGACGATGCCACCGTTGTTGAATCTATCGGCGGAGTTGTTACGCTTGTCGAGGGAGAGCAAACCAATATCAAAATCACACTTCCTCATGACTTATTATATGCTGAATCAATCCTTAACTCCTTAAACCCTGATCCTTGAACAATCTAAGAATAACTGAAAAAGGGCGGTTAGCTCTACGCGAAGGCTGGGTGTCGCTTGGGGTTAACAGCTTGTTATTTTTTATCAAAATGTGGGCGGGTATCGTGAGCGGATCCATTGCCATCATTGCCGACGCCTGGCACACACTAAGTGATTCATTTACCTCGATTGTGCTTTTGCTTGGGTTAAAATTTTCAACCCGACCTGCTGATGAAAATCATCCGTTCGGGCACGGCAGGGCAGAGGTAATTTCTTCTTTGATTATTGGTATTTTGCTTTCAGTAGTAGGATTTGAGTTCTTGTCCGGGTCCATATCCAAGTTGCAGAATCGCGAACAAGCCACCTATGGGCTTTTTGCCATTATTGCCACTATTACTTCGGTAGCGGTGAAAGAAGGCCTTGCACAGTACGCCTTGTCTATATATCGAAAAACCAGGGTCACGGCTGTAAAAGCCGACGCATGGCATCACCGCAGCGATGCGCTTTCGTCGGTACTGATTCTTATCGGGATTTTTATTGGTCGCCAGTTTTGGTGGATGGACGGAGTTTTGGGCATATTTGTGTCTCTTGCCTTGTTTTATGCAGCCTATGACATAATTAAGGATTCAACTGCGGCTTTGCTCGGTGAGGTTCCGGATGCTGAACTCATGAAAAGCCTCGACGAGATTTCAACCCAGGTCAAGAACGGCATCAACCTGCATCATGTTCACATTCATCGCTACGGAAACCATACCGAGCTTACCTGTCATATAAAACTCCCTCCCGACATGCCGTTGGTTGAGGCTCATCATTATGCCACCGACATTGAAAACTCTATTTTTGAAAAAGTTGGGATCATAGCTACCATTCACATGGAGCCGGCCTGATGCCGGGTATTTTAATTAAAGCCTGTTTTTGGCGAGCAAAAACCAAACCGCCGGCATTTGTCACTACCGGCGGCTTTTCTAACCTCATCCAAAATTCGCGTGAGCATATAACCCACCTCCAGATATCAGGAAGAGGGTTCTATTTTGTAATTATATTATTGCAAATCATTTTATTTCACCGATAATCAGCGGTTGAGATTCCATGGCTTTCCGTTGATTGATACATTGTCAAGAACCAGATTTTCGTAAAAATCCATGGCATTTTCCTTTTCAACTCCGTTAAACTTACAGTTTTTTATAAAAATGTTGCTTACCGGAGACCGTTTGTATGCCTTGATATAAACAGCCCTTTCACTGCTTTGACTTAAGATGTTTTCAATGTTAATATTCCTGACGACTGGGGTAAACTGTCCGGCATCACCTTCTTCATAATCAAAATCCACGTGAAGTATAGCCTGCTTAACTCTGCCTACATTTATGTTTCGCACAAAAACATTCTCTATCACCCCGCCTCTGACCGAGTTGGTCTTGATCCTGATGATTCGATCGAGGTTAGGGCTGTCCATGACACAGTCTTCGGCAAAAACGTTGCGTACGCTTCCCGAAATTTCGCTTCCCATCACCACGCCCCCATGACCATCGCGCATGGTGCAACGGCGCACAATAATGTTCTCCGACGGCACATTTACTCGCCTGCCATCGCTATTACGTCCCGACTTGATCGCGATACAATCATCGCCTGTATCAAAGTAACTGTCGGTGATCAGAATATTCCGGCTCGATTCGGGGTTACAGCCATCGTTGTTCGGGCCATGGCTTTTAACCGAAATATTTGATATGGTGATGTTTTCAGAAAGCACGGGATGAATTACCCACATGGGCGAATTGATGATGGTAAAACCCTCGAGCAATATATTTTTACATCTGTAGAATTGTACGAAGTTGGGCCTTAGATAATGCCCGGGGCCAAACATGCGTTGCTCAACCGGCACCCCTTCGTCAGCCATTTTTTTCAACAGGGTATTGGAGGCAGCCTGGTTTTGTGGGGTGACCTCCCATGTGCGCCGGGACCATGAGCCCTTCCATGGCCACCAATGTGTTGCATCGCTCTGTCCGTCCAGTATCCCTTCGCCGGTTATGGCAACGTTTTCCTGTTCAAACGCATAGATGAACGGTGAGTAGTTGTAACATTCCGTACCCTCCCACCTTGTGAACACCAGTGGAAGGTAGTCATTTTCGTCACGGCTGAATTTAAGCACTGCTCCGCTCGCTATGTGGAGGTTTATGTTTGATTTCAGGTGGATAGCCCCGGTCAGAAACGTACCCTCGGGAACCAGCACGATGCCGCCACCAGCCTCAAAACATGCCTTTATGGCATCGCTGATAGCTGAAGTTGCAAGCATTGTACCGTCGGCTTTGGCGCCGTAATTAACGATGTTAAAGGTCTTGCTAGGGAAAACAGGAGCTTTGATTTGAGCAAGGATTTCATCGGCCGTTTTCCATGACACCTTGCCGGACTCCTGACCCGCCCCTTGTGTGCACGATGAAATAATCTGTGTTAATATTATCAAACTGATCATCAGTGTGCTTCTTAATATCTTGCTCATGGTTGCCGATATTTAATTTTGATTGAATAATGTATTTCACGCTTAATTGCTTTTAAGGCCCGAATAACCCGTTTTGGCCATTTCAAGGCTAAGTAAAATAAAGGGACCCACTCCTTTTGGATCGTTGCTGCGGATGGGTTCACTGATATAATATTCGTAGGACCCGTCGCGGTATGGATTTCCGCCTAGACCTGCCACGCCGCATATTTGGTTCAGGTTTATGATTCCATTATCTTCGTACGAAACAAAATGCTCAAGTATTCCATCAAAGGCTCTGCGGGCCTGGAGCATGAGCGAGGGATCAAGATATTGATTATTTATTCCTTTGACGAGGGTATATGCATACATGCATGAAGCTGAGGCCTCGAGGTAATTACCGTCTCGTCCCATTTGGTCAACTACCTGGTACCATAAACCGGTATCTGGATCCTGGTATGTAAGTAATGCTTTAACAAGGCGGTTCAGTATGGCGATCAGTTCCTGCCTTTCAGAATGGCCGGCAGGTATATAGTCAAGTAAATCGACCAGGGCCATGGCATACCACCCCATGGCTCTTCCCCAGAAATGCGGCGAGTGTCCGGTTTTAGGGTCTGCCCATTGCTGGGCGCGGCTTTCATCATAGGCGTGATACAGTAAACCTGTGACAGAGTCACGGGTTCTCATTTCAACTAATTTAATCTGATGGGCCACGTCATCAAAATTCTGCGGCTCGTTAAAGGCCTGCCCATAGCGTGCATAGAATGGCGCTTGCATGTAAACACCGTCAAGCCAAACCTGATTGGGATAAATTTTTTTGTGCCAGAAGGCGCCTTCCGAAATCCTTGGCTGCAACTTCAGCTGGGTTCGCAATGTCTGTAATGCGTTAAGATAGCGTGCATCGCCGCTTATACTGTAAAGATCAAACAGGTTTATGCCGGGACAAATGTGGTCAATGTTGAAATTTTCAACTTCATAGTTATGCCCAATATTTCCCTGGGCATCAATCATCTCATCATAGTAGGTCTTGATATACTGAAAGTAACGATCATCACTTGTGGTCTCCCACACTTTCCGAGCAGCCATCAGCATAAGCCCGTGCGTATAATTCCATTTAGGTTTCTTTTCAAAATCGATGCTCCAGGCCTGGGGGTTTCGAACCATTTCAGACTCTAGCATCCATACGTGCCAGGGCTTATCGGATGTTTTTTTGCCCGCCCCCCCCTGACAAGCGTATAAAGCGAACATTAACATAACCGAAAACAATATCCCCGGACAGAGGATTCGGTGGATGTTGAATATATTTTTCATAATGTATTTTTTACTTGATGAAAGGGCGTTCACGCTTAGTTTACAAAGAGTTTTCGGGTGGTTCGGTATCCATTTAATTCGATTGAGAGTAGGTAAACGCCCATCTGAAGCTGATGCCGATCAATGGTATAATGGTTTTTACCTGGAGCAGCCATTCTTCCGGGCAGCCCAAAAACCTCACGTCCTGCCAGATCCAGTACCGAAACATTAATCATTGCGGCCTCTGACAGCGTAATTACAACATTGGTCTGAACTTGAAAAGGGTTGGGATATACCTGAACAATATCATCTATGCTCACGCCGGTTGAAGAAATGACAGTGGTTTGTCTGGTTTCTGCTCCTGCATTTAGCATAACTATCGTTTTTACATCCTCGGCACGACTAAGCGTGTAAGAATAATAGTTGGAAGGGTTCCACATAATACCGCCGGGTTTGGTTTGCATGAGACCGCTGTTGATGAGTATACTGCCAATATCTTGTATGTATCCCGGCAGCGCCTCCGTATCAATAAAGCTTAGCGGATAGAGTATTTTTTCAAAATAATTATTCTCAGAGTAGATTTTTGCCGCCACTCCAATACCAATTCCATATCCGTTACTGGTAGTATATCCCATAGCCTTGCCATAACCACCCATATTGTAGTAATAGTTGTTGAACAAATGCACCATTCCATATCGCACCCTTGGGTGGCGTTGTGTAGTTTCGTCAAACCAGTTGTGGTGCAGGGTCACCTTGTACCTGTCGGTGTAGGTATCGGTATCACTGTTACCGATCAGGCATGTTTTATTGTTTGCACTGAATTTGCAATAGGAAACAGTTATATAATCAGCTCCGTTTGATATATCAACCGATCCGTCGCCTTGCCTGAGGAAAGTACAATGATCAATCCAAATGTGATGACAAGTACCTTTTACCTGTATTCCATCCCAGTCCTGTTCTTTACCGTCCCAGTCGCCCTGCAGGTAGGTATCGGCAATGGTGAGGTTTTTAAAGATAATATTTTTCTGATTATCCCCTATCCGGAATCCGCCTTCTGATAACCCTGCGCCCGGCCCAAGTCCGATGACGGTTTTATTTGACAAAACGTTGATTAGTCTTCCTTTAGGGCTGATCAAAATCATTCCTTCCACCTGAATGATGTAAGGGTCGGCATGTCCACAGTACTGTATCAACTGATCCATGGTGGTAATCTTCACGGTCAATCCACCTGCCCCGCCTGTTGTTCCGTTCTGACCGCTTGCGTTCACTGAAGCCCAACCGAGGGGTCCTGTAGAAACGCTTGCCGATACGGTCACAAGCTGCAGGAGATAAATGACTATAACCAAAAACAACTGTTTCATTGCACCACAAACAAAACAAGGATGAAGGGGTTAGCTGAAGACGTATTCCATTGCTTCAGCTAACCCGTCACAATTGATTAGTTCAACCACCTTGGATCGCCTATTCCGTTGAGGATAAGTGTTTCGTTTGTTACTTTGAAATTACCGGCTTCCGGGTTTACAAACCCTGGATTTAGCGTGGTATGAGTTCCTGAAATGTCGAACTTGCCACTTGTAACGCCGCCCAGGAAGGAGGGGGCGTTCCAGTAATTATTTCTCGAACAAACCGGCTGTGTGGTAGCTGCCTGATTTGAAAAGTAGCCAGTGTACGAAGCGTCGGCACCCGCAAAGATGGTGTTCGACACCGTTGAGGCATTACTTACAAAACGTACATAAAGTATACGCCGGGTGTTAGATACCTGGAAAAAGGTACAGCGGTTAATTACCACATTGCTGGTTTGGCCAGGGAAGTTGGCGGATGAGTTGTCGAGTCGAATAAAATCGCGTGGCATGGCGGCTACCCGGTTGAATGTGCTGTTGGTGACATTCAAATTGGCCACAAATCCGGTGCGGAAGTCGATAAAATCGCCGCCATCATTCACAATATTCGACATGACGTTGTTGTCAATATTGAGGGTGTTGAGTCTAACGACCCCGGTTCCGCCGTACACCAGCGCCTGATTGTACTCGCGTATGATACTGCCCTTTATGGTTAGACTGTTTACTGTATATGTTCCTGCATCGAACAGGAATGCCTGCAGCAGTTTTGTGGCAGACTCAGGATATGTGCCCACCATCTCGAGGTTTTCAAAAATGAGATCAGTGGCTCCCGAAGCAAGAATAAATCTTATATTAATCACCGGTCGGTTAGTCGGGTAAAAACCCTTCACTGTAATTGACTTGTTCACGGTAATATCGCCCTTGTATGCATTGTAGGCGCCGGGGAATAATGCCAGGGTGCTGCCAGCGGGTGCTGCCAGTATGGCTGCATTCAGGTCGTCTTTTGGATATACGGCAATGGCACCACCCAAGTCAATCAGTGTGGTGAACGTTATGGTTCCGCGGATCTTGGTCCCATTCATTAACCTTGCGGTATATGTTGTTTCGCCTGTCAGGCCGGTTATTATTGCGGCGCCTGCGGTGACTTCAGCCGCTGTTACAGTACGATTGATATTGCCGGGAGTGAGCATGATATGCGTGGCGGTTTCCCCTGCAGGCCATTTTAGTGTTACTCTGGTGGCAAACAGTTCGTCAGGATTAACTGGCAAAAAGATCTGTTCGGTGCCGGTTTTGAACAGGCCGCTTGTCCATTTTGACTCGCCAATGTCTGGTCCGATGGCTTTGATGCGGACAGCATAATCGGTATCACCTGCAAAGCCTCTTACTGTAAGAGGTAGCTGAAGACTGGTAACCCCGGTAACAGTCCGGACAGGAGTCCCGGTGAAATTCAGATTGGCGCTTTCAAAAAATTCAATAGTATAGGTTTGCGCATTTTTAACCGGCCTCCAGTTCAGGCGGATGGAGGTTTGCTGCACCACAATCAGCTCGAGGCTGGTTGGCGAAAAGAGCCGGCTCACCTTGAGCTCCTTGACCTCCGGATCTCTCTCATCCTTGCATCCTGCAACGACCACAAGAGCTACTATGCTAAGCAAGAATGCGATTTTTTTGATTATATTATTCATGGTATTCAATTTATAAAGTTATCAGAAATTATACCCGTTGTTGTTGAGCAGACCGTTGCTGGCATCCAGGAAAACCTGCCAGATTGGCCAGAATTGCTGAAGGTTTGGATCGCGCAGATAGAGAGCATCCCAAAAAGTAGAGGTTTCGCCGGTGGAAGTTATCACCCATGTTTTGTTGGTCGGATAGCCAAGGCTGGCTCCTATTGCATCGGTGTCGCCGTAGTTGAGACCGTAAATAACCGCAGTTTCGCCGTCAGTATCAGTTTTCCAGTAGATCCTGGCCGGTAATGTGGCGTATTTGCCCTGACGGTTTTCAAGCTGCTGTAATTTGGTTTTGGCTTCAGCCAGTTTTGTGTTCAGAAGGTTCCAGCGGATCAGGTCTTGCTTGCGGAGCATTTCGCCGGTAAACTCAAGCGCCCTTTCATCAACGATGGCGTTGAAGAATGCTGTTTTGCTGGCGGTAGCCTGTGTCATAAATGTGTTGACCTTATCTGTCCTTGTGGGGAAGGCGCGCTCACGAACCAGGCGCAGATAGGGGGCCGCTGCAGCCGGACCGTCAATTTCGTTGATCGCTTCAGCAGCCATGAGCAACACATCCGAGTAACGCATTACAGGCCAGTTTAGTCCATCGTCGTTGGTTGATGTCACCCTGCGTCCGGCTTCTTGGAAAAGCCACTCATAACGATATTTCCCAAACTGCCAGCGTCCGTTTGTGGTAGGCACCTGCACGCCATTAGTCCATTCGTAAGGCACGCAGGTGACATTACGGCGGACATCGTCCACATCATAATCATAAAATATTGTTGGGGTGGGTCCGTTGGTTCCTCCTCTAGCCTGGCCGGTATATTTATCCGTGTTCGAATGCCTCAGACCATTATCAAAGATCACGCGGCCCCGACCTTCGCTAAAGGGAATTTCCCAGAGCATTTCCTGGCCGGCTATGCATAATTCCTTATGCAGTGCGCGAAAAACACCTTCAAAGGTTTGCAATCTTGCCCTGCCGCTATTGATAACATCAAGACATTCTTTTTTGGCTATTGCATACATCTTGGCAGGGGTCAAATCAGGATCGTTGCTAAGTCTCACTCCGCCTGGTCTTTGGGCATACCCACCTGCAGACAAGGCAATGCGCGCCCTCAGTCCCTTGACAAAAGCCTTGTTTACCCTTTCGGTGGAGCTTGTTGTGGCTGTTTCGTTAGGCCAGGCAACCAGGTTGGCAGCTTCCTCAAGGTCTGCAAGAATTTGTTTATAGACAACATCCCGATCGGCCCTGGGCAGATATACTGTTTCGGCAGTTACCGGTTCAAAACGGGCAGGCACGTCGCCCCAACCCTTAATAAGGTCGAAATAAATAACGGCACGTAAGGTTAGCGCTTCGCCCAACAATTGAGCCAACTGTTTGTTGTTTTCCACATTGCCGTATTTGCGCAACCCACGTATGGCAATATTTGCACGCTCAATGCCTTCATAAAACATCGCCCAGGCATTGTTAGTGGTGTTCATGTTGGAATTATTCACATTTGTGTTGTAGTTTACCAGCTTAGAGCCGTCATCGGTTGTGTTTCTCAGGGCGTTGCGAACCTCGCAGTCGGTGTTTGGTCCATAGAATACAAGGTATCTTCCCCGGTATGAGTTCGTTTCGCAGAACGACTGAATAATGCCTGCAAAGGCTCCCTCGGCAAGTTGTGCATTCGAAAAAATCACTGATTCATCAAGCGATGATTTGGTGGGAGCATCCAGCAGGTCCTCGCAGGCGCTCAATGCAAATGCCAACGAAAGGGTACAAATGATATATGATATTTTTTTCATGGTTCGTACTCTTTAAGGATTAGAAATTAAAATTCACGCCAAACACAATGGAGCGGCTACGCGGATAGGCCGAATAGTCAACACCCGGGGTGAGTGGAGTCCTGCGCCGGGTCGATACTTCGGGATCAAATCCGCTATAGTTGGTTAACAGGAATACATTGTAGCCCGTAACATAAAATCTGAGGTTCTGAGTACTCATCTTGTTCAGAATTTTCTTGGGCATGGCGTATCCTACGGTCAGGGTGTTAAGCCTCAGGAAAGATCCATCCTCCACAGCCCAGTCGGTAAATACGAATCTTGCCATATATGGTGACCACATAGTGGTGGAAGCATTAAGTTCGTTAAGTTTAACAGGATCATTGGTAATGGTGCCGTCGGGTAGGAGATTGGTCCAGCGCTTTCCATCAGCCATCAGGTCAATCATATTGCGTGAGTGGTATTTGCTGGTCGAGGTATACTCAATCTTGTTAGCATTGTAAATATCGTTACCGTAACTCCAGTTGAATGCGGCAGACATATCAAACCCGTAAAGGCGTCCGTTGAGGGTGACACCGCCTGTGTGCAGCGGGTTGGCATCACCGATGATCACGCGGTCGCTGGTGTTAACAAGGTTATCGCCTTCGGTCATGTTTTTTAATTTAAGCGATCCCGGACGAAGTGTGCCTACCACCGGTCTGGAGTCAACCACACCTTCCTTCAACACCCATGCGCCATTTACATAACCAACAAAGTCAGCAACCTCATAGCGGCCATCATATTTGTATCCATACATTTTTCCTACCGATCCGCCGGTGGCAATCCAGAAATCGGCTCCAATTTCGGTCGAGGCCCAACCCGACTCCGCAATGAAGTTCTGCATCAAACCAAGTGAATTGATCTTGTTTTTGTTAAAACCTATGTTTCCATTGATGCTAAATCCCACGTTGCGTTTGTCAAGGAGCACCACATTCATCATTGCTTCAATACCACGGTTCTCGGTTTCGCCCATGTTGCGGTACTGATCGGTATATCCTGTGCCGGGTACCGGGAACAGAATCAAGAGATCCCTGGTGTTGTTGATATACCCTTCGAACGATCCGCTCAGTCTGCCGTTGAACATGGTGTAATCCAAACCAATGTTGCGGGTAATGGTAGTTTCCCACTTCAGGTTGGGGTTTGCCATGGTCTTGGTTCCTGCCCAAAAGCTGCTGAATTTATTCACCCAGGTGGTAGCCCTGACTTCAAGAGACTGGGTCATCTGGCCCGGGGGAATATTGTTGTTACCCGCTGTTCCGTAACTCATGCGAAGTTTAAGATCATCGAGCCACGTGCGGGTGAATTTCATGAATTTTTCATCCGAGATACGCCAGGCAAGCGCTGCCGACGGGAAATATCCCCAGCGGTTTCCTTTGGTGAATTTTGAGGAGCCGTCAGCCCTAAAGGTTCCGCTGAGCAGGTATCTGCCCTTGAAGTCGTAGTTCATACGACCAAAAAATGAAAGCAGTTTGTCATCTGGATACAGGTAGTTATCAATGGAATTTGCTACTGCCTGAGCCGAAAGTTTTGTGGCGTCGGCAAACGTAAATCCCAGGGGGAATCCGTGTACGGTGGTTTCATGTTCTTCCATTTTCCTCAAGATATACTCTTGTCCTATCATTAGATTAAGCTTATGACTGCCTTTAAGGAGTTTCTTGAAATCGTAAGCCAATGTGTTGGTATTTCGATAGGTTTCCCTTGCCATCTTTGAGAAGATGATGGCGGGCTTTCCCTGGTAAGCAGCAGCAGGTTTGTTTTTCACGTAGTAGGTGGTAGGTCCGTAGAAGCGATCGTCGTTGTTACGGTAGTCGTCCAGGCCGATTTCTGTTTTTAGCTTCAGGTTGTCAATGATGCTCCAGGTGACTCCTGCATTGAGGTTGTAAACCATGCGTTTCTGAAAGCGGTCATTGTCGGACAGTGCCACAAGCGGATTGTACAGGAAAAAGTCCTGGTCTGTTTCGCCTTCGTCAGTAAGGCCGGCGATAGGGAACGGAGGATAGATCATCGCAAACTTCAGACGCGAGTCGGCCGACGACACTTCGTTTTGTTCGTTGGTGCCTCCTCCCTGAATCCGTGTGTTGGCGTACCTCAACGACATATCGATAGCAAACCTCTTGTTTGGCTTGTTGTTGATTTTCAAGCTGAGGTTATCGCGCTTGAATCCCGACATTTCCATGATGGCCTTATCATCCAGGCGGGTGTAGTTGAATGAATAAACCGTTTTGTCAGTGCCGCCGCCAATATTCAGGTTATGATTGTTTACCGAGCCTATGCGGCCAAATACCAGCTCCTGCCAGTCATTGGGTTTCACTTGATTGAAAAGATCCATATCCTGGAAATTGCCAAAATAGTCGGTGTATTTGGTGGGTTGATTTGCCAGCAAAGAGCGCTCATACTGAAACTTGGCATAATCATACGGGCTGATTACATCGAGTTTCTTCGCCAGTTTTTTATAACTAAGGTAGCCGTCGTAGCGAACCATAAGTTTTCCTTCCTTGGCCCTTTTGGTTGTGATGATGATAACGCCGTTGGCGCCACGTGATCCGTATATTGCCGTGGATGAGGCATCCTTCAGCACATCTATTGATTCAATATCGGCGGGCGAGATGTCAGAAATTGACTCTACCGGAAATCCATCTACGATGAACAACGGTGTGTTGTCGCCTGTGATTGATCCACCTCCACGAACTCTGATTTTTATTTCGGCATCAGGCGATCCTTCGGTGGTCAGCACCTGAACGCCGGCCAGTTTGCCTGTCAGTGCTTCGGGCACGCTGGCAATGGGCTTGGCGGCAAGATCTTCTCCTGTTACCGAAGCAACGGAACCTGTAATGTCGCGCCGCTGCATGGTGCCGTACCCGACCACCACCACCTCACGGAGGTTGATCAGGCTTTCCGTCAACACCACATTAATAGTGCTGCGCCCTGCAACTGCAACTTCCTGTTCATTGTAGCCGATAAATCTGAAGATCAACACGGCCTGAGCAGCATTGCTTACCTGGATTTGGTAATCTCCGTTGGCACCGGTTGAGCTGCCCTGGGTGGTTCCTTTAACAATAATGTTTACTCCGGGCAAGGCAGCTCCGTCCTCACCTCTGACGCTTCCCTTCACGGTGAGGGATTGACCCCACAAACCGGAAGACAAACACAGTGCGAGAACGAGCACAACGAGCCTGAAAACATTGCTTAAACGATGTAGTTTCATGTGGGCATGTGTTTTGGTTAGTAATGAATAATTTGGAATGTAAAACTTGATTATTTAAATGATTTTGGCATGGTGTTTTTCACTAACTCATTTAAATACAATTCGAGGTTAGTATATCCCGAATGCGGCGACGTCTGGCTTCCGTCGACCGCGTTGTTTGGGTCGAGCGTATGTTTTCTTTCCCACTCATCCGGAATTCCATCGCCATCACTGTCCTTCGGAGGCGCCTTCGACACAAGTGCGGGCCATCCCCCTGCATCACTCTGGCTGTTGATGATGCCCTTACGCCCGTAGGTGAAGGTGCGGCCGGATATCTCTCTGGCTAATCGTTGATCATGGATATCTCGAACCATACTTGCACCGGCAAACCTGATCAATAAAGGCAAAATAGCCTTAGGGGTCACGGTTTTCATCCTGTTGTTAAAAGGGAATGGAGTGGAAATTAAAACAGAGTCGCTCACTTCAGAGGGTATGGTGGTTTGTTTTATTCCAATAGGCAAATAGGTCCCGTCTGTTGCCAGGATGAGGTTCCCGCTTAGAAAATATTTTCCGTAGGGTTTAAACGGGTCGAGAATTTCGTCGACTTTAGATTTGGGCGTGGCCGGGCCGGGGATATAGAGATTGTTGATGAGATTATAATTTCCCCCCTCGCCTCCATAGGCTGCCTTGTCGCCCCAGTTGTAAATCACATTGTTTATCATCTCCGTCATTTCAATGCCATCAAACGGATTATAGCGCGAGCCCTGAAAACGCGGATTGCGGCTCTTATGGTGCGCCAAGATATTATAAAGGAAAGAGCTGTTATTACCGCCCCAGATGCCACCATATCCGTGTTCGCCTTTACGATGAACGGATGCATTGAGGCTTTCATAAGCCATGCACCATTGAAGGGTAAAGTTTTTATTGTCATAAAATGATGCTGATTCGTCAGTTGACCAGCTCATGCTGCAATGGTCTATGATAATATCCTTTTGTCCGATGGCTGTCAGGGCATCGCACTCTGTAGTCGCGATATCGCCGGGTCTGAACCGCATGAACCGTATAATGACATTATCCGAATTGATCCTTACTTCGTGCCCTTTGATGCAAATGCCTTCGCCCGGGGCCGTCTGCCCGGCAATGGTCAGGTCACCGTTATTAATGACGATTGGTGATTCGAGCTCAATGGTGCCTGAAACCTCAAAAACAATGGTGCGGGCTCCTTTGGCCCTGATGGCCTGGCGCAGACTGCCCGGCCCATTATCATTAAGGTTGGTAATTTTTATTACCTTCCCGCCACGACCACCTGTTGTGTACATACCCCCCCCGGCTGCTCCCGGAAACGCGGGTGTAAGCTGCTGCTTTTGCTGGCTTACTGCCATGGACCAACATGCAGTTTGAACAAAAATAAAGCAGATGGCCAAGCTGATTATCAGAAATTTATTGACTATTTTCATCGTTTTTCTTGCTATCCGCTTATTATGGGCCAGATGCAGGCTGAGTCCATAATTCCGGTAAGCTAATTAAATATCAAATAGCGAAAAACGATATACAAAATTTGCTTATCTTCTCACATTTTGTTTCGTCCTATTCTTTTCGGCCGGCAAATTCGCTTGGGGTCATATTATAGTATTTGCGAAATGCCCTTGAAAATGAGTTTGGATGATCAAAACCGACCAGATAAGCAACCTCGGCGATGGCGAGTTTTTGCTGCAAGAGCTGTCCGGCTCTTTTCAGGCGATATGAGTCGATAATTTCTTTCGGCGTCAAGCCGGTCACCTGCTTTACCTTGCGCGAAAAATGAAACCGGCTCAGAAAAAACATTTGACTCATGTTCTCCACATCAAAGTCGGGATTGGCAATGTTTTCCTCGAGTATCATCTGTAGTTTGCGCAGCATTTTGTCGTTTTCGGAAATCGCTTCGATGGCGGAAGGCTGTGTGATGAGTTCGCGTATGACTTTTTCGCGGGTTTTTTCTTTTGCCAGAAGCAGGTTACTGATCCTGACCCTTAGGTATTCCGCACTGAAAGGCTTCTCGATAAAAGCATCGGCCCCGGTTTGATATCCCTCCAATTTCAATTCGGGTTCACTGCGGGCGGTAAGTAAAATCACCGGAATATGACTGGTTACGAAATTGGTCTTAATTTTCTTGCAGAGTTCTATCCCATTCATTACCGGCATCATGATGTCGGTAATGATAATATCGGGCTGATAGTCTACAGCTTTCTGATAGCCAATCACTCCGTTGCGGGCATCTATTACCTCAAAATCAGGTTCTAGCATTTGGCCAATCAGTGCCCGTATTTCCGAATCATCTTCTACCACAAGCGCGATAAGTTTGTCGGTTTTTGGCTTGGGCAGCCGAAAAGAATCATTGAATGTGCCTTTTTCCTGTTCTATATTTATTAGCTCGTTGCTGAGAGTTTCGAGCTCGGCTTTTATGTTTCCTGAAAATAAATAGGCCGGAAACTGGTTCCCCGGGTTTGTCGAATCCGTAGTCGCTGCCTGGGCCCGCGTAAATGGTATTTCGACCCTGAAAACAGTGCCGGTATTGAGCTGGCTTTGTACATCAATATAACCCTGATGACTGGTTACCAAATCTTTCACATACGAAAGCCCTATGCCGAGGCCATCGGAACTGGCCGGGGGTTTATCGCCCCTAACACTAAAAAATCTGTCAAAAATACGCGGCAGATCGTCGGGATGAATGCCCTCACCTGTATCGCTCACTTCAAAAACAATCTTCACCTGATCCAGAGGCTCAGATGGGGCGGGCTCTAAAGAAGGATGTTTAAGTTGTTCAACACCGGTTTGTAGCCTGATAGTGATTCTACCTCCGGCAGGTGTGTGTTTAAAGGCATTGCTGACAAGATTAAAAAGGATTTTTTCGATTTTATCCTGGTCAAAAAGTACTACCTGCGATGCAGTATTACTCTCAAATACAAGCTCAACCGTTTGATTATTTGCCAGATCGCTGAAAAGAACTACTATTTCGCGGCAGAAACACACGATATCCCCTGTCTTTACGCTGAGTTCAACGCTCCCCGACTCCATTTTTCTGATTTCAAGTATCTGGTTAATCAGGTTTAAAAGCCGTCTTGAGTTGCGTTGTATGGTATCAGTAACGGGCTTCAGTGTATTTTTTTCAACTGTATTTACGAATGCAAGCAGTCGTTCGACCGAGCCCATGATGAGCGTCAGCGGGGTGCGAAACTCATGCGATATATTGGTAAATAAACGTTGTTTCAGATTTGAAAGCTCTTCGATTTGCTCTACCATTTCCTTAAGTTTGTCGCGCTGCATACTGATCTCCAGATTCATCTCTTCGAGAGCACTTGTTTTTTTCTCAAGCTCCCATTTCTGCTTAGTGATGGTTTGGTTTTGGTACTCGATCTCCTTTTGCCTCGATTCAAGGGTTTTATTCACCTCGCCCAGTGATTTATTAAGCTGGGCCAGGGTGCGGTTTCGTTTTAGTACCCGCCACTCGTAAAAACTGATAATGAGCAGGAAGGCAAGTACCAGGACAATAAACCAGGTTTGTTTCCAGATAGGAGGGGCGACCGAAAAACTTATCCTGGTGGGGGTGAATTCAATATTGAAATCCGAGTCGCGCGCCCTAAGTTCGAAGGTGTGCCTGCCGCTCTTCAGGTTCGAAAGCACAAGACTGGTCTGGGTTGAAAATACCGACCAGTCGCCGTCATCCAAACGATGCGAATACGTGAGTTTTTGGGTGGGGGTCTCTTCCCAGAAGTCATGCCCGCCCCACCCCAAGAGAGTATTACCTGACTTATCTACCTTTTCGGTAGATATCAGAATGGATGACTGGGGTGGATGATTATCGGGTATATATTTAATGGTCCAGAATTCTTCCATTACCTTGGCAGGGGTAATGCTGTACTGGAACGCCCGGCGTTTCCATTCCCGTAATGACTTGTTGATGCGAACAGCGCCCTGGGCATCCACAAAAATTTCTCCGCCCTCGCGTGGTATCCTTAGTTCATCTGAGAACATGCCTGAAAACCATCGTTGCCCATCAAAACAGGCAATATTTTTATCAGTGATGACCCACACCTTTGAAGGCGATTGCTCGAAAATGCTGATAATGGTATTGCTGGGGAGCCCGTCATGGGTGGAGTATTGCACCCAGCTGTTGCCATCATACCTGAATATACCGTAGTATCTTGATCCCACCCAGAGATTTTCCCTGCTATGAACGATATCCACATAATCATTCAGAAATTCATTGTTTTTTAACGGCATCCATCTTAACTTTTCTAACTGCAAAAGGTTTGTGCCTCCGAGCCATATGGATCCATCTGGCGATTGGCCGATACCATAGGCATTTTGTTGTGCAATTCCTTCAGTACTGGTGTAATGCTTCCATCTCAGCAGGTTCTCATCAGGGTTTAACAACCGAAGAACTCCGGAAAGCTGTCCCAGCGCCTCCTGCCGGTCCACGCTGGCTCCAAACCACAATGTGCCCTCGTTGTCGAGAAATACTGATCGTGCATCAATACCCCAAGACAATTGAGGATGTGTTTGCACGATCCAGGCATTTCCTTCAAGATAAGCCGTAGCTGCTATTCCGTGATGGCTGCCGGCCACCCAGATCCTTCCTTTCGGCGAAGCGATGCATCGCACTGGTGCATCTATCAACCCGCTTTCTTTATCATACGCATACCATCGCCCCTTGTCGTTCACTACTACCATTCCTTCGTTTGAAATATAGTATTCGCGCCCGGTTTCGGCGTTAAACTGGAAGTTCAGTCCATGATATTTTACCCAACGGCGATCATTATTGTTAAGCCTGAAGACATCACTCTGGATACCCGCAAGCCAGATGTTTCCATTAAGTGATTCATGGAAAAAAATACGTGATGAGGGGATTGGAGTGGCCGGAGTATTAAAAACATTCCATCTGCCTTTATTAAATACGAAAAGTTTTCCGAGCCCACCCACCCATATTGACCCGTCGGTCATCTGGGCAATATCGGTATGCAGCTCATCGCCCCCAAACATGTCACTAAGTTTGACCAGCTCCCATTTTCCTTTTTTCTGGTGCAAAATGCCGCTCTTGTAGAACCCGTTGATTATCCACAACTCGCCGTTGCCCGATTTGAGAATCTTGCTGCGATTGGCAAGTTTGTGTCCTCCGATTTCTTCGAAGATTTCAAACTTGTACAAAACCTTGTTTAATGTGTCGGCTATACGGAACTTCAAAAGCTTTCCGACATTGTTTCTGGAAAGAAACAGCCAGATCATTCCATCGTCGTCCCTAAAAATATCGTCGACTCTCCCAAAATTTCTTTGGAAGAGTATCTCATCAGGCAAAATGTAAATATCAATATTCGGATATAACTCCCGGAAATTGTTTGATCCTGCAAGGGTTGTGAACAATTTTGGGGGCTTGTTTGCCGTAAGGCAAATCAGCCCGTTTGGAATCCCAGCCACCAGGCATCCCTCCCCTATTTCGGTGATACATGTAACAGGAGCCCTGAGCGTATCGTTGGTCGGAAAGATTTTTTTCCACGATGATCCATCGTACCCCAGCAAGCCCATTTCGCTTCCGGCAAACAGCTTACCGCCGCCGGTTCTGAAAAGAACGGTTACAGGCGTTTTTAAGAAAGATAAATTATCAAACAGATCCAGGTTGTATCCGTTGTAGCGAGCCAGGCCTTTATCAAGTCCAAACCACATATGTCCTTCATTGTCCTCGACCATGCACCTCACTCCTTTGCCTGAAAGGATTTCTATTTGGCGCCACCTGAATTTATCGTTAAGGGGTTCGGTGATATGCGGCGAGTAGGGAATTTGCCCTAGCGAAGCTTCGTTGCATAAAATGAACCCTGCAGCCAGTAAGATTAACCGCCTGGCAGCTTCGGCAATTCGTCGCTTTTTGTTTAATAAATGGAGAATCATGGCTGCCTTGTGGTGCAGTATCCAAAAATAATCATTTTCACCGTATTTGCCAACGGCTAGAAGCCAAACGCCCGCGGCAACCAAAGGCTAAGTTGCGGGAAATATGTGATAATCAAAAGCACGATGATCATAGCCGCAAAAAAGGGAAGCATGGGTCTGATTACTTTTTCGATGCTGATTTTGGCCACGCTGCAACCAATAAACAATACCGAACCCACTGGAGGAGTACATAGCCCGACACACAGATTCACAACCATAATAATTCCAAAATGAATGGGATTCACTCCCAGGTTGGCAACCACCGGAAGAAAAATAGGCGTGAATATCAGAACCGCCGGTGTCATGTCCATAAATACCCCTACAAACAACAAGATAAAATTGATTATCAGAAGAATTATGATTTTATTATTGCTGATGGAAAGCAGCCCTTCGCTCACACTTTGTGGAATATTGGTGTACGACATAACCCAAGATAATCCCATCGAAGTGGCCACCAGCAATAAAACGATCGCAGTTATACCGACGGTTCTTAGTAAAAGCTCGGGGAGTTGGCGAAGTTTTAATTGCCTGTATATCAGCGCCAGGCAGAATGTGTATACAACAGCAATAGCCGAAGCCTCGGTGGCAGTGAAATACCCGGCAATGATTCCGCCAATCACCACCACCAACAGGAACAGGCTGGGTAAGGCATCAAAAAACTTGAATATACCGGCCTTTAGCCCCACTTTTTCGCCAAGGGGAAATTTCTTGTGTACTGAATATATTGCCGCCACTGCCATAAGTCCCAGGCCAATCAATATGCCGGGCACGTATCCGGCCAGAAACAGCGCCGCAATCGATACCCCGCCGCTGGCAAGGCTATATACAATAAGGATATTGCTTGGCGGAATGACAAGGCCAGTGGTGGCTGACGTGATGTTGACGGCAGCACTGAAACCGCGGTCATATCCCTCGTCTACCATCTTAGGGGTCATAAAACTTCCGATGGCCGATGCCGATGCAGCAGCAGAACCCGAGATGGCGCCAAAAAGCATGTTGGCCATGATGTTAACAAAAGCCAGGCCACCGGGAAAACGCCCGACAATGACCTTTGCGAAGTCGATGAGCCGGATGGCAATCCCCCCTTGATTCATTAACTGCCCCGCAAGTATGAAAAAGGGGATGGCCAGCAAGGCAAAGCTGTCAAGGGCCGTTCCCATACGCTGCGCATATGTAGTGAATGCCGGCATAGGCAATATGCTGATAAGCATGGTCACAATTCCCGAAATTCCAATGCTGTAGGCAATAGGAACACCCATCACCAGTAAGAGCAGAAAAGAGCCTACAAGTACGACTATCTCGAGGTATTCCATGGATTAGAATTAATTAATGATTTGCGTTGTTTCAATTTTTCTTCCTGTCATCAGGCGAATAGCTTCGTCGAGCGCATAATAGATGATAAAGGCCCCGCTGATCGGAAGCACCAGGTAAACATATCCGATCTTGATCTGCAGCGCCGAGGAGATCTGATTCAGGTGAAAAGTCATATACACCAGGTTTATGCCGCCAATTATTAGCACTACCAGGGCAAAGACGATGATTAAAGAATTGATGATCACCGAAAGCCGGCGGTTTTGTTTTTCAGTCAATTTTCTTGAGATCAGATCGATGGCCAGATGCTGTTTTTGCCCGGTAGCATAAGCAGCGCCAAGCAAGCCTACCCAAACCAGCAGATAGCCGGCAAGTTCGTCGGTAAACGAACTGGGGTGCCCGATCACAAAACGGCTTGTTACCTGCCATAATACATCGAGCACAAGTATTCCCATCAGTGCCGTGACTAACCAGCCTAGGAAAGTGTCTACTCTTTTTCTGAATTTCATATTTTCAGGTCTTTATTAACGACTTGTTATTGGTAAATTTTTACCGGATCAATCCATCGATCTGATTCGATGGATAAGCTCATAAAATTTTTCATCCTGTCGATAGTTGTCGTAGATCGACTGTACCCGCTCAATAAAAGGTGTCTTATCGGGTTTCAGGATGGTTACCCCGTCTTTTTCAATTTCCTCGAGCGAATGATTCTCTGACTCTTCCCACAGTTTGCGCTGGTATGCTTCTGACTCATCAGCGGCATCCTGCAACCATTGTTTTTCCTGGTCTGAGAGACGATTCCAGATTTTAGTGCTAATCATCAGCACATCGGGAATAGTGGTATGCTCTGTAAGAGAATAAAACCTGCATACTTCGTAATGATGCGAAAGGTAGAAACTTGGCGGGTTATTTTCTGCCCCATCAACCACCCCTCCCTGCAGTGCAGTATACAATTCGCCCCACGAAATAGGTGTGGGCGAACCACCAAGGGCGCGTATCATATTAACAGCCGATGGGCTTTGCATCACGCGTATCTTCAGGCCCTTTAGGTTGTCGGGATGCAATATGGGCCGGTCTTTGGTATAGAAACTGCGGCTCCCGGCATCGTAAAAAGCCAGCCCACGAAGCCAGAATTTTTCACTATCCAGTAGAATTTCGCGCCCAATTTCGCTGTCGAGCACCCGGTGTGCATGAAGTCGGCTTTTAAATATATAAGGGAGTCCGAAAATGCGGTAACTTGGTGCGAATCCTTCCATGATGGCCGCCGAAACCTTTGTGATTGCCAGGCTTCCTATCTGCAGCATCTCGAGGTTCTCGCGTTCACTCCCAAGCTGTCCGCTCGGATAGATGTCTATCTGCATCCGTCCGCCTGATTTCTCTGTGAGTCGTTCAGCCATAAATACCATCCCTTTGTGCACGGAATGGCTTTGATCGAGCCCATGTGCAAGTTTGAGCAGGGTAACTGTTCGATTTTGCTGGCATGCCGGCAAGGCAAAGGTGATGCCCAGCAACAAAATCCCTATATATCGCCGTTTCGTTTTAGATGTCATTGTAGTTCTCTTGGATTAATTTCCGCGATGAATGATATTGCTTCTTAAATACCTATTTGCCTCTGATTTGTGTAAGCAGTGCCACAGCACCCGCCACTTTCTTTTCGATTCCCTGATAGTCTCCTTTCCTTACCATTTCGTCGGGAATAAGCCTGCTACCCATACCAACGCAGTATACCCCAGCTGAAAACCATCGCTGTAAGCTGTCATAATCCGGGTCAACACCACCAGTGGGCATAATACTGGTCCAGGGCATGGGCCCCTTTACGGCTTTTACAAATTCTGCTCCGCCTACCTGCTGGCCCGGGAATATTTTGATGATTTCAGCCCCAAGTTCTTCAGCGGCCGAGATTTCGGATACCGATCCGCATCCTGGCGACCAAAGTACCTTGCGCCGGTTACAAACCCTTGCCACCTCAGGATTCAGAATGGGGCTCACAATAAAGTTGGCTCCCATTTGCAGGTAAAGTGCTGCGGTGGAGGCATCCAGTATGGATCCGGCTCCGAGAATGATTTCGGGTTGGCTGAGGAGTATTCTTTTGATTACAGCCGCAAAAACCTCGTGGGCCATATCGCCCCGGTTGGTAAACTCAAACACACGCAAACCTCCTCGATAACATGCTGAAATCACTTCGAAACATACTTCCGGATCAGAATGATAAAATACCGGAATTATTCCGTTCTTGCCCATGGCCTGCGCCACAGTAATACGACTGTATGTTGCCATAGAATCAATAATTGATAAAAATTATTTTCGTTGCGCAATCGATTGCACAAAAATAAGTATCTTTGGCCTGCAAGTTACTAAATAACGGGGTTTTCTGCTTATCCCCCATCAAATTCATCTTTAAGACATCCTCTCTCTGATGAATTCTACGAAGCGTTGCACCATACACGACATAGCCAGACAGCTAAACATCTCTGCATCAACGGTTTCACGTGCACTTAACGACCACCCGCGAATCAGCCAACAAATGCGTATAGCCGTCCACGATCTCGCCCGCGAATTAAATTATCACCCCGACTTCAGGGGGCTTAGCTTGCGTTCCGGAAGCGGGCGCACCCTCGGGGTTCTGGTTCCGCAGGTTGACAGGTATTTTTTTGCCACCGTACTGCGAGGAATTGATGATGTAGCCACTGAACATGGATATGATGTTCTAATATGTCAGTCGTATGAGTCAATAGCTAAGGAAACTGCTTTGGTAACAAGCCTGCTCAATGGTAAAGTGGATGGACTGATAGCTTCGGTTTCGATTGAAACCACCGATGATCATCATTTCAGGCAACTGATGAAAAAAAACATTCCGTTGGTATTTTTTGACCGGCCTCTCGATACGCTAAATGTAAGCAAGGTGCTGATTGATGATTTTAAGGGTTCCGTGGATGCGGTTGAGCATCTTATCGCAGGCGGAAGGAGAAAAATTGCCCATTTTGCCGGACCGCAGCATATTCGAGTCTATAAAGACCGAACGGCTGGTTATTTGCATGCGCTGAAGCAGCATCACCTTGAAGTCATAAAAGACCTCATTATCCCCAACACCATTACACAACAAACCGGCTATAGGTCGATGAAATCCATTTTGGCCATGACCCCGCGCCCGGATGCAATATTTTCCTCTGGCGATTATTCAGCACTTGGAGCCTTGCTGTTTGCCCGGGAAGCAGGTTTAAGTGTGCCTGACGAAATTTCAATTGCCGGGTTTGCCAACGAGCCTTTCTGCCCCCTTGTCAATCCTCCGCTTACCTCGGTTGATCAACAGGCGCAGGAAATGGGGAGACAGGCCGCGATCTTACTTATAAAAGAAATACTGTGCAAGGAGAAACACCCGATACCTTCTACTGTAGTGCTTGAGCCCCGGCTTATTATTCGTGAATCATCCCACCGCTTGTTTGAACCTTTTCCTTGAAACACATAGTATTATTTATCCGGAAACCAATCATTTAAAATAAATAACTTTACGCTATGGCTATTAACTATCAGATTCGCTGCGCTTCGCATCCTGACGACTTCGCTTCATATGACACTGAAAGGATTCGCAAGGAGTTTCTTATCAGCAATTTTATGGTCGCCGATCAGATTAACCTTGTTTATTCCCTTTACGACAGGTTCATTGTCGGAGGAATAGTGCCTGTAAATCAAAAACTGGCGCTTGACACTATTGATCCGGTCAAAGCAGATTTTTTTCTGCACCGTCGCGAACTTGGGGTCATCAATATTGGTGGGCCGGGAAGGCTAGCCGTTGGGGATGCATCCTTTTTGATCGGGAATAAAGAAGCACTCTACGTAGGTATGGGTGACAGGTTGGTGACATTCGAGAGCCTCGCACCCCAAACCCCAGCGATTTTTTATTTAAACAGCGCCCCGGCGCACAGATCATGCCCCGACAAACTGGTTACCCTTAATGATGCACGAAAACTTGAGCTGGGCACTCTCGAAACCTCAAATGCACGCACGGTTAACCAGCTCATCATCCACGGCATTGTTGAAACATGCCAGCTTCAGATGGGGATGACCATCCTTAAGCCCGGAAGTGTCTGGAACACCATGCCCCCGCATGTCCATGCCCGCCGGATGGAGGCTTATTTTTATTTCGAAATTCCCGAAGGCCAGGCGGTTTGTCACTTTATGGGGCAACCATCCGAAACACGCCATTTGTGGATGCGCAATCATGAGGCCGTTCTTTCACCATCATGGTCAATTCATTCGGCAGCCGGCACCTCAAACTATGGATTTATCTGGGGTATGGCCGGCGAAAATCTTGATTACGCAGATATGGACAGTTCGAAGGTTACTGACCTGAAATAAAAACTCCTGATTTTTTAACCCATAAATGTATGTCGCTTAAACTTTTTGATCTCACAGGAAAAACTGCTCTTGTTACCGGGGGTACCCACGGACTGGGTATGGCAATGGCCATTGGCCTTGCAAGGGCAGGAGCCCGAATCATTATTAACGACCGAGACAGCAATAAGCTAAGTACTTCCATTCGGGAGTATCAAATTGAAGGAATTGATGTGGCGGGATATGTTTTTGATGTAACGGATGAAAAATCCGTAGTTGAACAGATATCGCTCATGGAGCGACAGGTGGCGCCGATAGATATTTTGGTGAACAACGCAGGCATTATCAAGCGGGTCCCTATGCTTGATATGGAGGTGGCTGATTTTCGAGAAGTGGTTGAGGTTGATTTGATCGGTCCGTTTCTCGTGGCGCGAACCGTGGCAAGAAGTATGGTTGCCCGGAAGTCGGGGGGGAAAATTATCAATATCTGTTCCATGATGAGCGAACTTGGACGTAACACTGTTTCGGCCTATGCGGCTGCCAAAGGGGGGCTGAAAATGCTGACCCGTAATATGGCCACTGAGTGGGCACGGTTCAATATACAGGCCAATGGCCTAGGGCCCGGGTATTTTGCCACAACACAAACCGCTCCGATCCGTGCCGAGGGACATCCCTTCAATGAATTCATCATTCATCGCACTCCGGCAGGTCGCTGGGGCGTGCCGCACGAGCTGCAGGGGGCGGCAATTTTCCTGGCATCCGCAGCCTCAGATTTTGTAAACGGTCATGTGCTTTACGTCGATGGGGGAATCCTTGCCACTATAGGAAAGCCATCAAACGAAGAATAAAACCAATCAACAACATATAACAGAATATGAAAAATATTTATGTGGTTCTTATTGGCCTGGCCATCACAATGATTTGGCCGGGCTGTTCATACCAGAAAACGGCTCAGATTTTCGTCGAGAACCCTTCATCGTTTGACAGAGTGGATGAGCCTGTCGTGATACGTCGATCCGATATTGAAAACCTCTTTGGGAAATCTTTACCGGATGACAAAATCCCCATGATTACATCCCTCAAGGGTGAGGCCATTGGTTCACAGGCTGACGACCTGGATGGTGACGGTCGGTGGGACGAGCTGTTTACCCTGTTGAACCTGCCGGCTAGCAGCCGCACAGGGATGAAGATAGTGTTTGTCGGGCCCGCCGATATCAAATCCGTAGCAAAAAGAAGTAACATTTGGCTGGCAAGTCCGAAAGGGGATAGTTCCTATACAGAACTCGCCTGGGCAAATCGTCTTGACATTGCTCGCGAAAACCATGGCCAAACCAAGAATTATTTCCAGTTTGAAGGGCCCGGCTGGGAAAATGATCTCGTCGGATTCCGGAATTATTTAGACGAGCGAAACGGCATTGATATTTTTGGGAAGAAGACCAAAAACATGGTGCTGCAAAACATAGGCGTCAACGAAGACTACCATGTTATGCAGGACTGGGGCATGGACATCCTTAAAGTAGGGGCTTCGTTGGGGGCGGGATCCATTGCCCTCGAATTAAATGGCGTACTACACAGGGTGGCGCCCGGATCGAAAGGTACTTATGAGCGCCTAGTCAACGGACCGCTCCGTTCCATACTTCGTTTCCGCTTCGATAACTGGAAAGTGGGTGAATTTACCTGCACGGTGTTGCACGAAATTACCATCTTCGGGGGAGCGTGGTACTATACCAGCAAGGTGGAGGTGAGCGGCTTGGATGATAATACAAAAATTGTAGCCGGCATTACCACTATCGACCTTAAAGAAAAGAAGGCCGCTTTTTCAGATTATGAAAACGGAGTTGTATCTGTATCAACTCATGGAAATCAGTCTATTTCAGGAGAATTTCTGGGTATGGCCCTGATGCTTGCAAAATCCGATTACCTTAGTTATGAGTATCTCGACGATAAGGCTGGAGATATCAACCAATGTTTTATTGTTCGCATGAAACCGGCTGACAAACCAGCCCGTTTCAGATTTTATTCTGCCTGGGAAAAAACAGATCCGTCTTTTACCGACCCGGAAACTTTTGCTGCGCTGCTTGCTGCGGATGCTGCAAAACTATCGGAGCCTGTCAGGATAGCCTTCAAATAACAAAAAGGCGGGTGATGTCCCGCCTTTTTATTTCCGTCGTGTATATTGACAAAGAAGCCAGACTTATACACAGTACGCTTCTTTAAGAACTAAACATTGTATGTGGTGGAGGCAGTGTTGCCGCCACGGCCGGTCCAGTTGGTGTGGAAAAATTCACCGCGCGGCTTATCAATCCTCTCATAGGTATGCGCTCCAAAATAGTCGCGTTGTGCCTGCAGCAGGTTCGCGGGTAGCCTTTCGCTTCTATATCCGTCGAAATAGCTCAAAGCCGATGAAAATGCCGGCATCGGTATGCCATGGAGGATAGCGCTGGCAACCACATTTCTCCAGCCCGGTGCGGCATCAAGCAGCCTGGTTTTGAAATAATCCTCAAGCATCAAGTTGGTGAGATCGGGGTTTTTGTCGAATGCCTCCTTGATTTTACCCAAAAATACTGAGCGGATGATGCATCCGCCCCTCCACATCAGGGCTATGCCGCCATAATTTAAATCCCAGTCAAACTCCTTGGCGGCCGCTTTCATGAGTACGTATCCCTGCGCGTATGAAACGATTTTTGACGCCAGCAGTGCCTTTCGGAGGTCTTCGATGAACGCTTCGCGATTGCCTGAAAACGCAGGCCGGGGACCCGTGAGAATCTTAGATGCCAAAACGCGCTCGTCCTTTTGTGCCGACAAGCAACGGGCATATACTGACTCGCCGATCAATGTGAGCGGCACGCCAAGGTCAAGGGCCGTAACTCCCGTCCATTTTCCGGTGCCTTTTTGGCCGGCCGTGTCAAGAATCTTGTCAACAAGGGGGGCGTTGTCATAATCTTTATACGCCAGTATATCGCGGGTAATTTCAATCAGGTATGAGTCCAGCTCACCTAGATTCCATTGCTTGAATACATCGTGCATTTCATCGGCAGTCATGCCAAGGTAATCTTTCATCACCTGGTAAGCTTCGCAAATCAGTTGCATATCGCCATACTCGATACCGTTATGCACCATTTTTACAAAATGACCGGCACCAAACGGACCTACCCAGTCGCAGCACGGTGAGCCATCGTTAACCTTGGCGGCAATATCCTGAAAAATACCCTTGACGTGGGGCCATGCCCGAAGTGAGCCTCCCGGCATGATGGAGGGGCCACGCAGTGCACCTTCCTCACCTCCTGAAACACCCGTGCCCACATAGAACAATCCATTGCTTTCCACATACTTAGTGCGACGGTTAGTGTCCGGGAAATGGGTGTTTCCACCGTCGATGATTATGTCGCCAGGCGATAAGAGGGGAAGAAGCATGTCGATGAAATCATCAACCGGTTTTCCGGCTTTAACCATAATCATTACCTTGCGCGGCGCTTCGAGGGAGTTTACTAATTCCTGAAGTGAATAGGTACCAACTATGTTCCTTCCCTTCCCTCTGCCCTGCACGAAACTGTCAACTTTATCGGTTGAGCGGTTGTACACTGCAACGGTGTAGCCTTTACTTTCCATGTTGAGCACAAGGTTTTCGCCCATCACTGCAAGACCGATAAGGCCTATGTCTGCTCTCTTTTTCATAACTCTTAATGCGTTTTTAGATTTTAATGAATGACTTAAAATAATGATTTAACTTTCTAAAATAAGATTCTCAAATCCCACAGCTTGGGCTATCCGCAGTGCCTTATTGTTACCGCCCGCAAGGTGCAGTTCGTACGCATGGGGTTCACGCCTTACCGGATAATTCCCCCTGAGTCTTTCAAATGAAGAAGGACTATCTTTAAGTGATTCTGAATCATAGGTGATATTATATGACATCCTTGTCATTTGCACGAATAGTTCCTCCGGGCTTTTGCCTTTGCAATTCACTCTGAGCTTGGGGTGTTCGGGCAGCGGAACAGCAGCAGGGCTCCAGTCATCTAGACCCAGTCCGAAAAACCGGCTAACAGCCTGCACGCACTTTTTTGTGCCATTGGCTTTGCCGTCAGTCGAATAGCCTGCTATATGAGGTGTGCTGATATCGGCCAGGGATAATAGCTCCTCCTCAGGGCAGGGTTCGTTTTCCCAAACATCAATGATGCTGCCCGCCAGTGTATGATTTTTCAAAGCATACATTAAAGAGCCAGTGTTAACTACCTCGCCCCGAGAGGTGTTTATTAACCAGGCGCCTGATTTTGCTTTTTCGAAAAATTCGCTCCCTGCGAAATGAAATGTTTTGTCTGCTCCGGAATACTGTAAAGGAACATGAAGTGTCAGGATGTCGGATTGTTCAAGCAGATAATCCAGTGAAACAAAGTATCCTTCTCCTTCCAGACGAGCCCTTGGCGGGTCGTTGACAAGGGTTCTTATTCCCAGTGCCTCTGCCATACTGACCACTTTAGCCCCCACATGACCTGCACCAACAACACCCAGGGTAATTTCCCGGAATCTTTTGTTTTGCTTTTCAATTATAATTCCCAGGGCTGAAGCTAAGTATTGCTTTACCGATGACGAATTACACCCCGGTGCATTTGTCCAGACAATCCCATTACGTTGACAATAATCTACATCGATATGGTCGAAACCTATTGTGGCGGTGGCAATCATTCTGATCGCAGTGTTGTTAAGCAGTGCCTCATCGCACCTGGTTCGTGTACGAATGATCAGGGCATCAGCATTCAGCAAGTGCTGTCTTTTAATCTCTTTTCCAGGTAGATAGACTACATCTGCCACCGCATCAAAAACGCCTTTGAGAAATGGTATTTTGTCGTCAGCGATAATTTTTATCATGCCCCTCAGGTGTTAAACCGGTCTTTGCTAGCCCATAACCCCAGTGCTGGGTTGGAGATAAAGAAAATTTCTTCCCCGCCGGGGAGAGAGTTCCATCCGTCTGCGAGATTTTCCGGCGTATATTTTCTGAGCATTTCGTCCAGGGGGGCAAATCTGAAATATACCGATTCAATCTCCTGCCTGCTTAGGTGTCCCGGGCAGTAGATGACACTGAAGCGTTTCTCCGATGAGCCATGTATCAGATGAGCCGCCGCGCCCAGGTTGTTTCGAAGGTCATCGTTGATTCTGGTCAGTTCAAGGGTTTCGGGAGTGGTGCGGTACCCGTATTTCCTGATGAGTGCATCAATCTGTTTGTCTTCGCCAAACTCCCTGAGCCCCGGCGCCAGTATGATCAATTCGGCGCCGTCGGCAAGGGCCATACGGGTACGATAGATGCTTTTGTTGCCAAGCCAGGTGCTTTTAAACTCTTCGGGATCAAGATATACCACTACTTTCTGCAGTGGTTTTTCGACCATGGTGAAGTTGACACGAAGCGACAGGGCTGAAGCTTGCTCGAAACATTCGGAATCATCACCGATGTAAAGGCCGCGTATGACTAACCGGCCACTCTCATTCTTGCCAACAACAGTATGTATGTAGATAATTGCCAGGTGCCCGGCAAAATGATCAGATGCATAATTCATCACGGCGCGCACCGGGTTTTTAGCCCGACCCATGATCCGCTCCATTCCAAATGCAGCTCCAAGAAAATGGCTTTTATTGATGCCTTCAGATCCGCCGGTTCCAACAAAAATATTTTTATTGAAGTTTGCCATTCCTATCACTTCGTGGGGCACCACCTGGCCAACAGACAGAATCAGATCATAACCCCCTTCAACCAGGAGCTTGTTAACCTGTGCCGGCCATGCATAATCTACGCGCCCCTCCGATACGCGGCTGACATAGTCGGCGGGTACTTCGCCAAGGGTAACAATATCGGTGCGCCAACGGTGCTCCCTGAACAAGGAAAGTGGTATGCCGCCAAACATCCGCTGTATTTCTTCTGAAGTCATGGGGGCGTGGGTACCAAGGGCAGGCAGGATATCCGTTAGGGCTTCACCATAATAGTTATACGCGAGTTGAGTGATTTGGCCAGCCTGTGAGTGGAATCTTGTGAAATCAGGCGGGATGGCGAGGACTTTTTTTCGTTCTCCAAGTCTTTCGAATGTCGAATATAATGCATCGCGAAGGTCCTCGGATGTAAACTCGCTGGTAGCGGAACCCCGGGCAAAGTAGATCATTGGGTCAAGATATTAATGCTTTTTCTATTTAACGATGTGAAAGATATGGTTAGCGTTTAACTCTTGCATTTCCCTCCCAGATACTCCACATCATTTCTTCATCGGCAGGTTGTGCATAGTCTGTTTCAACCGTGGTTGCCAAAGCTCCGGATGCCCAACCGAACTGTATCCATTTCTCGGGGATCCAATCCTGAAGTATGGCATAGAGTAATCCGCCTACAAATCCATCGCCTCCTCCAATGCGGTCAAGGACACGGATAGTGCGCGGTATTATTATATACCACTCATTTCCTGTAAGCATAATAGCCCCCCAAAGGTGCTCGTTGGCATTGATTACTTCCCGAAGGGTGGTGGCAAATACGGATGCGCTGGGGTAGGCCTCCCTGACCCGTTCGATCATTGCCTTGAAAGCATCTATTTCGCCTTCAATGCCCTTGCCCCCAGCTTCGGGCCCTTTGAGGCCAAGGCACAGCTGGAAATCTTCCTCGTTACCTATAAGGATATCAGATAATGAAGCAATTTCAGTGAACACATCGCGCAACTCTGCTTCACGACCTTTCCAGAACGATGCCCTGAAGTTTAAATCGAATGAGATACGCGTTCCATGCTCTTTTGCGTAGCGCGCCAACTCAAGGCAAAAGTTGCTGGTATCCGCTGATAAAGCAGCTATCAGGCCCGACAAATGTACAATTTGCACACCTTCGACAGCAAAAATCCTGTGCAGATCGAAATCCCTGACATTGAGCGTGCGCCCTACTTCGCCCGCACGGTCATTAAGCACCCTGGGGCCTCGCGATCCATATCCGCTGTCGGCGATATTAAACTGGTGCCGGAATCCCCACGGCCCTCCCTGGTTAAGCTCAGGTCCTTCCACATCCATTTTTCTGGCCAGCAGGTTGGCCTTTATAAATTGTGCTATCGCACTATCCTTCACAAAAGTTGTAAGCACCTTCACAGGCAGGCCAAGATAAGATGAAATACTTGCTACATTGGTTTCGGCACTGGTAGCTTGCATACGGAATAATTCGCTGGAATGGACAGGCTGTCCGTTAAGTGGGGTGATACGCACCCCCATGCTGGTGGGCACGAGCAGCGAATATTTGCAATTCTTTTTAAGTTCCATCGTTTTTTGGTTTATGGGGGTTATTTTATTGATTTTCTTTTTGTTACCATTGTTCAGATGTCAAATGTCACCTTGCTACCCTTCCCGATTCGTCGCCCTGCATCAGTTTTTCTACTTCATCAATACTTACCAGGTTAAAATCTCCGCTGATGGTATGTTTCAGGCATGATGCGGCTACTGCAAAATCAAGTGCTTTCTGATCATCTCCTATATAATTCATTAAGCCATAAATAAGGCCGCTCATGAAGGCGTCGCCCCCTCCTACCCTGTCGACAATATGAGTGATCTGATAGGTATGGGAAACAAATAATTTCTTGCCATTCCAAAGCACCCCCGCCCAGGTGTTATGATTGGCATTGATGGAGCCACGAAGTGTCGTGATCACTTTCCGGCTACGCGGAAACTGTTGCATGATTTGTTTTGATACCGATTCGTAAGCTGAGGCATCAACCTGACCACTTGTAATATCGACACCTTCGGGGTGAATTCCCAGCACCATGGCAGCGTCTTCCTCATTTCCAAGAATAATATCGCATCCGCTGATCAGGGCTGGCATTGTTTCTTTGGCTGATTTGCCATATTTCCAGAGGTTTTTTCGATAGTTAAGATCGCATGAGACCGTGATACCCTTTTGGTTGGCCATCCTGATGGCTTCGAGGCAAACATCGGCGGCTCCCTGCGAAATGCCCGGGGTGATTCCGGTCCAGTGAAACCAGGTAGCGCCCTCCAAGGCTTTTTCCCAGTCAATCATCCCGGGTTTGATTTCCGCAACAGCTGAGTTTGCCCGGTCATAAATTACTTTGCTTCCACGGCTCACAGCCCCCGTTTCCAAAAAATAAATACCGATCCGGTTTCCCCCAAATATCACATTGTCAACACCCACATCATAGCGCTTCAGGTCCATAAGGCAGGCCCTGGCAATGTCATTATCTGGCAGCCGGGTTATAAAATCACTGGGTACGCCAAAATTGGCAAGTGAAACAGCCACATTGGCCTCTCCTCCGCCAAAGGATGCATTGTAGGCTGCAGCCTGCGAAAATCGCAGATATCCCGGGGTTGCCAGTCTGAGCATGATTTCCCCGAAAACAACAACTTTATTTTTCATATATATGGCAGTTAATTCTTTCTTAATTGGTTGTTCTTGCCCGTTTACACACCACCAAAAGCGCTGTAGCCACCATCAACAGGGATGGTAATGCCGGTTATGAAGTCCGAAAGGTCGGAAAGAAGAAATAAAACCGTACCGCCCAGGTGGTTGGGTTCTCCGAATTTTCCCATGGGTGTATTGTTTAAGATACGTTTCCCGCGCGGGGTTAATTCGCCGGTCTGTTCATCAGTAAGCAGGAAACGGTTTTGGTTGGTAAGGAAGAAGCCAGGGGCAACAGCATTAACCCTTACTCCCGTCTTACCAAGGTGCACTGCCAGCCATTCGGTAAAATTGTTGATGGCTGATTTAGCTGCAGAGTAAGCAGGAATTTTAGTCAGTGGTTTAAAGGCATTCATTGACGATATGTTCAAAATTACTCCGCTGCCCCGTTCAACCATCTGGCGCCCGAAGACCATGGTGGGAAGTAGTGTGCCGGTAAAATTCAGGCTGAAAACCTGATCAAACCCCTCGGTGGCCAGGCCAAAAAAGGTGTCACTCCAGACTATTTCACTGTTCGGATCGATTTGTTCCGCGCGGGTAGTAGCTTTGGGCGAATTGCCCCCTGCGCCATTGATCAGAAAATGAACTTCGCCCAAATTCAGGCTGATTTGTGCTAAAGCATTTTCGAGTGAGCTTTTGTCAAGCACATTGGCGGCAACACCCACTGCCCTGATAGTATGCCTGGTGCTTAGCTGGTTGGCTAGCGTTTGTGCATTTTCAAGGTTGAGATCAAGTATGGCTAGATTGACTCTTGCCATGGCAAGAGTTTCGCAGATGGAGGCTCCCAATACCCCTGCGCCGCCTGTGATAACACAGTTTTTCCCTTTCAGCGAATCGAAATTCGGGTTAATCATAGGATTGAGTATTTAAATAATACATGATGTTTTCTCGTGTGATAATGTCAATGGGCAGGTATTGTCGCAATGGTAAAGATTTTTTCATGATGAGTTTTTCAAACACCGACATAAAACTTCGATAGCCCTGTTCGACAGGATTTTGGCTTATCAGAAATGCGATGCGATTGTCCATCAGGTGCTTTACATTGCATTCGAGCAGGTCATAACCAGCGAGAACGAGATTGTTCCGTGCATTTCTTTCGAGAAAGTCGGCCACATAAAACACCCTGGAGTTAGTGACGAAAATGCCTGATACCGGCCTTCTTGAAATGTCATTATTGGCGAGTCCCTCCTTCA
The DNA here is from genome assembly GCA_037445555.1 of Lentimicrobiaceae bacterium. Classification (GTDB taxonomy): domain Bacteria; phylum Bacteroidota; class Bacteroidia; order Bacteroidales; family JAAYJT01; genus JAAYJT01. Next base: position 46,610 of record JBBIKG010000022.1, read on the forward strand.
GGGTTTGTTCGATTTGGGCCTGACTGTTTCCATATATATTGATTGTTTCCAGTTCAAGCTTATCCGGGCCATTAGAATTGAAGTAGTTTCTGAAGCCTTCTTCGCGGCTCATAAGGTGAACGTTTCCGCCTTTTTCGCTCATTATGTTTACTATCAGCAGCCTGTCTCCTTTCCGAAGCGCAAGGTCGAACAGATGGGCTGCCACTCTTCCGCTATGAACCGGATCCTGCCCCACAAATGTCTGGCATGAATGATTGAAAGTGGTCAGATTGATGAATATGATCATGATGCCTAATGCCTCGGCTTTCGTTAGGAACCCGGCAGTAAGATCAGGAAAAAACGGAGCCAGAATAACGGCATCGGGTTTTGTGCTGAGAATGTCACGTAGCGCCTTTTCGAAGGTGTTCCTGTCAAAATAATCGAAATAAAACGGTTGGTGGGTAATGCCATAATGCCCAACTTGCCGGCTGGCTTTTTCAAAACCCATTGAAGGTTGGTGCCAGAACAGGCTGTCGTTATCAGCGGCCGGAATAAGCGTGGCCACAAGATAGTCTTTTCCAGAAGCCAGAGTACTTGCCAGCAGATGTGGCTTGAAATTCATTTCACGTATCAGATTCAGAATCTTTTCGCGTGTCGGAGCGGCCACCTCGCCCCGGTTATGTATCACCCGGTCGATGGTGCCCGCCGAAACATTTGCCCGTCGTGCTATTTCGGCAATAGTCATCCTCTCCCCAGACTTCATGACCAGAATGTTTTTTTGCAAAGTAAGTTAAATATTTTGTACTTTCGTGGGCGCACACGGAAATTTTTAATCATTAATAAAAAACACATGGAATTAGGCAAATATTCGTTTGGCACAGGCGACCGTTTCGCGATGCAGGGACAGGCTCAGCTTAAAGCTATTATCATGGCGGTCGAAAAGGGCATTCATATAAGCCCAGTCTGGAATAAATCTTATCGAGAGCATAAAACCATTGGCTCAAAACCCGAGGCTACAAGGAAAGCCGCTGACGAAGCAGTGAAGACCCTGGGATGGAGCGGCCCGTATTTTCTCGATGCGGATCACATCAACCTGAACAATGTTGATATGTTCACAGAACATTGCAACTTCTTTACCATTGACGTAGCGGATTACATTGGCAAGGAGGCGTCAGACCCGGATTTGCATGCTTATATCAGCAAAAACTCCCGTTTTCTTGGGAATCTGCAAATCCCGGGCATTGATGAGGTTTTTAAAATCACCCCTGAGAAGCTTCGGGAAATAGGCGGAAAATTTCTTTTTGCCATAAAACAGGCTTCGGTTATTTATAAGCACATATTGAAGCATAAGAAAAACGGCGCCTTTGTTACCGAGATTTCAATGGATGAAGTGCAGGAGGCGCAATCACCTGTCGAATTATTCTTCATTCTTTCGGCCCTCGCCGAAGAGAATATCCCGGTAGCTACCATTGCACCCAAGTTTACCGGTCGTTTCAACAAAGGCGTAGATTACGCCGGAGATATCGTGCGTTTTGAAAAAGAATTTGAACAAGACCTGATGGTGATTGATTATGCCATTAACATGTTCTCACTGCCCGCAACCCTAAAGTTGAGTGTTCACAGCGGCAGCGATAAGTTCAGCATTTACCCGGTGGTAGGCCGGTTGATCAAAAAACACGACAAAGGCATTCATGTGAAAACCGCAGGCACAACCTGGCTGGAAGAAGCTATAGGTCTTTCGCTTGCAGGCGGCGAAGCACTTGAGATGATAAAAAAAATATACAAAGGCGCTCTTTCGCGATTCGATGAGCTTGCAGGGCCGTATGCAACTGTTATTGATATCAATCCGGCCGGATTACCTACGGCAGAAGAGGTCAGTCAGTGGACCGGGCTGCAACTGGCAAATGCACTTAGGCATATCCCTGGCCATCCCGAATACAATCCCAACTTCAGGCAGCTCATGCATGTTTCATATAAACTGGCTGCGGAAGAGAAAAATAATTTTACCAATCTACTTGCTCAGCATAATGTGATAGTGGGCCACCAGGTAACTGAAAATCTGTACGACAGGCATATCCGTCGCCTGTTTGATATTCAATAAACTACCGCTATCCCGATCTGAACACAAACCAATCCACATTGCCTTATGAAAAATTTCATGGATGAAAATTTTCTGCTTGAAAATAAATTCGCAGAACGCTTATATCATGAGTTTGCCCGCGACCTCCCAATTATTGATTACCACTGCCACCTTCCGCCGGCCGATGTAGCCAACGACCGGAAGTTTGAAAACATGACCAAAATATGGCTCGAGGGAGATCATTACAAATGGCGGGCTATGCGCACTCATGGAGTAAATGAGCGCTATTGCACGGGAGATGCACCGGATTACGAGAAATTTGAAAAATGGACCGAAACTGTGCCTTTCACATTGCGAAATCCTTTATACCACTGGACGCATATGGAGCTTCGCAGGCCTTTCGGAATTCAAAAAATTCTGGATGGATCAACCGCGCGGGAAATCTATGAACAGACTACAGCGCTGCTTCAAACCGATGGGTTCAGCTCGCGTAACATCATGCGAAGTTTTAAGGTTGAGTTGGTATGCACTACCGACGATCCCGTTGACAGCCTCGAGCATCATATCCGTTGCCGGAAGGATGGATTTGAAATTAAGGTACTACCTACATGGCGCCCGGACAAGGCAATGGCCGTTGAAGATGGTAAAATCTTCAATGACTATGTGAACCAACTTGAATCGGTCACCAACATCAGTGCAGATACCTATCGGCAATATCTTGCGGCGTTGCGCTTGCGTCACGATTATTTTCATGAGCAAGGTTGTCGGTTATCGGATCATGGCCTTGAAACTATCCATGCAGAGCCCTATTCAGAGACGGAAATCACATCCATCTTTATTGATTTACGCCTTGGCAAGGATGTATCATATGAGGACATCCTCAAGTTCAAATCGGCTATGCTGATAGAGCTCGCACAAATGGATTATGAAAAAAACTGGGTTCAACAGTTTCATCTCGGGGCATTGCGCAACAATGCAAGCCGAATGTATCGCCTTCTTGGCCCTGATAAAGGCTTTGACTCCATAGGTGACTTTGAAATTGCCCGACCGTTGGCGCGTTTTCTTGACAGGCTTGATTCTGATAACCGATTGGCAAAAACCATCCTGTATAATTTGAACCCTCGCGACAATGAGCTGTTTGCCACTATGATCGGAAACTTCAATGATGGCTCGGTGCCTGGCAAAATACAGTATGGAAGTGGATGGTGGTTTCTGGATCAGAAGGATGGTATGATTCGACAGCTTAATGCATTGTCGGCACTTGGCTTACTGAGCCATTTTGTGGGCATGTTAACTGATTCGCGCAGTTTCCTTTCCTACCCGAGGCATGATTACTTCCGCAGGATACTGTGTAATTTGCTTGGGGCCGAGATGAATAACGGTGAAATTCCGAACGATATGCAACTGGTTGGCCATATGGTGCAAAATTTAAGCTACTATAACGCAAAAACCTACTTTAGCTTTTAGGATCTGAAATAGATTCTGGCCATTTCCCTGATTGTTACATTCGGCCGGTCATTAAAAGACAGAGGATTCCATACCTTTGTACCGAACTCGGCCTTATTCATTTACTTTCAATGCTGCCCCGTTCATGCAAGGCGGACGATTTCCTTATTTTTGCGGTTGAA
>JBBIKG010000023.1:0-43559 GCA_037445555.1 Lentimicrobiaceae bacterium
ATGGAGCGGGAATTACATGGCGGATGAAAACGGGGAGCCATGTGCGATTGATCCGGCCATTTACTTTGGCTGTCGCGAGATGGATATCGCCATGTCAAAGCTGTTTGGAGGGTTTGACCAAGGATTTTACATAGCATACGACCAAGTGTTACCGCTGGAAAAGGGCTGGAGGGAACGCATTGATTTGTGCAACCTATATCCTTTGCTGGTACACCTCAATCTGTTTGGCTGCTCTTACCTGAGTGAGATCAGGCGCATTGTTTCAGCTTTTTGATCGGTACGATTGAGTACCTTTGCCGCATGCCGGGCATCAAAAAGCACATCACTATTCCTGTTTTTATACCCATGGCGGGATGCCCGCACGAATGTGTTTTCTGCAATCAGCGATACATCACGGGTAAGTTTGTGTTGCCAACCGTGCAGGAGGTGCATCGCAGAATGCAGGATTATCTGCAAACAATAAAATCATCCGAAACCACGGTTGAGGCAGCCTATTTCGGAGGCAGTTTCACAGCACTTCCGCTGGCACAACAAGAAGCTTACCTTTCCATTCTTCAGCCATTCCTGGCTTCTGGACAGATAAACGGGATCCGCCTTTCCACCCGGCCCGATTACATCAACCGCCATATTCTTCAGATGCTGCGCCATTACGGAGTCAGAACGATAGAGCTGGGTATACAGAGTTTTGACAACCAGGTATTGCAGCTCAGCGGCCGGGGCCATACAGCAGATGATAATGTGAGTGCATCAACCATGGTTAGGGACATGGGATTCAGACTGGGAATGCAAATGATGCTAGGACTGCCGGGCGACACTCTCGGGAAAAGTTTATTCACCGCAAAAAATATCATTGAAAGCGGTGCAGATGAAACCAGGATTTACCCTGCTCTGGTGCTGCGTCATACCCGGCTCGAAGTTCTTTGGGGCCAGGGACGTTATGTTCCTTTGTCCTTGCACGAAGCCATATTCTGGGCAGGCGAGGTGGTGAAAACCTTTGAACAATCGGAGGTGCGCATTCTTCGTCTGGGGTTGCATCCTTCCCAAGATTTGATCGACGGCAACTATCTGCTCGCAGGACCTTTTCATGTGGCATTTGGCCTTCTGGTACACTCGGCACTTTGGGGCAGGGTGCTGGCATCCATACCAGGAAACAGGGATGCATCCCTTCAGTTGGAGGTCAACCCTCGCGAGGTGAATGCTGCCGCAGGATACCGCGGAGAGAACAAAAAATGTCTTATGACGCGATTCAGAAAAGTGGAATTTAGGTCGAATTATCAACTTACGGGGAGAAACTACATTGCTCATTATAATTGACAGCAGAATGCCTCCCGTGGCACAGGAGAAGCTTGGGAAATTCGGCAAATTGATACGGATAGCCACCACAGGGATTACCTATCCGGCCATTTCCGGGCATCCTGATATATTCTTCTGCTCCACGCCCGGTGGCCTGGTCATTGCGCCCGATGTTTTTGAGCATTACCAGCATACTTTCAAAAATGCGGCGACGCCTTTGATCAAGGGTAATTCAAAGGTTGGAAAAAAATACCCGCAGTCTGCTAGGTATAATGCAGTAATTTCAGATAACCTCCTGATACATAACACCCGCCTAAGCGATGAGCGGATCAAACAGTATGCTTCAGAAACCACAATTTTTCATGTCAACCAGGGTTATGCCCGTTGCAACCTGTTGCCATTAGGAAACCGGCTATTCATTACTTCAGATCGGGGGATAGATAAAAGCCTGAAATCGCATGGTATCGAATGTCATTTTTTTTCGCCATCCGAAATCAGGCTCGAAGGTTTCGCGCACGGATTCCTGGGCGGGGCATGTGGAGTAAACGCAGATAAACTTTTCGTATGCGGTAGCCTGAAATATCACCCATGGGAAGATGATCTAAGGACAATTTCCTGCCGGGCCGGGCTTGAGGTGGTTGAATTAATTGATGCTCCGATGATCGATGTCGGTGGCATCCTTTTCGTTGGCGATCGTAACTCCTGAAACCGATTTGGCGTAACACGACCGTTGGGATTGGACGAATGATGCAGGGTTACAAGTTTGTCACCAGTTTAAAACCCGTACCATGTACGTTGATGAGTTCGACCGAGGGATCTTTACTCAGGTATTTTCTAAGCTTGGCAATATACACATCCATGCTTCGGGCATTAAAGTAGCTGTCATCGTTCCAGATTTTATGCAATGCAATACGTCTGTCGAGCACCTGATTCATACTTTCGCACAGCAGCTTCAGTAGTTCCGTTTCCTTTGAAGTCAGTTTTTGAGTTTCCCCCTTGAAAGTAAGAGTTTGTCTGCTTACATCAAAGCTGTATGCCCCTATAGTGTGATGTGTTGTTTCTTCGCCGGGCAGATTGCCATGGGTTGATCGGCGCAGAATGGCCTTCAGGCGCAGGAGCAGTTCTTCCATGGTAGGAGGCTTTGTCAGATAGTCGTCGCCTCCAAGCTCAAAGCCTTTGATTTTGTCTTCGGGCAGCGATTTTGCAGTAAGGAAAAGAATGGGAATGTTTTTATTGTCATTTCTAATTTGTTTGGATAGCGTGAATCCGTCCATCACAGGCATCATCACATCCAGAATGCAGAGGTCAAACCGGTTTTTGGCATATGCCTGCAACGCCTCCTGTCCATTCGCACACAAGGTGACATCGTAATTCTTGGCTTCAAGATATGATTTCAGAATGAAGCCAAGGTTGCGGTCGTCTTCGGCCAGCAGGATTTTAATTTTGTTTGTTTCCATATCTCTCAGGAATGATTTTTTGTTTCAAAAGGGAGGAGGATTTTGAAAACCGAACCCTGCCCTGGTTCGCTTTCAACGCTGATGGAGCCATGATGCTTCTCGACGATAAACTTTACATAGCTCAGGCCTAACCCATATCCCTTCACGTTATGGATATTGCCTGTAGGCACCCTGTACAGTTTGTCGAATATCTTTTTTTGGTTGGTTTTGCTTATGCCCACCCCGTTGTCTTGTAACATGATCATCAGGCCGTCGGCAGTATTTGTGGTGCTGATCCTGATTTCGGGCTTGGCAGGGGTATATTTGTTTGCATTCTCAATCAGGTTGTTCAGGATGTTTGTAATATGCACCCTGTCGGCCTGAATGATGGGCTGAGTGGCCTGCAGACTGGTTGTGATATGCCCGTCGCGGATTTCGACCAGGATGCTCATGGTTTTAACCACTTCCTGGACCACCTCGTGGAGGTCAAAAGGTTCCAGCCTGAGTTTCAGGTCTCCTTTTTCGAGAATGGCTGTTTGCAGAATCTTTTCAGCCATTGCTCCCAGACGCTTGTTCTCCTCACTGATAATCCCTATGTAGGTCCGGTACAGATCTTCCGATTTGTTGATTTCTTTGTCATTCAATGCTTCGCAAGCAAGGGCGACCGTTGAGATGGGCGTCTTAAACTCGTGGGTCATGTTGTTGATGAAGTCGGTCTTGAGTTCCGAAATTTTTCGCTGCTTGATGATGGTAGCTATGGCATAAATGAATGATCCTACCAGTATCAGTACGATCAGTACAGAGATACCCAGCATGCCCGTGAGCTCCTGCAACACAAACTTCATCTGGTTCGGGAAATACAGAACAAGATGATCGGGTGCCGAAAAAAGCTGATCGGGTGCCAGTGGATATATTAGTCCTGATTGCATAAGCTCCTTGGGAAATTCACCGGTTTTTTCGACCACCAATTTGTTGAGGGCGGGATTAAAAATGCCAAACTCGTACTCGGTCCGTATGCCTTTATTGCGGAGCTCCGCGCCTATTACCGAATCAAGCAGATGGGATTCGTAACGAACTTCAAAATTCTGCGGATCCCTGGACCGAACAATTTCAGCAAACATTTCGCTGAGCATTTCGTGTTGCCTACGATAACCCTGAAGAACGGGGTTAGCCGGCTGAGTGGTAATCATGGCGGTATTGCTGTTTGTAGCGGACGCATGTTCCTGAATGCTGTCAGCTTCTTTCTTCGTAGGTTCATTGGCGCCGGAGGGCGATTTAAACCTCTCATTTTCGGCCATGACAAAAGCTCTCCGAAGGCTGTCATCAAGCATCTGTATATAATACTGCTGGTTGAGCGAGTCAAAAGAGCGCAGAAGCCTGTCGGTTTGTTTTTGAAGTTTATACTGCCTTGCCACTTCAATTTTCTGAAGTTTGAAAGCTATGCTTGCCGCAGCCTCGTTCACCGTTCTAAGAAACTGACTTTCTTCGACCTGGATGGCACTGCGGATCCAATACATCTGTACTCCCACAAGCGTGAGGAGAGCCAGGCTGACCAGCGAAATGATAAAAACAATCCTGAAGCGGTTCATTATGACAAATGTAAGATAAGCCACGGGTATACCTTCCAAGTATTAACACTTTTTAACGTACCTTAAAATTCGTTAACACTTCAGGCCTTCAGGACGATATATCTTTGCCTCGTAATTTTTCTCATACACTGTCAGGTTAACATTCCAGAGTATTGTGCAAAACGTTAGGTGAATAAGACTTGATACACTTGATTTGGATTCTGAAAAAGGTGCGAAGTGGTTAGATCGCACCTTTTTTTTATTTTAGCATTACACATAAAATCATACCTGCTATGGAAAGGCTAAATATTGAAGTCGGCTCTCTGAAAGACTTTATTGGCTCCGACACCATTGAAAAATCAGCCACCGAATTACAAATTCATCACCACAACCTGATTTCGGGCACCGGACAAGGAAGTGAATTTACAGGCTGGCTGAGGCTACCTTCCGATACACCGAAGGATATGCTCGATGACCTCACCGAACAGGCTGCTCACCTTAAAAGTCATTCGGAAGTGGTGGTGGTAGTAGGTATTGGCGGTTCGTACCTGGGTGCAAGGGCAGTCATTGAAGCCTTGCAGCAGAGTTTTAGCACCCTTTTGCCTGCCTACAAGCGTCCCGGGCCTTTGGTTCTCTTTGCCGGAAACAACATCTGTGAGGAGTACCACGCCCACCTGGTCGAAATTCTGCAAAAGGTAAACTGGTCGCTCATCGTCATCTCAAAATCGGGCACTACTACCGAACCGGCTATTGCTTTCAGACTGTTAAAAAACGAACTGGTGCGCAAATACAGCGTAAGCGAAGCGCGCAAACGTATTGTGGCCATTACCGACAAGAAGCGAGGCGCGCTGAAAAGCCTTGCCGATGCCGAGGGATATAAAAGTTACGTCATACCGGACGATGTGGGCGGCAGATACTCCGTTCTAACCCCTGTCGGCTTGCTGCCGATTGCTGTAGCCGGGTTTGATATCGCTAACCTTATTCGCGGGGCAGCGGATATGCAAACGATGGCCATGGCCTCCCACCTGCCCGACAAAAATCCGGCCGCACTCTATTCAGCCGCGCGCAACGCACTTTATCGCCATGGAAAACCCATCGAGATTTTAGTCAACTACCATCCCAACCTCCAGTACTTTACCGAATGGTGGAAACAACTTTACGGTGAAAGCGAAGGTAAACAGCAACGCGGAATTTTCCCGGCAGGTGTCAGTTTCACCACCGACCTGCACAGCATGGGACAGTATATTCAGGAAGGTCTGAGGGTGATATTTGAAACGGTACTTTCCGTGAACCACAGCCCATGCAGACTGACAGTACCCCGGATAGACGATGATATTGACGGCCTCAACTTCCTGGCAGGCCAACGTCTGCAAGCCATCAATCACATGGCTGAGCTGGGTACTATGCTTGCTCATGTGGACGGCGGGGTCCCCATTATTCGGATTAATATTCCACATATTGATGAGTATCATCTGGGAAGCCTTATCTATTTCTTTGAATTTGCCTGTGCCCTGAGCGGCTACATGCTTGGCGTAAATCCGTTTGATCAGCCCGGAGTGGAGGCCTATAAGAAGAATATGTTTGCGCTGCTCGGCAAAAAAGGCTATGAAGCCGAAAACAAAATCCTGCTCCAGCGACTTGGAATGGAGTGATATATCAACTCCTCACATAAATCAGAACAGACAGATATGTTATTTGTTGATTTAATAAAAACAAGGCAAAGTGTAAGACGCTACGATTCGGCCCCCGTGGAACCGGAAAAGCTGATGGCGTGCCTCGAAGCTGCCCGCCTTGCCCCTTCGGCAAGCAACTCACAACCCTGGCATTTCGTTGTTGTAGATGATCCTGAACTGAAAAACCTTGTAGCCGAAACTACCTTTGATGTAGTACTCAGGTTCAACAAATTCACTCTGCAAGCCCCCGTGATTGTTGTGATGATCACCGAAAGGCCCCGACTGATCAACCGGGTGGCATCGGCCATAAAAAAGCGCGATTGGAGCCAAGTAGATACAGGCATTGCCGCTGAGCACTTTTGCCTTCAGGCTGCCGAACTAGGCCTCGGGACCTGTATGATAGGGTGGTTCAATCAACGAAGGATTCAACGATTGCTCAATATCCCGGAGCATAAATTTGTCGGACTGCTCATTACGCTGGGATATCCGGCTGATGGATATCCGTTGCGGGCAAAAACCAGAAAAAAGCTGGAGGAGGTCGTTGATTTCAATCGCTACAGGAATGCCTGAACCAACGCCAGGGTATGCTTAAGACTTGTTGTATACCTTGCCTGTCAGCTTTGCAATGATGGCATTAATAACCAAAATTCCTTTTTCAATCAACGCGTCGGGAAAATGATAATTGTTATGGTGCAAGGGGGGCGCTGACACGCCCACGCCCAGCCCGAACATGGCGCCCTGGAAGCGCTGTGTAAAGTGCCCAAAATCTTCCGACCACCGAAAAGGAATGTCCAGATTGTGGCAACCAAATCCGTCGGCCTCAGCGATGCTTCGCACCAGTCGCGTCGCCTCTGGATCATTAAGGGTGGCCGGAAAGTGATCATGGTAGCTGATGGTTACCACGACTTGTGTTACCAGGCTGCGGATGGCCTGTTCCACCTCGCAGCGCAAGAACAAAAGGTGTTGCTCCGTGGCCGATCGGAGCGTTGCCATCAATGTCGCATTGCCGGGTTGTGTTCCAAAGGTTGGATTGCCCATCGAAAGATGTGTGATGGTAGCAAAGGTGCCCGGATGTATCAGGCTAAATCTTTCCGATATTTCTGTAATGACTTTACATGCCTGCAGTAACGAGGGGAGGGGGCTCTGCCCTTTTTCAGGCTCGGAAGCATGCCCCGCAATTCCTTTAAAAACAATTCGAATGCCCACAGATGCACTGGCAAACATATGATCTGACAAAACCAGCCGGCCAAGCGGGAACCCGGGAAGGTTGTGAAGGGCAAACACCCGGTCGGGGAGGATCTCTGCAAATTTGGGATCATTTATTACGGCTGAGGCTCCCTGTCCGTTTTCTTCAGCCGGCTGAAAGAGCAATATCACCCGTCCAAAGTCAGGTCGTTTGTAAGAAAGCATTTTCGCCACACCAAAAAGAATGGCCATATGTCCGTCGTGCCCGCAAAGGTGGGCGGTTCGCAGGCTATTACCGACGAATCCATATCCCTCTGTTTCTACGGATGGCAGAGCGTCGAGCTCTGCTCTGAAAAGCAGAGACTGGCCGGCATGGCGGCCATCGAACACTGCAGCAACGCCATACCCGCCAAGATGGCTAATCATCTTATCGGGAAAGCAGCTTCTGAGCCATTGAATAACATGACTTGATGTATTCTCTTCGGATCCGCCCGGTTCGGGCAGGCTGTGCAATAGCCGGCGCTGAATCACTAATTCATGTATTAGTTCCCGGTCAGGCCTCATATGCTCCGATTAGGTATTTTCCTGGGTCTTTTCCTCCAGTATATACTGCGTTTCCATTCGCTCGTCGTATTTTTCAAAGCCCGCATCCAGATATAGCTTGATGGCCGACTTGTGGTCGAGTTCACATGTGTGCAGCCATACCCTGACCGGATCCGTGCTCCAGGCAATTTTCAGCATCTGCATCAGGAAAGGCAATCCGAGTTTTCTGCCTCTGAATTCGGGCAGCAAGCCGAAATACGAAATTTCGACTTCTTCCTCTTTTCTCAGGTCGAGTTCAGCAAAACCTGCCGGCACCCCCCCCAGATACAGCACATAAATCTGCACCCTCGGATGCTGAATAATATGTCGGAGCTCATCGTCGAACAGCAGCAGGCGGTTGTACCATGAAAAACCTTTACCCACCTGGGTGTATAGAAACCGGTAAAACGCAAGAGTTGGCGTAGCCAGCTTCACCACAGAGGCATCGAAAGGGAGCTCAATCCGGTCGCTGATCGGAGGGCGGCTCATTTGAAGGTACCATGTGCGAACCAGAATGCTATCCATTGAATAAGGCGTTTTGTGATTTGGCAATCCGTTTTAATGCTTCGCGTCGACTCAATCCTGAAAGATCTGGATGAGTATCGACGAAACTCATGACCTGCTGAGGGTTAGTTTTGGAATATTCGCGCAAGGCCCAGCCTATCGCTTTGCGAATGAAGAATTCTCCGGAATGCTTCAGCCGGGAACAATACCCGAAAAGCAAGGACTCGTCAGTATTGTTTTTATATTTAAGCTGGAACAGTATCGCTGAACGCTGCAGCCAGATATTGTCAGAAGCCATCCACTGTCCGGTGATATGGGCAATCTGGTCGGGGTGTTTACTAAACCAATGACCGGCCAGATGACTTGCCACCCAATCCACGGTATCCCACCACGATTTTTGGGTGATCATAAACTCTATAAGTCCGATATCTGCATTCACCGTTTTTCGTAAGGTTGTTTCGGCAATATGGATGGCCGCATATTGAAACTCGCGTTCAGGCAAAGCATAAAGATGCCTGACCACCTCAGCCAGAATGTCGGCTCCGGGCAAGCCGTAATTTCTTAAAAATGCGCCGCGCAACTCATTCTGAGAATCCGATTTAATGCCGAAAAACTCAAACTGGTTGAGCATGTATTTCTTCATGGGGAGTGCCCTGACGGCAGAAGAGTTATGGGCATACATGGCCTTAAGAGGCGACACATATGCCTCAGCCCGGGCTTCAACGGAATTAAGTTGCGACATGAAGCGTTTTTGAGGTTATTTCAAAAACGAAAAGTAGCGATAAAATTTTAAAATGCTATCACAAAGCCGGACGAGAGCCTATTTTTCATTTTCCCTTCCGAATTCTCGAAAAGAGTATATTCGCTCACCAGTCGTATATTTCGCCTAAGAGTATAGCCAAAATGCGCCGTAAATGAGGTGTGGTTAAGGTCGGGGTCGTCGCTCTTCACGTAGTTGACCATACCCATCGCATACCACTTGCTTTCGTCGCCTTTGGGCATGAATATCAGCTCGGCCAGACCGCCTTGTGTTTTGGCATCGGGCAGGAAAACATATCCCGACTGGGAAGCAAGATACCCCAGATCACTATCGGTGCGGAATAGGTATTGAAGATTGAGTTCGAGTTTGTCACCAAAGGACAGAGTGGCATCAGGCCCCCAGTACACCACCTTGTTAACCACATCGGAACCGGCCAGCAGCGGCGGCATCAGTTCCTTGCCCAGATAGCCGAAAAGGCCAAGCCTGAAGTTGTCGCCAATGTCCTGCGAAACCCTGGCCACCAGGTTTTTATATTTGTCATGATCGAAAAACTTTCCGCTGCCCCCGGCTTCATTCAGCCCTTTGCCATTCACTACCTGCAGCACTACGTCCGTACCTGCATCATTGGCATATACAAGCATAATACCCTTGTCGTAGCTCAGGTTGACGGATGAAAATCCCGGTTTGGCCTTGTAAATGTGGTAGTCGTTAAGGGTCAGCCTGATTTCGGCTTTGTACAACGGATCGCTCACGGCAAACTGTCCCAGCATCACATCTATTTTGCTCCCGAATACGCTCCTGTACATAAGGAAAGCATCTTCAACTCCGGCTACGTGTCCGTTCTCGTCAAAATAGAAATAGAAATAATAGGATAGTTTCGGGCTGAGTTCTCCGCCGCTCATCAGTTTTACGATGTACGGGGCGGCAAAATCGGTTTTCTGAGACATGTTTTGATCCACTTTGACAAATCCGTCTATCCTCACCGAAAGGGGCAACTCGCGCAGGAGGCTGAGGGTAGGGTCGCCTGTAGGTATGATGTAGCGGGGGGCTTCCTGGTCCAGCAAGCGAAAGCCATTTTTTACAAACTCATCGCCAAATGGCTTTAAGCGGGGAATGGGGTTGTGGCATACCTGACAACTTAGCTGGTATTTACGACCGAACGAAGGTATGGCATCCGCCGGGAGGTATATGCCTACCAGGAGAACAACGGTCAGGAGGAATGTAATTTTTTTCATAGAATTAATATCAAAAGATTATAGGCAAAATAGCCTTTGAATATAAGATGATGTTTTGACCTTTCTGCTCACTTGTGCAGTCAGGGCAGGATAGTGATATGCGTTTTGTGGTCATTCACCAGCATCACCTCCGACTCTTCGGCAGGCACATTCAAAAAATCAGCTACCGGTTTCACAAGAAGCTGATAATTCAGTATCGCCCTAACGGTCATTGTACCCGGAGCCACATCGAACGGCAGGGTAAACGTATATGTTTCGTACACCGCCTGCCGGGGCCCCAACCGATAATCCACGCCCAGGGAGGCGGTGTTCCATTGCTGCACAGTCATTCTTCCGTTCGGATCAAAGTAAGGCATACGGAAGATGCGATTGCCGACAGGGATGCCATCGCGTTGTACCCCCGCGAAGTCCTTGAGGCCCTTTGCTATTCCTATGTCCTGATAGGCCAATACGTTAGCCGCGATGGTGTATTCTTCTCCCTCAAATCCCTTTCGGTCAACGGGCAGATGATATATCTTGCCTTTTGCATCCTGGGCTTCTACCTGCAGCCATGCGATACGATCTTCAACGGAGCCGGTCGGAAACTTATGACCTGCTTTCTGGTTAAACAGTACCACAGAAAATTTCACCCGCTCACCGGGCTCCGCCTCGGTGATGTCCGGATGAATACGAAGCTCAATTGTACCCCTGACCTTGCCCGGATCATGCGCCCCGTGGAATAAATGCTGCCTTGCATCCTCATAAATGTTGCCCATAATGGCCACCTTCCCTTTGGCTTTGGGCATATGACAGTCCTGGCAATGAACACCCTCTTTCGAATAAGGCCCCTCTTTCCATTCAAGATGGGTTGACTTTACCCATACGCCGTAGGGGCTTTTCTCGTTGTGGCAAATTCCGCAAAAATCTCCAGTGCGGTGCAACTGGCTAAGCACAATCTGGTGGTTGGGTGATTCAACGCCTCCTTTGCGTCCGCTGAATTTGGTGGCGCCGGGCTTGACGATATAATTAAAATTGTAGGGTGTGTCGCCTTCAAATCCCGTGATAAGATGACAAACTTCACACGACACAGACTCATTTGCCCGTGATTTTTTTTCGGGGCGGGGCGGAGGCACATCTCCTACCAAAAATGCCATCGGGGTATGGCACCCGTTACATCCGGCCTCCACCTCGGCTACTTTTGCGTCGAGGCGGGCATGAGGCACAGCCAGATCGAAGTATTCAATTTCGTCCCAGTGGTGCGTGTATGCCTGCGCCATCATGCTTTGGGTCCACTGTCTGTAAATGTCGTTGTGGCACGCGGTTCCGCAATAATCGGGAGTCTTGAAATCATCGTATGAAAACTTCTTTGAAGAATTGCCTACCAGTGATAAGAAAAATCCTGAGCTGATGATCCAAACTAAAAAGAAGGCGCCCAAGAAGATGGGCCAGTGTCTTACAATAGTTTGCTTTAACATGATTTATCGCGCTTATAAGATATCCATTTGTCAGTTGCCAATCTGTAAAGTTAACACAGCGGTCTGCGGAGTGCAATAGATGAGGGCAATTTTTAATGATTCTAAATAAGCCCGCTTAATTGTTTTGAGTCGCACTTCATCATGTTACTAAAAACAAAATGTTTACCTGCTCCAATTCAGAAAGATTCATTACCAAAATATTATAGGCCTTTTCATAAACCTCAGCGGGATATTTAGTAATATTGCCGCGCAATTGAAAAAAACCAATATTTATGAAAAAAGCGGGGGTTATGTTGCTCGCCTTTCTGTTAATGACCACTTCGTTGTGGGCTCAGAAAGTTTGGACGTTGCAGGATTGCATCAATCATGCCATCGAAAACAACATCCAGATAAAACAATACCTGTTGCGGGTTGAGAGTGCCAGCGATGATGTGTTACAAAGCAGGCTGAACATGCTTCCCAACCTCAACGGCTATGTGTCGCACGGATGGAACTGGGGACAGGCGGTGGACAGGTTCACGAACCAGTTTGCTACGGAACGTGTGCAGTCGAACAACTTTTACGGCTCTTCCTCGCTGACCCTTTTCAACGGGTTTCAGAAAATGAACTCGCTCAAGCGCAATCAATACGAGCAGATGGCTGCCAAATTTGACTCCGATAAGTTTATTGACGACATCTCGCTCAGCATAGCCATGGCCTACCTGCAGATTCTCTACACCCAGGAATATGTCACTATTGCCGACAACCAGTTAGATATCACACGGCAGCAAGTAGCACGTATGCGCAAACTCGTTGAAGCGGGAAGCCTTGCACAGGGTGATTTGCTGCTGCTCGAAGCCCAGCTAGCCGCTGAGGAACTGCAGGTGGTCGAAGCCCGGAATAACCTGGAATTAGCCAACCTGAATCTGGTTCAGATGCTTGATTTACCCGACACAGATGGCTTTTTTATTGAGCGCCCGGTGATTGAGCTCTATGAGAGCAGTACGCTGATGCTGCGTCCGGAAAAGATTTTCGGGCATGCCGTGGTAAAGCAGCCAGGTATAAAAAGTAGCGAGATGAAGGTGCAGAGCGCCCAAAAGAGCCTGTCGATTGCCGTCGGAAGCCTAAGCCCCAGCCTGCAGATGGTCGGCTCGTGGGGAACAGGATACAGCGGCGCGCAAAAGATCGGCAAAGACCAATATTTGGAAACCATTCAGATAGGGCGCGACAGCGATAATCGCCCTGTTTATTCTCAGGTGGTGAAATATGGAAACATCGTGATCAAACCTTTCGCCGATCAGTTTAAGGATAACAATAACCGAACCATCGATTTCAGGATGAGCGTTCCCTTGTTCAACGGGTATGCCAGCCGTACCAATATCAGCAAGGCCAAACTTGCAGTAAAGAGTGCCGAGTATGACCTTGAAACCGCTAAGCTTCAGCTTAATAAAACCATCCAGCAGGCCTGGGCAGATGCCAACGCATCGTTCAAAAAATATGGCGCATCGCAAAAAAAGGTGGAAGCCACGCAGGAATCGTTTAGATACGCTGAACAGAAATTCAATGTTGGCATGATGACCTCCCTCGACTACAACAACTCCAAAAAAGAACTTCAGCGGGCACAAAGCGAACTGCTACAGGCCAAATATGATCATGTGTTTAAGACCAAAGTGCTCGATTTTTACATGGGTCTGCCCCTGACACTGGAACAATAAGCAAGGGGATAACTTCATAAAACAAAATCATACAAGAAGATTTACCGGATTACATCGTTTCTCGTAATGAAAAATAAAACTCAATAACCGTGGTTTATGAAAAAGCGTAAAATGCTCATCAGAATTGGGATAGCAGTAGTAGTGGTTCTCATTGTTGTGCTGGCTGTAGCCAAGAAAAAAGGCATGATAGGGGAGACCCCGGGTACCAAAGTAACCGTTGAACAAGTGCAGAAACGCACCATTGTAGAAATCGTGTCGGCCAGCGGGAAAATACAACCAGAAGTGGAGGTAAAGCTGTCGCCTGATATTTCGGGCGAAGTAGTTGAACTCAATGTGAAGGAGGGCGACCCGGTGAAGAAAGGTCAGCTGCTTGCCAAAATCAACCCCGAAATATATCTCTCTAACTTTGACCGTATCGTGGCATCACTCAATATGCAAAGGGCAAACCAAAGCAATTCGCTGGCCCGGCTGGCACAAACCGAAGCCCAGTTTCTGAATGCAAAAAATAGCTATCAGCGTTCGAAGAGCCTGCTCCAGCAGGGAGCCATCTCGCAAAGCGAATACGATGCCGCACAGGCCTCCTTTAAGGTATCCGAATCAGAGGTGGAAGCTGCCAGGCAAAGTGTAAAAGCTGCAGAGTACAGTGTGAAAAGCGCGGAAGCCGCCGTCAAGGAGGCCCGTGAAAACCTCTCCAAAACTTCGATTTACTCCCCCATGGACGGTACGATTTCAAAGCTTTCGATAGAGAAAGGCGAGCGCGTGGTGGGGACCTCACAATTCGCAGGTACAGAAATCATGCGTATAGCTAACCTGTCGAGCATGGAAGTGATGGTGAGTGTGGCCGAGAACGACATAGTCCGCGTGAATCTGAGCGACACCGCTCTGGTTGAAGTCGATGCCTACCTGAACCGGAAGTTCAAAGGGATTGTCACATCCATAGCTACCAGCGCCAACCTCACAGGTACTGCTGTTGACCAGGTTACAAATTTTGAAGTAAAGATTCGAATACTTCACTCCTCTTACACTGATCTCCTGAACCCGGAAGTCAAAGATTACTCGCCTTTCAGACCAGGCATGTCAGCTACTGTTGATATCCAGACCAAAACTAAAACCGACGTCCTGTCTGTTCCGATTCAGGCAGTGACGACCCGCGCCGATTCGCTCCTTGCCAAAAAAGCTGACACCATCGCTGCGGCGCAGAAGCATTCAGGCAAGCCTGAAACGATCGAATATGTATTTGTGCATGAAAATGAGCTGGCCAAACTTACTAAAGTCAAAACAGGTATCCAGGATAATATGTTCATTGAAATCATCGAAGGTCTGGATGAGGGCACGGATGTGATTACAGGCCCGTACAGGGCAGTTTCGAACACATTGAAAGACGGCGAAAAGGTTAAGGTGGTGGATAAAAAAGAGCTCTTTACGGAGAAAAAATAGCTTCTGATGGCGATTCTATGCATCGAAACAGCCACGGCTGTTTGCTCGGTTGCACTTATCAGGGACGGCACCATTACTGCCATTCGTGAATCAGCCCAGAAAAATGCCCACAGCGCAGTACTGAACCTGTTTATCGGCGAGGTGCTGACCGAAGCACAATCCTCCTTTTCCGATCTGCAGGCAGTGGCCGTAAGCAAGGGCCCGGGGTCCTACACGGGGCTTCGTATTGGCGTGTCGGTAGCAAAAGGTATTTGTTATGCTCTGGATATACCATTGATTTCAGTGGGAACCCTTGAAAGCCTTGCTTACGGAGCAATTGAGAAATATCCGCACCTGGAGAAGGGGGCGCTGTTGTGCCCCATGATTGATGCCCGGCGCATGGAGGTATTCACTTCGGTCTTCGATGCCCGACCTGAACCAATTTGCCCAGTGGAAGCTCAAATCATCCACCAAAAGTCTTTTGCAGAATTCCTTACCACCGGCAAGATGTATTTTTTTGGCGACGGCGCCGAAAAATGCCAGGGCATCCTCGGGCACCAGCCCAATGCCGATTTTAGCTTTAGGATTTCTGCATCGGCAGCCTATATGCGCCGTCCGGCTATGCAAAACCTGATCGGAGAAAGATTTGAGGACGTTGCGTATTTTGAACCGTTCTACCTCAAGGATTTTATCGCCGGCATCCCAAAAGTCAAAGGGCTGCAATAAATACTCTGCTTTTCCAACCGGAGTAAAACGTGTAACTGATAATTTCCTGCGAATCCCGAGCGGGTGCACAACACTTGTGGCGATTAAATGTTATATTTGTATGCAGTCTTTACACTACATTATCATTGCAAATGCGTCAAAAGCACCTGTTATCGCTTAAGCTTTTCCTGATCGCACTGGTATGGTTGGTTGCCGGATGCGATAAAAACGTACCGCCCGACGACCTTCCGCCCTGCATCTCAGCCATGGTTGACGAAATCCAAAACAGCAAGGTTCGTAACCCACCCGCCCAGTTGTGGAAGTATGAATACAACGGCAGGGTGGTGTATTATTTCCCCGCCTACTGTTGTGATATTCCGAGCATGGTGTACGATGAAAACTGCAATGCCATCTGCTCGCCTGATGGCGGAATTACGGGCAGGGGCGATGGCCGGTGCAGCGATTTCTTTTGCAACCGAACGTCCGGAGTACTCCTGTGGTACGACAAACGGTAATAGTTCATTCGCTGTCGGTGGGGCAATTCTCAGCTGTGCACAATCAGAAAGAAATTACCTTTTCGGGTCGCCGCTGTCGCAAATAAGTGGCGATGATCTGCTGCACATCGCGGTTATCTTCATAGGACTTAATGGCATCATGCAGCGCATGCGGGCTGTCGTTCAGGGTGGAAGGGTCAATGTATCCAAACCCGATATATTTTCCGCCCTCTACCTTTATTACTGCCTTTTCGTCGCGATGGCGGCCAGGTTCAATAATGAAATAGTTTTCTTTCGAAAAGCTGAGTTGATCCAGCATCCGGCCTACACGCCCGTTATAGGATGAAGCCGGTTCGAGGCCAATGCAGGCGCCCCTGCACTGCCTGATGGAATGCTGAAAACACGCGCCAGATGTGGAATACAATCCGCACAATTTCTGGCAGAGTTCATATCGTTCGGCCAGCGTGTAAAGATGTTGTCGTGCTTCGCTCAACGACTCATAGGCAACCAGCGGCGGTCCGGCATGAGTGGTTTTATCTATTCTGAGTTGTTGATACCCAAGGCCATCTGTCAGGGAAAACAATCCGTAGTGGGCTATCTTCCGGCGCTGGCGTCTGTTGAAAAACGGCATATGTGTTTTGATCTCAGCCGACTCGAGCAGCAACGCTAGATCGGAAGAGCACGTAACCTCATAGCTTACGGCTGCAGTGTCATTCATCATCCGTATGGTCCGGCTGGTTTTACACCTGGAGAGGTGGGTGTTTACCCGATCACGAATATTGAGACTTTTGCCGATATAGATTACTTCTTTTTGCTCATTAATCAGGTAGTACACGCCCGTAGTTTCGGGCAGGTCCTTTACCAGAGGATGTTGTGCAGTGTCCGCAAGGCTTATACCTTGCAGATTCTGGGCTTCTTTGATTCTCAGCAGGCGCTCCAGAAGCTGAACCGTTGCCCAGGCATCCCCGCCGGCTCTGTGGCGGCTGTGATTGTCGATACCCAGGCTGGCGCACAGATTTCCCAGCGCGTAGCTCCTGAGTCCCGGCATCAGTCGCCGGCTGAAGGTGACGGTACACAGTTTGTCACGCCTGAACTCATAACCGAGCCTGGCATATTCTTCGCGGATAAAGCCATAATCGAACGCCGCATTGTGTGCCACGAAGATTCTCCCTTCGGTAATTTCCACCACCCGGCGGGCGATTTCGCAAAAACGCGGGGCATTGGCCACCATTTGATCAGTGATGCCCGTGAGGCGCGAGATAAAGTAAGGAATGGGACACTCAGGGTTAACCAGGCTGGTGAATGAATCAACCACCTGGTGGCCATCGAAGATAAATATGGCAATCTCTGTGATCCGGCCCAACCGGGCACTGGTTCCAGTAGTTTCAATGTCGACGACAGCATACATAGATCAGAGACACCGCACACGAGTTATACGCAAAGATAGCTAATAAAACATACCGCTTTTTCTGAATATAAAAACGTTACAGAGGGCAGGCACCTCAGTCTTTCAGACGCCGATTAGCACTAACTTTGTCATATATGTAATGCATATGGAAGATGCGCACATTTGTGAGCATATTGACTGTCGTGTGGTGCACCCTCGGTGTTTGTATGGCTCAACCCCAAGCTGATACGGCTATTTTTTTGCAAAGCGTTGAAATTAAAGATACACGCATAATTTCAACGGTGCCTTCCACTATCCTTTCATTGTCCGACCTTCAGCCTAAGCTTCCGGCTGATGTAGGCAGGATATTCAGGATGATTCCCAATGCGGCAGGCGTTCGGCGTGGCGGCTACGCCCTCGACCCGGTAATACGTGGTTTTCGGAACGCGCAGCTCAACATTGTGCTGGATGGCGGCATTCAGATCGAGGGGGGATGCCCGAACCGTATGGACCCGGTGCTTGCTCATATTGAACCCGAAGAGATTGACACACTTGAAGTTATCCCCGGCCCCTATCTGTTGAGTCTCGGCCAGCCTCTTGGGAGCAGTATTCGGGTGGTCACCCGAAAACCGCCGACAGATCAGAAAACCATCGCTGAAGTGATCTCAGGAGCAGGGCTCAACCCGAAAGGAACAAGGCAGCATTTCGCTTTGAGCGGGGCCGCAAAGAACATCAGCTACAGGATTTCGGGAGGGTACAAACAATTTGGTGCTTACACTGATGGTGAAGAAATAAACCGTGAGGCAGGATTTGAGAAATACAATTTCAATTTAATTGCCGGATATCGTGCCTTGCCCGGACATGAGCTCCTGCTTTCATACAGATCAAACATGGCGCGCAATGTAATGTTTCCGGCCCTGCCCATGGATGAGGTCGCCGACAATACTCACATTATCTCGCTTAACTTTACTCAAAAAAAAGAAACTCCGCTGCCGCGCAGTCTGTATGCCATGTCCTATTTCTCATCGGTTTACCACGAAATGGATAACAGCTTCAGACCCCAATATTCGAGGGTTGTACCACCCTATTCGGGGTTGATGCAGTCAGTAGCAGCAGTGCACTCACGAACCGCAGGCGCCAGCCTGAATAACAAAATAAACTTCGGAATGGTTGAACTCGAAACAGGCTTCGACATGCACTACCGTTATAAAAACGGCACTCGCGATGTTAGCATGGAAATGAGTATGGACGACAACTCCTATGTATCAAAACGGTCTGCAAACCTTTGGCACCAGGCAGCAACCACTTCGGCGGGAATTTTTTCCTCGTATAGCGCTGCAAGAGGGCCACTGAGATTTTCACTGGCCGGCAGGGCAGATTTGGCACACCTGAATTCGACAGATACATTCCAGCTTGTCAAAAGCGGAGCTGAATATTTCGTTTCGAGGGCAAGAAATCTTTTTCTTTGGAGCCTTGCCGGAAATGCCTTCTTACCTGTTTCGTCCTCGCTGACGTTGCACCTTGGGCTGGGCCGGAGCATGCGCGCTCCCGATCTGCAGGAAAGCTATATCAAATTCCTTTCGGTAGGGTTCGACCGGTACGATTACCTGGGAAATCCAAAGCTCTTGCCTGAGGTAAATCATCAGGCCGATATTCGGATCAGTGGTTACACCTCTAAGGTGGAGTTCCATGTACAAGCTTTTGGGTCAGTGGTCCGAAACTTTATCTCAGGGGTTTTGTTGCCTCCTGCAGTAGCCCGTCCGCAATCGATGGGCGCTCCGGGGGTCAAGCAATTTACGAATATCGACCGGGCATATCTCTGGGGATTTGAAGGTGTGGCTCACGTAAAGAATATCCTGGGGTTTGGAGCCCGGTTTTCGGCAGGATACACTCACGGAACATTTTCAAAAACCGAAAAACCCTTACTGGTGAACAATCAAGCGGTGGGCAGCAACCTGATCACCAACGACCCCATCCCCGAAATACCGCCCTTGGAAGCTGAGGTAAGAATCAACCGTGTAATGGGAAACAGCGGAGCTGAAATCTGGACAGAGGTCAAAATGGCTGCCGCTCAACATCATGTATCCCAGGCCGGCTACGAAGACCCTACGCCCGGATTTTTCTTGATGAACGCAGGCCTCGCATGGCAGCTATTTACATCACTGCAGGTTGTGGCGGGAGTCGATAACCTGTTCGATGCTGCCTATTATCAGCACCTGAACAGACGCATGATCGGAAGCGCTGACAGGCTGAATGAGCCCGGACGCAGTTTTTATTTGAACCTCATGATCAAATTCTGAAAGCATACCACCATGACTCATGCAAAGATAAGAAACCTACAATCTTGTTTTTTGACGGCCACAATCGCTATTCTATGTTTTGGCGGTTGTCGCCCCGGTTCCGGGGATATTTATACATCCCGAATGCAGCTGGTATTTGCCCACCATGTGAACGGAGCCCCATTGCTGTGCGATCAGATGATCTATACCAATGCTGCAGGAAATCCCTACGAGGTGACAGAGGTGATGTACTTCATCTCCGAACTCAAGCTGCATCGCAGCGATGGCACTACCATAAGCCCGGCTACCTGGGACGATATCTGGTATGTTGATACCAACCTGCCTTCCACATTCACCTGGCAGCTTCCGGGAGTGATACCTCCGGGCATTTATGATTCCGTCACCTTTGTATTTGGTATCAGCCAGGCACGCAATAAATCCTTCCTGTTTGTGAATCCGCCCCAGGTAAATATGGCCTGGCCCGATGTGCTTGGCGGAGGGTATCACTACCTGATGCTCAACGGGTGGTGGAAAGACCAAAGCCTGGTTCGGCGCCCGTTTAACTTTCATCTGGGCATAGGCCAGATCTATGCCGGAAACTCCGGGCAGGTAAAGGATATAATCGGATTTGTCCAGAATTATTTCACGGTGAAGCCGGCCGGAAAACCATTTGCTGTGTCGTCGAATCAAAAAATCGAGGCCGTTCTGACAATGCATATCGAAAGCTGGTTTGAGACTCCTCAAATCTATGATCACAATCGGTGGGGCGGAGCCATCATGCAGAATCAAGAAGCTATGAGAATGGGATGTGATAATGGGCGCGACGCATTTTCTGTTACCGTTACTGCCAGATAAAACCTCCGGAACCAACGAATGCTCAGACCAATAAACTACTAATCCGTTACGCTATGAAAAAACATACATGCGCATTCAGAGTCTTATATGCCGATGTTGACCGTATGGGAGTGATGCACCATTCGCAATACATCAAATATTTTGAATATGCCCGCACCGAAATGCTCCGCGATTGCGGCATCACATATAAAAGCCTAGAAGAGAAGGGCATCATCATGCCTGTCACCAGGCTCGGCATCAAATACGTTAAACCGGCGTTTTATGATGACTTACTGACCGTGCAGACATTGGTCAGAGAGATGAAAGGCCCGAGGGTTTGTTTTGAGTACCGCATCTACAACGATACAGGTCAGCTGCTCACCATAGCCGAAACCATCCTGGTATTTATTGACGCAAAAACACAGCGACCTTGCCCTCCACCCGGTTATCTGCTGCAAGTACTGCAGGACTGAACCTAAACAGGTAGCTGGAACCTGAGGTTGATTAATGCCTGTGATAAAGCTTGGTCACGATTTTCCATCCATCGCCGAAGCGGTAAAGACACAGGTAATCCGTAAACAGCAGTATGCCCTGCCTCCACAGTTGCAGGCCTACTACTGCTGCATCGCCTGTGACACTGGTATCCAGGTATTTGCAGATCACTTCGGGTCCGGGGGTGTACCCAGGGCTGCTTCTGCGTTTCTTTATGTTTTCAATCCATGTTGCGATGCCGAGTTTCGTCAGCTCGTTGTTGCTTACGGAAAGCATTTCAAAGCCGGGATGAAACCCCTTTTCGATCTCACTTATATCGCCGTTGTTGTGAATGCCTTCGATGTATGACTTCTGGATCACATAGTGTATATCAGCCACATCTTTGGCCGGAACCTGATTTTGTGCCGATAACAGCAACGGCAGCAAAAGATAAAGCGCACTGAAAAGGATTTCTTTTTTCATGGTATGCGAAGTTTGTTTATGATAAATGATGCTCCCGTTTCACCAATATACAAGCATGCAGTTGACGGAACTCAAAGATAACGTTTGGTCTATGAACTAATGATACGTCATCATATATTTTGGGTGTTGTAGTGCCGTTAACAATCGTTTTATTTTACCGTAATGGCTATCACCAGGGCTGGCATAGAAGACAAGTGCACCGGAAGCGTTTTAGGCAGCAATATCTTCCTTACCCCTTTTTCGGAGACCAACTTCAGCTTTTTGTCAAATCCTAAAAGCTCTGCTTCAGCGGAACCGGCAGTGACTTCGGCAGGCAAATCCCATATAACCGGCCATTTTTCACCCTCTTCAGCCAGGCAAATGATGTACCTCCTTTTTTCATCTTTGCTTTGTGTGAAAAAGAACCGGCCCCTGCTGAATGGCGCAATGGGTTTGGTATCATAGATGGCTTTGCTATTGATATTAATCCATTCGGCAGTTTTCTCCAGCCGGTCGTACACCTCCTTCACCATATCACCTGTGTGGTCGGGGCCTATTCCCAGGAGAAAATTACCCCCGCGTGCAACAATCTTTACCAGTGTATGAATAATCCATCGTGTCGATTTGTATTGCTCACCGGGGCCTGTGGAGTACCAGTTGTCGCCCAGGCTGATGCAGCTTTCCCAGGGGTAACCCGGATTTTTGTCAGGAATTTGCTGTTCGGGGGTGCGGTAGTTTTCAAATTCACCGTGTACCGTTCGATCCACCACCAGCAAACCCGGCTGATGTTTCCGGGCTGTAGAAACGATAGCGGGCATGTCTATGTCCTGTATCCACTGATTTTTCCCAAGCCAGGGACGGGTTTCGCTGGTAAGTGAACCGGCGGGTCTCACCCAGCCGCCGTCAAGCCAAAGAATATCCACGGGTCCGTATTCGCTCACAAGTTCTTCGATCTGGTTATGCGTGAATGCTTTAAACCGATCCCATTTTTCAGGGTATTTGCGGGGATCGTAGTTGACATTGCGGTCGGACACCGGAAAATATGGCCACCAGTAGTCGGGGTGATTCCAGTCAGGCTTGCTGAAATACACACCGGCAGCCATTCCCTGCTGCCGGAAAGCGTCAAACACTTCCCAGGCGATATTACTTCGGGGATTATCCGAATAGGCGCTTTCTTTCGCGGTGATTTTGTAATCGGTACACTTCGAATCGAACATGCAGAACCCGTCGTGGTGTTTAGTAGTGAAAATCACATATCTCATACCTGCCCGGCTACATGCCCGTGCCCATTTCTGCGGGTCAAAAGCTGTTGGGTTGAATGTTTCGAACAGACGTCTGTATTGACTGACATAGGTATGATACTCCCTGGAGTAAGGCCCTCTCCGTATGCACCAAGGCTCGTCTTCAGGGCAAATACTCCAGCTTTCAACCACTCCCCACTGGCTATAAGGCCCCCAGTGGATCAGTACGCCGAATTTCCAATCCTGCCACTGTGTGAGTTTTTGGCTTACCAACGGATCGGCGGGCCATTGATAAGCTTCGCTACCGGCTTTTTTGGGGGGCTCTGTATATCGAACACGCTTGTTGAACACTTCCTGATCGTTCACAAAAACTTTCAAATAAAACCTCCCGTAGGCATAACGGCGTAAATCAAAGGTGAGGGAGGCCTCTTTTAGAGCAGCATACTGGTGCTCTTCCAGCACCTGCCCGCCTGGATCAGCCACCAGCCTGATTTTGACATCCTCCGGTCTGTTGGCAAGGTAATTCAGTGTTGTAGTGTCGGATGTACGGGTAGGGTAGAGACTGACAGCTCTTGCTTCGGGATCAGGCACATCGGGATGCAGACCTGCGGTGAAATGATACTCCCAGCCCGACCCAAAATCGGGTTCGAAATATTTCAGCAGATTGCTTTGGGAGTCCATCAGCATAGCTTCGCCACGACCCCCGGTGGTATTGTACCAGAACTCCAGGCCATCGCCGGCTTCATCCTTAAATACAAGGCTATACGCTCCGGGCCTTACCCGGAGGGTGTCGGTGTACCATGTACGGGCATGCAGGTTGCCATGCTTTCGTCCGGCAATAACCTCCCTGTTTTCCGAAAGCAGCTGCCAGCTGTTTTGCCCGGGTTCGTTGTTGGTTAGAAGTCTGAAAACTAATACGGTGTCGTGCCCGGGTGCTGGCTGAAATTCTGAAAAAATCCGGTTGTCGGCCGGATAAAGATCCGCCCTGCCATTTGGCAGTGAGATAGCAGCATAAAAATGGTTTATGCCGGGTGATGATTCAATGCGCCCCGGAAGGGTAATGGTGGCAGATGCATGGGGAAGCAGGCTGCCTTTCCATTGATGCCGTTGCGTGCTGAAGCGTGCGCTGCCATATTCGATGGTCATGGAAGTAATCTCTTCGGTTCCGTGATTTCTGACGATAATCTTAGGATTAGCCACTGCGGGATTTTGCCTGCCGTATACCTGTTTTAACGAAGGGGCTATGACATCTTCTATAGCCACATCATTGGAGCGCTCCTGTCCACGATGATAAATAATATAAGCGCTGATACGCTGGCTTCCGTTATTTTGTCGTGAAGCGATGTATGGCTCCATGGCTATTTTCAGATAATGCACCCTGCCGGTCGATACGGGTAAATCAATAATGTCGGGTTGGACAACCTTACCCGGGCACCAGTTGGCCCGGTCAAAGATCCATGTGCCGGCCTGGGGATATACTGGATTATCACCGCATTCGGCCCAAAGCTGCCGCCGGTCAACGAGCCGGTTATCAAGCCATATTTCACGGTATTTGCTGCAGAATTCAGCGCAGTTATCAGGCTCGTCCATCCCGTGCCCGGTCTGGATTATCCTCAGCCGTGCATGCGTGGCTCCGCCCTTCAGGCCGAAAGGCAGGGCCTTCAGCAGACTGTCGAATGGGCGTAACGAGTCTCCGTAAGCAAAAACATCGTTACACAACTGCTCAATATGTAACGGTATGATGGCGGGCGCTCCCTGAATAAGTTCAAAGGTCAGCGTGAGTATCCAGCCCCGGTCATGATTCGGCTCATATCCTGTATGTATGTAGTTGATCAGCACACTATCGCGCAATACCGGGCTGAAATCGGTAATGTCGGTTTGCCAGGTAAAGCTCCAGTGCCGGTTGAAAGCACCGCCGTAGGGCGTGATGATTCTTGCCAGTTCCCAGTTAAGCTGCCTTGACGTGGCTCCTCCGCTCTTCACCAGCAGGATCTGGTCGACATAGTCCCAATCAGCGCATCGCATGGTATCAGTGCAAGCCAGAGTAATATGGAGTTTGATATTACGAATCTGCACGCCCGTGTTAGGAAAGACTGCCCATTGCATGTGATGTTTTTCACCTTTCGACGGATCGGTAACTATTAAAACCCGCTGATGAGTGGTTATGCGCAGTGTGTCGGCAGGGGATGAAAAGCCCTGTTTCAAAAAAAACAACGACGCGAAAAGAAAAATCAGCTTCAACGTTCTCATAATAGGTTTGATTTACAGGTTAAGCCCTCCCTGGCCCCGATACAGCCTAACCGGTTTTTTCAGCCTGACCCGAAGCACTGTCATATACGGGTCTGTGATTTTTTTCGGGACATCGATAAATACAAGGCCGGGCACTGGGCTCCATGATATTTTGCCTACATTTTTCCACGAGAGCTTCTTGCCTGATCCCACCACCCGAATGTCTTCAATCTCCTGCCATAGGCCCCGAATTACAATTTGTGTCAGAGGCGTACCCGCCATAAACAGGTAAAGGGTAGTGCTGTCGGACGATAGAGTGCTGGGGCCGTAAAAATGTCCCGGCGGCAAACCGGGAATGCTGCCGAATATGGCTTCAGCATTTTTACAAGTCCATTTTCCCAGCTCCTTCAAAATACGAACCTGTTCGGCGGGGATGGTTCCGTCGGCTTTTGGACCGATATCAAGCAACAGATTGCCGCCGTTGGCGATGACATCGGTAAATATGGAAATGATCTCATAGGGTGTTTTCCAGTTCTGGTCGCGGGGCTGATATCCCCAGCTGTCGTTTGTGGTCATGCATAACTCCCACCACGGGTAGTTTGGTCGCTGCACCGGGAAGTTCTGTTCCGGTGTGGCATAGTCGCCAAAACCTTGCAGGCGTCCGTTAATGATGGCCCCGGGATTATTTTTCAGGATAAGGTCACGGATCTTTCCGGCCTGCCAATCTTCGGCGCTATGCTCCCAGTCGCCATCAAACCACCAGAGGTCGGGTTGGTAAAGTCTGTTCAGCTCAGTGATCTGTCCCTGCAGAAAATAATGAAAACGTTCCCACCGGCCCGGCTCATTCCCGATCGCGTATTTTGCACTGTCTCTCAGAAACCCGGGATAATCGGGATGAGTCCAGTCGATAAGTGAATAATATGCTCCGCATTTGATTCCCCTGCTGCGAAGTTCTGCAAAGAATGGCCTGATAATATCTTTGCCGGCCGGCGTGGCCTTTACGGTACTGAGTTCATTCATGCGCGTGTCATACATAGCCACACCATCGTGGTGTTTAGTGGTGATCACTGCATACCTGGCACCGGATTCTCTGATGAGATCGGCCCACGCCGCCGGGTCGAATCTTTCCATCGTAAAGCCTGAAAGCTGTTTCATATATTCGGCATGGGATATCTTGCGGTTGTGAAAACTCCACGACTCATCGATCCCGTTTACCGAATAAATACCTGTATGAATGAAGATGCCCAGTTTGGTATTGGCAAACCATTGCATCTTCTGTGAACCGTTTTCAGTTACCTCCTGCGTCTTTGCCGGGATCTTAAGCCACAAAGCCAGGAGCATTAAGGACAATACCTTTTTTACTTTCATCTGCCTGCAGGTGTAAATTCCTTTGATCCTATGTAGGCTAATCATACCCGACAACACTTTGTATTCATTTCTCAGATCAGATGAACGATACATTATTGAGTAACTGTGAGGAACGCACGTTGTCTGATATCTTTGGATGAGGCGCCAATCATGATGCGAAACACCCCTGTTTCAACAACCTTATTCAGATCCTTGTCGAGCAGGGTAAGCATTTCCGGGGTTATCAGAAAGCGCACTTCCTTTGTTTCATCTGGCTCAAGGCGAATCCGGCTGAAGGCTTTCAATTCGCTAACCGGGCGGGCAACCGAAGCTACCTCATCGCGGAGATACAGCTGAACCACCTCATCACCCGCGCGGCTGCCTGTGTTTGTGACCCGAACGGAAACCCATGCCGAGTTGCCGGCTGTCAATCTTTCCTTTTCCAGCACAGGTTCACTGTAGTCAAAGGATGTATAACTCAAGCCAAACCCGAAAGGATACAGTGCCTGCCCTGTAATATTAAGGTAGTCATCGCCCCGACCGGTGGGCTTGTGGTTATATACAAGTGGCAACTGCCCTTCGTGCCAGGGCCACGAAAAAGGCAGACGGCCGGCAGGAGTGTAGAGACCAAACAGGATTTCCGCCACGGCATACCCCCCTGCCTCGCCCGGATACCAGGCCATTATAATGGCGTGCACCTTATCCATCCACCGCTGCATGGTAATAGCGCTGCCACCGGTCAGTATAACAATTACAGGTTTTCCTGTCGCCGAAATCCTTTCTATCAGTTCTTCCTGCCGGCCGGGAAGGCTTAAAAGGGCGCGGTCCCGAAATTCGCCCTCCTCAATTCCCACAACCACAATGGCTACATCGCTCTTTTTCGCCATCCTGACAGCTTTTTCCATCTCATCATCCGTGTTGGCACTTGCAACCTTCCATACCAGGCTAAACCAGGCATTTCCCGTGGGCTCATAATATTCAATCCGGATATCATACAGGCGGTCCTTCTGAAAGCGGAAATCCGTGAACAACACCCTACGGGTCTGTTTTACAGGGCTCTCCAGTATGAGTTTGTCGTCGATATACAGCCGGTACCCATCGTTGCCATCAATGCCCAGGGTAACTACTCCGTTGACCGGAGCTTTCAGCTTGCCCGTCCAGCGAGCAGAGTAAAAATCATAGGCCAGCTTTTCGGGGTCGGGCGAAAAGAGCGTCCACTGAAACTTTATCTGTTGGTCAATGCGCCTGAACACAGGTTGTCCGCTCAGCGAGATATTGTTAAAATATTCACCAAGCAATCCCTGGTGTGTTGTGCCTTCGACGACACATGACAGATTTTCGGCCGGAACCGGTGCAAATTCAACCGACTCACGCCGGCAACCAGGGGCGTAGTTTACTTTTACATTCTTTCCGGCAGTCTGCCGTATTCCCTCCAGAATGCTCACTTTATGGTTGCCGGGTCCGCTGTATCCACCAAGCCGGGCTTCCGCGGCATCCGGCCCTGTGACAGCTATGGATCTCACGGCGCGAGAAAGTGGCAGGGCTTGCCGAGCGTTTTTTAGCAAGACGACCGATTCTCTTGCTGCCTCTTTTGCCAGCCGGCGATGATCGGGATGCCCGTTCACACTGTCCGCCTCAAGGGGGTCGGCGTAAGGATTTTCGAAGAGGCCGAGTTCAAATTTTGCACGAAGCACTCTTGCTACCGCACTGTCAATTACCCGGGGCTCGACAGATCCGTCGTGAAAGGGCGAGGAAAACAAGCTGTGATGCTTTATGTCTGACTGAAAGATGACATCCAGCCCTGCAGCGAGCGATTTGGCTGTGGCTTCGGCATAATCGCCGGCAGTCATGTGCAATACGTTGGCACCTCCGGTAGCTCCGGCATCCGAGATGACAAAACCGCCGAATTTCCATTCGTTTTTTAACAGCTGATTCAGAAGCGCAGGGCTGGCGGTGCAGGGTGTGCCATCAAAACTGTTGTAGGCTGTCATCAAAGATCGAGCGCCAGCTCGCCTGATACATGCCTCAAAAGGAGGGTAATAGAATTCGCGCATGTAGCGATCGCTGTAATGGATGGGGTAGCTGTCGCGGCCTCCGTGACCCACGTTGGCCACAAAATGTTTTGGGGTTGCAATCACTCCCGCTTTCTCAAACGCTGATATATACGCTACCCCCATTTCGGAGGCAAGAAACGGGTCTTCTCCGTAGGTTTCTTCTGTGCGTCCCCAGCGAACATCGGAAGCCAGGTTAACTACTGGAGATAATACCTGTCGTATGCCACGGCTTTTACACTCCCGGGCTATGGCTTCAGCCACCTCGTGCATTAAACTGGTATTCCATGTGGCCGCCAGCCCTATAGCCTGAGGAAAAGCAGTTGCTCCTTCCCTTACCAAGCCGTGCAACGCCTCGTCGAAGGGGATTACTGGAATGCCAAGCCTTGTTCTTTCGCGATAAAAGCGCTGCCACTCGTTGATTTTCAACGCCGCATGATAGCTGCTGCCCGACGAAGTGCCGGATATTAGCTGCTGGGCTGGTCCGGCAGCAGCACTTCGGGCAAACGGCTGTATGCCAAAGATTCCTGCCTCAGGCCGGTAGGTGGTGTCGTCCAGGTCGGCGGGCACCATAAAAAGCTGCCAGAATTTTTCCAAGGGGGTCATCCGCTGCAGCAGGTCGGCCACCCTTGCGCTGACAGGAAGAGCGGCGTCTTTGTAAGGCTGCCCCGTGGCACATAGTCCTGCCATAAGCATAAGCCCCGCGGCAATGAAATGTTTTGCGAAACCCGCCATTGGAACCGTTGTCATTTGATTACTATTTCGTCCACAAACACCCATGAACCACCCCCGGCAGCGTGGTGCCACAATGGCAGCTGAAGAGTGCCCGTTACTACAAATTCAGCGAATCTGAATGCCTGGCCATTGGATGGCCGGAAAGTGAATAACCGTTGTATGGGTTCATTTTGCTGATCGCCCTCAACAGTTTGTTTCCCAATCGACCGGTATCCGGTTCCATCGGCCGAAATCAGGCATTCCATACTTTTCGGATGCAGAATCCAGCTCTTGGCATCCCAAAGCGTGCTAATTTCAATGCTCTCGGCTTTGACAATCTGCTGCAGATCTACGCGAAGACGAAAATTTTTACTTTCCCACCCAATCCAGTGCACATGGTAATCGTTGGCGCCGCGCACTCCGTTGGTCAGATAGGACAGATTTCCGCAACTGTATTTTACTTCGGGAGGAGGGGCAGCTTCAACGGGTTTACGAAAGGCTAAATTGCCTTTCACCTGGCTCTGAATGAACCTCCTGGTCGAAAAGTAATATTCTTCGGCAGTCAATCCTGATTCATTCAGCGGTTCCGATTTACAATCCATACTAGTTTGATAGAAACGCTCAAGTGTTTCAGTCATGTGAGCTTTTGGAACAAAATCCCCGTGCTTTTCTTCGTACCAACCGCGTGGGCCAAACATATCACCTTTACCGATTTCCATGATGGCATATTGCAGGGGCATCCGGGCTTTGCGCACGTGCAACAGGTAATCGGGATGGGCTGCAACAGCCTTTTCCGCTTCATCAAACCAGGTATTGTAGGCGCTCACGTTTGCGGCCGAGAGAAACGAATGCTGATGATTGTTTGGCGGGCCATATATGTCAAGCCGTTCGCCCGACTTCAGCAATTCGTTCTGCAAGCGATACAAGTACTTTCTTATCCAGGGAGCGGCCGGACCATAATATCCGTCCGTAAATTCCCGGATAATGCTATCCGCGTGGGCCTGTGGGTTCCACAAAAGTTTTGCCAGGAGGTAAGACTTAAGTTCCGAAAATTCATGGCCGGCTCCGGTGTTCGACTGCTGAAAATGCTCTTTTACGTTGTTCCGAACAAACAGCTGTATATTGGGCTGCAACACGTGCAGGTTGGGAAAGGGACTGATACTGTGCGCAAAATCAACGGTGTAATCCCACAAGTAGATATGGTCGGAGATCCTTCCCCAATCTTCGATATCTTTTATAAACGAACGGCTGGCGGAATCCGCGGCAATCGGCAGGCTACGGTTCAGCTCGATGGTACAGAGCATCACCTGCACATTCTTGCGTGGCCTTGTTTGCATCGGAGCTTTGCGGCTGTAAATATATGCCAGAGTGGAGATAATTTTATCCGGAAACTGACTGGCAACCTGATTCACAAAACGGACAATCGGACCTGCCGCGCTCCGCTCTTCCCCAATCACCCTGCTGCACTCAGGACATTCGCAGTACCAGGGGTTATCGTCCTGACTCACCGACCACACTTTCTTACCGGGCTGCAGCGCCATCTCAGCCTGTAGCTTTTCGGTCACAAGCCTGAGCACGTCGGGATTGGAAAGGCAAAGCTGGTGAATGCTTCTTTTTCCGTTAACCAGCGCAAAATATTCAGGGTGTTTTGCCATTAACTCCCTCCAGGGCACAAGGCGGTGAAAGGTATGAACATAATATCCGTCGGCAAACATGTCGCTGATGGAATGCAGGCGGTGAAAATCCTTATAGTTTGCATCTTCGGCAAACCGGCCATGTACATTGCGGTATGTGTTGGGCGACGAACCGGCCAGATGCAGTCGGGGTATTGTTATCTTGGATTTCTTTGGAGCCACAACAAATGCGGGGCTGTAATACCGGACACCCAGATGCGTTTCAAGCAGTTCGGCCACGCCATAAACGCAACCCCTCTCAGAGCCGCCCCTGATCACAAGGCGTCGGCCGGTGGTTGTAACCTGGTAGCCGTCGCCTGAGGTGATGGAATCACTTTTACGGATGACGACGCAGTGTTCAGGCCATGGCTCGCCGCCCTCGATCACCGGAAGCCTGTATCCTGTCATCATCTCCAGATGATGGTTCAGAAATACAGCTGCTCTCATTTCTTCAGGCGATGCCTGCACCGGAACAATCATCACATACCGGCTTTTGCCATTTTCGATCAGCCGCAGGGAAGATGAATCAGCACAGCAGGGGGCGATCATCAGCCACACTAAAAGCGCAATCAGTATTTTGACTGAAGATCTCATCACAGCGCCGGGTGGATAAAACATTCTGTGCCGGATTGGAGCCTTGAAATCCTTACTCTTCATGGATGACAGCATGAAAAGATATTCTACGATTTATTCTTTCCCAGTGTAAGGAAAGAGATCGCGATCAGGTAGACAGCCGAGGCTGCAAACACATACATTCCGGTACTCAGCGTGCTGAGGTCAGCTATTTTACCGACCAGGGGAGGGATAAACGCCCCGCCCGAAATGGCCATGATCATTAGGCCTGAAATCTCGTTGGTGCGGGTGGGATACCTGCCGGCGGTGATGGAGAAAATCAGTGGGAAAATATTGCTGGCCGCCATTCCCGTAAGAAACATCAGCAGCAGAGCGCTGGCCGGTGCAGGTGTCCAGATGAATGCCAGCAGCACCGCCAGGGTAGCCAGCGAGGAGCCCAGCAGGAATTTGCCGGAGTGAAGGCGGGTGAGCAACAAAGCCCCTGCAAATGTACCCAGCATCTTGCCGAAAAAGTACAGGCTTCGACCTTGCTTTGCCGGCTCAGGATCCATGCCAAGCTTTTCCATTAAAAACTGCCCGGAAGTGGAGTTGATGCCCACATCAATGCCAACGACGAAGAAAATTCCCAGGACCATCAGCAGGATATAGGGGGTGCCAAGCAATCCGAACGCTGAACCAAAGGTAGCTTTCTTGGCGCCGGGATCACGCTGTGTCTCAGCTACAGGCGTAAGGTGCAGCCATACCGCCGACAATACCGACAGGATGCCGAACGATAGTAACACCAGTTTCCAGTCGCCCAGCCGAAGGGCAAAAAATGTGGCCAGATATGGCGCCACCATCGAGCCGATGGCTTTGATGAATTGCGAAAAGCTCAGGAAACTTGAGCTCCGGTTTCCGGGCACTACATCAATGAGCAGCGGATTGGCCGATACCTGCAGGATGGTGTTGCCGATACCCAATAGCACAAAGCCTGCCAGCAATGTTGGAAAAGTGTAGATCACAAAAGGCAGAAACAACCCAAGTGCGGTGATCAGCATGCCTATGTTCACCATGTAGCGCTTACCGATACGGTCCTGTAGCACGCCGACAGGAACCGAGAGCAGAAAAAACCATACAAAAACGGCCATTGGGATTAGCTGTGCCAGAGTGTTACTGACAGCAAAATCGGCCTTGGCATTATCAACGCCCAGACCCACCAGGTCGCAGAAGCTCATCACAAAGAATGAAAGCAGTACCGGCAGCACCACCAGGTACGAAAGTTTTTTGTTGTTCATATGTAAGAAAGTATTGATGATAGGTATGAAGTGCCAGAAAACTCTGAGATAGATGACAACAACAGAAGACCTTGCAGCCTTGCAGGCAATAGCCAGCCTGCCCGGTGTACAGGCCTTCATAACCGGGTCTTTGCCTGCCCGGCCGGTATCAAATGCCTGGAAGTAAAAATAAAACTTCTTTGCAACAGAATCAGAAAAAGGCAGCTAAAATCTTCAGTTTTGACTTGTTCATATCCTTCCGAACAGATCTATGGCATATTCCAACATCTCGCTGCTGATGTCGAGATGGGTGACCATACGAATACTTCGGGGGCCAAACTGTACAGTCAGAATCCCTTTGTCCTCAAGCCGTTGAATGATTTCGGACGCAGAGTATCCTTCAGCCACGTCAAAAATGACGATGTTGGTATCGGCAGGCATTACGCAGGCTACCCACGGTTGGCGGGTGAGGGCGTGGGCAATTGTTTTCGCTTTCGCGTGATCTTCGTGCAGCCGGGCGATATGATTGTCGAGGGCATAGATACCTGCAGCTGCCAGAAATCCGGCTTGCCGCATACCACCGCCAAAAGCTCTTCTGAACCTGCGTGCACGGTGGATAAACTCATGGCTTCCGGTCAGCATGGACCCCACGGGCGCCCCCAGCCCTTTCGACAGGCAGATCGAGATGGAATCGAAAAGTTTCCCATAGTCCGCCGGGGTTTGCGATGTCACGGCCAGCGCATTAAAGAGCCGAGCACCGTCGAGATGATAGGCCAGGCCGTTTTCCCTGCACACCGTTCCTATGGCTTGCATCTCCGACCAGTCCCACACAGATCCTCCCCCTTTATTGACCGTGTTTTCGACCGACACAAGGCTGGTTCTGGGATAATGCACGTCGTCAGGATTGATATTGGCCTGCACATCAGTAGCCGTAAAACGGCCCCTGTCGCCGTGAAGCAGCCTGACCGAGGCGCCGGAATTCAGGGCAATACCCCCGCCCTCATAGTTATAGATATGCGAAAGCCTGTCGCAGATCACCTCATCGCCCGGCACCGTATGCACCTTGATAGCGAGTTGGTTGCTCATGATTCCCGAGGTGCAAAACAGGGCGGCCTCATGCCCGAAAAGCTCTGCGGTTTTCCTTTCAAGGGCGTTCATTGTCGGATCTTCGCCCCATACATCATCACCCACTTCGGCCCTCATCATAGCCTCAAGCATTCCGGGGGTCGGTTTGGTGAGCGTATCGCTTCGCAAGTCTGCCTTACAAATTGTTTTCATGGTATGTTGTTGTGGATCGCTGCTTATGAGCAGCCAATGTGTTTTATTAGTGATTTCTTTTTGTTATTGCCTGCCTGAGCCGATGCAGAGCCTGCGTGAGAAGACTACGCGGGCACGCGAGATTCATACGCATAAACCCCTCGCCCCCGGGCCCGAAACTTGCGCCTTCGCTCATGGCCAGGCCGGCCTGGTCAATCATAAATTGCTTCAGGGCCTCAGACGTTTCAAACCCCAGCCTTCGGCAATCGAGCCACAACAAGTAGGTAGCCTCCAGCGGAATGGGAGCGATTTCGGAGATGTGCTCCTTCAGAAAACCTGCCACAAACCGGTAATTTCCGTTAATGTATTGTCGAAGCTGATCCAGCCATTCATCTCCCCGGTTGTAGGCGGCCTGCAAAGCCTCCAGTCCGAAAAGATTACCCATACCCACATGAATATTATCCAACATCCTGTCGTAAGCAACTTTGATCCCGGAATCGGAACAGATCACCGCCGAGGTGGAAAGGCCCGCCAGGTTAAAGGTTTTGCTCGGAGCAATGGTGGTGATGGTATGGCCGGCAATCTCTTCCGAGACAGACGCCAGCGGAATATGCGTGAATCCGGGCAAGGTCAGGTCGCAATGAATTTCGTCAGATACGATCAGGACATTGTTGCGTACGCACAGTGTGGCAAGATCCGCCAGCTCTTCTTTCGTCCACGCCCTGCCAACCGGATTGTGGGGATTGCTCAGTATCAGCATCCTGGTGGAGGCGCTCATTTTGCCCCTTAGATCTTCCAGGTCAAAAGTGTATGTGTTGCCGTCAAAGTTAAGCGGGTTGAGTACGAGCTTGCGCCCGTGGTTTTCCACCGCGCCGTAAAAAGGAAAATAAACCGGAGGCTGGATGATAATCTCATCACCGGGATTTGTCAATGCCAGCACCAGCAGATTGATGGCTGGCACCACCCCCGGGCTGAAGGATATCCACCCGGGATCAATGTCCCAGTGGTGACGTCGCCTGAACCAGTTACATATTGCTTCATTAAACTGCGGTGTCCGAAAGGTGTATCCATAAATCTCGTGCGCAGCACGGTCCCTGATGGCCTGTACAACAAAATCCGGCGTCCGGAAATCCATATCGGCCACCCACAGCGGTATCAGGTCGGAGCTCCCGTAGAAGTCCTGCAGCTTGTCCCATTTGTAGCATCCGGTGTTGCGGCGGGGTACGGTCTCATCGAAATTATAGTTCTTGCAGCTCATACCTTCAGACCATTCAGAATGTCCCCTTGAAAGGCTGGGCATATTTCCTAACATCCCCGGCGGTGATAATTTTATCCACCAGTATGGCCAGCCGCTCCACCACATTGCGCAGCTCGCGCACGTTGCCGGTCCACTGAATCTTGCGGAGCTCTTCGAGTGCCATGGGGTCAAACTGCATGGGCTGCTTGCCCATACCGGCACAGATTTCTTGTAGAAAATGATTGGCAATCAGCGGTATATCACTCTCGCGTTCATTGAGTGTGGGCACGCGAATCACAATTACAGCCAGGCGATGGTAAAGGTCTTCGCGAAAGGTGTTTCTCTGGATCTCCTTGTTCAGGTCCTTGTTGGTGGCAACAATCACCCTCACGTCAACAGGTATATCTTTTTCGCCGCCCACGCGCATGATCTTGTTTTCCTGCAGGGCGCGCAGTA
Source organism: Lentimicrobiaceae bacterium (assembly GCA_037445555.1). Taxonomy (GTDB): domain Bacteria; phylum Bacteroidota; class Bacteroidia; order Bacteroidales; family JAAYJT01; genus JAAYJT01. The sequence goes on from JBBIKG010000023.1 coordinate 35,464, forward strand.
CTTTGGCTTGGGCCGAAAGACTCATGTCGCCGATCTCGTCGAGGAACAGAGTGCCTCCATGCGCCTGTTCGAAATCGCCTTTTCGTTGCTTGATGGCCGAGGTAAAGGATCCTTTCTCGTGTCCGAACAGCACGCTTTCGATCAGTTCGGACGGGATGGCCGCACAGTTTACTTCCACAAAGGGTCCGTTCGCTCTGTTCGATAACTCGTGCAGCCACCGAGCCACCAGCTCCTTGCCGGTGCCGTTGGCCCCGGTGATCAGTACACGTGCATCGGTAGGCGCCACACGTTGTATCAGCTCCTTGATCTCGCGCATGGCAGTCGACTCTCCCACCATCTCGTAGGTTTTGCTGACCTGGCGCTTCAGGGCTTTTGTTTCGGTAATCAGCACCGCACGGTCGAGGGCATTCCGTATGGTGACCAGCAGGCGGTTAAGGTCGAGCGGCTTGGCTATATAATCATACGCCCCTTTCTTGATAGCTTCCACTGCAGTTTCAATCGTTCCGTGCCCCGAAATCATGACCACAGGAGTATCCGTGATCTTCATGATCTGCTCCAGAACTTCGATACCGTCCATCCGCGGCATTTTGATATCGAGCAGGATTACCTCGAATCGCGAAGCCTTCACTTTTTCGAGGGCTTCGGCACCGTCAGCGGCGTCATCTACTTCAAAATGTTCGTATTCAAGTATTTCGCGCAACGTGTTGCGTATGCTGCGTTCATCGTCAACCACAAGAATTTTTGCCATAAGGGTTTATTTGCCCGGCAAAGATAATCAAGCCCCTTGTCTTTGGCCGGCGAGGGATTCAAATTATTACGATAGTAGAGTGTCTTCTCTCCTCACCCGGTCAATAAATGCCTGTAGTTTGACAGGGTCAAGCCTGTCGCCGCTACGCACACCGCTGCACACATCCACCGCAAAAGGCCTCACCTGCCTTATGGCAAGGTCTACGTTCGATGCATTCAGTCCCCCGGCAAGAATCACCGGGCAACGCACCTGCTCCCTGATTTGCCTGCTCAGCGACCAGTCGTGTGTCCGTCCTGTGCCACCCAGCTCTTTTATGGCGAGAAACGGATTGCCGCTGTCGAGCAGGATGGCATCTGCCGCTTCTGACACCTCTATCGCCTGACCCACGGAACAAGGATCAAGTACATGAATCACCTGCACGATATTGACCGAAGGCAGGGCCTGCTTCAGCGCGGCATAGGTTCCAACTTTCAGTTTATCGACAAGCTGTATGGTTTTGGTCCGGGTTCGCCCATGATGGCGGATGATCTCATCGGCCGAAGTCTCGCTGGTGAGAAGAAATGTGTCCACCATAGGAGGCACAGAGAGGGCTATCTCGCGGATGAGTGCATCGGGGATGGGACCTGGCCCGCTGGGCATCCTTCCCACCAGGCCAATGGCGTCGGCACCCAGCGATATGGCCAATGCGGCCTCTTCGGTGCTTGCCATGCAGCAGATTTTAATGCGGGTTCTCAGCATCGGGATACAGGTTTACGCTAAATCATTATCATCCGGATCCATATTCCGGGCCTATTCATATACGATAGAGGCATAACCCACCCAGTGACGAAGGCTGGCGGGAGCAGTCCTCCCCATACCCAGATCTTCCACAGGCAGGGGCAGACGGCTTATGCTGGTGCTGTAGTCTTTCAGGGTGCCATGCAGGACAGGGGTTTTCAGGCTTTTCTGCAGGGCAAGCGCGGTAAGCAACCCGAAAGGCAACGAATTACGCCCGCACCAGGTCCATTTGTACTGAAGGTTTTGGTCAACCAGCTGCGAATGAAAACCCTTCAGTTTTTCCCGACTAGTGTGCGGAACAAGATACCCGGTGATGAGCTTGTGTTCGTACCGGATGGCCTGCAGGTACCCGGCCGTGTCGCTGCCAAACGGGGCGTAGTTTTTTCCCCCCCAGTCTGCATCTCCGTAGTGCACCGCATCGTTCGATATGGCAAAAGCATACTCCCTTCCCCAGGTCAGGTCTTTTTGTGCCATAACCCGCCCGATGGCCACTGCAAGCCTGCCCGCCACCATCTCCATCGAATCGAATGGCATGGCGGATACGAGTATCGGAACTATCTCGACCAATGGGTTATAGCGCTGCAGAAAAGGCACCAGGGCTTCCAGCGAATGTTCTCGGGCATGTATGGAGTCGCTCACCACAAAAAGATCCTCAGGCAGGGCGGCCATGATGTCGCGGCGTACCGGCGACACCTTCACAGGGCCGTATGCCGAATGCCACGAGACAAAATTGTCGAAAATGAGTCTGTTTCGTAACGGCAGCCGGTGAGCCACGCCAAAGAGTATCACTATTGGCGCTTTTATTGACGACAGCCCCGACGGGTACACATGGCCGGCGTAGGCGTAGTCGTCGTGCGGGCACACAACCACCCGGGCAGCCCGGCCATCCGATTCTGTCATTGTACATGCAATTGCGATTCGTTTCCATACCGAATCCATCTTATACGCCGCCGAAGCAAACCCGATCGTGTCATGCATCGGACGGACGCCGCCTTCCTGTGCACGGAGGTGGGCCGAACAAAAGATGGCTATCCATGCCAGCCACAATAATACCTTTTTCATTTCATACGGTGAATTAGCGGTAAATATAGAAAGACTTCCCCATGCGGGTGGTATGCCCCCGTTGCCGAAGGACAGACGGGTGCTGCATCGGCCGGTCATTGCCTTTTTCATTATTGGGCATGCGATGGTGCCGCGTCAAACACTCCTCCGATATGTACATTTTCCATAACAATGTGCCGGGTGTAGGGAAGGCTCACCGCAAGTTTTGCCTCATCAATCATCACGTTTTTAAAATATATATCGCGAACGGGCTTCCCGGCATACCCCTGGATCACGATACCCGCATTGACGGCTTTTCCGCACCTTACATTTTCCACATAAACATCGTGGATATCGGTGGTATGGCCTTTGCCTTCGCCATGGTAATTTGAGGTGATGAAGAAACAATCCTCTACCTCTCCGAATTCTACGTTTTTGATGTAGATGTTACGGATAAAGCCTCCACGGTCGGCGTTTGATTTAAGAAAGATTCCCCGCTTCAGGTAGCCGCCGTAGGTGCAGTCGATTACAAACACGTTCTGCACCCCTGCCGACATCTCGCTGCCTATCACCACCCCGTGCAGACCCTTGAACCTGCAGTTGCGTATCACTATGTTTTCTGAAGGGGTGGCCGTGAGTCGTCCTTCGGTATCGCGCCCGGCCTTGATGGCCACATTGTCATCACCGTTGTCGAAACTGATATTCTCGATCAGGATGTTTTTGGAATATTCGGGGTTGATGCCATCGTTGTTCACCAGTTTGGCTATGAAGTTGATTCCCCTGAATGTGGCGTTTTCCGACTTCACGAGATGTATGCACCAAAAGGGCGAGTTGGTAACAGTGACCCCTTCCATCAGGATATTTTTACATTCAAGAAATTGTATCAGGTGGGGGCGCAGAAAATGTCCTTCTCCAAATATGCGCTGGTTTACTGGCATTTGACTGTTGTTCATCCTGCGGCTCAGGGCCTGATCGGCCGATTGCTTTGCCTTCCATGTACTGAAAGTGAGGGCGGCGTTTCCGTCGATGGTGCCTTCGCCGATGATGGAAATGTTTTGCAGCTGCCTGGCATAGATCAGCGGGCTGTAGTTGTAGCATAGGGTACCTTCCCAGCTGGTGAGCACCGCCGGCAGGTAACGTTGCGGGTCGTCGGTAAATTTCAGACGGGATCCTTTTTGCAGCTCAATGCAGATATCGCTTACCAGGTGCAGCGGGCCGTTGAGGAACCAGATGCCTGGCCCCACCACAATCTTTGCGCCTTTGTGTTTTTTGGCCTGTGCAAAGGCTTTTTCAAATGCCGGACGGCAATCCGTCACCGAATCGCCTCTGCCCCCGGGTTTTTTAATGTGGATGGTGTGGGCGGGCGCCTCGGGCGGCCGGATTTGCTGCAGTACGAGGGCTATTTTTTCTTCCATGGTTTGCGGTTCACTGTGCCGGGCATACGAATTCGAAGAGAGGCCGCCCAGGTATAGGACTACGAAAAAAAAGACAGACTTTTTCATAAGGAAAATTTTGCCTAAAAGTACGATGGTTTTCGGAGACGCTTTCATGAAGACAGAGCCCGTGAAATGGAACATTTTACATAAAGGGCAAGGCAAAGATGATATAATCATGAATCCGCGCGCAGTAAAATTCAGATTTGTAGTGGCCTGATAAAACCGGACAGGTAGCCCTAATTAGGAGTTATTTTGTCGAGAATAAACACAAAGATGACAAGTAAGAAATGATAGATATACAATGCCGATCATGCCATTTGATAGGAAGCAACGAGTAATAGGCTTTCCCCTGTTTTGGTAATCGCGCCGAACATTTCTGTTCCTTTTCCGGATAGAAAAACGATTGGCTTTATGTCTAAAAACTTTCTAATGCCGGAGGGCAGAATGGAGAATAGAAGAATTACCTCGAAAAAACACTTTGGGTTATTTATCCGATTACCTCGTAAATGGTTACAACCTCAGCCTTATTCTTCAACTTGATATCACCGATTTTCTTACAATTAAAAAACTGCTTTATATGTTCATGGCTTTTTTCACTGATAGTGATCTGCCCCTGAGAAGCAGCATTTTGCAAGCGCTGTGCGGTGTTTACGGTATCGCCGATCACCGTATAATCGAGGCGGCGCAGAGTGACTGAACCTATATTGCCGCTGACCATTTCGCCACAGTTGACACCAATGGATACTTTGGGGAAAAAATGGCTGCTGCCGGCTTCTGGTAATTCATTTATCTTATCACGAACAGCAATGCAGGCATCCAGGGCGCGGTCCAAATGATGGTCGCCACGGAAAACGGCCATCACACAATCGCCGATGAATTTGTCAATCACACCATGTTGGGCAATGATTTCTTTTGAAATCAAATCCAAATAAGCGTTTAAAAGCGTGACCACGGTATCGGGTGTTTCCTGTTCGCTGATCCGGGTAAACCCGCAAATATCAATAAAAGCTACACTGGCTTCCACAGTTTCGTTGACCATAAGTTTGGACTCTATCTCAACGCCCCCCATAAAATTCAGAACATCTTCGGCTACATACATTTTCAGGATATTGTTTTCCCTGATAGCACGAAGGGTTTCTTTCATCTGGTTTACATGATGAAGGGTTTTTTCTATCGTGAGTTCAAGATCATTGAAATTTACGGGTTTGGTTACGAAGTCAAATGCACCTCGGTTCATGGCCGTGCGGATGTTTTCCATGTCACCGTAAGCAGATACCACTACCGATTTGAGCAGGAGGTTTTTTTCGTTGAGTTTTGCCAGCAAGGTGAGGCCGTCCATTTCGGGCATATTGATATCGCTGAGCACCATATCCACATCTTTGTTATGATCTAACTGCTCAAGCGCATACCTGCCATTAATGGCAAAAAGGAATTCGTACTTCAGCTCGCGAATTTTCTGACGGAACCTCTGCTTAAGCAGTATCTCGAGGTCGGCTTCATCGTCAACAACCAGAATCTTTGCCATTATCACTTTATATTAAGTTTGCCCTTTAATACACTAAAATCCAATGGTTTTGTCAGAAAATCGTCTGCACCCAGCTTATTAGCCGAGTTGCGATTTTCTGCATCGCCGTAAGCTGTGATCATCATCACCACCGGTGGTGGCTGTGCGTATTTTGTTTTGATTCTCTTTAGCAACTCCAGTCCGCTCATGCCTGGCATATTGATGTCAGAAAGAATAAGCACCACTTGGTGGTTAAGGCGGTTTATATATTCCAGGGCTTCTTCGCCTGAAAAAGCAAAAATGAATTCCATTTGTTTCTCCCTGATCTCTTTCCTGAACCTTTGCTCAAATAGGATCTGGATATCTTTTTCGTCGTCAACAACTAAAATTTTCATAAGGTTTAGGATTAGCTTAAAACAATTGTAAATTCAGTGCCACTGTATTCCGTGGATTCTACGTTAAGTTTTCCCCCATGCGCCTTCACAATATCATAGGCCAGTGATAGCCCCAATCCGGTTCCATGCCCGGCGGGTTTGGTGGTGAAGAAGGGCTGGAAGATCCTGGTCTTGATATCTTCCGGGATGCCGGGGCCGTTGTCCTTGACGGAGATTGCAATGCTGTTGCCGTTTTTCCGGGTTGATACGGTTACGGTGGGTTGGTAGGTTTCATTTAAACCTGACAGGGCTCCCCTTTGCCGCTGATCGACAGCGTAGAAGGCGTTGTTGATCAGGTTCAGCAACACCCTCCCGATTTCTTGAGGCACCACATTTATTAAAGGTAGATTGGGGTCAAAGTCGGTTTTATAATCGGCATTGAACGTTTTGTCTTTTGCCCGGAAACCGTGATAGGAGAGGCGGAGGTGTTCATCGCAAAGGGCATTGATGTCAGTGGGTTCTTTATGGCCGCTGCTACCCCGGCTGTGGAGGAGCATCCCTTTTACTATGGATTCGGCCCGTTTGCCGTAGTGAATTATCTTGTCTTCATTTTCTTCAACATCTTTTGCAATTTGATCTACTTCTTCAAAATTCTTTTTCGCAATTTCTTCTCTCATTTCGGAAATCAGTTCCTTATTTACTTCCGAAAAGTTGTTCACAAAATTCAGCGGGTTCTGTATCTCATGGGCAATTCCGGCAGTGAGTGCGCCAAGAGATGCCAGTTTTTCGGATTGTATAAGCTGCGATTGAGTACTTCGCAAATTCTCTAATGATTGGTTCAGTTCCTGGGTCCTTTCTTTTACTTTTAGGTCAAGGTTAGCGTAAAGGTCCCGGAACCGAATGGCTATGAATGCAGTAAGGCCAAGAGGGACAGATCCATATAACATGTACATCAGAAAAGAATGAATCTCAGGCCTGTAATTTTTTTGCATTTGTGGTATAAAAAATCCATGTAACTGCAACTATAACGACACTTAAAAATGCAACTGCCACAATCCACACACCTTTCTGCTTATTTCTCCTGGCTTTTAATAACACCTGTGTGGAAAAATAGATAATAACTGATGGAAAAACAATTGCAATTACTAAGTTTGGTGCTGGGCCTTAAAAGATGAAATTTGCCAGTGTAAAAGCGGGGGACAAAAAAACCAGTACCTTGTGAATCTTGCGAGGTTTTTGTTTTAATATGGAGCTCAGGGTCAAAGGGAACATTGCAACAGCGGCCAAAAAAATAAGGAAGAAAGGGATATAACGGATAAAAAATATACTCAATGCATCATATTCAAACAAAAGGCCCCCATAACTTACAATAACATGTGAAAACAATAAGAACACCAGAAGGGTAATGTGCAAGTTCGATTTTTCAGCCGGAAAAAGTGCAAATAAATATCCGTGCAGCATAACAATTAACAGAAGCATCGTGCCTAAAATGTAAAATTCCCGCTGTGCCCTTTTAATGCTGATAATTACCTGATTGGCCTGATAATCTGTACCTATGCCGATATTGAACCCAAATGTAAGTGCATACTTCCCAAGCAGCTCTTTGTATTGTTTACCTTTATGATACGAAAACCTTACAGCCAGTACATGTTATTCTTTAGATTGCAAAGTAATGGGAGGGGAAATCTTATTGGCTGACATACAGCGCTTTTCATCTGGGAGGTTTTTTGAAAATTGACCGTGTTTTTTTACTAAATTTCCATCAAGATAAACTTCTGCCGCACCATATGTGGAAAAATATAAGTATAAGACCTTCCCATGCACCGATGAATCACAGGCAAACAGGAAACGAAACCAGCCATACCCGCTCCATAATGTATCGGGAATAGGATCAGTTAACCCTGAAGGTTTGTATAACCTCCAGTCGCTGTCATCAAAATCCGGATCAGCCCACCGGAGGTCATCGCCCGGGTGGAACCGCCAGCCTTCCTGGCTGCCAAGGTATATAATCCCACGTGTATTAAAAAGGGAGTCAGCTGCTACGAACAGAGGTTTCGGCGCTGTTGCCGGTGTGATGTTCAACATCACAAAACAGCAGGAAATTCAGCATGGCAAAGATATTAGGTTAAATCTTATTTTGAGCCAGGACCATTTACAATCTAAAGATCTCATTATTCGCCATTTGAATGCTTCGAATTTTATTATCAGCTAAGTTA
>JBBIKG010000024.1:0-38034 GCA_037445555.1 Lentimicrobiaceae bacterium
ATAATGTAGTTTAATGTTCATAATATGATAGAGCGTTTATGTCCAAATGATTAATTACTATGCGCGATTTTTCAGGCTTCCAGTTCTTTAAAAAGCCGGGCTGTTTGCCTTTTCAGGATACCTATTCCCGACAACATGGTTCCAAGCACTGTGGAGATTAACCCCGGAATGAACCCAATGTAAAAATCGGGTGGCGTAATGCGGGCACGGATAGATGAAGGCATCATTACGGCTGAACCTTTCATCATCCCGGAGATGTCAATACCGTATTTCTGAACAAGGTAGGCGAAAAACAGGCCAAAAGCTGTACCAACGATGGTTCCTGCGAAGCCAATCATCACCGACTCGAGGATCATCGATACGTATACATGTCTTTTAGCTTCGCCTATGGCAAGTCGCACACCTACTTCTCCATATCGCCGCAGCCCTCCAAGCAGTCCTGCATTCCACAATACGAGCGACATAGCCAGAATAAACACGACGGAAATATACCATGACCAGTTCTTTGCCAAAAGCACATATTGCCCGACGGCTCCCTGCCTGCTCATCGGTATCATCAACGGGGAAAACTCATCCCGACCGGACGCAAACATCGCATTGAATCTTTCAGCCACGCTTACTGCCTTATCATCATGATAATAGCCATTTTTTAAAAAACCAATTATCTCACTTGAAGCGTCGGGCATCTGCAAGGCAATCCTTACATCTTCAATATCCGCAATCACTGCCCCTCGGTCCATCAGCTCGATTCCAAATGAAATCGTGCCTGCAACCTTGAAATTGTAGACTGCCATACTGCCGTCCATAGTAGAACCGATCAGGGTAATGTTGCTGCCGACGTCTGTGCCCAGGTTGCGGCAAAAATTCTCACTCAGCAACACTTCGCCACGTGCCGTGGGCAAATGCCCCCTAACCAGCGACTTATCCAAATTAAGCCGTGCTGCCTCCTTTGAGTCAGGGTGGAGCAAATCCATGGCTAACCCGAACGCCGGGCCTTGAGCCTTTGTCTCGCCCGAGTCATCAGGGGCGTCAATCAAGCCGCCAAACAAAATACGTTGTGCCCACTCCATTTCCGAAAATGAAAGGCCCAAAAGGTTCATAAGGCTATCAGATTGAGTAATGGCCAGTTCATTATTCCCCTGGTTACTTTCTTCACTATAGGCGCTGGTCACTACCTTGACGTGTCCCTGGCTGAACCGGGCATTGATCTCGATTGTGTCGCCCATAAACCCTGTAATGTAGGCATGCAGAAAGATAGTAAGCATAACACCTATCGACACCACGAGTAAGGGAAGCCGGCTGCGGCTCTGATCCCTTATTAATCCCTTAAACAGAAATTTTATCATTGCAGTTTTCCTCTCAATGCTTCAGTTGGATTCATCTTAGCGATACGTCGCGAGGGCCAGTAACTGACCACAAGTGTAGTCAGCATCACAAGCAGCACAGTTGATACTACCAAACCCAGGGTGAATATCGGATAAAGGGTTTGTGCGGCTGCCATTCCAAATTGGCTGGCATCCATTGGCATGGTCCAGCCCGCCCGCGCCTGATATATGAGGAAAGGCATTCCATAGGCTGTTGCCAGCAATGCCGCAAGCACAGCGTGCATGGTGCCTTCAACCGTAAACAGCCCGACAACCTGCTTTCGGGTGTAACCCAGAGCTATATAGGTGCCTATCTCTTTTTGACGCCTGAAAATCGAAAGAACCTGTGTGTCGAAAATAGCCAGCATGGCCAGCAGCAGCAATACAAAATACAGTATCGACTGCCCCATACTTTTCTTCTGAATGATCTCATCCACTTGTTTGGTGAGTTCCTTCAATGACTTGAATTGCCAACCTCCGGGCGACGCAATCGCCTTGGTATCGGGTGCGAGAGTGATCAGCGTAGCCTGACCCGGCAACATCAACATATCCTGTAAGGTATTTAACGGGAGGTATACCTGATTAGCCTCAGCCGACGGAACGTTCGATGTAAAGATGCTCACAATAGCAATCTCCGATGCGTCAAAAGTACCGTTTGCATCGCGCCAGCGGAGCACAGCCCTGTCGCCGGTTGCAAGTTTACCTGACGAACCCGTCATTTGCCCGATCACTGCAGGAATGGCATCCATTGCGGTGTCGAGCTTGTAGGCGGGAATGTGTAGTATCTTTTGTTTCGGATCCAGACCTTTGATGGCGACGGGTAAAATTCTGCCCTGGATGAACAAGGTTCCCTGTGCGACCAGCACAGGCGTCATTGTTCCGTTTTCGATACCTGGCCTGAATTGTTCCGGCACTGATGAATGACTCTCCGTAAGAGAAAACGGATCGTAGGGATCGTAACGCTCATGCCAGTATTGCCCGCCACCCAGCTCAAAATCGGACATGTCTTTCCGGGCCTGGTAGTCCCAGCCGCTCATAATGCCTTTCATCCAGATAATGACGACAAAAGAGAAGGACAGTACAAGTGCGCTCAGCCAGGTGCGCAACCCGGCACCTAGCAGGTTCCTGATTGCAAGCTTGATTGCCAGTTTCATACCTGTGGATTTAAATGGGTTGATATTTGCTCGTCCTTGTCAATCCGGCCATCAAGCAGGAAGATCTTACGCCTGAGATAGCTGATGACCTTATCGTCGTGCGTGGCGAAAAGAAATGTTGTCTGAAGCTCCTTGTTAAGGTTGAACATAGTTTGAAGTATGTGGTGTGAGTTGGCAGCGTCGAGATTTGCTGTCGGTTCGTCGGCCAACACCAGCGAGGGACGTTTCACCATGGCTCTCGCAATGGCTACTCTTTGGCATTCGCCACCCGAGAGTTGTGGTGGTTTTGAGCGGACTTTGTCGGTGAGGCCAACCCATTCAAGTGAATCCATTACCATCTTATGCCTCTGGGCTGCAGGAGTACGGAGCAACAGCAACGGAAACTCAACATTCTCGTACACCGTATACACAGCCAATAAATTATAGCTCTGAAAAATGAAACCGAGATGTCGCTTGCGCAGATCGGCGGCTTCGGTAGCACTCAAATTCCCTACCGAACGATTTAAAACCAACACTTTGCCTTCGGTTGGCACGTCAAGCGATCCGATAATATTCAGCAATGTAGTCTTGCCCGATCCGCTCGGACCAATCAGGCCCGCAAATTCGCCTTTGCCAACCAGCAGAGTAACATTGTTTAATGCATTGAAATAGCCTTTACCCATCGGAAAAGACTTTGTGAGGTGCTCAGCTGAAATAATTGCCGGATTATTCATTCATTGGTGGATTAATGATTATATACAAGCAAAAGCTGCAGGCCGTTCCCAGCAAATATCTGGTTGCCCGAGCGCATCTGGGGCAATTGCACCTGTTCAGGGTTGCTGAATGCCATCAGAAAAAAAGAAAAGTGATTCATTTTGAGTTGGAAGTTGGCAAAACTGTATAACCTGCTATTTTTCCAGTCGCCATATACGATTCCTGTCAGTTGAAGGTTGACCGAAATGGGGTAGCTTATGGTCATTCCGGTTATTGTCATGGTGTTGCCGGAGGTAAGAAAATTTTTCCCAAGAATCACCACCATGTTTTCTGCGGCCAGGTACAGACCGTTTCCGGTATCAACGGTGTAATCGAGACCTAATGTAGCCATAAGTTGGTTGGAAAAATCTCCTGCCCAGCCGGGTTTTCGCAAGTAAACCACTTCGGTGCAGATCCCAACCATGGCATCCCATCTTCCGTCAACTGCAAAGCGGTGTTCTGGTAAGGATTTGTTCCGATACAAGAGATTATCAACCCTCAGCGAGTCGGCCTGGCGGAAATGATAGGACAGGGCAATCTCGCCTTGCTTGACGGGCAGCTGAAACCTTCCGCCCATCTCGGGGATATGCTGGCTGGTGTTGCCGATCTCCCAGGCTTTGGCCTGTTTGTTCCCATACAGAGCCCAAAGCCAAAGGTTAGCATTATTTAAGAAATAATACCTGCCAAGTATGCCCCATACTCCTTTGGTGATCTGAAGCGGATCACGCGGATCGACCTGGTCAAACCACATCAGCGGCCTGAGCAGATTTGCTGAGCCAAAATTGATCTTCTGCAAACCGATCCTCATCTCAAACTGGTTGCCTGAATAGCGGGCCCAGAGCCGGTAAGGATTTATGTAGGCATTAATCGAGGTGGAATCGAAGAATCTTGTTCCAAAATCTGAAGCCGCATTTAATGCTGCCTCAGCATCAATTTTTCTTTTTGTTTCCCGTGAAAACTGCATGTGAGCCTGAGGGAGGTAACGCAGCCCCAGGGTGGCATCCAACGGCGAGGCGCTGTTTGTGATGATCCATCCGGAGGCTTGCCCTTGGAAGCTCAAAACGGGCGGGTGTTGCGCCCTGAGCGACAAAACAGGGATGAACAGAAAAAGTATCAGATATTTCATCGGGAAGCCTTCATGCGGTGTTTGTCAACACCGGTGGATGTTTCTGCATTGCGGGTTACTGACTCCGTGCCATGGCCCGAAATGCCGTAGGTGAAAAATACGGCCAGCTCCATTACCATTTCCTGCGGTGAAACGTACAGTTGGGTCAATCTCGGGTCATTCATCAGCTCACCTATTTTTTGAGCCAGGATAAGAATGGCTTCAGGCTTGAAATCACTTCGAAAAACCTTGTCAGTTTGTGCCTTCCGGAAATCTTCAATCATGTCATTCCAGGCGTGTACTGTTATTTCCTGAATGAACCGGGTAAGATCAGAAGGCCCGCGATAGAAATCATTTATATACTCCTTGCTTATCTCGTTGGTAGAGTCGGATTTAAGAAGCAGGATATCATGAATTTTTTGTTCAGGGCTGGCGGTATCGTTTCGGATAATTCTTCTGAACCGTTCAACTCCCTGCTCTGCCTCAGCTCTGAAAACCTCCTTGGCAATCTCCAGTTTATTCGGAAAATAACGATAAAAGGTCATCTTACTGACCTTGGCCCGGTGGCATATTTCCTCAATAGTGACCCTTCGAAATCCGTGTTTCCAGAAAAGCTCCCTGGATTCCATCACAAGAGCCTGATACTTCCGGTTGGCAGTCATTATAGGTAATAATTATGCCAAATATACGAAGAAAGTATAAAAACTATTATTTCGTAACAAAATATATATCAACAATTACCTGAAAAGTTGCGCTTCAGAAATCAGGAACATAAAAATAGTGTCCTATACCGAGAGTGTATAAGTAATTTCCGTACACAGTGTGTTCGAGGCCGACCGTTGACAAAGAACGGGTGTTTCGATAAGTGTGCGCCCACAGGATTCCGGTGATAAATCCGCCAGCAAGGGCGATCCAGTTATTGAAAATGACATGAAGCCACGCAAAAAGTAATGCATTAGCTACTATTATTACCCTAGAACTCTTAAACAGGTACTGGTAACGGTGGAAAAAGAAAACCCGGTAAATAATCTCCTGGGGTAGCACTGACCAGATTGGGTAGAACACCATAATCATTACCCAGAGTAACGGTTTCTGGCGGGGAAGTATGAATAAATTCCCGTGCTCAAAGATGGCAGTGTAAGCTGCCAGAATCAATGCCACGACGAAAAAGCGTATCAGGATTCGTTTGAAACCGATAAGCTTTTTGAACCTCAGTAGCCTCCGTTCGAATTTTTTATCAAACAATAAAACCACCATGGCGTAAACGGCTGCTGCAAACAGGGGTACGACTTTGGGAAGTTTTATTACATCAAAGAAGAGAAGTGCAGGAGCTGCCACAAAAAGAATAATTAGTTCAACCAGCCGGATCCAACGTTGGCTGGTTGAAATTGCTCCCGTTGGCGGAGCACCTCCATAAGAAGATTGGATAGGCTTAGTGTTACTTTTTGTTCGTACTCTGTTTTCAGCAAATTTATTCATGCAGACACGAGGTGATGGAAGGGGTCATATTTCTGATATGTTTATTTTATTGTCTTCTGATTACCATTGTGGTACAGATCACCTCATTCTCAAGAATATAACTTTCGGCCTCCTGGATTTTAATATATTCATGGAACAATAGTCGTTTCTCAGGATATTTTTCGGCCAATTCAGTACATCTTCTTTTAATGTGTTCCACCATGAAATCGTTTGAAGCCCTTATGTATGTTCTGTCCATTATATCATTTTCAACACTCAACATCCCCGCTTGTTCTAATTGCCGCAGCATTTCTGATTGTTTATGAATGGACGGATGGCAGAAATCGCTATCATCACTGATATAGGCTTCATCAACGACGAAAAAACCTCCGGCGTTGAGGCAATCAGCAAGAATAGTCAGTGTCACCTGCAAATTTCCAAATACCGGCCCGATGGCACCCAGAATAACAACATCATACCCTGATACCTCTTTTATGCGGGTTCTTATATCTCCTTTTTCAAATTTGCACAGATGCCCCACCTTGTGTTCAATTGCCTTGCGCCTTGCGAATTCGATGAACACAGGAACCGCATCAATTCCATGACAACTGCATCCCAGAATTTGGGCCACTTTCACGGAAACTGCCCCTTTGCCACAGCCCAGGTCAAGCACCTTTGCCTTTGAATAGTGCTTACAGTGTTTCCTGATGAGTTTAACTGTCGTATCGGGGTCCGCTCCCAGCGCCCATAGGTCTTGCATGATAAAAGGAAGGAAAGGAAAGAGATCCGGATTTGATCCGTCCATAGCAAGTACGACACTCTCTTCTAAAGTTTTCGGAATTGCCTCGGGAAAATTCATCCTGGTGATCAAATTTCTAAATAGTTAACATTGTGTTGATTAAAGGGTTCTGAAATAACAAACTATTCAAAACCCCACCGGTAGCGATGGGGTTATCAGGGACAGGAAACACCAATTTAATAATTCTCTGCCTTGAGCTCAAAGTGGGCCTGCGGATGAAGGCAGGCAGGACAGTTGGCAAGAGCCTTTTCGCCCTCATACACAAAACCGCATTTGCGGCAAACCCATTTCACTTTTGTTTTCTTTTTGAACACTTCTCCGTTGGCCACGTTGTCTCGCAGCTTCAGGTATCGCTTTTCATGTTCAGCCTCTACCAATGCGATGGCCTTAAAAGTAGCTGCGATACGCGGAAATCCTTCTTCCTGCGCAATGGCAGCAAACTGGGGATAAAGCACCGTCCATTCCTCATTCTCTCCTTCGGCTGCTGCATGAAGGTTTTCGACGGTTGTGCCAATTTTGCCCGCAGGATACAGGGCTGTTATCTCAACCATACCTCCTTCGAGGTAGCTGAAGAATCGCTTGGCGTGCTGCTCTTCGTGTGCAGCCGTTTCCATAAAGATGGCGGCAATCTGCTCAAAGCCCTCTTCTTCGGCAACTTTGGCAAAAAAGGTATATCTGTTTTTTGCCTGCGATTCACCTGCAAATGCTTTTAGCAGGTTTTGTTCGGTTCGGGTTCCTTTTACACTTTTTTCCATTGAATGGTTGTAATTAGTTTATATGAACGAAATCTTATGGGTAGGTTCTATTTTTGGTTAAACAACAGCATTAGGCCAAGAGAAGCCGAGGTGTAATTGCCAGCTGCCACATCTGCCTTCAATGCGATGGGTCCCATCTTCAGTCGCACTCCTCCGCGGTATACGGGGCCTGAAAAGCCGTCAAAATCTATGGCCACCGGGTTTGTTACATCTACGATTCGGAGCGAACCGGTTGAATTACTGATGGTAGGATAGGTGCCATTCAGTTTGAGGCTGGATGAGGATTTGGCAAACCCTATGCTGCCATACACCGTAAATGAAGACAAATCGACAGAAGCCAGAAGCCCGGCAACTATGCCACTTGCTTCAATGTCCATGGTTTGGTCGGTATAATCGGCCTGACCACCTGGAATTATGAAGTTATGAAAATCATTATATTCAGTTTTCTCCAGGTCAAGGTTAGATTGGGAGCTGACTCCAGATATGCCGGCAAAGAGCGCAGCATTAATGAACGAAATTTTCTGAACTCCCGGAATCAGTTTGGTAAAATTAAATTTTGCACCTGCCCCCCACGAAGTCATACTCACATTTTCGTAGGTGAACGATGGGAGGTAGCGACCGGTAAGCTCAAGCCCTAAAGGCAACCCAAGGCTCAGACTGATCGCAGGAATTGGAAATGTAGGGAATCCGCTGCCCTTAGGAGAACGATATTCGGCCAGAACCTGGTTTGCCTGAGTGGTGGGGTTGCGCATAACGTACTGAAGGGTAGGGCCTGCAAGATTTTCGCCGGCAACATTAGGGGCAATTTTATTGTTGACATCTTTAAGTCGGGCAGAGGTCGACAATCCCAAAGCAGAGATGTCAAACGTACGGTCGTGCTCAGGTACCAAGGCTGCTGATACATGTATTCCTATACCAACGCCCCATTTCTTGACGGCTGCCGTTTCAAACCATGAGGCATTCAGGTCAGATTCAACCACTTTGGAAAGAGGATTCATAAAAGCTGTGATAAGTTTAGCTGCATCATCAGGACCATTCTTGAGATAGGTGGCCACCTCGGTCTGCGCCCGCAGTGGCACTGCTGCCAACATCAGACAAAAAATGAAAAAAGTGATTTTAGTTTTCATAATCAATGATTTATGTGTTCTTGTTTCGTTTTTCGGGCAACTATGTTTTAATATACCGATACCTTCGCTCCGAAGTCATAAAAGTATGAAATACTAAAGCGCTTTGCAACAGCCTCAAGCCAAAATTGTCAGAAACAAAATTGGCGCAAATCCTGGCCTGCTGAAGCGGACGATTGTTGTATGTTAAATTATAAAAGAGTTGAGTGTGATCCTCTTCGTATAGATGGAATTTGCCAATGTTGGCGGCACGTGATTACAGTATTGCCCCGAAAGCAATCGCCCGCAGAAAGAAGAAAGGAGAAATCTTGTTCCCTCTAACCTTTCCATCCTTTGTGACACACACGGTTATTGAGCTGGGTAATGGATGCCTGCTCCGGGACCAAGTGGCAGATCCAGCATTACCCAACCGATGAGCAAGGCAGACCATAACATAAAAAAGACGAGTGTGTAAGGAATCATGGTGGATATGAGTGTGCCTAGTCCGGCTTTTTTATCGTACTTTTCAAAATATACAATAATCAAGGCAAAAAAGCTCATCATAGGCGAAATAATATTGGTGATACTGTCGCCGATTCGATACACAGCCTGCGACAGCTCGGGTGAGTACCCCAGCAACATAAACATCGGTATGAAAACCGGCCCAAGGATGGCCCATTTAGCCGAGGCACTCCCCATAAACATGTTGATGAAGCCCGAAAGAATCACAAAGAGCAGAAGCAGTGGAACAGTTCCCAAATTGAGATTTTTTAGGAAATGTGCCCCATTCACAGCAATGATTAACCCCAGGTTGCTTTCTTTGAAGAAGGCAACAAATTGCGATGCGAAGAAAACCAGCACCAGGAATGCGGCCAGAGATTTAATGCTGTCAACCATGCCTTTAATCACATCTGCGTCGGTTTTGAAACGGCCTGTGGTGAAACCGTATGTGATTCCCATAGTGGAGGCCACGAGAAATAAAAAGGCAATGAAGGCCTTTAATAACGGCGAGCGCAGGATCGATCCTTCGGGGCCCCGCAGAAAACCTTCATGAGGAATCAGGCCAACCAGAATGAGCACTATCCATACCAAAGTTACCAGCAATACATTACGCAATCCTTTCTTCTCGATTTTGGTAAGTTGCTCTATAGGCTCAGGTTTGACATCGCCCATGTAGCTGCCAAGGCGGGGCTCCACAAAGCGGTGTGTTACCCAGGTTCCGGCCAGCGCTATAACGAAACTCGAAACAAACATGAAATAGAAATTGGCAGTAGGCAGCACGTAATATTCGGGGTCAATAATTCTGGCTGCTTCGGTCGAAAGCCCGGCGATCAGCGGATCGATGGTTCCGATAAATAAATTGGCGCTGAACCCACCGCTCACACCGGCAAAGGCTGCAGCCATTCCTGCTATAGGATGCCTTCCCAGTGAATGAAAAATGATACCGGCGATGGGAATGATAAGCACATATCCGAGATCAGAGGCCATGTTTGAAATGACTCCAGCCATCACAATCACAAAGGTGATGCTGTTTTTTGGTGCTTTCAGTACAAGCAATCTTATCGCCGCGCTGATCAGACCACTACTTTCGGCAATGCCGATGCCTAACAGGGCCACCATCACAATGCCCAGAGGTGCAAAGCCGGTGTAATGATCCACCATTTTCAGAAAAATACTGTGTATACCCTCTTTTGACAGTAAATTGACCGTATGGATTACCTTACCCGTGGCGGGGTGAATTACAGTCCAGTCGAACCAGTGCCCGATGGCCGAGATGATAAGTACAAGCAGGGCGAAAATGGCAAATAGCACGGCAGGGTGGGGCAGGGCGTTGCCGGCCTTCTCCACCGCATTCAGCATGTACGAAAGGACAGATCTACGTGCTTTTATCATGATTTAGTATATCGAATTCTTAAAAAAAATTCAAGCTTGACATTGTATTCAGCAAAGATACGAATTTATCTTCTGTCCAAAGTTACACCAACTTATTATTGCTGACAATTGTTTGGCATAAAATGGTTTTTCTAATTTAGCAGGATCAACCAAATTTAATTGCCATGAAACAAACCTTTATCTTACTTACTCTACTTACTTGCCTTGCTCTGATTGGCAGCGCCCAGGAGGCTATCAGGTACCAGATTCCTCCGCGCGAAATTTTTGAAATGGTGGATGCTCCAGGCACCCCCATGATTTCATTCAGCCCGGATGGAACTGTCTGCCTCATCCTTGACAGGGCTGAAATTCCGACAATCGAAGACATCGCGGCTCCGGAAGCCAGGCTTGCCGGTGTACGAATAAATCCTGACAATTTCGGCCCCAGCCGGGCCAACTATTTTATCGGGATGAGTGTCTTGCCTATGGGGGCCAAAGACCCGATTAAGGTGACGGGGTTGCCTGAGGATGCACGGATACGCAACCTGAGGTGGTCATCCAGCGGCAAATTTGCTGCGTTCACCAACGACAAATCGGACAGAATTGAACTCTGGATAGCCGACATTGCCCAACGCAAGGCTTGGAAGCTGAGCCACAGGGCAGTGAACGATGTGATTGTGAACGCTTTTTCGTGGCTCGAAGCCAATAAATCTCTGGTGTTTGCGTCGGTAGGTTCTGATCCGAAGGACAGACCCCTGCCGGTGCGAAAACCCACAGGACCTGAGGTGCAGGAGAGCATGGGTAGGCAGGCAGCAGTCCGTACTTTCCAGGATTTGCTGAAAAATCCTCAGGATGCTGCTCTGTTCGAATATTTCATAAAAACTCAGCTTGTGGTGGTTGACATTACCTCGGGTCAGGAAACCTTGCTGGGCCCTGCCGGATTGTATTCACGTTTCACGCCATCACCCGATGCCCGTTTTCTGCTTGTGCAGGAATTGCAGAAACCCTTTTCTTTTGCTGTACCTTACCAACGTTTTGCAATAAACATCAGCATCTGGAACCAAAAAGGAGATCAGGTTAAATCACTTGCAAAACTGCCTCTAGCCGAGGAACTGCCTCAGGGCAACGGTTCTGTGCGCAAAGGTCCACGCTCAATTACCTGGCAGAATGACGCTCCCGCTACTCTTTGGTGGGTCGAAGCCCTGGACGATGGGGATCCGGCCAAAAAGGTTGATTTTCGCGATCAGCTCTTCCGCCTCGAGGCTCCATTTGCGGATGAACCCCAGAAAGGCCCAAAGACTGCGCTACGGTTTGCTGGATTTACCTGGGGAAATCAGAATCTGGCAGTCATTTATCAGAACTGGTGGCAGACACGGCGTGGCATTGCTTCATTCTTTAACCCGTCGAACCTCGCCGAAGCGCCAAAGGTATTATTTGACCGGTCAACGGAAGATCTTTACGGTAATCCGGGAAGCTTCTATACTGCATCTAACCCGTCAGGTCAGGATGTATTGCTGATGGATGCAAAGCAAAAATATCTCTATCTCACCGGTGCCGGAAACAGCCCGCAGGGCAGCTTTCCATTCCTCGACAGGTTTGAAATCGCAACTATGAAAACTACCCGGCTGTGGCAGTGCAAGGCTCCCTACTTTGAATCGGTAAGCAACATTCTCAGCACAGAGCCAATGCGTTTCATAACCCGCAGGGAGTCGGTGGATGAGCAACCAAATTACTATATCCGGGATCTGAAGAAGAACACCATACAGGCCTTCACAAATTTCCCCGACCCTTTTCCGCGGCTGCGCGAGCTGCAGAAACAGGTGGTTCATTATACGCGTAACGATGGCGTAGCACTGAACGGAGAGTTGTTTCTGCCACCAGGCTACAAGACCAGCGACGGGCCTTTGCCCACCCTGCTGTGGGCCTATCCGCGAGAGTTTAAATCGGCTGACAATGCAGGGCAGGTCACCGGATCACCCTATACCTTTACCCGGATGGGGGCGTCTTCGGTGGTGATGCTGGCCACGCAGGGCTATGCCGTGCTGAATAACGCCAGCTTCCCGATTGTGGGTGAAGGCGAAGCCGAACCCAACGATACATTTATCCCCCAACTCGTCGAAAATGCCCGTGCTGCCATCAACAAGCTGGTAGAAATGGGCGTGACCGATCCGAAGAAAGTGGCAGTTTCGGGGCACTCATACGGCGCATTTATGACCGCGAATCTTTTAACCCATTGCGATTTGTTTGCCGCCGGTGTTGCACGCAGCGGGGCTTACAACCGCACCCTGACACCCTTCGGCTTCCAGAGCGAAGACCGCACCTACTGGCAGGCTCCGGATCTGTACAATGCCATGTCTCCGTTCTCCTATGCCGATAAAATGAAGCATCCGTTGTTGCTTATTCACGGCTCTGACGATAACAATGCAGGCACGTTCCCCATCCAGAGCGAGCGCTATTTTCAGGCACTGCGAGGACACGGTGCAAAAGCCCGGCTGGTGATGCTGCCCAACGAAAGCCATGGCTATTCAGCCCGCGAGTCCATACTTCATATGCACTGGGAAACACTTCGCTGGCTCGATAAATATTTGAAAGGGAAATAGATTTATTAAGGAAAACACAAGGGTGCCAGGCTTAAGCCCGATGGGTTTACCTGGCACTATTTTTTACCCATAAGTGATGGCAAGGACGAAAACCAGCTGAAATGGACGAAGAGCTGGGAGTTGCTCTGACTGGCATGTTCCATCTTACGGATACGGTAATCAACTCCTGCCTCTATCCGGTTCGAGGGGCTGATTTCATAGCCAATCAATGGAGTAATGCGTAATTCGGCACCTTGTGTTCCTCCTTGAGTAATTCCGATTGCCTCGATGCCCGGTTTCAGGTAAAACTCACCAATATCAATTTTTTCGCCACTGAGCGGCAATTCAAACTGGATGCGGAACCGTGCCCGGTAAACTGTTGTTGCCTGAGAGCTGAGAGTTTGGTCGAAAGCCAAACGGTAGGATAATCTGGTTTGACGAACCGCCTGTATGAGAGTGAATTGCTGTAATAGCCTATGGGAGGGGCCTCCCTGCCTGAGCCTGATCATATAACCGGCGCTCACAGTCATATTTGAGAACCAGCGATAGGAAAAAAGTGTACTAAGATCAGTCAGGCTATGTTGCAGATCGAATTCTCCATCATCATAAAATAAGATGCGCGATTCGGCTGAAGTGATGTTTCGGAAAGAGGTGCTCAAATTTCCGGAGAGGACAACCCGCGGAAGAAACCCATAGCCTCTTGATGGTTGTGCCACAGTCACAGCGGTGATCGACAGTAAACAAAAAAGAGTCAAAATTCTTAACATCCGCACTACTGTTTCAATATTCCAGCGTATCTGTCAGTCGTGCTACGATTTTACGACTGCTAAGTATGTTGCCAGAAGAGTTGATAAGAACTTCGAAATTTGCACGTTGATTCCGGTCGGATGCAGTAACTATCAACTCAAAGTTCTGTGTAAAGGGAAGATTGGACCTTCCTTCGAGTATGAGTTGTCTTTGAGCCTCCACATCAGCCACCCATTGAATCTGGCTCTTTTGTATCCTGAAGTTGGAGAAAAGAGATCCCAATGCGCGAAGCAGCATTTGCCGGGTAGTGTCATTCAGAGCTTTGATGTCTGTTTCTTTTTCAACATCTTCAATGGCACCTTCTTTATTAAATTCAATGCTGTAACGCTTACTGGCAAGGTTGAATTTAGCTTCGAAACTCAGAGTCATATAGCCCTGTTCTTGATACCATCTCACTCTGCTAACTCCTGATAAGCTGTTTATAAAATGCTTTGCATTTGATGGAACCTTGTCAGAATGTACCCGGAACTCCCGTTCATATTTTGTCTGAGGTTGTGCCTGAACCGGAAAATGAAAAGCGATTATCAGTATAATTGTTAGTATGCAGGCTTTTTGTTGGATCTGGACAAGCAACCGTGAAAACTGTCTTAGGAAAAGGCATGTGAGCCACATCATAGGAAGACCGGATTCGTTCTCAAATTCCTTTGCCGGCTTAGCACCGGATGACACCGCAAATATATAAAATAGTCCTTGCCTGATAGTGTACCATTTCTTATGCGATACCAAGTAGATAAAAATTTCTGCTGAATTTGAGCAATAGTGTAATTTTATAGTCTGAAATTAATGCTACAACCATGTTGAAAGCCAAAACATCTGTCTTCGGCTTGCTTTTTACGATGCTGTTGATGGGTTGTTCTATCAGCAAAAATATTACTCTGTGGATGCTCGGCGACTCAACCATGGCCGATTACGCCAATTATGGCGAGGATTACATGTCCCAGCGCTACCCTATGACCGGCTGGGGGCAGGCACTGCCCGGATTTCTTGTACCGGATAGTGTAAAGAACATCCCTGTTCTGAACGGGCATCATGTAACTGTAATAAACAAAGCACGCGGAGGGCGAAGCACCCGGTCTTTTTTTGAGGAAGGACGATGGCGTGAAGTTTTTGACCAGTTGAAAAAAGGCGACTTTGTCATAATTCAGTTTGGCCATAACGATGCATCGGAGAGCAAGCAGGAACGCTATGTCAGCCTGCCGGGGTATAAGGAGTTTCTGCGACTATACGTGTATCAAACCAGGCAAAAAGGTGCAACACCCATCCTGATCAGTTCGGTTTGCCGGAACTATCCGTGGAACGAGGGTGTGCTGGGTAACTCGCACGGAGATTATCCGAGTGCTATGAAGAAGGTTGCCGAAGAGCTGAATGTTTACTTCATAGACCTGACCACTTCATCGGCAGAGTACTTTACTAGAATGGGGCGCGAATACATTACCGGACACTACTTTATGAATTTGCCTCCCGCTGCTTATGAGGCCTACCCGGATGGTCTGACTGACAATACACACTTTCAGCCCGAGGGAGCAAAAGCTGTGGCCGGACTAGTAATCAAGGGGTTACAAGGGTTGTCAAAGAAAAAATAAGAAAGCATAAACCATGAAAAAGATATTGAGCCTGTTTATCATGTTCTTATTGGGAAGCAATTTTTCACCTGCTAAACCGCTTGAGGCAAAACTAAAAGGAAAAATATTCCTGGTTGTTGCCCGGGACGGTTCGGGCGATGTGACATCAGTACAGGAAGCCATTAACAGGGTACCTGATCACAACCATTGTCGAAAAATTGTATTTATCCGAAAAGGTGTGTACAAGGAAAAAATCGTGCTTTCGGGTACAAAAACAAATGTGACATTGATCGGTGAGGACGCGGACGAGGTTATCCTGACTTACGACGATCATACAGGCAGGGTTGTGGATACCGCTACCATAGGCACCTATACCTCATTTAGCTTTGCAGCCGATGCCAGCGACTTTTGTGCAATGAATCTTACCTTCATGAATTCTGCAGGGCCGGTAGGGCAGGCAGTGGCACTACGCACCAGTGGCGATCGCCAGATATTGTTTCACTGCCGTTTGATCGGAAATCAGGACACGTATTACACTTTTTCCCGGTATCGAAACTATATCCAGGATTGTTACATTGAAGGAACCACCGATTATATATTTGGCCGAACGACTGCCATTTTCGACAACTGCCACATTCACAGCCTTAAATCCGGTTCTTTCATTACAGCGGCTTCTACAGAGCAGGGTGTGAAGTTTGGCTACGTGATGCGTAACTGCTTGTTTACCACTGCCCACGAAGTGAGCAAGGTCTATCTCGGAAGGCCCTGGCGCCCTTATGGACAAACCGTAATAATGAATTCATACCTTACAGAGGGAATCCACCCGGAGGGATGGTCGATTTGGCGAGGGAATGAAAATCACAAAACCTGTTACTACGCCGAATTTAACAACACAGGACCGGGCGTCGTCAATGCAAACCGAATTGAATGGGCTAAACAACTTTCGCCGGAAGAGGCAACACGATACACTATTGAAAACGTGTTTGCCCGATCCACCAATCCTGAGTTGTTCAGTCATGACTGGAAACCTGATCTCGACAACGATCTTGTATATCAGATAGTAAAAAAACATGTAAAACCCTTTTTGAAAGGGAAGAAGACACGGTAGGCTTCAAAGCGCTATATGTCAGAAAAAGCAGCAGCTAACAGCCTTTGCAGGCATTTCTGATCACTTCGGCAGATTCTCTGGCAGATGGAACACCTGGGTGGTGATGCAGGAGATGAATGCAGCACGCGACTCTATGCCCGTTTTGCAATTTTCAATCACATTAACTAAGTCGCTGATGGAGTAGTAGGCGTAGTAGGGCGCTACAGCTACCCTGATACCCTCGCGGTGTAAAAAATTTCCGTACGTATCTATTATACCTGGTTCGAATCCGTAGGAGGCCTCCATATATTTTTGCACTTCGATATCACCGGTCTTGACGTAATTATCGGGAAGCTGGTCAAAAGGACCATCAAACCAGTTATTAAGCAACGCATAATATCCATCAATTCCGACCAGGATACGACGCCGGTTCAGTGTGTCGAGGTAAAATGCAAAACCCGTTCTCATTCCCACTTCCAGCTCATCATTTATCCTGCGGAAAGTTTCAGGTACAAAAACATCCTCGTTTAAGATCCAGAAAAGGTTTTTTTCGGTCATATTATAGACCAGATAAAATTGTATGCCCGACTCGTCAAAATTTGGGCCTACCAGTCGCTCATCTTCCTGAAGCAATGCGTGCTGCGGCGTTTGCAATTGCAATGATTGCAGAATAAATGTCACGGTTCTTCCTTCAAAAGTTACTGTATATTTGAAAGGTGTAATTTTTTTAACCAAAACACCGTCGGCAGCCGTAAGATCCTTGCTTCCGCCTACAGCATCGGGATATTCGCCTGTGTACCTGTCCTGTTTTTCGATATAGCCAAATCCCAAAACTCCCTGGTCACGGTTGTCAGCCGAAAGTACCAGTGTGCCCCAAACTGACTTGCCTGCTGCAGTGAAACGGAAATAATAGTAGTTTTCAGATGGATAAACCGTTACTTCCTTGTGTAGGTTTTTGAATACGTACCTGAAAACCGCCGTGGAATCTTTTAGATCCAAAGGGCTATAAAGCCCTCGGATATATGATTCATTCGTAAAAAATGCCCCTGGATTCAGTCGCAGGGCCGGGCTCACGAACGCATTGAATAATGCAAAAAGTGCCACCACCCCCACGCAAAAAAGTGCAGCTGCCCGCAAATGATTTTCTTTTCCGGAGACCGGTAAAGCCATATCACTTGCCTTTCTCTTTTTCGCCCTGCTTTCCCTTTTCTTTCTCTTCTTTTTCTTTCTTCTCCTTAGCTTCCTTATCGTCTTTTTCTTTTTGCGTTATTGGCTTGACAGGTTTGGGCGGATCTATTACCTCTTTTTTGCCTGCCTCAACCGGCGGCTTAATCGACTTTTCGTTTTTAGACCAGTCATCACCAGCCCGGTCAACATGAAAATTGCCTTCATACTTGGTGGCATCAGAGCCCTTTTCAATATGTTTCCCTCCATCAGGTTTGTACTTGGTGGCATCCGGGCCTTTACTAATATGGGTGTGCCCGGCAGGTACAAGTTTTGAATAATCCTTTGTCCCGGTAAGATGCACATTTCCCGGCGGATAGTATTTGGTTCGGTCTGTACCTGTTGTTTCAATATGCAAAAACTTTTCGGGAATGATTATGCTTTTCTGATTCCCAACCTTGACGTGCTCATAACCCTTCGCGATATCAGGATTATAATATTGTGTAGCATAGTTTCCCCTGTCTATATGGATATAGCCTCGGGGAATGTATTTGGTTTTGTTGTTACCGGTTTTGATATGCTCAAGTTCTTCGGAAGGAATACCTTCCAGTTCTTTTGGCAACTCCTGAAAATTAGGAGTAGGGGGTTTATCTGCCAGTATGGATTCAGGCAGAGTTGGTGTCACCTGCGCTGCTATTGAAAAGGATCCTGCGTTGATGGCCGAAACGGTAAATTGCTGCTGATAGGTTCCGGCAGCGGTAACCTGGCCGGGCTGGATCATCAATTCCTGGTAATTACCGCCCGAAAGGTTGATTGTTCCCGGTGATTCGTTTGTTATCACAAATGGCACCGGCTTTTTCACACCTTCAAGTCCCGAAATCAACAGGTTAAGGGCGGTCCTTTCTCCTTTGTTCAGCGAGAGTCTTTCTGCATTTAGCTTAAGATCCAGACTGTTGGTTGGGGCAGACGCAGTGACTCCTCCCTCAGAGAGAACTATTTCATTAGGCCCCACTACATTATCAGGAGCAACAAAAATGCACTTTCGGGGCGACTCTGCCAGCACCATTGCACTTTCCTTACCCACGGTGATTACGGTATTGGAAAGATCGCTGTTAAAGTGGCCGGAAATGGAAGCCGGCATGCCCGATTGAATAATCTCTGGAAGGCGGTAATCCGTTGGCTTAATCGTTGACGGAACATTTACCTGGACCGGCTCCGGATTTACAGGTATTGCGGCTGAAGCCAGGCTGGCACCCTTTGAGTCTCTCAGCACCAGATTTATGATGCCTCCCGCCGCCTGAGGAATCAACCAGCGGAAATGATCGGCTTTTACTACCGTTTTGTTTTCCGGATCTTCTTTCATGTATACAACATATCCTTCAAGTCTTCCCTGGTTTTTCTCCAGCTGCTTTTCATTTTTTCCGGTTGGTTTTGTAATTACAGTGCCGCTGATACGGTCGCCTGCAGCTGCATCGCCCGGAAAATACACCATCAGGTCTCCTTGCGGAGTGGAAAATTTTGCCATTTGAAGCCCGTTCCTGCTTTGAGTGGAAGCTGAACTCTTTTGCTGGGCATACAGGCAATTCGAAGTCAAAATGATACACATGACCAGTAACGAGACATTACGGTCACAAAATCTCCTGCTTTTCATACGTTGACAATTAATCAGGTTTGACAATAATCAGTTCCCCGACCCACAATATACCAACCGTTAGTGCACGAGTTGTAAACGGATAATTAGTCCGAATGCAAATATAATCATTCTTAGGGGTAAAATCAAGTAATGAGAATGAATATTAGGATATTTATCTTCATTAGTGGCCGCTTAATATGGGAGGAGCTCAAGTCAATTCTGACTCTAATTTTAATTGGCCAAAGTCCGGGGAAGCTGACACAATTATTTATTGTTTTTCATCTTCTCATCCGTTTCATGGATTACAAAAATCGCAATATTGAGCGTCTTCGACTCGCTTTTCGTAAGGATATTCATGTACCGTTTCGAAATTGCATTTTTGACAACGGTAGATATGTTTTAAGACTGATCTCGTAGGTAATCCACATATTTCGCAAGGCAAACCTTGTTTTGTATCCACAACACCAAAGCCCGGAGTGCTGCAATTCGGACATAACGATTTTGCTTTTTTTGCAAGCCTTTTGGTTGCTTGTTCAATCACTTTCATTCGAGTAGGATTTTGCATTGCCCGCATATCAGTTTCAGCATAAGCAGTATTATCATCATTTTTAATGCTATGATAATTTTCTATCAATTCTTCAAAAGACTTACTTACCTTAATTATGCCGGTATAAATATTTTTGCCTTTTTTCAGAATAATACCGTGCGATGGAAAACCAATTTTAGTAGCAAATGCCTTCAGTTCGTCCTCGGATTTTATTTCAGTTCCATCAAAATTTGTTTCCAAACTCAACTCGCGTTCAATTATTTCAATCCCATTATCTTTGTCCACCAGCATCACAAGTTCATCGTCGGCATGGGCAAAAAAAATACCCGGGTGTGCCCCGAATGAGCCTTCGTTGGCTATTGCAAGACCAATTCCGCTTGCATCCATGGCCATTTGGCACTTGTTGCGTAAGGTGGTAATCGGGTCGTCTTTTCTTTCTATCTCTCCCGAAAAAGTTCCTAGTTTATCTGTGTCCAAATCTTGCAATGTAACACAAATTAGCCCCAGCTCGTTTTCAAGAATTGGGGCAATCACTTCTTCTTTTTTATGCCTGGTCGCTATAACTGCTTTTCTGCCTTTAAAAACATCCATGTTCTATGTCGGCTTCCCCGTTTTCGGGGCTTTTAAAATTTGGGTCAAAAATAACTTGATTAATTTAAACCGTTCAAAAAATGCTGTGAAAAAGGCAAGATTTACCGGCAACCAAAGCATTGCTGCGCTAAAGAAGCGGGAATTTGGGATGAAAACGGCCGATGCCTTTCGCGGGTACGGAATCCGTGATGCTGCCTTTAATAATTGGAAAACCAGGTATGGCGGACTTCAAAAAACAAATCTTTCGGCTGCTTAGATTTATGCTCGAAACTAAAATATTCATTTTCAGAACATTACCCGCTATAAAGAATTTGAATTGTCAGGCACAGGCATTTGTCATATTTACAATTAGTTGACCGCCTGAATTAATGAGCAGATCTAAATCATTATCATCAGAAATCCACGAATCTGTCTCAATTCCAATAATGGTTTTACCTTTTAGTTCTTCAATTATTGAAAGGTAGTCATGCTGGATTGTAATCTTGAGAGGAGCAATACTTTTATTGATTTCGCGAAATAGATTAACATCGTTCAAGTCTAATAAAAGGGAAGGTGTCCAATTGGTCGATGAAGTTATTGTAAGATTCTCGTCGATGAATTTGATTCCTAATTTGCGTTTATTTTTCCTTAGAATCAGGTCAACCCAGTCTTTTTTGTAGATATGGCATTCTGTTTCTGGTGGTAAATTGATGATTGAATAAATTCCAGTAAAAGTGTTGGAAGAAAAAGCGCTTGTCCCGTATGAATCATAAGCACAAAAGAATAGAGATTTAATCTTGGCAATTATATATTTTGTATTTGATAGTCTGTCTTTCCCGGGCACAATAAAAGTCCTTTCTGAAATTCGCTTTTCAGGTTGCAAACCTCTATCAGAAAGTTTGTCAAAAAGAATGTCAAAAGTTGTTTTTTCTGTTATAAGATTCATTTTTTCTGATTGTCAGTGTACGATGCTTGTGCTTAACGGTTCGGGGCTTTACAAAGGCGGGGCATTTTCCCACTTCACTCTCTTCGAAGCACCACAGTTCAAATATGCGAAAAATTGTCTATCGAAGCCCTGCACCCCCTATGTCGTTAAAGCCCTTGTTACAGGCATGTACTTCTATTGTCCGTAATTGTCGTGTCGTTATTTGTTTAGACGTAATGGTCGGTGAAGTGAGGTAAATTTGTCCCTGCCTTTTGAACGAGAGTTAAAAATAATTTCGTCAAGTGTCCTGCTTGATTTTACTTCGTCCAACACAATATCAATTAATGTTTTCAATTCTGGTTTGTCGGGTTTAAGTGTCTGCCAAGAAACCATAAAGTCAAAATGCTGTCCGTGTCTGAAAAGTCGTCCGGGAAGTGGGTGGTTTTCTCTGTTGCCGATCAGAATACCGTAACGCAAATACGGATGAACATTTTTATGTGTCTGTGCTTTTTGACTGTAAGTAATGCAGTCGTGTGTTGTAACGCTGTCAAGTTTGGTCTCAATAATTACCCTTGGTTTCCAGGTGTCTATGTCAAGTTGCTCGTAAACTAAAATGTCTGTCTCATAGCTATTGAAATGTTGCTTGTCTGGCTTGTCCGATTTGTATGTTAGGATTTCGCTTGTGTATGGCAGTCGTTTAGCGTCCGAAACAATAAGATTTTTGTCAGATTTTTGAAGTCCCGTTTGGATGTCGGGAACAATTGATTTTACCCATTCTTTTTCTGTCATAGCGAAAGCTTCACTCAATTAGGCTGGTCTCAAAGCTATTTTTTTTAATACATCCTGAAGCATCTGCTTGTGCAGGCTAAGATCCGCAGCGATCTGTTTGAGTTTAAAGTTTTCCTCTTCCAGCCGGCGCAAACGGCGAAGTTCAGGTATTCCTAATCCTCCATATTTCTTCTTCCAGTTGTAAAAAGTAGCTTCGCCGATGCCCATCTTCCGGCAAACTTCTTCAACCCTTACGCCTGTTTCAGATTGCTTTAACGCAAAAACAATCTGTGATTCAGTAAGTTTTGATCGTTTCATAAGCGATTTTCAAATTTAAAGTCACAACTTATTTTCGTCCTGAAACTCTATTTTACAATGGTCCGAATTATTGGGAGGAGGTTACTCGAAGATTAATGCAACTATTTGTATAGCATCAAAACCACAAAGCAAATAAGAGCAATGTTAATGGAAAATACATATAAATAAAACAAGTAGCCGACTTTGCCAGTTTCTTTTTTTGTTAATTTTCTATATTCGCTTATGTAGCGAAAAATATATAAGTTGATAAACAAGAAACTCTCTGTTTTCTCGTTTCTTGCTCTTAGAAATGAATAAATCATTATTGTTGTCCAGACAAAAACAATAATGGAAAATACTCCTAATACAATAAATACTGTTATCATATTACCTACTTTTTAATTATTATTCGCATTCTATTATTGAAATTCATTTATTCCTTTCTTAATCAACAAGAGTTGTTTTTGTTTTATGCCACATAACGTTTTTGGGCTTGGCGTTCGTGCGGGATTTCGGAGCACTAAACTGTCAACATACCACAAAATTTGATGCGAGGTAGAATGTTCAATTAACCACTGAACCCGCTTTTTTGCAAAACCGCTGTTGTAAGCTGGCCTTCTGTCCTCCGTCATTGTCAAGCATTGTCTAGTATAGGTTTTCGCTGTTTCTGTCCAACTGTTTTTGTGTCGGCTGTGGGTGGCGGTTTTATCCCGATACCCATCGGGATTAGAAGGGTGGAAATTTGATTTTTCTTGCGGTGGGGCAGGCACACTCTTTGCCAAGTTTTGGCTTGTGTTTCGGCTAGTGCGACTTGGCAATGTGTGTGACTGCTGCGTGGGTTTCATTTCTGTAGTGTTTCACAAATTCTTTTTATTTCATCATTGTCTTGATATAGTTTTTCTCTTGGTATTATTGAAAAGCCTTTGCCCCAAAAGGTCTTATTGTACATGGGGATTTCAAATTTGGCAATGAGTCTTCTTGAAAAGTCGAATTGGTCAACTCGTTTGGGATTGTCGAGTTGGTAGTTGGGGAAGGGGCCAGCCAAATAGCCTTCTTGAAAAAACGGTCGTTGGGCTTGAGGTGGACAAACACTCAGCAATCGTAGATTCACCAGTTCTTCGAAGGTATTGAAGCCAATGGCATCGGTTTGCCAGGGCATGCCTAACACATAAATGATTCCGGAATCACCGTTGTTTCTGTCAAAGGCGAATGAACAGGCTACGTGCAAGGAATGTGTTAAGTCTAATAATGGCGTATCACAGATTTCGTAGTGTTGCAGTAGCGACCAGGCTATTTCAGGGTATTTGTTGAGCAAGGAAGTGCCGGCATATTTGATGGTGCTGTCTCGAAAGAGTTTTTTTAACGCTTCGGTTTTTTGTTGTAAGGTTTCGAGGCGTTCTTTCAGCATCAGGCGTTTTTCGTTCGGTTTTTTGCGGTAGATGGAAGGCAGAATAGTTGTTTTTCCCTCCGCTTTATAGTCATTGCTTTGGCCACGGTAAAACAGCACATAGTTGCGGTTGCGGTGCAGGATTTGGGCAACATCCTTTACCAAATCATCATAGGTCTCCACTCGCTTGGGTGCTGACTTCAATACTTCTTCCAATGGCAATGCCTTAGCCCACTCCTTATCCGTGAGTTTGTCTTTCTTGCGTTGCAAGTTGATATGCGAAAATGATGGGGATATCTGCCTCATGATTCTTCCTCCTCTTTAAACAATCCACCATACCCCACCTGCGGCTCATTTACTACATTAGTTGCATCACCTGACTTTTTCTGCTTGGCAGGGGATTTCTTTTTGTCCCAAAGACCCGCCTTTATTTCCTCTTTATGGATTTTATGGTTCAACTCCAATAACCTTTTCAATACTTCTTTGCGGGCATCGGGGTGGATGGTAAAGCGGATGCGATCGTTCTCAGGTAAGTAATCTACTTCGTAAAAATCATGGCGGAGTTGTATATCTGACCAGCCATACGCCTCCAGCACTGCCTCATCCATCTGCACATGCAGCGCACGGAGTTTGAGTATTGCTTTTATAGCTTCATCCAATGAAATTGTGCCTTCTGTTTTCTCCAGATGCTTGATTAAAGCTTCAAGATTCTTGCTTGGATTTACTCCATTTATCCCTCTCCACTCACCATTTTCTACTTTCCACTCTCCACTCACCACCGGATCGTGAAACAAATTATAGGTTTTGGTTAACCCTAGTTGCATACCCAGCATCAGTTGCCTGCGGTGCTCGTGGTAGGTTTCGCCAATGGTTTCCAATTGTTTTAATTGTTGTGAGCTTAAGTTTTGTGGAAAAGGAAATGTTTCAATATTTTCAATGTTGAATCTGAACCTTGTTTCCATTGTAGTTCCAAAAGCCTTTGAAAAAATGTCACAAAGGGAAGACTGAAAAACTGAAACTGCTATAAAGTCACTAAAAATTCCAATCGTTAGTGACTGGTCTAACACCAATCCAGTAGGATAAAGAAATATGCCAATATACTTAGCGGTTTTTGCTACAACTACAACTTTATCTAAGTCAGAAATACTTTTATAAAGCGAGGGTCTTTTTTCACCATATATCCACCACTTTTCTGGTAAAGGTTTTCTTAATGCATACTGGCCAATAATTTCATTCCCCTGTTTATCAATCTCCCATCGTTGCCGCTCAGGTTTCACTAAATGTTCGATAATGCTATAACAATCTGGATAAGTCTTAGCTTTTTCTTCAGGCCAATCAAAGAAATTAATTACCCAACGACTTGGGCGCTGGTCGGGATTGTTGTTTAAATCATCGCCATTTAAATAAGGGAATAAGACATCTTTATTTCGTGGGTTTTTAGCAATTAGTGCTTCTGCTACGTGCGGCTCTAATACAAATCCCTTACCTAAAACAATACTTCCTTGAAAACATTTGCCTTCATTTTGTTTCAATGAAAAAGGAGCGCCGAGACTTTCTGCATCATCCAAATATGGTGTAATCGTTGGCACTTCTTTGACACCTAAATAAAACCTGCCGTTCCAAGGCTGTTTGGTAATCGTAACCAATGCAACCTCTACCGCTGCAATGCCAGGCCATTTAGTACTTTTTATTGCATGATTTATTGAGCCGCCTTGTTTTATAATTACGTCTAACCCATCTTCACGAACTTTGCCTTGTGAAATTGTATTTGTAGAGATTAATGATTGAAAACCGCCATGCTTGATGATGGTAAAAATTCTTCTAAAGAAATAAGTAACTAAATCTACTGCACCAATAGGGGCAAACTGATATTTGATGCTTTCTAAAAAAGCATCACCAAAAGAACCGCTTAATTTTTGTCCACCTAAAAATGGCGGGTTACCTAAAATACAATTAAAGCCTCCTTCATTAAATACTTCTGGAAACTCAATAAACCAATGAAAAAAGCGGTATTGGGGCAGCAGGGTTTCTACATAGGCCAGTTTTTGCGATTGCAAGGGGCCCATTCCTTTATTTACGCTGCGCAGAAAGTTGCGGTATTCGGCATTGGTCATCAGGTAGGCTTTGGTGGCTTCGGTTTTGGGTATAAAAAACTGGGCTACCTGTGCATCGGCCAATTGCTTGAGCCGCATGCGCTCTACCGATTGTTCAAAGTTGCGGTATTCCCGTTCCTTCTTCGCCACTTCATCGGGCGTGGTTTCGGGCAGGTTTTTAAACAAATTAAACTTTTCTATTACGGCATTCACTTCTTCTGCCACGGCTGCATCAAACTGCAAGGTGGTTTGGGTTTTCATTTTCCGCTCCTGCTTGTTTTTGTTGCGGTAGGCAGTGGCAAGGTCTTTATCATCGCCCGGCAGGGTTTTAAAGGCCTCATCGGCTATGCCGTTTTCCAGTTCGCTGCGGTGTGCCAGCCCTACAATGGCATCGCCACATTTAATGTGGTGGTCAAGGAAGTTGAGCGGTTCGCCCGGGTTATGGCTTTCGAGCCACAGGGCCACTTTACAGAGTTCTACCGCCAGCGGGTTTTTGTCCACTCCATAAATGCAATGGCGTATCACCTGCTTCAACGCCTTGCGGAAACTTTGGGGATTGGGCTGCTGCTCGCCACTTTCTATACGGGCTACTTCGTGGGCAATTCTGCGGGCAGCACTTAGCAATATATGACCGCTGCCACAGGCTACATCGGCTACTTTCAGGCTCAGCAAACTTTGTATGGCGGCTTCAGCTGTGGTTTTGCCTTTGTAATAGGGCTGCACTCTGTCATCAATCAGGTATTCCAGCGAATGTTGAATCAATGGCTTCACCAAATCTTCAGGCGTATAGTGCGAACCCGAAGAACTGCGTTCGCTGCCTTTTTCGTAGGTGAATTCATATTGGCGACCATCGCTATGAATAACCGGAGAAAGTTCAAGCAAGCCTTCGTAAATAGAACCCAATTCTTCCACATCGAGCGAGCGGAAGTTTATAAGCACCCGGTTCTTTTTGGCATCTTCAAACTCATTCAGGCTTTGGATACATTCCAGCAATACCCGGTTGTTGATAAGCGACTCCCGAATATGCCGTATGGCCGAAGGCTGAAACAATTCGCCACCCAAAGGTTTGATGCCGAGCATTAGGCCTTTGTTGCCTGGCTCAAAAAAACTGAAGGTTTGCATCAAGCCCTGCCACAGGTCGGTGTATTGCGGTTCGAACAAATAGCGAGTGGCGGAGAGCTTACGCAAACGGGCAAGGCTGTAAAAACGGTAGTAAATATCACGGTTGCGTTTTTGTTCTTCTGAGTTGTTGGTATTGTCATACACCAAATCCCGCTCTTCGGTAACAATCAGAAACAACAGGCGGTAAATAAGGCGAAGCAACTGATGGTTAAGTTCATAAGCCGTTAAATGTCCATTCTCGTAGGCATCACGCAGGTGTTGGTTTTCGGGTTGGTTGAGTAAACCATTTCCCAAAGCCACCAAGGATTCTTTTACCGCAAGGCTCAATCCATCACGAATTCGGTTTCCAGTTTCAATGCTGTCTTGATAATATTTTTCGAGCAGGCATTGGTCGGCTTCAGCCTTACTTCTCGGAAAGCGAGAAGCATGTAACAAGCGATAGAGTAAGGTGAATTCACTGTACTTGTCTTCGTCCAGCATGCGTTTCAAATCAAACTCCACATAGGTGAGTTTAATCAAACGACCGCTGTCACGGATCAAACGCAGAAACAATCCATTGGAAGCAATACCATACACATGCTCGGTCACATTCAAGTATTCCTGCATGGTGCCATGAGGAGAAAAACGTGAAGTGCCTCCGCTGGATTTTACATCTAGGGTGTTTTTATCGGGATTATTCGGTTCAATGAATCCCACGATATGCACCGGCAATTCATCGAGATTGGCGACAGTATGGCTGATGGTGTAGCTTTGGTTGTTATCGCCTTGTAAGCCCGATTTTTCTTTGGTTAAATCAAAGCCCAGCGAACTTAGAAACTGCTCCATCCATTTACGGCTCAGGGTTGTTCCGTAAGGATCGCTTGCAGGAAGATGTTGGCTTTTATCACTAAAGTTTTTCCAATCTAATTTAATGCGGCTCCATGCATACTCTATTTCGCTGCGGATGTTC
Organism: Lentimicrobiaceae bacterium; assembly: GCA_037445555.1. Taxonomy (GTDB): domain Bacteria; phylum Bacteroidota; class Bacteroidia; order Bacteroidales; family JAAYJT01; genus JAAYJT01. Next base: position 27,833 of record JBBIKG010000024.1, read on the forward strand.
GTACCCGGCTCAAAACCAAAGTCGGTGGCTTGTTGTCCGCTGGCTTCAGCGGTTTCTACCTTTTGAAGAATTTCTTCGGAGAGCAGGTTGCCTTGTATGTTGATGGTTGTGTATTTCATAGTTTACTTCGGGTGAATGAGTAGCCCAAGCAGGGCTTTGTTGATGAAATAATTATCACGCCCGATTTTCCGTTTTTCTATCAGGTCTAGCTTTTCCAATTGCTCTAAATAGCGAATGGCGGTATTGCGGCTTACCTGCAAGTCCTGCATGATGAACTCTATTTTAGTGTAGGGATAGCGGAATAGGTTATTGAGTAAATCCTGCGAATAAATTTTACCCGCTTTGTTTCGTATTTCTTGTTTGTATTGTAGCATGGCCTTGCTCATCTCCTTAATTACCTGAATGGTGCTTTGAGAAGTTTGAGTTACCGCTTCGAGCATATACAATATCCAGGGTTCCCAATGGCCTGTTTCGCGAACTTCCTGCAACAACTTATAGTAATCGGCTTTGTGGCGGATGATATAGCGGCTCAGGTACAACACAGGAAGGGTGAGTAAATCATTTTTTATCAAGTAAAGTATATTGATGATTCTTCCGGTGCGTCCGTTGCCATCGTAAAAAGGGTGAATGCTTTCGAATTGATGATGAATGATGGCCATTTTCACTAAAGGGTCGGCATCTGATAGTTCATCATCATTTATATAGGCTTCCAAATTGCTCATCAATGCAAGGATGGCATTATGGTCTTGTGGTGGCTCGTACACCGTTTCGCCTGTGGCTTGATTCATCAGTTTGGTGCCGGGTAATTTTCTGAAACCCGCTTTATTGTGTTCAATCTCCTGTTGAATCTCCAAGATGATTTTATTGGTAAGCAAGCCCTGTTGTTGCACCAGTTCAAAGCCTTTTTTCAAGGCCTTGGAATAGGCATGCACTTCTTTGGCAGCGGGAGAAGCGAAAGTTTGTGTTTGATAATTAGATTGATACACATCATCGAAGGTGGAAATGATGTTTTCAATAGCCGAACTTTCTCTGGCTTCCTGAAGGGAGAGCGTATCAATCAATATACTTTGATTGGGTATGGATGCCGCAATTCCTTTGAGTTCTGCTAAATAGCGGTGCGCTTCAGCTGTTTTGCGTAAAACAGCCTTGGATTCTACATCACTTTTGGGTGGTAATAATTCTACATCACTCATTTTATCGATTAATTTGGTTAAGCCCAACAAATATAACTCATAAAATTAATAATTTGGGTTATATTTAATGGATATAACCCAAAAATGGGATCATATGGCTGGAAGAAAAATGTAAACACCCAATACATCCATCGGCAACACAGGCTCCACCACTTTGTATTTATTACCACTTACCAATTTTTTAAATCGGGTATGGCTTTCCACCAAATGATGGGCTCTTTCCAAAGCCACTTCATCTGTATGCAGGCGGAATGAGATTTCATCATGTACCCAAGCCATTTCTTCATTGAGCCAATAGGCTTTTTCGCCTTCTTCCATGTTTTGGGTTGGCTTAATACTCATCAAGAGATTCAAAGCCGTTTCCTTATTCAAAAATTGTTTTTGATTGACTTCACCTCTATAGCCCCACAACCACATTTCTTCTGCTACAATTTGCTTGTTGCTTGGTTGCTCGGCTATTACATTTCTCACCCGCAATTGAAACAATACGGTTTTCTGCTTTACATCGGCAGTTCGCAATACAGCTGACCTTGCTGCTCGTTGTGTTGCACCTTGCAAGGCACTGTTGATGATGTGTTGTGAAAGATGCTCGGTAAAAGGATGATTTCGCCCCAGGTATTTGTAGCCAGCAGGGGTGGGTGATTTGAAGGATACCTGAGTTTCATTCTTGTCAGAAAGTAAATCCCGTAATCGCTGTGGAATATTGGTGGTGTAAATTTTATAACCGTCTTTTTTCACTTCCACCTGCACACCCATAAAACGCAAAGCATCAATCACAAACTGTTCTACTGCTTTTACATCGCCAATGGCTTCGTCCACTTCACGTAGGTCGGCTTCAATCTCATGGGCTTTAATGGCATTTTGAGCAAAAATGCTTCGAGAAGCTTTCTCTCTTTGTTCGGCTTCTTCAAATGCCCTTGCTACACGATTCTTTTCCGCTTCAATTTCTTCTGCTTCAAACATGGAAAGTTGATGCGAAACCTGTTTTACCGAAACAGAAGGCTTTAATAAAATGGCATTGGTTACGGCTTCCATCACCGAAGCACTATTTTCTGGAAAGGGAACCGATATTCCAATAGAACGCCTGATTTCTCTGGCTTTGCGAAGCAATACTTCTAACACCACACCATCAATGGGGTTGTTGCTACCATAAAGTAATGCCACTTCTACCACTTCTGCTTGTTGACCAAAGCGGTCAATACGTCCTTCTCGCTGCTCCAATCTGTTGGGATTCCATGGTAAATCGTAATGTAATAGGGCATTAAATCCTTCCTGTAAGTTGATACCCTCACTCAAACAATCGGTGGCAATCAGCAAACGCCTTTCCGATTTGTTCATCTCTTCAATTTTCTCTCTTCGGAGTTCATCGTTGAGTTCGCTGGTCACTACTTCAATGTGCAGGTTTTTGAAGTTTTTACCCTTCAGGTTGTCTTTGAAAATTTCCCCTAAATAATTTGCAGTTTGAATGTAGCGACAGAATACGATTGGGTTATATCCTCTTTCTAAAAAAGTCTTGATTTGAAAAAGGGCTTCTTTGGCTTTTTGGTCATGCTCAATGCCATAAAGCCCTTCCATTCGTTTGGCATAACCCACTAATCGTTTCGACTCAGAATCTTTGATTGCTTCACCTTTTCCAAGCACAGACAATGGCAGGTTGTCGTCTGTAGAAAAGTCATTATCCATTACACTATCGCTTTCTGCAACATCTTCATGTTCCCTATTTGTATCAGGATCATCCTCTTCATCCGTTATTTTTTTCTTCTGTGCCTTTTTGGTCAGCATGGATATACCGGCAGCCGGACTGCTCATAACTCCTCTCAACAAAGCCAGGGCATCCCAGTAGTTGTATCGTTGTTTTCTTCCATCGCCCATGTTCTGTGCCACTATTTCACGGGCATAAGCCAAAATATCATTGAATACATCGGCATAGGCTTTACCGATTTCAAAGTCCTTGTCAATTGAATTTCTCTCTGGGAATTTTGTTTCCTCATCCAGCCATTTTAAAACATCGCCTCTACGTCTTTGAATAAAATGTTTGGCTATTTCTTTTCTTTCCGGTTCCGTGGAAGTAACCACATCAATTTTTTCAAAATCAGGTTTTAACAAACCAAGGAGTGACTGAAACTCGGCTTGTTTACCACTGTGCGGTGTAGCCGTAAGAAATACCAAGTGCTGATTTTCCTTTTTTGAAATATCATGGAGTAAGTGATAGCGTAACTGTTGAGAATTGTTTGCACCAGCGGGTTTGGCACAAGTATGTGCTTCGTCCACCATAATCAATTCCGGGCAATGGTCAATAAATACCTGACGTTTATTGCCCGATTTGATGTAATCAATTGAAATGATTTGAAAAGGAAAAGCACGGAAAATATTCTCGTGAGTTCTGATTTGTCTTTCCAATGAAGTAGCCGTTCCTGAACGAATAATTACCGCTTCAATACCAAATTTATTCTTCATTTCGTCCTGCCATTGGTCACACAAGTGTGGCAGACATACAATAGCAAAACGTTTTATTTCTTTTCGTTCATACAATTCTTTGGCAATCAATAAAGCCTCAATGGTTTTACCCACACCCACATCATCAGCTATCAGTAAACGAGTTGTTTCTTGCTTCAATGTCATAATTAATGGCACCATCTGATAAGACCGTGGACGAAAAGAAAGTTTACCTAAGCAACGGAATGGACCTGCTGCATTTCTGAAAGAAAGTCGGGCTGCGTTGTAAAGCAACTTTGCAGAAGTGAAATCGCCCAAGTCATTGACAGAAGGCTTGATAAAATTATAGGATTGTGGTTTTTCATTTTTTCCTGCAACCGGAAGAAATATTCCTGTGATTTCTTCATCAGAACCACCTAAAGGTTTTAATAGAAGCAGGTCATGGTCTTCAGATGGCAGAACCACCCAAGGCCTATTGCGAAGGGTAACTAAACTGCCGGGTTTATAGGCGAAATGAGTTGTCATTGGTCTTTTACTTTTTTAAAGATATCAGGACGCTTGGCGATAAATTCTTCCAAAGAATCTTTATAATACCAGGAAAGAATCTGATAGCCTGCGTTTTTAAGTGCTGCTCGCTTTGCTATATCGTCTTTTTTTACTTCCGGGTTATCATGCGGAGTGCCGTCACAGAAAATGAAAACATTGGGTTTGTAGTAGAAATCAGGACGCACAAACATATCATCCACTTTGGGCTGTGCTTCATCTGGAAGCTTGATTCCCTTTTCATAAAGGAATTTTAAAAACTTGTCTTCTGTACTGCTATTCGGGTCTCTTGTTGCTTGCAGGAAATGATATTGTTCATCGTAGCTGCTGAATGATTTGTTAGCCAATACTTCTACCGAGGAGTCTTTTAAATTTCTTAAAGCATCACGAATCAGGTTGCGGTCAATTTGCTGATGATAAAACTGATTGTAATAGCTCAATAAATCATCATAAGTCGCAGGAAGCACTTCTCCTTCTTCCTCTACATCATTTTTAAAGTAGCAAACCTTGTAGGCCTCTGTCATGATGGCTTTGTAAAGTGAAGGATTGTCCATGATTTGAGAAAGCACACCAAGGCTTCCTTCTGCTGCTTCATAAATCAAAATATTTGGAGCTTCTTCATCGCCCATGATGGTGGCACCAATTTCATTAGACTCTACTTGGAAGTAATTTTCAATGGCTCGTTTGATGGCAAACATCAAAGTGATAACACCATTACTGCCACCTCCAAGTCCAAGTGATTTAATAGGTTGGATGTATAGAGCATTAGCCGTATCGGAAGTGAACAGTTTTACATCTTTGATTTCATCTGCTTCTCCTTTTTCTTCTTTTTGTTTTTTGCTTTGCCAATAGCCCGTATTCAGGTTTATGGTAAATCCATATTCCCTTGAAGCACGCCATTTTAAATTTAATTTGAAGATGCGACAGGTGGGTAAGTAATGAATATGTAGGAGTTTTTCATCACCAACACTCACAATGCCTTCCGTGGTGTTTTCAAAGCCTCCATCTACTGCAAAATAGGTTTGTATGTCATAGCCTTTTTTAGTTCGTTCTTCTTCCTGACAAGTGATGCGTTGCAGTTCATAGGCTCTGGTTTCAGCCATTTCTATCAATGTGGTATGCACATGCTTGTTGGTGTCCAACTGCAAAGTTTCATTGATGATGGGGTCAACTTCGTATCCGTATTGCTTGTCGTAAAGAAAATAGCCGGTTTTAGGGCATATTTTTCCGTTCTCCAATTTGAGTTCGGCTTCTGTCAATATCATGCGGTCAACCCGATATTTTGCTCCATCGTGATAGATTACATTTCTGGGCCCAAACTCATTCAAGGCAATAAAACGAGCTCTTGAAATAAATTCACCACCACCATCTTCGCTTTCCATAAATGAACGTACTGGCAAGCGAGTAAAATTGTAGCCCGGCAAAAAGCCTTCTGCGGCCAGGTATCGATAAGGATAAAATTCAGATTGGTCTTTATTGGTTTTCTTTCCATCAGTGGGTTCATTCAAGAGCAGGTCACGCTGTCTTTCAGCCTGTCTTAAACTTTTATACGCCTCTTTTTTCTTCTCGTGATTGTCTGCGTAAATTCTGTTCTCAATTATTGACGTGGCGGCTTTGATTTGATTTTGAGCTGCTTTATATAATTTTCTCCAACGGTCAAGCGAACGGTCAAAAGAATGCTGGAAAGAATCAATATTTTGCTTTATCCAGTTATCTGTAAACCAAGATGGTTTTCTTCTCGCTAATTCATTTTTGAAGTAGGTATCCTCAATAACCTTTTTGTAATTGCTTAGAATAAGTGTCTCTTCTTCATCACTGATTTTAATTGTGTCTATGATTTCCTGCTTCAATGGTAATGTTTCAAAATTGCTTTTATCAACCAAGTCGCCTAGTGAATTATTCAGCACACTTAATGGCTTTCGAGTTAGTATAGAAGCATTCAAATGACTCAATAAAAGTTCCTCATTAATCAAGTCCATTCTTGGTGCGGTTACGGTACCAGCAACCATTTGCGTAGAATGCTTGAAATAGTGACGGTCGTGAGCACTGAAATTGGAGCAGTATACTAATACCAATGCCGCTTGTCCGCTTCTTCCTGCACGTCCGCTTCGTTGTGCATAGTTTGCAGGTGATGGCGGCACATTTCTCATATGCACAATGGAAAGGTCTGAAATGTCAATACCTAACTCCATGGTTGGTGAACAGAATAATGCTCCGATTTTTCCTTCTCTGAATTCTTCTTCCCGTTGCTTCCTCTTTTCGCTATTTATCTGCCCGGTATGTTCACGGCCTTCAATCGGCTTGATGTCATGAAAGTTGGTTTGATAAAACCTTCGGAAGTATTTGTTGGGTTTGGTGTTAAGTGGTTTGTAAGAACGGTTTTTAATTAAGTCAGGAATGAGATTTTCACCATCACCCTTTTGCCAAAGAATATTGTCAACCTTTAATTGATAAATGCTGGTTTCTTCATTGTTTGCTGTTTTCGCAGGTTTCTTAACCAGCCAACCTGCCTCACTCAAAAAGTCAAGTAGTTTATAAGTAAAATCATTATAAACCTGTTTTCCTCTTATATCAATTCCATGTTGTGTTGCTTTTTTTCTTAGATAACGCCCAAAAACACTACTGAGTCCGGCACTTTCGGAATAATATTCTCTTGCTGATGAAGAAAGTCTTTCTAAACGAATGTGATTGGGTACTTCCAGTTTTTCGTTTTCATCCAAGGTCCAGGGAGCTTTTAATTTCTCCTTAATTTTTTTTGCGTTGGTTGAAATTACTCCCGGTTCAAGCATAGAAAAGCTTAATGCGTAAGACTTTCGGAAAAAGTCAAAAACCTGATGCAGAAATTCTTGGCGTTCAGCCGGAGTCATTGCAAAAAGTAAATCATTGGGTTGCCATAGCGAATTATCTTGAATAGATTCTGCAAGATGCTTGTAATCTATTGTCAGCAAAGCACATTGTTCAAGGTTGGGTAATACAACTCGCCAGCTTCGTCTCAAATCATGCAGCAAGCGATACATGATGAAGTCCTTGAAGGCATCTTCATTCTCCTTCTTTGGGCCGGGAAAAGTTGCAGGCTGTTTGGCAAATTGGTCTTGACCGATATTTAAACAAGCAAAAACTTTGTCGGTAATACTTGTGTAGTCAAGTGTATTATGCGTTTCAAGAGCCTTTGCTATTGCTGCTCTGAGTTGTCCAACCTTTACAAAGTCATTAAAGTGACCAGCTTGAAGAGATGCATCTTGTCTGTTATCGGTGAAACTTAACAGTTTTTGTTTTGCCGATTCTTCCCCAAATTCTTGAAGTTGGGTTATGGTTTCAAAAGATAGAACTGTAGTGGCTGTGCTTCGTCCTTCACCACCAAGTTTCATTACTTTAGTCCATTCGGCTGTTTGGGCATCATAGATTGTTCCCGATGTTGGATCAAACATTAATGGAGAAGGCATAAACCATCCTTCAAAATCCATTGCATTCGTGAATGAAAAATCGCCTTGCTTGTTGAAGTAAATTTTTCTGGGTAGTCTTTCTTCTCTTTCTTTTTTCAGTTTGCGAGTCCCATCTTTTCTTGGTGGTGTAAACCATGTTTCAGGTAAATCAGGAATATCCCTTTCTGCATCCCAAATAAGCTCTTCGTCTTCTAGGTGTTGAATAAAAATGTAACCTTCTTCAATAGTTGATTCATCTTCTTCATCCACTATATCATAGAACTCTCTTGGTTGTATAGTGGAATCATTCAAGTTTAATTTGACACAGGTAAACTCATGCCCGGAAGCCCTACTGAAAAGCATGGGGAATAATTTCGTGTCTTTGTTTTCCGCATAAAGACCTGCATCTAAACGTAAATCTCTAGATTTTTGGTCCCCTAAAGTTGTATAAACTGAACCGGTTTGAGCAATAAATTGATGAATACGGTAGGGGAGAAAATTCTTCTTTTTGCCAGGGTTGGTATTTAAAATATTAGCCCATTCAAGCAATTGCTCAAGATGGTTAATTGCATCCTCTTTGTCAATATCGGTAAACTCTGCCAGCAGTTCAGCAATTTTTGAAAGTTCAATTGGTTTTCTTCTCACCAATATGCCTTCCTTTAATTCAAGAGCTATTTGTTCTTCAATCCAGTTAGCCGTTGGGTGTTTTTCGAAATCATCAGCATTTGAAGAAATTAAAATCCCCTCTTGAATGGCTTTTCTTAAATCTTCTTTTGAAGGCGAATGACCTAGACCAATACTTCTAACTAAATATTCATTTACGATTTGATTGGCTTGAATATCAGTTCCAAAAATAGTTGATGCAATTTCTGCGACCTTCTGTTTTTGTAGCTGTAATGAAGTCGCATCATCTGATACCATTGTAGCAGAAGTTCCAATACATGCAATTTCTTTATTCTTAGCAGCTGATTTTATTCTTCGTATTAATATTGAAACGTCTGAACCTTGTCTTCCTCTGTAAGTATGCAATTCATCAAAAACCAGATACTTAATGTTCTCCAGGAAATTCTGTCTAATCTCAACATCTCTTCCGCTTCTTGTCATGGCTAATTCCAGCATGACATAATTTGTGAGAAGGATGTGTGGTGGATTTGTTCTCAGTTTTTCTTTCTGCTCTTCTGTTTCTTGACCCGTGTATTGTTCAAAGGTGATAGGAAAGGACTTATTGTATTTTTCTTCGTAAGTCTTTTTGAATTTCTCAATCACTTTGAACTGTGAATTAATCAAGGCGTTCATTGGATAAACAACAACCGCTTGAATTTTATTTGTGGCAAAGTCACCCTGATTTAATACATGGTTAAAAATTGTTGCCATATAAGTCCGTGACTTTCCTGAGCCAGTTCCAGAAGTTACAATAAATTCTTGGTCACTCGCACCAATCAGAATGGCTTCTTCCTGATGTTTATATAAACTAGATCCTGAAAATATATTATCCAATTCTGTATGAAGGTGGCCTTCATTAACCAATGTAGATAATGGTCTACCTTTTTCAAATGTGGGGTTAAATTGCACCAACGGCTCTGGCCACAGTTTTTTATTGTCAATCTCCGAGTCTACGAAATTTAAAATACTGGGGTCTTTAATATTCAGGAAGCTCTGAATATAGGTTTTGTAATTGTTGATCAGCTTTTTATGAAAATTGAGTATATCCATTTCTTACTTAGTTCTTTTAATTCTTTTTTCAGTCAGCTTAAGAGCATTGTATGCTTCGCTTTCTTCATTTAATGTTTCTAGAATCTTGTCAGACAGCCACAAGGTTATTAGTTCCTTTTCATTCATTTCAAGTGCTAGTGCCAATTTCTTAACCTGTTGCCTACTTGCTTTCTTCTCATTACGCTCCATTTTACTCAGGAATGCAGTGTCAACCTCTAGAAATGCTGCAACCTGTCTAAGCAGTAAACCTTTGTTCTCTCTTAGGTCTCTAACTGTTTCACCAAATGATTTTATATTGTCAGCCATAGACTTGTCTGTTTAGGTCAAATGTAAGTTTTATTATTTAATGTTACACGGTGCGGTGGGGATAAAAATGGCTCTTTTGGTTTTGCGAAGGGTTGGCTTGTGTGTAGGGCAAAACCAAATGTGCAAAATGTGGGCGGGCAAATTCATTTTTTTGTGCGGTGGGGTGTTTTAATTTTTTCTTGTGTCGGAATGTGTGTCGCCAAATTAGTTTGCTGGTCTGTGTCGAGTTACAGCGAAATTGTCTGCCGATTCAAGGTCGACTGAAAAGTCTGGACACGATGTCAAAGGTCGATTGTTTTGTTGTCACGTTGATGGTTGCAGTGTCGTCTAATAGGCTTGCTGGTAACGGTTGACAATATGGCCAGTAAGGGATTGCGGGCGATTTCCTGTCAGGTTACACGAAAAATTAAAGCGGGCTACAACCCTTCGCATACCTCTGAAACCCTTATTGGCTATACCGCTTGTGTGTGCCCTGCATGAGCATGCAGCGCACACTTGCTGTAAGCTGTTGAAAAAGATCAAAAATACAAATTTAATTCAGCGGAGTACAAAAGTGTGCAAATTCCAGAGGGTGGAAGTCCCTTATGCG
>JBBIKG010000025.1:0-37422 GCA_037445555.1 Lentimicrobiaceae bacterium
AAGACATGTATACGTATCGATGATCCTCGAGTCGGTGATGATTGGCTTCGCAGGAACCATCGTTGGTACAGCTTTTGGCCTGTTTTTCGCCTACCTTGTTCAGAAATACGGTATTGACATCTCCGGAATGATGAAAGGTTCAGCCGTAATGATGCCTTCATCTATCCGTGCCCGCATTACGCCACCCGATTTTTACATTGGGTTCATTCCGGGGTTAATCTCCACAGTGCTTGGAACCATGTTGTCGGGAATAGGTATCCTGAAAAGGCAAACAGCCCGGCTTTTTAAAGAACTGGAAGCCTGAAAAATCGCGCATAGTAATTAATCATTTGGACATCAACGCTCTATCATATTATGAACATTAAACTACATTATAGGCTGGTATTTCATTTGCTTCTGGCCTGCGGTTTGGCTGCTACGGTTGCTGCGCAAGGCCAGCCTGGCGCCGAGTCCATTCTTGAAATGGTTGACCGGAATCTGTCCTCTAGGAACCGTATAATGGAAGCCTCCATGACCATACGCGGAAAGCGCATCACCAGAACCCTGACTATGCGATCCTACAGTGAGGGAACCAAACGCGCCTTTACGGAATACTTGTCGCCGGCCGCCGAGAAAGGAACAAAAATGCTCAAGCTCGAAGGGCAGCTGTGGATATATACCCCGGCCGCTGACCGGATTATTCAGATTTCAGGCCAGCTGTTGCGTCAATCGGTAATGGGCAGCGACCTGTCGTATGAAGACATGATGGATGATCGCAAGCTCGCTGAAGTGTATGAGTCAAAATTGTTGGGCAGCGAGAAAGTCGGGGATCGAAACACATGGATTATCGAGCTTAAGGCGCGCGTAGCAGACCTGGCCTATCATTCGCAAAAACTATGGGTCGACGACCAGTGGTATGTACCGCTTAAGCAGGAGTTGTATGCCAAGAGCGGTCAACTGTTGAAAAGGACAGAATCAGGCGATGTAAAACAGGTGCAGGGCCGCTGGTTTCCGCATTCCTTTGTGTTTAAGGATATGTTAAAGCAAGGCGACGGAACAGAATTCAAAATAACCCGCATTTCGTTCGACCAGAATATTCCTGAATATATTTTCAGTAAGGCATCACTAAAAATGTGAATATTGCCTGTTATTTGTCAACCAAGATTTATTTTTGCGACAATATTTTTTACCGCCGAGCGTTTTGCAAGCAACACTCCGGCATGACTATTGTTGAGTCAGTTTTAAGAATCGGAAATTATTGTTTTAAATCACATAAATTATGAAGCCATTGAATTACCGAATGAAGCATTCTCTTTCAGGAACTTCAGCCACAGTCCTTCATTTGTTCTCGTCGAGGGTGGTAGCGCTAAGCATTCTTGCACTGCTGGCGTTTGGGGTTACCTCTTGCAACAGCCAGAAAAGGCTGGCAAAAAAGCAGGCAAAAGAAGCCCGCCTGGCCCAGATTGAGCAAGCCAAAGCCGACCTTCTCGAAATCATCAACGACGATGGTAAAATTCCTTTTGAAGTGAAAGAAAGGAAATTTAATGCCGTCAAAGCTCTGAATCTTGATGACAAGGAAGTCAGGAGGTTATTGCCGATTGCTGAAGAAAAGCTTGCCAAAGACCGGGTGGAATGGCTGAGACAAAAGGAGGAGGACTTAAGACGCCGCGAAGCAGAAATGCGGGAACGCGAAAGAATGGAGCAGGAAAAACGCGCCGCAAATATAAAAATACAGTCTGCACTAACCGCTGTTGCCACTGCTTCAGACCTTCGTACGGCAAATATCCGCATCAGCGAGGCTCTGCAGCTTTTTGCATCACCTGACGTACCCTTGCTTATCCTCATCAGCCAGGAAGGCAATATACGCGATTATGACAGGCCGACCACTATCCAGAAGTATCTTGAGCTGCTCAAAGATCAGAGACGATACTCAAACGACATTGAGAATGTGCTGTACGATGCAGCCGGAAAGATTACTGAACTTGAACTTAGAAAGCGATAAAACCTAACCAATGAAAGCAAAAGCATCCATCATTATAGTATTCGTGCTGATCGCATTTCCCACCTTTCTGAAGGCACAGGAATTCATCAGCCCTGCACGTAAGCAAGCCATTGACTCACTCGCTCTCGAGAAAGTTCGCGACCTGAGTAAATATATCACCATTGTAGGCAGTAAGAACACCCCCTGGGCCGAAGCCAACCGGGTGATAGAGCGCACACTCGAACTTTTTGCCGATGGAAGTCAGATGGGTGTTTCGTCCCTCGCCAGACCGCAGATAGCCTATTATGGCATCAGGCAATATATGGAACGCCTGATGGCACTGAACTATGATAAAGTAAAGATTGAATGGTACGATATTCACTACATCAGCGATCTTGAGCTGCAACCCGATGGAAAGTATGTGGGTGTGATCACCATTTACCAGCGTTTTGAAGGATCGATCGGAGATAAAATGGTGTATCGCGATACAACCCGCAAGGACATTACCATATATGTCGAACGCAAGCAGACTCAGATCGGCGGGCGGCTGATCGACTTTTGGGATGTGCTGTTAGGCGATATCAGGGTGACCGAAACCAGGTTATGATCCGAAAAGCTTTTCTGATTGTTTTACTTCTCGCCAGCGTTGCGCCCGTCAGGGGGCAACGCTTTGGCGATTATGTAAGCGACGAAAGCATACTTTACGCCCAGACGAAGCAGGTAAACCAGTTTTTCAGGCGTTTCAACGGGGAAGAAAGCCTAACCGGAGTCCGATACTATAGAGGAGATAAATATTTTCGCGATCCTGACTTCAGACGTCGCTACCTGAATGGCATATTTGATCAGCAAAATCAGGCTATTTCAGACCGGCAAAAACGTCAGTTTATTTCAGATGCGCTCAGTTCAACGAACCCACTGTTTCTTGATTTTCACTCCGCGGGATGGTTTGCCGAAGTAGCCACGGTTTTTAATCACAATGGCAAAGATGTGAGGGTCACCCTCTTTCTGAAACTGGAGCAGGAGAATCTCGGCTACAAATGGGTCATCAATGATGTGTTTTACAAGCCATTTACCGATTTGTTTTCCCTTGAGGACGACGGTAAGCTGATCTTTTTGCATCCGATGAGTCACGAACTCGACTTTATGAACCTGATCAAGGTATTTCAGGATAAGGAAAAAATAGCTAAATACGCAGAGAAAGGATATAAACCAAGCTATCTGACCCTGCTACTTTATGAATTAAAACGTGGCAACATGAAGTTTGTCACAGTCGAAAACGTTAAATTTCATTTCTTCCAGATTTCCGGTTGGTATTTTGAACTTTCCGATCAGCGCCGGAACGGACCCAATGCCGGATGGCTCATAACTGCGCTGGCCCCAATCAACGAGAAGGAAAAGGAGCTGTTGCTGAAGTATATCTACAATGAATAAAAAGGTACGCTACTCTTTACTGATTGGGATTATCATTGTTACGCAGGCAACAAATGGTTTTGCCCAGACTATCGGACAAAATTCTGTCCTCACCCCCGCCGAAATAGAGAATTACACCGAACAATCGCGCCAGCTTGTCAAATTCACCGAGTATGCGTTTAACTCACTCGGCAGCAACGATGTGACGCCTCGAGAAAAAGATGTGATTATACAGCAAAGCTTTCTTAAGTTTTTTAAGAGCAACAAAGTACAGATAGAGGATGACCTTATCCAGGGCAGATTTGTGGTAACAAATAAAGATGTTCAGGCATATCTTAAAGATATTGATTTTTTCTTTAAAGAAGTAGTCTTCAACTTTTATATTGAAGACATCACCTATAATGTAAACCAGAATTCGCAAATATTCTTTGTTGTTAAGACTCAGCGCACACTCACCGGCATATCGGCTGAAGGTGAAAAGATAAAACAAGTGCAGCCCCGGTTTATTGAAATCAATCTTGATCCCGACCGCCGCGACCTGAAGATCGTGAGCATCTATACCCAGAGATTGAGCGAAAGGGAAGATATGAAGCAATGGTGGCTTAGTCTTTCTGGCAGCTGGCGCGAAATTCTTGCATCGAACAAGCTTCTGCACAATAAATACCGCCTGGCTGATATAATTAATTTCAGTCAAAACTGGATAGTCCTCGAAAACCGGATGCAGGTCACGGTTGGGGAATACAACAAGGAAACAAGGAGCGCAGACACAATAAAATTAAATGCTCAAGGTGTTTTCGACCTCATCAGACAGATTTGGGCAATGGAGTCGCTCGATCTCAGCGCCTATACAAATCTGGCCGAGATTGCTCCCCTCAGCAAGCTTACCGAGCTACGTACGTTAAATGTTTCAAAAACCTCGGTCGAAAGCCTGATGCCTATCCGAAACCTCACTAGGCTCGAGACTCTCGACTTTTCCGAAACTCCGGTAATAAACATCGAAAGCCTTCGCTTTGCCATAAATCTGAAAAATCTTTTTTTCAACAAGTCCCGGGTTAGCAGCATAGCCACACTCCAAGGGCTTACTGCTCTTGAACGGCTTCACCTGAGCAATACTCTTGTGAACGACCTGTCACCCCTGTCTTTGCTATCGAACCTACGTGATCTTCGTATTGCTCAAACCACGGTCAGCACCCTGCAGCCCATACTTGCCCTGAAATCTATTCAGGTTCTAGATATCTCCTCTATACGCCTCAGGAGTCTGGAGGGGCTGGAGCAGCTCGCGCTCCTTGAGCGTCTTCATGCCGACTACTTACGAATCAGTGATCTTGGGCCTCTTAGTGACCTCGCTAACCTTCAGTATCTTTCTGTCGAAGGAACAGAGGTCAACAGCCTGCTTCAGCTTGGAAAGCTACAGGTTCTGCGCTGGGTATATTGCGACAAGACCATGATTGACCGCTCAAAAGCAGCTCAGCTAAACGCAGTAAGACCTGGTGTGCTGGTAGTTTATGAATCGAAAGCTCTTGCCGACTGGTGGCAGGCGTTGGCCGATGAATGGAAAAACTACTTAAGCACTCTGGTGCCAGTCAGTGATATGCCTACGCGCGAAGAACTACATGAAATTGCCAATATCACCCAAATCGATATTTCACAAACAGATTATCTGGCTGATCTGGAGCCGCTCAGCCGGCTTACGCATCTTCAAAAGCTGAACATTTCGGGCACCTCTGTTTCCACCCTTCATCCGATAAAAGATAATTCAGATCTCATATGGCTTGACGCCTCAGGCACACAAATTGAAGACATCGAACCTCTTGCAGCGTTGCGCAACCTTCAATATCTGAACGTGTCAGCCACCCGGATCAAAAATCTCCAGCCAATTTCAAACAACCGTCAGCTGAAGTATCTGAACCTTGAAAAAACTCAGGCTGATAATCTTCTGCCTCTTTCAAAGCTCAGCAGTCTTGAAAACCTTTATTGCGATGGTCTGTCGATCAGGCAATATGAGATAAAAGCCATCTACGATGCCAATCCGGGCGTGATGGTGGTTTATCGGACATCGCAGTTGAAAGAGTGGTGGAATTCACTTAATGAGGGCTGGCAGCAGGCACTGATGCGCCACAGTCAGCTGTCAACACCTCCCACACGTGATGATTTGCATAGGCTGACCGACATTCACGAGCTTGACTTCAGCGGAAATTATACCCTGAAAAATCTGGATCCCATCATCATATTTCACCGGCTGCGGGTACTCCGTATCAACAACACACAAACGTTTGACCTGAAACCAGTACAATGGATCGAAACACTGGAAGAACTCTACTGTGCCAATAACCCCATCCGTACTTTCTCGCCAATACGTGCATTGCCCAAGCTTTCCTTTATCGACTGTTCCAACACCCGCATAAGCGACCTTGGCGATATTGGGCGGTTGAAAACTCTCCAAACGCTTAATATAAGCGGAACGCGGGTCATGTTCCTTTCGCCGTTAAAAGATATGCAAACGCTTCGGCACTTGGATTGTGTAAACACACGGGTATGGTTTCTGAATCCGCTAAAGAATCTTAAAAATCTGCAGACCATAAAGTGCTACAATACCAATATTTCAAGGCGAAATGCGGCAAGTTTCAAACGTTTAAAACCAGATTGCGAGGTGATATATTATTGAGATATTTCACACTTATTTTCCCCGCAGTGGGGAATATTTACACACTTGCACTATTCCCGATCTTTACAAGCTCAGATCAACACCTCTTATCTTCCTGATTTTCAATTTATTAAAGAATATTTTTCAACAATATAATTCTTGGCAGGGTTTTTCTATATAAGATGTGTGGAAACTAAAAACCTACTGTCATGTTTGAATTGTCGAAATACATTCTCCTGCAATACAGCTTCGATGAAACGCTATTCGGGAAAGAGCTGAAAAAGATTCTCCTTTGGATGGGCGAAGGCAAGGAAGAAGAAAAAGATAAGCTCCAGGATTGGTGCGAAGCCAATTACGGCAGCAAGTATGGCCGTACGATCCGTAAGATCTTCAAAGGCTTTAAAAAATAATATTACGCAAACAATACATAAGTACTCAGCATACTTGTATTGCTTTTTTCTGTTTTGTTCTCCTTTTGAAAGCGGGTAATGGGGTGATTACCCGCTTTTTCTTTTACGCTCCTTATAAAGTCGTTCAGTTTGCCGAGCCAGTAGCTGACCTCATTCAAACGGTAATTCAGGATGGGTGGGCTTGCCCAGTTTCTTTTTTATTTCCTGCACGTCGCGGCGCAGAGCCGAAAGGTTATCGACTATCTGATTCTGCAATAGGTTTGGCTCGGGCATCTCAGCACTGATATAGTTGACAAACTTCCATATTTCGCGTATGTCTTTACCATCAATGTCGTAAGGTGAATATACAGGGTTTAGAGAATGAAGACGAAGTAGACCTTCGGTTTTTAACAAATTGTAAACCACCTTAAAGACAAGGCCATCTTCGATTGTAAGAATGACATAGGCCTGTCCGTCTCGCACCAGATTCCAGTTCTGGACAAACTCGCCAAGCACCCATGATCCGGTTGGAATAGGCAACATTGAATCGCCGCTGATCTGAAAAGCGCGGTATTTTTTTTGGCGCGAGAGAAACGGAAGCTGAAACGCAGGCAGTACGCGTATATATTCCGGGTCAGCAAAACCGGTTTTGTAGCCTGCTGACACTTTTTCGCCTACCATTTCGATATTTTCTTCATTCAGGCTGTCGGTGGTGGTGGTGAGCACTCTCAGGTTGCTGCCCGTATAATAAATGTCATACCCCCTTTCAATCTGCCAAAGCTCACTTTCGCGTAAGGCAGTAAGGTCCTGCTTCACAAGGGTGTCAATCGATACCTTGAAATATTTTGAGAAAGCAATCAGTGCATCAATTCCCGGCTGAGCTACGTTATTCTCATATCCGCTCAGGGTTGAGCGTTTCATGCCAAGGGCCACGGCTACTTCGTCCTGGGTGCGGTGGCGGCGCTTGCGAAGCAACTTGATATTCGATGAAAAATTCATGGTTACGGGTTTTAGGGTTCTTTAATCAGCTTCAGAATATATTAATCTTTCGTTCTATTCAGCCTATTTTACCTCCTTCAACACTAAACTCTTTTACCGACTGGCTGACTCTCCCCTGAGGATCATCCTGTTATGGGTCCTAACGCTACAAATACAGAGGTACTTACACTATTCAGCGATATTTTACGGGCAAAATGCATCATATTTTTGAATAAATGATTATATTGTAATCGCTATTATGATTATATTTTAATCAAAGATAATACCTTTTAACGTAATTGCTGCTACCGGACAAAAAATATTCTGAAAACAATGGAACCAACCACGGGCAATCAACGGCGAACCATTGCGCATATGGATCTGGACACATTTTTCGTGTCGGTTGAGCGGCTGCATAACAGCCGGCTTAATGGCCTCCCGGTAGTAGTGGGGGGGCTATCAGACAGAGGAGTGGTGGCCGGATGCAGCTACGAAGCCCGACACTATGGTATACATTCGGCTATGCCCGTAAAGATGGCACGTATGCTCTGTCCCAACGCCGTGTTCATACGGGGCGATATGGAAACTTACACGCGCTACTCTCGTATGGTTACCGACATCATTGCCGAAAAAGCCCCTCTTTTTGAAAAAGCTTCCATCGACGAGCACTATCTCGACATCAGCGGCATGGATAGGTTCTGGGGCTCGCTGAAATGGACACATGAGCTGCGCGAAGCCATTATACGTCACACCGGATTGCCCATATCGGTCGGGCTATCGGTAAACAAAACTGTGTCGAAGATAGCCACCGGTTTTGCCAAGCCCAACGGTGAGCTTCAGGTGCAGACCCCACAGGTGCAACCGTTTCTCGATCCGTTATCCATCAGCAAAATACCCATGATAGGACAACAAACCTACCACCTGCTTCGCTCCATGGGCATTGCCAGCATTTATACGTTGCGCAGTATGCCTGTCGAGATGCTTGAGCGCGTGCTAGGGAAAAACGGCATTGTGATATGGCAAAAAGCCAACGGCATCGACAACACACCGGTTGAGCCTTACTCTGAACGCAAATCCATCAGCACCGAAACCACTTTTGAAACAGATACCACGGATGTGCAGATGCTCAACGACCTGCTCACCGGAATGACCGAAAAAATTGCCTTCCAGCTTCGCAAAAAACAAAAACTCACCTCCTGTGTAACGGTAAAGGTACGCTACTCCAACTTCGACACACATACCGTGCAGCAGCGCATACCTTACACAGCCCTCGACCATGTGTTGCTGCCGGTGGTAAAAAAGCTGTTTTCACGCGTATACCAACGACGGATGCTCATACGGCTCATCGGCGTGAAGTTCAGCCACCTGGTATCGGGGCAGCACCAGATAAACCTTTTTGACGACACCCCCGAGATGGTTAGTCTTTACCAGGCCCTTGACCGCATCCGTATCAAGTATGGGCGTCAGGCCGTGCGCAGGGCGTCGGGAATGATACAGGTAACCCATGAAGATGAATAAATGCCATAAACGAGTTAAACAGCCCAAAAACACCAGTAGTTAAACACATAATGATTTTTACTGCACATAGCTATTACAGCCTTCGTTATGGCACCATGACGGTGGAAGAAGTGGTGGCCGAAGCCAAAGCCTGTGGCATTGACACGCTTGCCCTTACAGACGTCAGCAATACTTCGGCAATGACGGATTTTGTACGCGAGTGCCGCGAGCAGGCAATCCGCCCTATTGCAGGGGTAGCCTGCCATAATGATGATGGCCTGAAGTATGTGCTGCTGGCACGCGACAACACAGGATTCGGCGAGATAAACAGTTTTTTGAGTGATATAAACATCAATGGTCTGCCCCTCCCCTTTCCTGCACAGGAATTTCAGCATGCGCTTGTGCTTTACCCCATGAATGCCCTGCCCAGAAACCACCGTCTGCTTCAGGGCGAGTATATCGCCGTCAGACATCATGAGCTGAACAAGCTTGTAACTTCATCATGGCGTCATTTTCCCGACAGGCTTGTGGCCTGGCATAATGCCTCTTTTGCCGGCGCCCATGGATTTGACCTGCACCGCCACCTGAGAGCCATTGATAACAACTGTTTGCTCAGCAAACTGCCGCCCGAACAGCTGGCCCACACCTCGGAAGTGTTTATATCGGGCACTGAGGCCGAATACCGTTTTAGCCACTACCCCGATATGGTTCGGAATGCAAGAAAACTATCCCGTATGTGTGAGCTGGAGTTTGATTTTCGAATCGTAAAAAATAAGAAAACATTTACCGGCCACCGGTACGACGACCGCATACTGCTCGAAAAGCTGGCTATGGATGGGTTGGAATACCGCTATGGTTCGCAAAACAAGGAAGCCCTGCGCCGGTTAAGGCATGAGCTGGAGATCATCGACAAACTTGGTTTCTCGGCCTACTTTCTCATCACCTGGGACATTATCCGCTACAGCATGTCGCGGGGGTTTTACCACGTGGGGCGCGGCAGCGGCGCCAACAGTATCGTGGCCTATTGCCTGCGCATCACCGATGTGGACCCCATTGCCCTTGATCTGTATTTCGAACGGTTTATCAACCCGTTGCGCACCTCGCCGCCCGATTTCGATATCGATTATTCGTGGAAAGAACGCGACCAAGTGCTTGATTATATCTTCAAGCGCTACGGTCATAAGCATACTGCTCTGCTGGGCGCCATGTCAACGTTCAAAGGCAAATCCATCCTTCGCGAGCTCGGCAAGGTGTATGGATTGCCCAAAAGCGAGATCGATGACTTGGTTGAAAGCCGCCACAACCCGAAAATGGAAGGCAGGCTCATTAAAAAGATCATGGATGTGGGAACCCGCATGGTTGACTTCCCTAACATACGCAGCATCCATGCCGGTGGGGTGCTGATATCCGAAGAGCCAATTACCTCCTACACCGCCCTCGACATGCCCCCCAAAGCCTTCCCCACCACTCAGTGGGATATGTATGTGGCCGAAGCCATAGGTTTCGAAAAACTCGACATACTCAGCCAGCGTGGTCTCGGCCACATCGATGAGTGTGCACGGCTGGTGAGCCGCACACGTGGCATTGCCGTCGACGTGCACAAAGTGGATGAATTTATGAAAGACCTGCAGGTGAAGTACCAGCTCCGCACCGGCGAAACCATCGGCTGTTTCTATATCGAAAGCCCGGCCATGCGCGGGCTGCTGAAAAAGCTTCGCTGCGATGACTACCGTACGCTGGTGGCGGCAAGCTCCATCATCAGGCCGGGCGTGGCGCGGTCGGGTATGATGAAAGAATACATTTACCGTTTCCACCATCCAGATGGTTTCGCCTATATCCACCCGGTGATGGAAGAGCAGCTCAGGGAAACGTTTGGAGTGATGGTGTACCAGGAAGATGTGCTCAAGGTGTGCCACCATTTTGCCGGGCTCGACCTGGCCGATGCGGATATCCTTCGCCGTGCCATGAGCGGAAAGTACCGATCAAAAAAGGAGTTTGAGCGTATAAGAAATCGTTTTTTTGACAACTGCCAGCAGCGCGGCCACCCCGATGCTGTCGTCTGTGAAGTATGGCGACAGATTGAATCATTTGCCGGGTATTCTTTCTCAAAAGCGCACTCGGCCAGCTATGCCGTGGAGAGCTTCCAGAGCCTTTACCTTAAAGCACACTTTCCGAATGAGTTTCATGTGGCGGTCATCAACAACTTCGGGGGTTTTTATCAGACATGGGTCTATTTTAATGAAGCAAAACGCTGCGGCGCCCGCATTGAGCTTCCGTGTGTGAACCGTGGGAGCTACAAAACCTCGCTCACAGGCGATACCATTTACGCCGGTTTTATTCATGTTCAGAACCTGGAAACCCGCATCGCACAGGAAATTGAAACGGAGCGCACCCGCAACGGCCCTTATGCTGACCTGAATGATTTTGCCGACAGGGTTGCCCTACCCCACGAGCAGTTGCTGCTCCTGATCCGCATAGGTGCTCTCAGGTTTTCCGGAAAAAGCAAACAGCAACTATTGTGGGAGTCCTATATCGCAAGCTCGGGCGAGGCTCCTGCTATGATTCAAAAAAACCTTTTTAACGAGAAAGCAAAAACATTTACCCTTCCGCAGCTTGAACACAGCCGCCTCGAAGACGCCTATGACGAGATAGAACTCCTTGGCTTTCCGGTTACGTTGAGTTATTTTGATATGATGGATCATACCAACGCCCACCTGCCTGAGACAGGAGCTGCAGAGATGAAGAATCATATTGGCAGGCGGTTACAGATGGCCGGAAGCTTGGTATGCATAAAATACGTAAGCACGATAAAGAAAGAGATTATGCACTTCGGGACATTTTTCGACCGCAACGGGTTATTTTTTGACACAGTGCATTTTCCGCCCGTGGCCAAAAAATTTCCATTCAGAGGAAGCGGCATATACCTGATTACCGGGCAGGTAACCGAAGAGTTTGGCTTTACAAGTTTACAGGTTGATAGAATGGAAAAACTCCCCTTCAAAAAAGACCCCCGCTTTGTTTGACCGGGCCGGAAGAAACCAGCCCGGGCTCGGATGAGACTCAGGAGGGGCCTTACAATCTTAAGATGTCACCTGTATAATCATCTTAGCGCTATGAAAGCAAGTACAATGCATTCCTAAAGTTCTACCATTATATACAAGTGAATAGGTAGTGTATCCGGCCGGTCAAGTCATGATGATTGCACAGTTACTTAGGAGGCAGCTGTCTGAGGGCTACAGTAGTTGGGAAAAATCGTAATTTACTGATTATTTAATCACTAGACGATATCATATCTTTTTTTCATTATTTCCGTTACAATTTCAAATCTATTCGTCAATATATGTATCAATTTTGAATAATGGGGAATCTACATTTTGTCTCAGTATTGCCTTTTCTGATGCTGCTGCTGCTTATCGCAATTATGCCCTTAATCAACCCCAGATTATGGAGCAATGTATTTGTGCAACTGGCTGTTAGTGTCACCCTTTCCGTCCCGGTTATTATCATGCTTGCCACTGCCGGACACGTCGATCTGGTATATGAGCATATCCTGTTTGATTATATCCCGTTTATTATACTGCTTGGCAGCCTTTTTATCATTTCGGGCGGCATATACATATCCTCAAGGGTATCAGGCAAGCCAACCACGAATCTGTACTTCATGATCACAGGCTCTATTCTGGCTTCGCTCATTGGCACCACCGGTGCATCGATGCTGTTGATTAGGCCGCTGATACGATCAAATGAAGGCCGTAGGCACCAGGTACATATTTATGTGTTTTTTATCGCTATCGTAGCCAATACCGGAGGACTTCTTACCCCGCTGGGCGACCCTGCTCTTTTCATCATATACTTGAAAGGCATTCCCTTTGAATGGTTTCTGAAGCTTTGGCCTCAATGGCTGTTTGTAAATACCCTGTTGCTGGCCATGTTTTACTTTTTTGACAATCACTATTATAAAAGACAGCATTCGCGTCCTTCGTCGCATAGTGAATATGACGGAGGAATCAGGCTTAGAATCAGGGGTTCGTTAAATTTTCTGTGGATGGTTGGCGTAGTAGCGGCAGTGGCAATGATTAACGAAAAGAATTTTCCGGTGCTTGAAGAAAAACCTTTTCTTCGCTTCAGCCGCGAAGCGGTAATCATTCTGATGGCAACATTTTCAATGGTATCGTCAAACAAACGAAATCTACAACGCAACGCATTTTCGTGGGGTCCTATTCTCGAAGTTGCAGCCCTTTTTCTAGGTATATTCATTACAATGATTCCCGCCTTGCTCCTGCTTGAAGAAAATGCAGCGCATATTAAAATGACCAGCCCCACTGCATTTTATTTTGCCACAGGATTTCTGAGCAGCGTTCTTGATAATACTCCAACTGCGGCTGTGTTTCACTCCTTATCGCGCGATTTGGTCAGCCAAGGTATTATTGTGCCAGCAAGCCTGGTGAAAGACACCCCAGAGCACCTGCTGCGTGCGATTTCACTAGGCGCTGTATTTTTCGGATCGATGACATACATTGGAAATGGGCCAAATTTTATGGTAAAGTCAATCGCTGAAAATCACAAAATCAAGATGCCTGGGTTCTTTAAGTATATCATTTCTTATTCTCTGATAATTTTTCTGCCGGTATTTGTAATCGTGTACTTTGTATTTGTGTAAAAGCAACTCAAATGTTGTACTGATCACTGGTAAAATACAGACACAGTCTCAATGCTGTAGTCATGGCGGTTAGCTGTTTATCCTTTGTTCTTTAATCCAGATTGAAATTTGAAAGTATTACCGGATGCTATTATGAATAAAAACAATACATAAGTCTCCCGATTCAGCATTTACTACTATTTTCGCCATCTGATCATTAGGTCAGGGTTGCTACAGTGATAATCTAACCCATACAATGGTATTGATCGACATACGACAGATAAGTAAAATTTACTCGCTCGGAAAAGTGGAGGTAAAGGCACTTAGCGACGTTTCATTCACGATGAGGCAGGGTGAATTTCTGTCAATTGTTGGGAAATCCGGATCCGGCAAGTCGACCGTTCTTAATCTTATGGCCGGTCTGGACCGCGTGAGCAGTGGCACAATATTATTTGACCAGAGACCTCTGCACAGCCTGAACCGAAACGAAATGGCCCTTCACCGGCGCTTTTCCGTTGGAATGATTTTTCAGTCGTTCAATCTGATCGCACATCGCAATGCCATCGAAAACGTAGAGCTTGCATTGATGTTTGGTGGAGCTGGCCGCCAGGAAAGGATTGCAAGGGCAAAGGAACTGATTGAGCAGGTTGGGTTAACGGATCGTATGAGACACAGACCTAACGAACTCTCAGGGGGCGAGACCCAACGCGTGGCCATCGCCAGGGCATTGGCCAACCGGCCGCGCGTGCTTTTGGCTGATGAACCTACCGGAAATCTTGACAGCGAAACATCAACTGAAATCATGGAGCTGCTTAAGCGGCTCAATACTCAACAAGGTCTATCGGTTGTACTTGTAACGCACGACCTGGAAACTGCCGAAAATGTATCGGATAGTATTATTACCCTTAAGGATGGCAGGGTGGCAAGCTACAACACACGAAAGGAGATACCATGAAACTTACCGAGATGATTCTTCTCGGCTTTGCCAATCTGACACGCACCCGGCTGCGCACTTTCCTGACTGTGCTTGGGGTTGTCATCGGCATCGGCGCACTTACGTCCATGGTTTCCTTTGGCTCTGGAATGCAGAAACGAATTTTTGATTCAGTGGCAGCCAACGATCTTTTCACAAGTATGACCGTCACTCCAAAGAAACCAGCTTCGGATGATTTCAGGCCTGAGGACATTGCCCAGGCAGTGGATGCGATAAAAAACGAGAGCCATCCACTCACCGACAGCATCCTGATGCAGATACGTAACCTGGAAGGGGTTGATATTGCGTATCCTCAGGTTGAAATACCGATACGGGTGAAACTTGGAGAAGACTCAGCCACTCTCACCGCAAGTGCACTTCCTTCGGCTATGCACAAGTACAAACCTTACGACCAGCTTCTGGCTGGCACATTTTTTCAATCCGATTCCGCAGCATGCGTTGTCATTAGTGAAGAGGCGCTGTATCGCAGATTCAAAATCCGGCTAACCGGCAGCGACAGTAAATTATCTCATACAGATTCATTGAAGGGGGTTAGGCTGGCTAGTGCTGATACGCTGATCGGTAAACCAATTCGTTTGATTTCAATGTCAGTAAACACGGATCTGCTGGCTGCCAGCATGTTTCAAATACCGGGCGGCAGTCCCTCGCTTCCTTTCGTTGAATCGAGTATTGATCTGAACATCTGCGGTGTGCTGAAATCCGGGAACCAATTTGGCCCGAATATGGGAAACAGGGCCGGCCTGATCATTCCGCCCGCTACAGCGGAAAGAATTCCCAAGCTCGGGTTTACGAATGTGTGGGATTTACTTAACCGAAAAAACCAACCCGGCACATATACATCAATTCAGGTTCGCACTATAGATATCAAGCACCATGACTTAGTTAAGAAGGAGCTGGAAGCGATGAATGTCGGTGTGTTCAGCATGTCAGATCAATTGCACGAGATTCGTAATGCATTTCTGATCATCAACTCTATTCTTGGAGCTATTGGTGCCATTGCTCTTATTGTAGCGGGCCTTGGCATAATCAACACCATGATTATGTCGATCATGGAACGCACCCGCGAGATTGGTATCATGAAATCGATAGGTGGCAGTGAACGCGAGATCAGGATGATCTTTTTTGTTGAAGCAGCAGTGATAGGGGTCATCGGGGCTATCGCTGGACTGGTACTCGGTTGGGTGGTAACAAGAATTGCTGGAGCTGTCATGAATTTTCAGCTTGCCAAACAAGGGGTCGGTAATGTTGACCTGTTCTACTTCCCCTGGTGGCTCATATTAGGGGCCATTGTTTTCTCGGTTCTTGTCAGCCTGGCTGCCGGCCTTTATCCGGCTGTCAGGGCATCACGCATCGATCCGGTTAAGGCACTTCGACACGACTAAAGAGTAAAATCACAAGAGCAGATTTATAATTCAGGAAAACCATATGAAAGAAGCTTAAGCCTGGGTTCTGATTATTTACTGAGTTCCTGGTCTGCTTCCTTTGTCGATGACTTTTTTTTGCGCTCGGTTCTGAGTTTAAGTAGAGTAATTACACCGATGGCAGCAATCGAAAGCACGGTAATTTCGCCGAGGGTATCAAAAGCCCTGAAATCAACAAGAATCACATTAACCACATTTTTGCCCTGAGCAAGCAGGTAGGTATTCTCAAGGAAGTACTCCTTGATCGAAGGTGGCGCATCTGTGCTGAGCAGGATCAACATCAGAACGGTGATGAATCCTCCGGAGGCAATGGATATAACAGAGTCGCGAATTTTTCCGGGCTTGGACGAATAATTTGCGAAACGAGGAATTTTATATACCACCAATACTAGCAAAACCACGGTTAGAGTCTCGATTGAGAATTGGGTAAGTGCCAGGTCAGGGGCACCATAAAACACAAAAAACAAAGCGATACCAAATCCTGTAATACCGAGCGAGGCAATAGCACCCAACACCGATTTTGAACGAATGGCAAAAATGGCTGCAAGGCCGACAATTACCAGGATAAGTATTTCATAAGAATGCACTTCGTTCAGGCGCAATGAGATAGCCGAAAGATCGACCAGATTAAATAATGTAAAAACTCCCAGCACCAGAAAAGTCATAATGGTCCAAACAATATAATGGCGCAGGTAGCCATTCTGTAAAAACCTGGTTTGCCAGGATGCCACATCGATCATGCCCTGAAGGGACCAGTTATAGGCTGATTCGGCGTGCAAAACTGGGCGCGCAGTTATCAGTGATTCGAGCTTATTGCCAAGCCACCGCCAGTGAAACAACGCAGCCCCGCCTGCCAAGGCAAAAAGTAGTAACGCAAAGTCAAGATTTAAACCATGCCAGAGATGAAGGTCGCTGTCGTACCAGAATCCTGCTATGGCACTTGCTGCAGGTGTCACAAATATTTTTGAGAACACACCAGTGAAAATTCCCCACAGTACGCCTCCTGATGCCAGAATCAGCGGAGGCAGCCATAAGGCCGTTGGTGCATGATGCACCTTTTTAGGAGTGGGGAGCGGTTTTCCCCAGAAGGGTTTAAGGCCCGTCATGATTGCAGCTGCAACCTTAAAAAGGGTAACAATCAGTACGACTGAGGTGAGGATTATCGGGTGCCACTCAAAATGATCAAAAGCTCCGAATATGAGTTCTTTGGATACAAAACCAAGCGTCGGAGGCACACCGGCAAACAATAGCGCCGCCAGAAGTCCGGCAACACCCAGGAAGGGAAGTTGTTTGCGCAGGCCTCCTAATAGCCTGATGTCGCGGGTTCCGGTTTCGTGCTCAAGAGCACCAGCAATCAGGAATAACGCCCCTTTGTACATGGCATGTACTACCAGGTAGGTAACTGCTGCGCTGAATGCGAGTTTATTGTCAATACCGACAAGAAAAATCAGGATACCAAGAGCACTCAGGGTGGTATAGGCAAGGATCCGTTTGAGATCTGTTTGCCCCAGAGCCCTGACAGCACCTAACACCATGGTAATGCCACCGGCAAAAATCAGTACATAACGCCATTCCATGGTTCCGCCGAGCACCGGATTTAGGCGTGCAAGCAGAAATACTCCCGCCTTTACCATTGTAGCTGAATGCAGATAGGCACTCACCGGCGATGGAGCTTCCATGGCATTGGGCAACCAGAAATGGAACGGAAACTGGGCGGATTTCGTAAATGCCCCAAGAAAAACAAGCGTAAGAATAGGCAAATACATGATTCCTTCTCGGATTATCGCATTCTGAGCGATCAGTTCACTAATAGAGAAAGTCCCTCCGACGTTTGCCAATAAAATAAAGCCGGCAAGCAGTGCCAGGCCACCTCCTCCGGTTACCAGTAGGGCTTGTAATGCGGCCTTCCGGGGCTTTTCCTTTTCGTGATTGAATCCTATCAGCAGATAAGAGGTAAAGCTGGTCAGTTCCCAAAAGATAAACAGTGCCACCATGTTATCAGCAAGAACCACTCCCAGCATACTCGCCATAAACATCATCAAATAGCTGTAGAACCTGCCTTGTTTCGGGTGACCGCTCATATAGCTGTTTGAATAGATCAGAATAAACGCACCCACACCACTGATAATCAAAGAAAAGATCAGGCTTAGCCCATCGATCAAAAAAGACAACTGGATGTTGAACGCATCGAACCAAGCATAGGTAATCATTTGTGTGCCGCCGGTGCTGACGGCCGGAATATATTGTGCAAGGTAGGATAGGATACCGAAAGGCACCAGTGATAAAAGATACCCGGCATAACGGGGAGCCATTTTATTAATAAAATGTGCCCCCAGCGCTACAAAAAATCCTGTTAAAACTGCAAATATCATGTCTTGGTATAATTTCTGAAATCGACCTAGCTGGCTTTGTGATTATTATTTGAAGGTTTAATGCAGGTAACTTTTGTCGGATCTGAATCATGTTCGAGGCGGTCGACCAGGGTCTTATTCCATTTCTCATAACCAGCCCGATGTGCAGCCCGCCCCATCAGGTGTGAGCTGACCGGCACTGTAAGAAAAAGAAACAGGTTGATTCCGATTACCATGAATGTGATGCCTAGGTCCATGAAATGGATGGCCAATGCTGTCAAAATGATGGATGTTCCCAGTGTGGCTGCAATCGAAGATGCCGACATGCGCAAGTAGACATCCGGCATTTTCAATAATCCTACAGCAGCAAGGAAAATAAACAGAGTGCCTAATACAAGTAATGCAATGACAATAATCTCTTTCATAATCATACAGTTATTTTTATTCTTTGCCGCCTTTTTGATAATAATAGGTGAATGCAACCGTACTCAGAAATGCTATTAGTGCCAAGATGAGTGAAATTTCAATGATGACCGATTTTTCGTACAGGATACTGTAGGCAGAATTAAAGGCGATGGCAACAATAACAAGTAAATCGAGTGCCACTACCCTGTCCATGAGTCGTGGCCCCCGTATAACACGAATGAATATCATCACCAGACTCAGGCTAAGAAGCGGCAGAATGATATATATCAGAAAGTTGTTCAAATTCATCGCATTGCCTCCAATAATTTCTTCTCCAGAGTGTTTTTAATTCCGCGGATTACATTTTCTTCCGAATCAACATAGACCGTGTACACATATAATATCTTTCGATCAGCTGACACATCCATACTCATGGTGCCAGGTGTAAAGGTGATGGCATTGGCCAGTAAGGTAATTTCAAGGTCAGTTTCCGCATCCAAGGGCAAAGCGATGATGCCTGGTTTCATATAGTGATGAGGGGTGGCAATGTCCCAGGCAATACGTACGCTGCCGGTAATGATTTGCCAAATGAAAGTGACCAGGAAATCAAGAACTTTAGGGATTCGGGTAAAATACTGCCTATTGGAACTGCCGTATATAAGCCATAAAATAAGGAAACCCAGCAGAAAACCAAAAATGATGTTAATTACAGTGAGCTTCATGGTGAGCAACACCCACACCACTGTCATAAAGACGTTGGTAAGAAACATTTTCATGGCTTACCTCCTAACACTACATTGATATACTCTGCAGGGTTCATCAGCTGTTCGCTTGCTCGCATGGCAAGATTGAACAACGGATCGGGGTTGACTCCAATAAATACTGTGATGGATGCCAAAAACACTATCGGAATCACCATAAAAATGACCGGTTGCCTGAACAGTTTCTGAATAACCGGTTCGGTACTTTCCGCGGAAGGTGGCTGAGGTTTCCAGAAAGCTTCATTCCAGATTTTCATCATTGAAAACAGCGTGAGCAGACCTACGATCAGGGCTATGATACTTATCAGAAACTTCTGGTCATCAAAGGCAGCCTTTATCACGAAAAGCTTGGACCAGAACCCAGAGAGAGGCGGAAGACCTGCCAGAGATAAGGCGGGTACCAGAAACAGAACAGCTAGAACGGGGTATGAATTCAGCGTTCCGCCTATCTTGCGTATATCATAATCTCCGCGCAATCGTTCAACAACACCGCTGACCAGAAACAGGTTGGTTTTTACAATGATATGATGCAACACATAAAATACAGCACCGGCGATGGCCAGCGGGGTAAATAGTGCCAATCCGAAAATCATGTATCCTATCTGGCTTACAATATGAAACGACAGGATGCGTCGCATATCAAACTGTGAGGCCGCACCCAAAACCCCAACAATCATTGTCAATCCGGAAATGACCAGGATAATTGTGTGCGTAAATGACACATTCCCCACAAAAATCAGGGTAAAAACCCGGATTAGGCTGTACACTCCTACCTTGGTGAGAAGGCCGGCAAAGATAGCCGTAACTGGAATGGGAGGTGTGTGGTACGATGCAGGCAGCCAGAAGAAAACCGGGAAGACAGCTGCTTTAATACCAAATGCAACCAGGAAAAACATTGCCACAACCGTAACCAGATTCTGATTCGAATATTCGGCGAGTTTAACTGAAAGATCAGCCATGTTGAGGGTACCAACCATACCGTAAAGGAATCCCACACCTATCAGAAACAATGCAGAGGAGATAAGGTTGAGGGTAACATACTTAAGGGTGCCTTCGAGTTGCCTCGATTCGCCTCCAAGTGTCAGAAGCACGAAGGAGGAAATCAGCATCACCTCAAACCAGACGTACATATTAAACAAATCGCCCGTAATGAAGGCGCCGCAAACGCCCATATAGAGCGTATTTACCAGGCTATAGTAACCGAATTGCTTCCGGCGTCTATCGATTGTGACCAGAGAGTAAATCGCTAGTGCAAAGGCAACAATTCCGGTGATAAGCACCATGGAGGCGCTGAACATATCCACCACCACAGTAATACCGAATGGTGCGGGCCAGCTGCCGAGTTGCAAGGATTGGATTCCATTGTTCCAAACCGAATCAACCAATAAAATTCCAACCACCAGCAGCAATGCGGAACCTATGGCATTAAGTATGCTCTGCATTTTGCGCCGGTACCAAAAAACCGTAACAATAATAGCGAAAGTCAGCGGCAGGAGGATAGGTGCAACAAGCAATATTTTTTCCATAATCACATTCTTGTCTAGGTGCAGCTGTCAGTTACCTTAAGTTTATCCACATCATCGACGCCCATCACCTGATACAATTGTTCAATGAGCACGATTACAAATGCAGTGAGACCAAAGCTGATAACAATGGCTGTGAGAATCAGCGCCTGAGGCAAAGGATCGGCTACGGCTTCGGTAATTTGTTTTGCTCCTGCGTCAATGATAGGGGCCTTGCCGCGCATGATGCGACCAATGGTAAAAATTAACAGGTTTGACGCATGCGAAAGCAGGGCCAACCCGATGATCAGCTTTACTACACACCGGCGAAGTATCATGTATATGGCGCCGGCAAACAAGCCTCCGACGAGGAAGGATAAGAGTATTTCCATAATTATTCTTTCATCTTGAGTGTAAAAATGATGCTAGTACCCACTCCGATCACAACAAGGTACACTCCTACGTCGAACATAAACGGAGTGCTGAGTTTGCCAATGACAGGCAACGCAAATTTTGTCCAGAGGCCGGTGAATACCGTGTCAGTGGAAAATAGCGAAATCAGTCCGCTAGCCAGGGCAACGGATAACCCAAGAACTATGAACAAACGGCTGTGCGGAAAAATAGTACGCACAGCACGCAGCCCATGGGAAATGGAATAGAGTGCGAAAGCAGAGGCCGCAATAAGTCCGCCGACAAAACCGCCTCCTGGCTCGTAGTGGCCGCGTATGAGGATAAAGAAAGAGAAAACCAGCAGTACCGGTAGAAGAATTTTTGATGCAGTTGTAAGTATCAATGAATTCATAAAAACAGTTTTATAAATACTCCCGAGATATAAAGTGCGAATTCACTATTAAAATTAAATCTTGCAATGCGGTGGCAAAATTATCATTATTCAAAACAAAATCAAAAAACTAGCTATCTGTATATAAAATATGAAAATCTCAGCTTCTTCAGTGATATTCGGTTAGTACTGAAAAAATTAAAGTATCTTTGTACCAACATTCTAACGTAGTAGAATACAACAAATTGCACATCGGCACGATGAAAATTCTATTAATAATCCTATCCATTGCCGGGGCTATCGGGCTAATGCTTTTTGGAATGAAATTATTCAGTGAGGCATTGCAGAAACTAGCCGGCAAAGGAATTCGCAAATTGCTAAACAAAGCAACAGCGAACCGGTTTAAAAGTTTTCTGACCGGATTTGCCATAACCGGCCTAATCCAATCCTCCTCAGCCACCACGGTACTAATAGTTAGCTTTGTAAATGCAGGATTGCTTACGCTGAAACAGGCAATAGGTACAATTTTCGGAGCCAATCTCGGAACTACTGTCACTGCCTGGATTATCTCAGTGCTCGGGTTCAGCCTGGCCTTGGATCAGTGGGCGCTTGCCCTGTTAGGAGCGGCCATTCCGTTTTATTTCTTCCTGCACAAGCGCATGAAGCCTTACGGCGAGCTTATCGTTGGTTTTGCAATGATATTTCTAGGGTTGCAGTTCCTAAAGATAACCATTCCGCCACCCGAGGCACAAAACTTTTTTATCGGGACACTGGGTACCATTGCAAGCACGGGATTGGCCAGAGTACTCATTTTCATGTTTGCCGGGTTGCTCATCACCGCATTCATCCAATCATCGAGTGCCACCTTCGCTCTCATTCTCGTCATGCTAAACCACGAATGGTTCGACTTCAGCGCTGCCCTGGCCATGGTGATCGGAATCAACATCGGCACCACTTTCACAGCACTGATTGCCTCGATGGTTACCAATGACAGTGCAAAGCGGGCAGCACTCAGCCACTTAATATTTAATGTATTCGGAGCAGTCCTGGCATTATTACTGTTCAACCCTTCCGTGTCGGTGCTGCAATGGATCGCTGCACTATTTGGCCACACGACAGATTTGACTGACATCTCCATTATATCAGCTCTTTTGGCTGTTTACCACACGCTTTTCAACCTGATCACCGCACTCATATTAATCAACTTTATTCCGTTGATAATCAGGTTTATTAACCACGTTATCACTCCTCGCCGCCACAAGGAGTCGTATTCATTAAAATATCTTTCCACAAACATTGCTACTTCAGAACTATCGTTGCTGCAGGCCAGAAAAATGATTCAGTCATTTTCGCTTCGTACTGAGGCTATGTTTGGCTTTGTTCCGCAATTACTGGTCGAAAAGGATGAAAAGAAATTTGATAAACTCTCGAAAGCCATCCACAAAAACGAAGACTACTCCGATGTGCTAGAAGAAGAAATCAACACCTACATAGCCCGCCTTTCAGAAGCGGATCTCAGCCCTGATAGTGCAGTCAAGGCGCAATCCCTGCTGAAAATCATTTCGAATCTTGAATCCATAAACGATCAATGCCTGAAGATTTCGGCGCTTATCGAAAAAAAGAACCGCGAAAAAGCCTGGTTTACCCCTGAGATGAGAGCCGAAGTCGGGCAGATGTTTCATCTGGTTCTCGAGGCACTTTCACTGACCAACCTAAACCTCGAGAAGCAGGATGATTTGCCCGATCTTTCGATGATTTACGAGCAGGAATCACTCATCGATGATCTTCGGCATGAACTGCTGAAACGAAATAATGAACGGCTAAAGGGTGGTGAGATTCCTTATGCTACGGCAACATATTACAGTGATTTTATTGCTATTAGCGAAAAAATCGGTGATATGACCCTAAATATAAATCAAGCAATCACGCGCAAGTGAGACTTCTAAAAACTTAACAAAAACTTAAAATTGGCGCATCAGGCAGGTATTGAAGTTTCATAATTTTGAACGCTGCTTCCGGCCAGTCGTCGTATGGATCAAATCTATCTTGTTTTCATCGTTTTTCTTTTCATCCTTGCTATTTCCGACCTGGTAGTGGGTGTGAGCAATGATGCGGTCAACTTCCTCAACTCGGCCATTGGCGCCAAAGCAGCACCTCTGCGCATCATTATGCTCGTAGCCATCATTGGTATCATTGTAGGTACCACTTTTTCGAGCGGGATGATGGAGATTGCACGTAGCGGGATATTCTATCCGGCCAAATTTAGTTTCGATGACGTTATGATCATTTTCCTTGCCGTGATGATCACCGACGTGTTACTGCTTGATACATTCAGCAGCTACGGCCTGCCGACTTCCACCACTGTTTCAATAATCTTTGAATTGCTAGGTTCGGCTGTGGCGGTTGCCATCCTCAAGCTGATGTCAAGCACCGAAACAATACAAGACCTCGGTGCATACATTAATAGTACCAAGGCGTTTGGTATCGTATCAGGGATTTTGTTATCCGTAGTGATCGCTTTCACCCTTGGTGCACTGGTGCAGTTTATTAGCCGTCTGCTGTTTACCTTCAACTTTAAACCAAAACTCAGATATCTCGGAGGCATTTGGGCCGGTTTTGCGCTCACTGCAATCACCTATTTCATGGTAATCAAGGGCGCCAGGGGGGCTTCGTTCATGAACCCTGAAACCGTAAAATATATCGAGACAAACGCATATTGGATTTTGATAGCCAGCATGGGATTTTGGAGCCTGTTCTTTCAAATGCTGGTCTGGCTTTTCAGAACCGACGTGCTTCGAATTATTGTTCTAATAGGAACTTTTGCGCTCGCATTTGCCTTCGCCGGCAACGACCTTGTCAACTTCATAGGCGTTCCACTGGCCGGGTGGGAATCATACAGGATCTTTGCCAGCGATCCGGTGTCTGACCCTTCGCAATTCCTCATGCATGGGCTGACCAAGCCGATAGCAACACCTACCTACTTGCTTCTCCTTGCAGGTGTAGTAATGTCACTGACGCTTCTTCTTTCAAAAAAAGCCCGCACAGTTATCGATACCAGTGTCGACCTAAGCAGGCAGGACGAAGGCCCCGAGCGTTTTGGAAGCACAGCTTTGTCACGCAACATTGTCAGGCTTTTTATGGGGCTGGGATACAACATTCAAAAATCAATTCCGGACAAGGCTCTCAATTTCATTAGCAGGCGCATGGCTACCCAGGTGGTGGTAGATCCGCAGGGCAAAGGCAGCTCGATGGGATCATTTGACATGGTCAGAGCCTCAGTAAACCTGGTCGTTGCAAGTATCTTGATAGCCTTGGGCACCTCACTTAAGCTGCCCTTAAGCACAACCTACGTCACTTTTATGGTTGCCATGGGCACATCCTTTGCCGACGGGGCATGGGGACGTGAGACGGCTGTGTACCGTATCACCGGAGTACTGTCAGTTATCGGAGGATGGTTCATCACCGCCATTGTGGCTTTCACTGTGTCCTTTATCCTAGCTCTGATCATGGCAAAGGGAGGCTTGATTGCCATTGGAATTTTGATCATACTCTCGTTGTATATACTTATCAGGCAGCAGAGAGCCTACAAGCGCAGGGAAACTTTCCGTCAATCGACCATGGAGGAAGAAATCGAAGAGATCATTGATGTAGCGGACATCCAGAAAAAATGCTCAGTCAGTATCACCACAGTGCTGGCTCAGGCAGGTCGCTTGTATTCACGCATTCTTCAGGGACTGTTCGAAGAAGACCGCCGAAAACTAAACCTGGTGCAGGATGACGTGATAAAGCTCAACCGCCACACCAAGCGGCTCAAAGACAATATTCACAGGACGGTAGATAAACTGCGGGAAGATTCGGTAGAGACAGGACACTATTATGTCCAGGTGCTTGACTACCTGCGGGAAATTGCTCACTGCATCAATTACCTTTCCGAGCCCTGCCTGATTCACGTCAGCAACAACCATAAGGGATTGCTCCAATCGCAGCGTCATGAATTGACCAAACTGCAACAGGATATTCTGCAACTGCTTGTCATTATCCAGCGTATCATCGAAAAGCAGGAATACGCGCAGCAGGAAGAAGTGTTGCGTTTTCAGTCAGAAATCCTGGAAGAGATTGACCGGGCCAGAAGAGCACAGGTGAAACGTATCAGGAACAATGAAAGCGGAACAAAAAACAGCCTACTCTATTTGAACATTTTGGCTGAATCGAAGAATTTTGTGCTATACTCAGTGAACCTCTTCAAATCGCACCGCGATTTTATGGACTATCACAAGGATGAGCCAAAGCCGGTGTAGAATGTTTCTTGAACAGGTCAGAAATTGAAAGAATAGTCAATCAATTTCATTTTGATTTAGCTGGCATTAGCGCGATATCAATGGCATTCAGCATCGTATCAATGTATTCGAATTTCAGTTGACTGATATATTGCTGAGGGATTTCATCCACATTTTTGCGATTCTCGCCCGAAAGGATGATGGTGTGAATGCCTGCACGCTTGGCTGCAAGAATCTTTTCTTTGATTCCCCCAACCGGTAACACCTTACCCCTGAGCGTTATTTCGCCTGTCAGCGCTACTCGGTCGGCAATTATTCGCCTGGTAAAGGCCGATGCGAGGGCAGTAAAAATCGTAATACCGGCCGATGGGCCGTCTTTCGGGGTAGCTCCTTCAGGCACGTGAATATGTACATTTACTTTTTCGAACACTTCAGGATCGATCTCAAGCCTGGCAGCGTGCGACTTCAGGTATTCCAGTGCGATGGTTGCCGACTCCTTCATAACATCGCCAAGATTGCCGGTAAGGTTCAGACCGCCTTTTCCGGCACTTAAACTCACCTCAACAAATAGCACCTCTCCACCGACCGGAGTCCAGGCCAGGCCGGTAGCCACACCCGAAACTTTGCTGGGAAGATCTTTTTCAATATTATACTCCTCGGGACCGAGTATGGTGCGAATATCTGATATGCCAATCCTTTTTTCAAAGGATTGTCCTCCTACAATGTATCTTGCGCGATTCCGAATAACCTTGGCGATGAAACGCTCCAGATTGCGTACACCCGACTCACGCGTATAGTCCTCAATGATTTTCGAAATAGCTTGTTTAGTGAAGATGAGCTGACTCTTGTCAAGCCCGTGCTCTTTCAGCTGTTTGGGCACCAGATGACGATGCGCTATCTCAATTTTTTCTTCGAGCAGGTAACCCGAAATTTCAATCACCTCCATCCTGTCACGCAGTGCAGGTGCAATTGTGCTAAGGGTATTGGCGGTGGCAATGAACATGATCCTTGACAGGTCATAATCTATGTCGAGATAGTTGTCATGGAATGTGGAATTCTGTTCCGGATCAAGCACTTCGAGCAAGGCGGAGGATGGATCGCCATTGATGCTTAACCCTGCCACTTTATCTACTTCATCGAGTACAAAAACAGGATTTGAGGCTTTGGTTTTTCGCAGGCTCTGGATAATTCTGCCTGGCATGGCGCCGACATATGTTTTTCGATGCCCTCGTATTTCGGCCTCATCACGCATACCACCCAACGAAACACGGATGTATTTTCTGCCAGTTGCTTTGGCGATAGATTTCCCTAAGGAAGTTTTTCCCACTCCCGGAGGGCCAACCAGGCAAAGGATGGGAGACTTCAAGTCGCCTTTGAGTTTCAGCACTGCCAGATATTCAATAATTCGTTCTTTAATTTTTTCGAGTCCATAATGATCATGGTCAAGAATTCGGGCTGCCCGTTGGAGGTCAAATCTGTCATGAGTCGTCTCATTCCATGGTAGTTCAACAATAAGCTCGAGGTAATTCATCTGCATTGAGTACTCCATGGCAGCGGTGTTCATACGCAGAAGTTTTGAATACTCCCTGTCGAAGATCTCTTTAACCACTGCAGGCCATTTCTTTTTTGCCGCCTTTGCCTGTAGATCATTTAACTCCTGCTGATTGGGTACGCCCCCCAGTTCCTCCTGTATGGTTTTAAGTTGTTGGTGTAGGAGGTAATCGCGTTGTTGTTTATCGATTTCTACCTTTACCCTGTTCTGAATCTGGTTTTTGAGTTCCAGCATCTGCAATTCTCGTGTGAGAATACTGAGCACCCTGCTGGCACGTTCTTCGAGATCGACGGTTTCAAGAAGCTGCTGTTTTTCGGCAATCTCAGAGTTAAGATTCGATGAAATAAAGTTGACCAGAAAGGATGCACTTTCAATGTTGCGGACAGCGAAGGCAGCTTCGGTGGGAATATTGGGCGACTGCTCAATAATCTTAATCGAAAGGTCTTTGAGCGAAGATATAAGGGCTTTGAACTGCCTAGTTGAAGCATGCGACACACGAGCCTCAAAGGGAATTACCTTTGCCTTCAGGTAAGGTTCTTCCTGTACAGGTTCAATCGTGCGGAAACATCTGCGCCCCTGGATGATGGCGGTGGTGTTTCCGTCAGGCATTTGTAAAAGCTTGATAATATAAGCCACCGTGCCCACCGGGTAAAGATCTTGGAACGTTGGCTCTTCGATATTGGCATTTTTTTGAGCTACCACGCCTATGATCCGACTGTTTCGGTAATAATCCTTGATTAGCTTAACCGACTTATCGCGGCCGACAGTCAGGGGCATTACAACACCGGGAAACAGCACAGTATTTCGTAAAGGCAGCAATGGCAGGACGTCAGGGATATCCTCCGTATACATTTGCTGTTCGTCTTCGGGAGACAACAACGGAATTAGCTCCGAGCCCTCCTCAAGGGCCTCAGAAATACCAACTATTTTGTTCAGATTGTATTGTTCGGTCATAATGCGGTATGCAATCAAAAAACAGGCCAGCGTTTGTATCGGTCAAAAATTCAGGCCTCTACTGCCCAAATGTCGCAAAACCTACGTGATTTACAACCGGCGGTATTCAAAGGTAATATTGAATACGTGACTGAGAATATCACGGTCCAGCTCTGAAAACTCAACGTTACGGCGTTTTGATACCGCCTCAGCCACTTTAATGGCCTTGTTGATATCGTAGGTGGTAAAACCGCTGGTCCCACCCCAGGAGAAAGAAGAAATGAAATTACGCTGAAAGTTGGCGCCGTAGATGTTGGCACTTACACCTACCACTGTTCCTGTGTTGAACATGGTGTTTATGCCGCATTTTGAGTGGTCACCCATGATCAGGCCGCAGAACTGAAGGCCTGTGTCGATAAATGACCGTTCTGGATAGTTCCAGAGGCGAATGGGTTCGTAGTTGTTTTTAAGGTTTGATGTGTTAGTATCGGCACCAATATTGCACCATTCGGCCAATACCGAATGACCCAGAAAACCATCGTGAGCTTTGTTTGAGTATGCAAACAGTACTGACTGGTTTATTTCGCCACCTACCCTTGAAAATGGTCCTACCGTAGTTGGTCCGTAAATTTTTGTTCCCATTTTTACGATGGCCTCATTGCCAAGCGCAAATGGACCGCGAATAGTAGCGCCTTCCATAATTTCGGAGTTACTGCCGATGTAAATCGGGCCTTTAGAAGCGTTGAGCGTACAAAAGCTCAGCTGGGCGCCTTCTTCAATAAATACGTTTTCGGGGGCAACACATAGCACATGCTTAGGTATGGGCTCCGACTTCCGTCCTGCGGTAAGCAATTCGAAGTCTTTACGTATGGCCTCCCCGTTTTTCAGGAAAATATCGTAGGTATTGACAACTTCATCAAAATCTACCGCGGTGCCGATTTCCTCTACATTCTGGGTCTGACGGCTTCTGCTTTGCTCCATATCTTTCTCAGTCAGGTGCATGGCAATCACCAAATCGTCTTTGACAAGAGCCTGGTTGGGGCCAAGTGTTTGTATTTCTGCAATAAGCGCTTGGTTTGGGCAAATACTGCCATTAATCAACAGGTTGTTGGGCGATTTTACCAAAGGGAACTTGGCGCTAAGGTATTTTTCGGTAAGTGATGAGGTTGGTGAATTCAGGTATTTTTCCCATTTTTCCCGGATGGTAAGGATGCCGAGACGTATATCGGCCACCGGCCTCATAAATGTCAACGGCAACAGGTTCATCCGTCGCGAATCGTCGAAAAGAATATAGTTCATAACTGAAATATTTTCGGTAAACACATTTACTGATGTCAGCATAAAGATAAAAAAGCCCTTTGAGTAAAGGGCCTTTTTAACAAGAAAAATATGAACAATCTTTCTGTGCTTACTTTGCTTTATTTCTGTTTTCGAGGTGCTTTTCGTACTTCGCCCTGAATTTATCAACGCGGCCGGCGGTATCAACCAGCTTCATCTTTCCGGTGTAGAACGGATGCGATGTATGCGAAATCTCGAGTTTTACAAGTGGGTATTCCTTACCGTCTTCCCAGGTGATTGTTTCCTTGGTTTGCACGGTCGATTTAGTCAAAAAAGTGTAATCGTTTGACATATCTTTAAATACAACAAACCTGTAATCCTTAGGATGAATGTCTTTTTTCATTGTCTTGCTCGCTAGAATTTTAAGGGTGCAAAGATACAAAGAAAGATTTAACTGACAAACATTCAACTGTATTATTTATAAACTTTTCACTCGCGGTACAAAAATGCTCTTAAAACTTTGCAATCAAAGGAGAAAACTACAAATCAAGCAGGAACCTCAGAGTATCCTGCCTGTCGGCATAATCCTGAGGCATAGGCAATTGAGTCTGTCCTAAAGCTACTGTACAGAAAGGTATCCTGTCACAGCCTGCAATGCATTGTAATTGATGCTTTACAGCACTTAACTCCCATTCGGTTTTGTCTATGCTATTATAGTATTCCACGTTCACAACGGAAACCGGCGAGGCCAGATCGGTTGAACGAAGAAAAATCAACGTCTCGGAGGCAGTGAATGAGCGTTCGAGCAGAGAATAAAAGGCCTTGTAATATTTCAGGTTATCTGAATATCGGAGATGTCCGGCCACGTAATCAAAGCGGTCAAAGGCGCTTGTAAGTTTTGTCAATTCATAACCTTCAGGCAGATAAATTTTCGAAACACTTCGGCATCCCAGCCCGAAATGAAGAAAAATATCCTCCCCCAGGCCTGCCATTTCATGTTCACTTTCATGTCCCGTTATGACGGCGACACTATTTCGGTTTTTTCTGAAAATGTGGGGTTTGCCACCGTAAAGAAACTCAAAAAAGCGATTTGTGTTATTGCTGCCTGTAGCGATGATGGCCCTGCAGTCGGGGGCAATTTGTTTACTGAAATGAATCTTTCTATTAAAACCAGGCCTAAAATTCACCAGCACCTGCGCAAGTGCAGGTAACAGAAAGGAGTCCGCGCCCGAAAGCTTGCCGGAGAATTCATACCCTGATATCAGGGTGCACAAAAAATCATGAAAGCCGACAGCAGGTATGTTACCGGCCATCACAACCCCTATTCGTCCTGTTTTTCGCGCTTCAAGACGCTGAGGCGAATAATTCGAAAGCCAGCTCCGCAAGGCACCTTCATCGAGCATCAGCCCGATGGAATTCAGCGCATGCCACACATGCAGCGGGATAAACCACGAATTCGACGAGCAAGCCTGGCTTACGGCATCGGTCATGATCCGTGCATCTCCCGTGAAAGCTTTTAGATCTTTCCCCGAAAAATATTCTTCAGAAAGGTTGCGGAGCAACTCACCGAGACCGGCAAACGCCATAATTCTCAAGTGCAGCTCTGGTGTTGGTTTTGGCACAGGAAGTAATGTTTCTTTCCACAAAAGTACCAATAAGTCAAACGCTGCCATGAAACTGCAAAGCAGGTGGCAGGTTGCCACAGCTTATTTTTTCTTTTTAAAGTATTTTTATCACTTCAAAGACACACCAGTCATCATGAAAGAATTCTGGAACAATCGTTATTCAGCCGAAGAATATATATACGGAAAAGAGCCTAATGCCTATTTCAGGCAGATAATCCAGCGTATGAAACCCGGAAGGCTTCTTGTGCCTGGTGCCGGCGAAGGGCGTGATGCGGTGTTTGCAGCTCAACTTGGATGGCAGGTATACGCCTTTGATCAAAGTCGAGTCGGAAAGGAAAAAGCTCTTGCCCTTGCATCTGAGAAAGGAGTTGCGATAGTATATCATATAGCTGATGTGTCGGAAGTTGAGTTCCCATCTCAAAGCATCGACCTTATTGCCATCATATATTTTCATCTTCCCCGGTCGGCCCGCCAGGAGTTTTACAATAAAACCCTCACCTGGTTGCAGAGCGGAGGATACCTGGTCATCGAGGCATTTAATCCGGGACAAAAGAACCGTACCTCCGGCGGTCCGAAAGACACGGATCTGTTGCAGACCTCCTCAGAGCTTGACATGCGGTTCAGCTCACTAAAGATCATCGAAAACAAAGAGATCAAAGTCGAACTTGACGAGGGATCTTACCATCGTGGGGAAGCTGAGGTGGTACGTTTTTTTGCACGAAAACCATGAGCTATTTCTAAGTGCTCATCCTGAAAATGCTCCCAGAGTCTGTATAAGAGAGAATTTTCGTATTTTTACGCCCCAAATCAGGCTGCCCCCCAAAGCCATGATTTTGGTTGGATCTAATTTGGAATTGCCTGTACATAATGGCATGAAATATCTTCTACAATCGGGGGTATTATCGGGCATTCTGCTATTTTGCACCCTCTTGATGTCTGCCGAAGGCACCAAGCAGATTATGCCTATCGTATCGTCAAAAGGTCAGTTGTGTCTGGATAAGTCAAGAAACAATTTTGGTTTTTATGATGCGGCTCCTGAATTCAGATTGCATGTTACAATCGCATCCAACAGCGAGGCCATCCGATTTGGTTTTGGCGATGTGATAGGTGGAACCCTCAATTTAACCTCATTGACCTACAGAATTAAAAATCCTAACGGGGTTGTGGTGTATGGGCCCACACCCGTTCCGACATCCGGACCAGGGTTCATCGCCACCTATAATGAGGCAGTAGTTGGCCCGTTTCCTGCCAGCGGAGGATATAATTACCTGCTTTATCAACCCCTGATGAAAGGCGATTACTACTTTGAATTTTATTATCCGCCGGTGAATAATGTTTATTTGGAAAACAACCGCCGTACGCTTAGATATTTTGATATAACCGTGGTGGATGTCAGTGGAGCTGTTAAAAATGGGAGGGTGTGGTCCAAAGCCTGGCAATTCTGGAGCGAAAATCCAAATGCACCTCCCACCGAGAACAGATTTTACGGAAAGTTGATGGTACTGTCGGCTGATAGCATTGTAACCCAGGTAAACTGTAATGGCTTTATCGGCGGGACGTTTTCATTTTCATGCAATTCAACAGGATGCGCAAATACCGGCAGCCTTTCCTTCGATCGTCGCTCCCGCGACGGCTTTTATACCAATCCTGAATATAAGGTATTCTTAAATGATCCGGACAGTACTCTCTTCCCCACAGCAAAAATCACAAGCGGCATCAAGTCGGCAAGTATTACTCCGTTGTGCGAAACCGGCGGGGCGCTCATCCACGTAAGCACCATCAAAGATGGAACAGTTAAAGTTCTCATCGATGTCAACCCGAATCCCGGTCAGGATGCGGAGGATGTCTTCCTGATTGATCATATATCTGCCGCCGAAACCACACCGGGTGCCAATACCATCTGGTGGAACGGAAACGATGGGCTAGGCAGGCCGGTACTCAATGGCACGGTTGTCAGATTTAATCTTACCTTTTTGAGTGGAATGACCCATTTGCCTATCTATGACATTGAATACAACGATAACGGATATCTTGTGGAGCAGGTACGACCCAAAGGCCAGCAGTTGCGAATTTTCTGGGATGATACCAGTTTGTTTGGCGGAACTTCTGACACGTTGACCGGGTGCATAATTCCGTCGGGATGCCATTCCTGGATCAATAATTTTGGCAATAACCGAACCTTGAATTCGTGGTGGTTTGTCACGTTTGAAACTTATACCAGCGCACCGTTTACCACCAGACGTTCACCCGGCAATATCAATTTCTTTCCTTCGGTCAAACCATGTGTCGGAGCTGCTTCCAAAACATTTTCCATCATTCCAGAGGGGAATTCAACATCCTATCGCTGGTCGTATACAGGTTCAGGAGTTACGATAAAGGATAACGGCACCAGTGTCGAACTGATATTTGGGTCAAAAACCACACCGGGTTTTCTTAGGGTAAATGGAGTAAACACTTGTGGTGATGGTCCGATGAGCCAACAATGGATTGATTTTGAACCTCTGCCCAATGTCAGGCTTGAGAACAAGGACATCTGTTATACCCTCCCGGTCTATGTGCTTTCGGGCGGCACACCCGAGGGCGGAACATATTACCTGAACGGGCTGGAAGCAGACACCATTTTCCCCTATAGAGAACCCTACGGTGTGAAGCAGATTACCTACGTTTACACAGACATTTACACAGGATGCTCGAATGTGGCAAAGGGATACCTGCATTTGAGCAATTCAACGGAATGTGAAGGATCCATAGAGTTTCCCAATGCATTTTCGCCAAACAACGACGGAAATAACGATTTGTTCATGCCGGTATTACATAATATCTATAAGCTGTCGTTGCAGATCTTCAATCGTTACGGACAGATGGTGTACAGCACTGATCATTATACCTCAGGCTGGGATGGCACCTTCAAAGGCCAACCCGCCCCAGCCGGTATTTACGCATACGCTATAACGTATTATCCGTCGCTGCGCGAGGATATCTTCAGAATGTACACGGGGGTAGTGCTGTTGATCCGTTGATAGAAAAAAGTCCCGGCTTTTCTTTTGCCTCTTTCTTTAGTCCGTCTGGTTGAAGGAGAAGATCTGACTATAATTACTATATCAACCTGAACATGGACTCCTTCGTTTGAATCGTGGCCACGTATTCCGGAGGTTGCCTTAAAAGCAAGAAAGCGATTAGGTGCTGAGTCTGTTTAAGGCCATAAAACCGGATTCAGGCACGCAAAAATGGCGGCATATTTTATTTAGGCCGCCATTTC
Organism: Lentimicrobiaceae bacterium; assembly: GCA_037445555.1. Classification (GTDB taxonomy): domain Bacteria; phylum Bacteroidota; class Bacteroidia; order Bacteroidales; family JAAYJT01; genus JAAYJT01. The sequence continues at coordinate 34,657 of JBBIKG010000025.1, forward strand.
TGAACTATTGACTTCATTAATGTCTGGGAACAATCACCTATCCCACCATACACTCCTTAAGAGCGATGAATTGCTCCTGCGTAAGGATGTTGCTGAGCTTGTCAAGGAAAAACTTAAAGTTACCAGAAAACTTACCGGCAAACATTTCTTTGACTTTTTTCAGTTCGGCCTGTAGCTGCAGCCTAAGTTCCTTCACCTTCTGTTTAAATACTTCTTCGGTGATCTCGCCGGCTTCCTTCTTTGCCAGTAAATCCTTGCGTTGCTTCTCGAACCTTGCCTTGAGATCGAGTATCACCTGCTGGTGTCTTTTAATCAGTTCCTGATTGCGAAGCTTGAAGCCGAACATCGCTCTGCGCACTAGTGCTGTTTGGTCATCCGTTAGGGTAAGTTTCTTCAGGCATACAATCATTCTGTGATCGGGTTTGACATTTCTAGCGGATAACATTGCATCATCAGCCAGGTATTGTGTGATCATACCCAGGTTAGGAATCTGGAATTCTGCATAAGGGCTGGTTTCGGGCACAACCACTTGCAGGTATTCGTTATTGGTGGCCGCCACCATAGCCTTGATGGCCGACTCGACCATAACGTCTTTATTAGTAACAACTTCCTGCTCTTTGTTGCAGGCACTTACAATTAATAAGCCAGTTAAAAGCGCAAATAACAAGGCACGATAGTTTTTCATGGATTTTGGTTTTAAATGTTTAGTATCGTGAATAAGCACACAAATATAATCAACTCCGAATATGTTTTAAACATAATCCACATTTTTTCAAATACTTTCGAAAGAAACCAATTAAGACAAAAAATTAACAATTCATTTACATTTTGGCATCTGACATATGAAACTTTTTGATATATTTGTCATTCCGTAGAGCAAATCATCCATCAAAACCATTCAAATGAAGACAAGAACCCTGATTTTTCTTTTTGTAACAGGCATCGCCTTTATGTTGGCTTGCAACAACGAATGTGAAAAGAAATGCTGCCCCTCGAAGCACGCGAAGGAGTGCTGCGAATCAAAATGCCAGAAGAAATGTGAGAAGAAATGCGACACCACAGCCATGAATGCCTGCGATTCGGCTCACATGAAGAAATGCGAAAAAACCGCGTGCAAATACTTGATGGCCGACTCGCTCATCGGCATCTGGAACAGCACCTGGAACAGCCGGGATGTGGAAGCCATTAAGAAGCTATTTGCCAAAGACGCTGTGCTGGTTGCCGGCGACTGGAAACTTGAAGGCATCCAGTCAATCACCGATGAATGGATCAGCACCAGCGCTCCAACCATTGCCAACCTCTCGACCACAGCCCTGAAAAAAGACGCAAAATGCAAATTTGCCTTCTCTAGTGGTACCTATACCCACGATGTGCTTAAAGAAAACAAAGTCGACTATCAGGCCAACGGTGTGTATACTATCATCTGGAAGCGCAAATGTGATAAATCATGGAAAGTTGAACTTGTAAACATACAAGACCTCACCAAATAGCATCTTGTGATCGCTTTCCTTTGAAAGTCAAGCCAGGAATCTTGTGTTTCTGGCTTTTATTTTGTACCGGCGTCATCCAGCAGTCTCAGCACCTCTTTTTTTTCGGAATCCGACAAGGGAAGCAGAGGTTTACGCGGAAGGCCTCCGTGATATCTAATCTGATCCATGGCATATTTCAGCGCAGCCACACCCAATCGTGAAGTGACAGCAGTATTCAAGGCTATGATCCGCTGCTGAATTATTCTTGCATTTTCCAGATCGCCGTTACGAAAATTACGATATACATCCAGGCAGAGCTCAGGAGCCACATTGGCCAGTGCCAGTATGCCCCCCACGGCGCCTATGCTCAATGCCGGAAGAAGGAAACTGGCAGAGCCTGCCAGAAGCTGAAAACCGGAACCTGTCATCCTTCCGATTTCGGTCAATTTAATCAGGTTACCGCCCGAGTCTTTTAGTCCTATGATGTTTTCGTGTTCTGCGATGCGAGCAAGTGTCAGTGCATCCATGTCCAGCCCTGTATTGGCAGGCATATTATACAGTATGACCGGGATTTCGGCTGTATCGGCCACCGCCCAGTAGTGTACCAACAATGCGCCTGGGCTCATCTGGCCTTTGAAAAAGAATGGATTGAGCACCACGGCGGCATCGGCACCTGCGCGTGCAGCAGCCCTGGTCAGGGCTATGGTTTCGCGTGTGGTTTGACAGCCTGTGCCTGCCAGCAATAGCTTTCCGTTGGGCACTGCGTCACGGGCGGCCTCAAAGACCTTGAGTTTTTCACTATCCGACAGATGTGCATGTTCGCCGTTGGAACCAAGCAACAGAAAGCCCGACAGGTCATGCCGGCTTAGCTGCCGAATATTATCTTGAAGTTGCCCCAGTGCCAGTTCTTCGTTTTCATAAAAAGGCGTGGGGACGGGTGGGAAAATGCCGGAGAGGTTGAGCATAGCGATGAGGATAAATAGTTTGTCAACTTTCAAACAAACTTAGCAATGATCTGGATTTGATCATTAATTCAGAAGTTATATTACCAAACTTTTTTTTCTTTTCTCTAGAATAAAAAAACCGCCTGAGCGGTTATGAAATCATCGCGGATGAAGGGCTACTGACGATGCTGCGCATGTCAGCATCCCATATAGTGTGCGTGTTAAAGGCAGTTGTGCGGATGAAGGGCTACTGACGATGCTGCGCATGTCAGCATCCCATATAGTGTCTGTGTTAAAGGCAGTTGTGCGGATGAAGGGCTACTGACGATGCTGCGCATGTCAGCATCCCATAT
>JBBIKG010000026.1:0-34645 GCA_037445555.1 Lentimicrobiaceae bacterium
CCCATACACCATTACTCCTTCGGCTCCGGTGGGTATCATATTATCCAACTATACCATTACCTACGTCAATGGTAGTTTCACTGTTACACCCAAGGCGCTTACCATCACAGCAACCAACCAGACCAAGGTTTATGGCACAGTCATAACCCCTGCAGGCACTGAGTTCACCTCTGCTGGCCTGGCTTGTACGGATGCCATTACATCGGTAACCCTGACCAGTGGAGCCTATCCTTGCAACGCGCCGGTATCTGGAAGCCCATACACCATTACTCCTTCGGCTCCGGTGGGTATCATATTATCCAACTATACCATTACCTACGTCAATGGTAGTTTCACTGTTACACCCAAGGCGCTTACCATCACAGCAACCAACCAGACCAAGACCTATGGCACAGCGATAACGCCACTAGGCACTGAGTTCACCTCTGCTGGCCTGGCTTGTACGGATGCCATTACATCGGTAACACTTACAAGCACTGGATTCGCTTGTAACGGATCGGTAACAGGAAGCCCTCATGCCATCATACCATCGGCACCCACAGGCAGTCCTTTCAGCATTACTAACTATGCCGTAACCTATGTGAATGGTTCCCTCACGGTATCGCCTGCTGCCCTCACCATTAAGGCCGATAACAAAACCAAGGAAACCTGCGCACCCGATCCAACCTACACAGTTACTCCTACCGGATTGCTTTGTGGCGATTTATTGACTGGTTTTACAGGCACCCTTGCATTCACACGTCCTGCCGGCGAAGTGGTTGGCCCTTACACCATTACAGCTTCAGGCCTTACCAATCCTAACTATACCATTACCTGGCAAACCGGCACACTCAACATTGTACCCGCCACCGATTACAAACTTTATCTCACCATATCGGGTATGGGTAACGTGGAAATCCGCAAACAGGATGCTTCGATTGCCGGCCTTATCAACGGGCCCGTATTGCCCCAGGTTACCGGCACCATGTGGAACCAAAGCATCACCGGAGGGTTCTCCTATAACGAACTCATCTCTGTGTTGGCTACCCCTGCCGCCGGCTGGGTATTTGACGGTTTCTACAACGAAGCAGATGTGAAAATCTCATCGGGCGCCTCGATTACTGCCACCGTTCTGATGGATTGCCACAAACAGGTAACCGCTAAATTCAAGAAACTGGTGTACCAAAGCGATATTACTTTCGGTGTTACACCTGCAACCAAACAATATGATGGATCAACTGCATTAGCTTCAGGGCAAACCGCCAGCGCCACATTCAATAATGGCTCAAAGGTATATCCTGCCCATACAGTAAATGTAACATATACAGGTCCTGCATACACCAGTAAGGATGTTCCTGCGGGCACTGTGCTGTTCACAAACGTGGCCCTTAGCGGAGCCGATGCGCAGTTTTACTTTCTTGTACACAATACAGGTACTGCTGCTGCCAGCATCACTGCCAAGCCGCTCACAGTATCGTCAACAGCTACTAACCGCGAATATGTTAAAGGCAACTTTAATGTGGCCATCACCAGCCCAACCATAGCCGGTGGCTTTATTGGCACTGAGTCTATTGCGGTAACTGTTGCCGGCAACACGGGTACTATGGCAACCGATATTGCTGGTACAGGAAAGAGTGTATCAGTAAACTATACGCTTACCCCTGCTGCGGGCACTCTGCTCAGCAACTATAGCATTACCTATACCCCGGTTACGGTCAACATCACCCCAAAGATGCTCACCATGACGGGTATTGTTGTGGCTGACCTGGTGTTTGATGGTACCACTGTAGCTACTACGGCTAACTTTGCCGGCGCCAGCCTGGTGGGTATTTTTACCCAACCCAGCCCTCCGGCCGATGTGGTAACGTTCAGTGCTACAGGCGCTACTGCAGTATTCACATCAGCTACTGTGGGTAACGCCAAAACCGTACATATTACCGGTATCACCCTGGGTGGTGCAGCCGCAGGCAATTATACACTGCAAAATCCTGTGGTAGCAAGCGGAAATATCGTGCCTCCGCCATACGCTGAGTTTACGCCTACCTATGCCATTGGCCGCTCTGTGAACCCGGTAGCGGCAGTTCCTATCAATACACCGCTCGCCATCAATTTCAGCGTGCCTGTATTCGATGTGAACGGCGAACCTTTTGGCACCACCGGCCTCGGCGACGTTGTTAAGCTTGAAAGATGGGATGGATCGACCTGGGTGAACGTTGTGGTATCAAGTGTTACCCGCGTCAACAACGTGTTTACCGTAACACCTGTCGGCAACCTGTTGTACAGCACTACTTACAGGCTTCGTTTCCTCAATATTTACACGGTAGCAGGTGTATCAGGCACCACTGCCAACGAAATGAAATGGACCCTCGACCGCAATACCGCCCTGCCTGGCAATGCTGCAGCTGTAAACGCGCTCGTACAGGGCAAGGAAGTTCAGTTTACCACCCGCAACGACAGTCCGATGGTTACCCCGTATGGAGCAGGCATTGCTGTTTGCACCCCTGTGATGACCCTCGAATTTGCCCGCCCGGTAGAATTCATGAACGGACAGCAGATTACCGATCCTTCGCACAAGTTTACTTTGCAAAGGAATGTAGGTGGTGTATGGGTTGATGTTCCTGCCGACCGCTGGAGCGTAACCGTAGATGTTCCCGGCAATCCCAGATTGTTTACTTTCAATATTACTGGTCAGCTCGAATACGGCAGACAATATCGTTGGAGAAACAACATAGGCCTTGATAATAACTATGGTTTCAGGGAAAAGGTAACTCCTTTCACCGTATGGCTTGGTGCTGAAGGTGCATTCAATCACCAGCTTGGTACTGATGGATGGCTGTTTACTACTGTTACCTCTTACCCATTCAGGGTGGATGTAGAACCGTTTATTGTTAGCCCCGAATACGGTACACGCTTCCCGTCAAATTCCACGAATTTAATTGGCCGTGTGCAGCCTGACGTACTTGTCAACAGCACACCCATTATTTCGTATCCTGCTGTAGCAACCACCGTGCATCCTTCGGGCTATAACATAACGAAAAACACCGGACCGTACAACGTAACTTTCAGTGGAAATGCCGCCGACAACCAGGTAGCCATGACCCTGGAGGCTGTCAACGGTTATGGATACCGCTGGGTACGTTGGTGGAGAAGCACTACCGGCCTCACCGGTACGTATACCTCACTTGCAAATACTGCTCCTACCACCAGCCCCGTAAATGGTATGAACTGGTTCGGACAAACCTTCCCGATGCTTTACGCCAACGAGGTAAATAACCTCTGCACCAACCAGATTGTTTACAAGGCCGAGTTCACCCGCAAAGATTACAACATCGTTGTTACTACTACGGGTGCAGGCAGTGGAACAGTGGAAGGCGCCGGCGCCAAACTTCATGGCGAAACGGTAGCTTTAGTGGCTAAGCCTGCCGCCGGCTCTTATTTTGCCGGATGGACATTCTCATTCACTCAAACGGGCGATCCTACTCCGGTTAATGTTACCATTCCGGTGGCTAATCTGCTTGACCCCACTGTAGCTCCATATGGCACCCTCACCTGGGACCTTGTTGGAAACATTCTGGGTAATACCTCCGGAGCTCCCTGGCCGCGCGTATTTAATGTTACGGCTCAATTCCTGCCGTTCAAACCTAACGTGTATGTGGCTGTTGATCCAAACGGTCTGACCGGAGGAATTAATACCGAATGGCAGCAAACCACCAATTGGAATATTGATTCATATAATCCATCGGTTACCCACACTGACGGGTTGGCTTACAAGCATTATATATTCAGCAACACCTTGCCTCAAGGCGCCCTTACCGTGGCTCCCACCGCAAGTACTGCTACCGATTGCTATGTGTTCCAAAAATGGGTGTATTGGAATCCGAATGTGGGCACAGGTGGTTCATGGGTTGACCTAAGTACCAATCCAACCACTCAGGTGCTCAATATCAATGCAAACTGGCGGATTAAGGCTGTGTATATTAAAAAGCCTATCGTTGTTACTGTAGCCCCTCTGGTAGCCGCCGATGCTACTGTGGTTGTTGATTTTGGCACCACTCAGGTAATAAACGGCGTACCTTCGAATGTTACCTACAACATGGGTGATGTTATTACCATTACCGTGTATCCGAAAGACAAGCATGTGGCCTATGGCTTCAGGAATGCTACCGGAACTAATGTTACCGCAGTAAACCTGGTACAGCAACTACCTGACCGCTCTATCTGGAATTACACAGTTACCTGTTCGGATATAGTGTTGCGTCCGGTAATTGGCCTGAAACGTTTCGGAGTTACCGTAAGCACTACTGACGTGAATCCCACCATTTACTGGGAGTTCCTTGGTAAAGTTAACGGATCTACTCCTGCCTATAACGTGCCCACCGGAAGCGCTTATGGTTTTGCCTATGGCGCGATGCCCGAAGGACATGCTGCTACCACCACTGCCTTTGGTGCGCTCGGATTCAGGTTTAGTGATACCTATGGCGGCCCAACGCCTAATGAGTTTGTATCCGCTACTTCGTGGTTCGAGATCGATCAGCAAGCAAACTTCAATGCTGTAGCCAATACGGGATACAGGGTATGGCGTTACAGCATCAATGGTGGTAGCTGGGTGGATCTTACACCTGACTTCGGAACCAATGCTCCTGCTGCTTTCACGCTCACCCGTACCATTACGGCTAACACCAGTGTGGTGTTTGAGTTTGCACCTGCCGTAGCTCCTGTTCCGACCTATGCTTTCACAAGGTCGGTTAGTGCTGCCGGAGGTGGGGTTGCAGGCGGAACGGCTAATGGTAATTATGCTGCCGGCACTGCCATTTCGGCCTCTGCCACACCTGATCTGGGATATGAATTTGTAAACTGGACCGTAACCGGCATTACCGGCACGACTACCTCTACTGCAAATCCATACACCTTTAACATGCCTGCCAATACTGTTACAGTTGTAGCCAACTTCAAGAAGATTGATTACACTGTAGTATTGGTACCGCGTACTTACAGAACAAATTTCTCATCTGTACCTTATGTGACGGAGCCTTACGATACCAATCTCGTGGGTGGTGATGTTACTAACCTTACCTCGGGCACTACCTTTACCTTTGGTCAGGTAGTACAGCTCAGAGCTGTGCCGCGGGCTGGTTTCCGCTTCATCGGCTGGATGGTTGGCGATATTATCAATCCTACTACTCAGAACTACTTACAGGGCGTACAGATACCTGATGCGCTGAACCAGGTTCGTGAGTTTGGGCAACAACATGAGATTACTTACCTGATTCCACCACAAAGCGGATCGCAGGTACGTATCTACGCCGTATTTGCTGAGTGGGGCACGCTTGCTACCAATAAAGTTCCTTATTACACGCTCACCACAGTAGCCAGCCCGTCACACCGCGGCGTTACCTTTGGTGGCGGCACCTTTGTGCATGGAACCCGTGCCAAGGTTTCGCAGAGTGCCAACCCGGGATACGTTTTTGATGGTTGGGTTGGTGGAACGGTTGGTGCTGGTGATTTGGTCAATATGAATAGTGCCAAGACTGCAACTGCCAGCTTCGTTCCCATTAACTACACACTCAACGTGAACGTGGTAGGCCCGGCCGGAGCTGTAGCTCCTGTTACAAGGAATTACACAATTGAAGATGCAAGCTTCCTTGTATCGGCCACTGTTCCCGCCTCCACACCTACCTATACCTATGCATTCGATGGTTGGTTTACCGATGCAGCCTGCACCAATGCGTTGAGAGATGCTGCCGGAGCGGTTATTGGCACTAACCTGCAGTTCTTCTACAATACACAAGCAATTCCTGCAACTGGCACTGTAGTGAACATCTATGCTAAGTTTACTCAAACCTTCAGGAAGTATACCATCCAATTGGCTGTCAGGTCGTTCAATCCGCTTACTAATGCAACCGTTGCCGATGCCGGCGCCGGTACAGTAAGCATTGTGGGTGCAACGGCTCCGTTTGAATTCAATTACGCACAGAACATTGTACTTCAAACAGCTACCATACCCGCTAACGGTGGAGGCTATACCTTTAAATACTGGACCAATGCGGCTGGAACACCTATGATTTGGAACATGGTTTCAAACTGGTCGGTGCTGCAGTCAGAAACCCTGTTTGCTGTATACCAGAAAGTTCCTTTCACGGTCAATGTTGCTGCCGCTCCTACAGCCGGTGGAACTGTGAGCGGTGGTGGAACCTATGTGATCGGCGACAATATCAGCCTCGTTGCTGTACCTGCCGTAGGTTATACCTTTGCCGGCTGGTTTGAAGGCACCACACTGGTTTCGAACAATGCCACGCATACGCTTACCAATGTGCCTTTCGGCGCCCGCAATTTTGAAGCTCGCTTCACCCTCAACCAACATGCCCTTGTGGTTAATGTTGTTGGTTCTGGTACAGTTACAGTAAATGGCAATGCTTATACATCCGGCACCACCATGAATTTTGCCTACGGCACCACTGTAGCTCTAGCTGCATCGCCTGCCGGCATTTTCCAGGGCTATACCGGAGGCCTGGTAAGTACCAGCGCTACTGCTAATGTTGTGATGTCAGAAAACCGTACCATTACTGCTACCTTTGGAGCTTGCAGCGCAGTGGCTGTGCCTACAGTTACTACTACCGCCAAACAGGCTACCGTTAATGTGGTGTCGGTAACAGGTATCGAATGGAGAATGAAGCTCAGCACTGCCGCAACATGGAGTGGTTGGGCTGCTGTTCCCGCCAACAAGCTTATCACTGGTCTGACACCTGGCGCTACCTATAACCTCGAGTTGCGCACCAACTGTGGCAATAATGTGTTCAGTGCTTCAACAGCTGTAAACTTCACCATGAAACAATTGGGCGATGTGAACTGTGACGGCGTACTCAATGTACTCGACATCACTACCATCGTTAATCATATCATGAACGTAGTTCCCACTGGTGGATGGCCGACATGTGTACTCGATGGAGTAGATGTGAATTCTGACGGTACTGTCAATGTTCTGGATATCGTTGCTTTGGTCAACAGGATCATGGGCCTCAAAGGCGGCTCGACCATGGCCTCTGCCGATATCTATCTCGAAACCGACATGATACGCTTTAATAGCGAAGGCAATGTGGCAGCACTTCAGTTTGAACTTAAGGGCGCCAACCTTGCCAACGTGAAACTTCGTTCGAGCATCGATGGCTTTAATCTGGTATACAAAACTGACGGCACTACCCTTACCGGTATTCTGTTCAGCGCCGATGGCGAATTGCTGCCTGCCGGCACTATCGACCTTATGAGCTACACAGGCAGCAGCCTGCTAAGCTGGGGCGAAGTTCTTGGTTCGAATGGAGCTGCTCGCCGTGTTGAAATCAACAGGCTGGGATCGGTGAAGGGAGAATTTGCTTTAAGCGTATTCCCCAACCCTGCCCGCGAACGCATGAGCGTTAATTTCAGGGTTCCGGTTGATGCCAATGTTAATCTTCGCCTGCTCGACCTCACTGGCCGCGTGATGGCTAACATCACCGATGCCAACTACACCCGCGCCGATCACAGGATTGATGTCAGTAACACCAATCTGAAACCCGGCCTTTATATCCTGCAAATGACTGCTACACCCGAAAATGGAAAATCATTCAGAAGCGAAGTCAAGGTAGTAATCATCAAGTAGGTAAACCTAGCATGTATCCAGAATCTCGATATTGAGATCAAAACCAATCTGCCGGCCCGCTTGCGGATGCCGGCAGATTGGTTGATAAAATTGGTTAAACGGGAATTTTGGAAACAGGCAAAAGTTTAAAAGCTATTATAAACAAATAATAATCAGATAACCTATGAAGATACTACGACTAATTTTGATCGCATTGTTTGCCCTTTGCAGTGCGGTTGTGGTAGGGCAAAACGTGCTTCAGATCAACAATGTGGAAGCCTCGCCGGGTGATGAAATAACTGTTGAGGTCGTAATCAACAACACCAACCCGTTCGTAGGCTTTCAGTTCGACCTGCCATTGCCTCTGGCCGATGGATTTGTATACCCTACCTTGGCTAGCAAGAGATTCAGGCTTAATCCCGCCCGGGTGAATCAGGATGCTGACCCATACAATGTGAGCGCTGCTATTGTTTCAGGCAATGTTCTCAGAATCATTGTTTTTCACCTTGCGAATGAGCCTTTCCTTGGTAATAGCGGTGTTATTGGATCATTTAAGCTTGCGACTACCGGAGTGGCGCCTGGCACATGGCCTTTGGTTCCTGTGGGGCCTACTATTGGTAATGCAGGGGGGACAAACATTCTGACGAGCGTGGTCAATGGCCAAATAAGATTGATCGGCACTACACCTGTAACATATGCTGTGAGCGGAACATCGGCTCCTTCGGCTGGCGGTAGTATTTCTGGCACTGGCAGCTTTGCGGCTGCACAAGCCGTAACACTAACGGCTACTCCTGCTGCAGGTTACCTGTTTTCGAGTTGGGCCGGATTGCCGGCAGGTGCTACCACAAGTGGCACCAATGGCTCGGTGGCATCTTTCAGCATGCCTGCCTCAGCAGTAAATGTTACAGCCAATTTCAGCCTTATTCCGATTACTACTTATGCCCTTACGACTGCGGTGGTTCCTGCTGCCGGTGGTTCTGTTACAGGTGCTGGCAGCTTTGCTGCCGGAGCATCGGTTACTCTTACAGCCACTCCTGCTGCGGGCTATCGTTTTGTGAATTTTAGCGGTACCTCGGGCGTATTAAGTACTGTTTCTCCTTATACATTTAATATGCCAGCCAATAATTTGGCAGTAACGGCTAATTTCGAACTCATACCAACCTTTCCGGTAACTGTCGCTATCGCTCCTACCGGAGCAGGCACAGTAGTAGGTCAGGGTACCTTTGCTGCTGGCACTAATGTAACTTTGGCTGCCAGCGCCAACACCGGATTTGCTTTTAAGAATTTTAGCAATGCACAGGGCGTGGTAAGCACCAACGCAACGTATTCGTTCGTCATGCCTTCGCAAGCACTTAACTTAACTGCAAATTACGAAGTACTTACCCAGCTTCATCCGATTAGTTTTACTGTCGATATGACCGGTGCTGCTGGATTTAATCCTGCTACAGCCACTGTGCATGTTGCAGTAAACGATGGCAGCACTACGAAGGAGTACACCCTTACACGTGTAGGAACTACCCTGTCGTACACTGCAAGCGTTGACCTTGTTGGTGGATCGTACAATTATAAATATCTGTACAAAGATCCGGTAACCAACGAATGGCCAGTAACGGTGACTAACCGCACGGTATTGGTCGATGGCGGCAAGGCTCTCAGAGATGCCTGGGGCACTCAAACGTATCGGGTAGTGATGAATGAGGTTGCGGCTTTTGTAGATGCTACAAGTGTTACCATGGATGTTGAAGTTATCAATAGTCATGCCTTTACCGGGTTCCAATTCGATATTGCTATTCCTGCCGGATTCGTTTATAGAGCCGCCAGTATTGCATGGGCCGGTCGACAAGTGAGTGGTAACCACCAATTGTTGGTTTCAAACATTGCCGGAGGCATACGAGTGCTGGGATATACTGCAGATAATACCCCCTTTAGGTTTAACAGCGGTAAATTAATCAGTTTTGTACTCGATCTGCAGTCGCCTGGCGTTGGCGTGTATCCTGTGAATTTTGCACAGGCCATCGTTAGCAATGCTGCTGGCCAGAATGTTACCAGCGAGGTGGTGCATGGCAAAATTACCATCAGCAACCATTCGAATGTGTTGAGGCTTGTGGACACCCAGGTTCTGGTAGGCGCTACCAGCATGATAGTGCCCATATCCATAACCAATACCCAGAGCTTCACTGCTTTTCAAACAGACATTACTCTTCCGGCCGGATTCACTTACGTGGCAAATTCGGTTAAGCTCACCAGCAGAGCGGTTGTTGGCAAACATTCAATTACCGCCAGCATGGTCGGTGGAAAACTTCGCGTTGCTGCTTATTCTACTGAGAATGTTGCTTTCACCGGAAATTCGGGTGCTGTGGCTACTATCGAGCTGAATATCCCGCTTACCGATGGTGTGTATCCTGCTCCCGTGAGCGATGCCGTGATAAGCAATGCCGCGGTCGTGAATATACTTACCGGAGCATTTGGGGGGATTTTGACCATAAATCCACATACCTACATCATCGACCTGCTCGATAGCGATGGCTGGGCCAACCGCCCTTTGACCGCAAGTGTTGAGGTTAAGAATACCGGAACCTTTAATGGTTTTCAGTTCGATCTTCCTATACCTGCCGGCTTCTCCTATATAGCAAACAGCATTAAATATACGAGTCGGGCTATTGCTGATCATGTAATTACTGCCACGGTTCAAACCGGCAATGTTTTGCGTGTGGTTGGATATGCTGGCAATAATGCCAATTATCTCGGGAACGACGGTGTACTGCTCACATTCGATGTGATGACTTCGGATGTAGCTGGCGCCTATAATGTTACGGTTGACAACAGCGTTATCAGTCACCCTGTTCTTCCGGGCAACGTGGTACGAACCACCAGCCCTGGCACATGGACCATAGCTCATAAGAATCTGCTTATTATCAAGGATGCTACTCAGAAGGTTGATTTGCCTGTTACGATTCATATTGAGATTGATAATACTAGGCCGGTTACAGCCTTCCAGGTTGATATTCCTATTCCGCTTGGCTTTGTATATGTACCAGGAAGCTTCACGTTGACAGACCGCAAGGGAGATCATAGCACCAACGCTTCGATTGTAACTATTGGTGGGGTACAGCACCTACGTTTGTTAGCCAGCTCAGCTACCAACCAAACTTTTGCTGGATTTAATGGAAATGTTGCCAGCTTCGTTCTTATTGCCGGACCGTTGCCTGCTACTTATAATCTTGTGCCAACAAATACGATTTTAAGTAGTCCTGCTGCATTAAACATCGTTACCGGAACTGTAACAGGGGTCGTAACACTTACTCCTGATGTGAGGTGTCCGGCGAATTTTGCTGTATGTGTTGATGCTGCTCCTATCACACTTACCGGTCGTACAGGCGAGTATCCTGCCGGCGGTATATATAGTGGCAATGGAGTGAACAATAACATCTTTACTCCCGCCGTAGCCGGCGTGGGCGATCACCTGATTACCTACACCTATACGTATCCTAATCTGGTAGCTGGTTCGTGTATGTTTACCATCAAGGTTAACCCTTTGCCAGTGGTAACCTGCCCGGCCAAAATGTTTGTGTGTCTGGAGGCAGCACCCGTAACGCTTACAGGAGGCTTGCCATCAGGCGGCATCTATAGCGGCAAAGGTGTTACGGCAGGCAGGTTTAGTCCTGCGATTGCCGGAAGCGGCCTGCATGTAATTACCTACACTTTTACCGACGACAATGGCTGTGTGAACTCATGCAACTTTGAAATACATGTGTATGACGAGTTTAAGGCCAGCATAGCTGCTGCACAAACGATTTGCTTCAATACTGCGCCTGCAGCCCTTACCTCTACGGTAAGCGGTGGAAAGGGCAACTATACCTACCAGTGGCTGAGCGGCCCGAATGCTACCACGCTCACTAACATTGCAGGAGCTACTTCGGCTACCTATCAGCCCGCTGCACTTAGCGCTACTACGGTATTTGTGTTGGAAGTAAAAGACGAATGTGGCACCATCAGGACCGCATCTGTTACCATAACAGTAAGGCCCGATGTTACTGTAGCGGTATCGGCAAATCAGAATATATGCTTTAATGCTGTTCCGGCTGCAATGACAGCTACAGCTGCCGGAGGTACCGGAACCTATACTTATCAGTGGTGGACCTATGTAAACAATGCTCCTGGTACCCGTATCACCGGCGCAACCAGCGCATCCTATACGCCTGCTGCTCTTGCTGCTACATCGAGCTATGTGGTCGAAGTAACTGATGCATGCAAAACTATTATTTCTGCACCGGTAACCATTAACGTGGCCCCTAGAGTTACATTTACATTTACCCATAGTAAGGTTTGCATCAACTGGGGGATATTGCCACTCACTGGTGGCCTTCCGGCTGGTGGCACGTACAGCGGTCCCGGAGTTACAAACAATCAGTTTAATGTAACTACGGCCGGTGTTGGAAAGCATGTCATAACGTACACATACACACATCCAAGCCCATTCACCACCTGCCCCGGAACTGCCACATTTGAAATTACTGTGGATCCATGTACTGGCATTCCCGAAGTTGATGAAAACTATGCGGTTACCCTCTATCCTAGCCCTACAGACGATAAACTCTTTATCGGGTTCAACGGAGTGCAAGCCAACGTTGAGCTTATCAGGGTGTTTGACATTAAAGGCAATATGATTCTGAAGTCTGAGAAAATCAAACAACAGGAAATCATAGAACTGGATATGTCAAGGTACTCTCCTGGTATTTACACCTTGCAGTTATTTACTGACAAGGGCGTAATCATGAAGAAGTTTGTTGTCAAATAAGGTTATCTTGATTATGCAAAAGAGGCTGTCCGTGGGGGCAGCCTCTTTTTTTATGAGCTTTTGCGAAGGGAAACATAGGTGCCAAGTATGACTATTGTTTAGATTAAGTGTCCGGGACTGTGAAGCGATGGACGGTCGGGGTTTGTTCAACTGACCAATTTTCAGCTTCGCCTGAAAACCAGAGTTGAACAAGCAGGGTTTGCTGACGAAGCTTCGCTTGTCAGCATCTTAGATCTGATATGATTCGGTATTTAGTGCCCGGAACCCCGACGCGAAAGACGGTCGGGGTTTGTTCAACTAACCAATTTTCAGCTTCGCTTGAAGGCAAGAGTTGAACAAGCAGGGTTTGCTGACGAAGCTTCGCTTGTCAGCATCTTAGATCTGATATGATTCGGTATTTAGTGCCCGGAACAGGACTCGAACCTGCACATTCGTAAGAATACTAGTCCCTGAAACTAGCGCGTCTACCAATTCCGCCATCCGGGCTGGCTGGTATTTTAAATGTGCCCAGGACAAGACTCGAACTTGCACGTCCGAACGGACACCAGCCCCTCAAGCTGGCGTGTCTACCAATTCCACCACCTGGGCAAAATGCTTTTTACGGCAATGAACTGTATAAAACTGATTGGGACGGCAAAGATACTATTTTTTCTGTTTCATTAGCTCTAGCCCTAAATATTTTCTAATTTTGAAAGAGTACTAAAACCCGGCATAAATGTTCACACAGGAAGATATCAAACAGATCGAGTCTTCGGGGCTTGAGGTGTGCAAGGTAGAAACCTACCTGGATAATTTCAGAAGAGGTTTCCCTTTTGTTACCCTTTCCTCTCCTGCCACGGTAGGGAATGGCATCATCCGCATTGATGAGAACACCCGGCATCGTTTCGTTGAATTGTATGAACAGGTATCAAGGCAGAAAAAGGTTATAAAATTTGTTCCCGCCTCCGGAGCCGCCAGCCGAATGTTTAAGCACCTGTTCGACTGCCGTGATAAGCTTAAAGATACTACTGCGGAATTTGAGGAGTTGTTCACTGATGTCCGACTCAAACCCGTCAGCGATTTTTTCCAGCATCTGCCCGACTTTGCTTTTTATGAGGATCTGATCAGAATTGCAGGCCCAACCGAGGGTTATTCTTCTTCAGCTGCAATAAAGATTCTGGATGCGCTTCTGAATAATGACGGGCTTGACTATGGGTCATTACCGAAAGGTCTGATTAAGTTTCACCGCCATCAGGATCAGCCTGCTCGTACAGCCCTTGAGGAGCACCTGGCAGAAGCTGCGCTGTATGCCTCAGACAGGCAGGGCAATGCTTTGGTGCATTTCACCGTGTCGCCCGAGCATCTGGAAAAGTTCCGGGAACGTATTGAAGCAGTAAGGCAGTATTACGAGAAGAGGTTCGGAGTGAAGTTTGATATTGCATATTCTGTTCAGAAGACAAACACCGACGTGATAGCGGCGGATATGAATAATGCGCCTTTCAGGGATAGTCAGGGACGACTGGTGTTCAGGCCGGGTGGACACGGTGCACTGATCGAAAACCTCAATGATCTGGCTGGAGATCTGATATTTATTAAAAACATTGATAACGTGGTTCCTGATCGCCTTAAGGATGCCACGGTGATTTACAAGAAGATCCTGGGAGGACTATTGCTCGAAACCCAGCAAGAGGTGTTTGGTATGCTGACATCACTTGAAAATGACGACTTAACCGGAAGCAAGATCGTTGAGATGTCAGAGTATTGCCGTCAAAACCTTTTTATAGCCTTTGTACCGGATTTTCACACTTTGGAGAAGGCTGAACAGGTTTCGATGCTGAAGAAAGCGCTAAACAGGCCTGTACGCGTTTGCGGAATGGTGAAAAACACAGGGGAGCCTGGCGGAGGGCCTTTTTGGGTCAGGAAGCCGGACGGCACAGTTTCGTTACAGATTGTGGAATCATCACAGGTGAACATAGAGGATAAAAGTCAGCGTGAGATTTTCAGTCGTTCTACCCACTTCAATCCGGTCGATCTGGTCTGCAGCACGCGCAACCACCGGGGAGAGCCATATAATTTGCCTGATTATGTTGATCATGATACCGGGTTTATTTCGATAAAATCGAAAGACGGGCGGGAGTTGAAGGCTCAGGAGCTGCCAGGGCTCTGGAATGGTGCCATGGCCGACTGGATTACGTTATTTGTTGAGGTGCCGCTGATTACGTTCAATCCGGTGAAAACAGTAAACGACCTGTTGCGACCTGAACACCAGCCGTGAATACACTATGTTGAACTCACCCCCGTGAAATGGGATAAACAGGGATGAGCCTCGTATTTAATCTGTTTTATACGCTAATGCAAAGTCAGAGTTATCAAGGCGCCAGCCTCTCAATTGCCCACCGGCCATTATCCAGCCTGTAGCGAAAACGATCGTGCAGGCGGTGTTCGCCTCCTTGCCAGAACTCAAATGCATCGGGCACCAGGATGTAGCCGCCCCAGTAAGCCGGCCGGGCCGAAAGAAGTTCAGGGGAGGCTATAACCCGCTTGAAATCAGCTAAAAGCTTCTCCTTGTCATCAATTACGGCACTCTGCGGCGAGGCGTTTGCTGCTGCCCTGGCCTCAACCGGGCGCTCTGCAAAATAGGCGTCTGAGAGGTGCACATCCAGCTGTTTAATCAGTCCTTCAATCCGAACCTGTCGCTCCAGTGTTTGCCAGTAGAACAGGAGGGCGGCTGACGGGTTGACAGCCAACTCTCTTCCCTTACGGCTATGATAATTGGTGAAAAACTGAAAGCCTTCCGCATCAGCGCCTTTGAGCAATACTATCCTGGCTGAAGGACGATTGTTGTCACCCACTGTAGCAAGCGTCATGGCATTGGGTTCATCACAACCGGCGGCCAGCGCCTGCTCGTACCAACGGATAAATTGCACCGCGGGGTCGGGGTGGATCTGAGAAACACTGAGCGACATTTTTTTATAATCCCTGCGCGAGGCGGTAAATATCTTATTATTCATGAGCAGTGTGCATACTTGTGTTGCCGATCGATAAACACACGAGCCGGGGATAGGTTTGCCCGGAAAATGAAAAAAGGCCGGCTGTAGGGGCGGCCTTTTTGTGGAGAGCGCTGAATGTGCGCTATTCTTTCACCTGATCGACGATTGCTTTGAATGCGCCGGGGTTGTTCATAGCAAGGTCGGCAAGCACTTTGCGGTTAATGTCGATATTGTTTTTCTTGAGTTGGCCAATGAAAACGGAATAACTCATTCCATGTTCGCGAACGGCTGCGTTGATACGATTGATCCAAAGGTTTCGGAAAGTTCTTTTCTTGTTCCTCCTGTCGCGATAGGCATACGTCTGGCCTTTTTCATAGGCGTTTTTGGCAACGGTCCAGACGTTTTTTCTACGCCCGAACTGGCCTTTAACCTTGTTTAAAATTCTTTTGCGGCGAGCCCTTGAGGCTACTACATTTACTGATCTTGGCATTTTTTCCGGTTTTTTACTTCAGCGCCCTCATTTTTCGAAGGACTTTATTGGCTGACAGTAAGTTAGACATCATTTAATTAACTCTGAAGCATTAATTTTACTTTCTTCTCATCTGCCGGAGCTATCGTAGCGCTATAGGTAAGGTTTCTTTTGCGCTTGGTCGATTTCTTGGTCAGGATGTGGCTTTTGTAGGCATGCTTCCTCTTCACTTTGCCGGTGCCTGTGAGGGTAAACCTTTTTTTGGCGCCGGACTTGGTCTTCATCTTTGGCATTGTTCTTACGTTAATTTGGTTTTATAAAGAGGTTTCTTTATTTCTTTGGTACGATGATCATAATCATCCGTTTGCCTTCGAGGCGTGGCAACTGTTCCACTTTTCCTACCGTTTCGAGCTCCTGGGCGAAGCGGAGCATGGTCAGCTCACCCTGGTCTTTGTACACGATGGTACGGCCCCTGAAAAACACTTCGACTTTTACCTTGGCACCTTCGTTGAGGAAATTGATGGCATGTTTCAGCTTGAAGTTAAAGTCATGGTCATCAATATTTGGCCCCAGCCGTATCTCCTTCACGACGATTTTTGCCGATTTAGCCTTGATCTCCTTTTGTTTCTTCTTCAGTTCGTAGAGAAATTTTTTGTAGTCAATCACTTTGCAAACAGGTGGATTGGCACTCGGCGAAATTTCGACCAGATCCAGTTCGAGTCGTCTGGAAATTTCCAGCGCTTCGCGCAGATTATAAATGCCTTGTTCCACATTATCGCCCACTACCCTCACCACCGGTGCGGTGATGAATTGATTTATTTTGTGCGGGTCTTCTGTTTTTCTTCTCGGCATGGGGGCTCTCCCCATCGGACGATTAAAAGGTGTTGCTATGACTTGGTCCTCCGTATTAGTGAATACCTGGTTAATTGATCATTTCGTTAATTTCTTTCTGCAAACCCGAAATAAAATTAGCGACACTCACAGACCCCAAATCGCCCGATCCGTGTTTGCGAACCGAAACGGTATGGGTGCTTTCCTCCTTCTCGCCCACGATGAGCATATACGGAATCTTCTGTAATTCAGCGTCCCTGATCTTTTTTCCGGTCTTTTCGCTGCGGTCGTCAATTCGGGCGCGAATATCGGAATTATTTAGCAATTGTAACACATTTTCAGCATAATTCTGATATTTTTCGCTGATAGGCAATATGATAACCTGGTCGGGGGCTAGCCAGAGAGGGAAACGCCCGGCGCAATGTTCGATCAATACGGCGACGAAACGCTCCATGCTGCCAAACGGTGCCCGGTGTATCATTACCGGACGGTGTTTTTCGTTATCGCTCCCTGTATATTCGAGATCGAAACGATCGGGCAGGTTATAGTCGACCTGAATTGTGCCAAGTTGCCAGCTGCGCCCCAGGGCATCTTTCACCATGAAGTCCATCTTGGGGCCATAGAAGGCGGCTTCGCCGTACTTGATGACAGTATTTTTCAGCCCGCGCTCTTCGGCAACTTCAAGGATGGCTTGTTCGGCTTTCTCCCAGTTTTCGTCGCTGCCAATATATTTTTGTGTGTTATTTTTATCGCGTAATGAAATCTGCACGGTAAAGTCGCTGAAATTCAGTGCCTTAAAAATGGTCATCACAATATCCATCACACCCTTGAATTCGTTCTTCACCTGGTCGGGCTGGCAAAAGATATGGGCATCGTCCTGCGTGAATCCGCGTACACGGGTAAGGCCATGCAGTTCGCCGCTCTGCTCGTAGCGATATACTGTCCCGAACTCGGCAAAGCGCAGGGGAAGGTCCTTGTAAGAGCGTGGCGTGCTTTTGTAGATCTCGCAGTGGTGCGGGCAGTTCATGGGTTTCAGGAAAAACTGCTCATCGGGCATGGGGGTGTTGATGGGCTGAAATGAGTCGGCCCCGTATTTTTCGTAATGACCGGATGTTTTGTATAGGTCGACATGCCCGATGTGGGGGGTCATCACAGGTTCGTAGCCGGCCCGTTTTTGTTCACGTTTCAGAAACGCTTCAAGTTTTTCGCGCAGAACAGCACCCTTTGGCAGCCAAAGGGGGAGACCTTGCCCGACCTTATTTGAGAAGGTGAAAAGCTCAAGCTCCCTGCCCAATTTGCGATGGTCGCGTTTTTTGGCCTCCTCGAGCATATCGAGGTAGTCGGTCAGCTCTTTTTGCTTCGGAAAGGTGATGCCGTAAAGCCGGGTCAGTTGTTTTCGGCTGATGTCGCCACGCCAATAAGCGCCTGCAATGTTGAGGAGCTTTACTGCTTTGATCGGGCTGGTGTCGGGCAGGTGCGGGCCGCGGCACAGGTCGGTAAAGTAGCCGGACCTATACAGGGAGATGTGCCCGTCTTCAAGTTCGCTGATCAATTCGAGCTTATACGGATCGTTTTTTTCGGTGAAGTAGGCCAGGGCATCGGCTTTGCTAACTTCCTCACGCACAAATTGTTGTTTTTCGCGCGCCAGTTCAAGCATCTTGTTTTCAATTGTCGCAAGGTCATTGGGCGAGATGGCATAGTCGCCAAAGTCGATATCGTAGTAGAACCCGTTATCTATGTCCGGCCCGATGCCAAACTTTACGCCCGGGTAGAGCAATTCCACGGCCTCGGCCATCAGGTGGGCAGATGAGTGCCACATGGTGGCTTTGCCATCCGGGTCGCTCCAGGTGAGCAGCTGAAGGCTAGCGTCAGTAAGGATAGGGCGGGTGGCATCCCAAACCTCATCGTTTACTTTGGCGGCCAGCACATTGCGTGCCAACCCCTCACTTATACTGGCAGCTATCTCAAGTGATGTAGTCCCTGCCGGATATTGGCGGGTGGTATGATCGGGTAATGTTATCTGTATCATATCAGAATAAAAAACAACACGATTTTAAAATAGTTTGCAAAGGTATGAAAAACCGTGGCATGATTTTGACCACAGGCAATTTGTCATCCACCCCGCGTCAAAATTCATACTCTGCTTCGAATAATCTTCACGAATCGCTAAATTTGCAATACAGAAGTTGGATAATTTGTCAAAGGTTCAACATTTAAGGAGTTCATCCATTTTTATTATTCATCGCTAGTTAGGAAGTCACTATGACCAGGAATCAAATTCGTGAAGCCGAAAAGAAGAAGTTAGCCAGAAAAGCCATGTTTAAGGCCTTACAACCTTTACTATATGCCATAATTGCCTGGATTGTTTTGATGGGAATTGTACATCTGCATTATTTCAGAGAGCACGATGAACAGATTTTTGTTACATTTACGATAGAAAGTGCGGTTTTCTTAAGCAAGATTGCCTTCCTTTCCATCGAAAGCAGCTGAGTATCATCATTTCGGTGACCGGATTTACTATGGAAGGGAAAATGGAGAGCACTGCCTGTAATTTTTATTTATTTGAATCCTTCCTGAGCCTTTTCTACCCTTTTCGCTAGCCCCAACGACCTGACACTTAAGTAATATTCATTGAGGCTGTTTACCTGATAAAAAGCTTGCGGTTATTACCGCGCATTCAGTTAGTAAGAATCCGTACACGGCAGCCTAAGCTTGTGCTACCTGCAATACTGATATTATCAATGTTAATATCATTGATTTCCAACGCCATAAGCATAATTTATTCCGACAGGTACTTAGTTTACAACGAAGTTGTTTTCGGATGTTCAAGCCTGTTGGTGGTAGTTATTCACCTGATTTATTCCCGTTCTCTGTGGCAAGATTCCGGTTTGTTTAAAAATAAACATCCCTGGTGGTATATAGCCCCGGTAGCCGTTTTTACTATCATCACCCTGTTTGTTATTTTCATACTACCCGATAGCCCGATGAAAACGGAAGGTTGGCAGCCTATGATGTTAATCAGACAGTATTTTGGAAATCTTGAAAAATCAAGGTTGTTTTTTCTTTCGGCAACATTTCTTGCTGGCACCATTCTATGGTCCCTGTATCATGCCTTTCGATTGTTTCGTCTGCAACCCGAATCAACCAATACCAGTAGGCAGCCTGCTTATTACAATTCAACATGGCAGATTATGATATGGCTGGGAGTCCAGATATTTGTTATCTCTGTTTTCTTAATGCATTTCTTCGAAAACCATAATCATATTGTTCATACCATTATATACAATTCTGTGGTCTTTTTCGGAAGCGCTATGGTAGGCCTGTTTATTATGAAACAGGACGCCCTGATAAACGAAGTCCTTGCCATTTCAGGAAAGCCGATTCGGGTGGAGGAAAATCTGGCTGTAACCGACAATCATTCAGAAACCACATCAGGCTTCGAACCGAGAAAAAAACAGATACCTGATGAAGACGCCCTGAAAATACGTGATGATATTTTGCAGCTGATGGAGCAGACAAAGCCTTATCTCAATCCGGATTATTCGCTGAACGAACTGGCAGCTCAGCTGCAGCTGAAATCCAAAATAGTATCCTATGTAATCAATGATTTGATGGGAAAAAACTTTCACGGTCTGATCAACGAGTACCGTGTCGAGGAATCCATCATGCTATTAAAAAATCATTCCAGGCAGTTAAAGATCGACGCTGTCGCCGGAATGGCAGGATTCAGGTCAAAATCATCATTTTATGTCTGTTTCAGGCAGTATACCGGTCGCCTCCCGAAGGAATTGGTGGATGAAGCAAGGAATGACACCTGATCATACCGGTCGCCTGGGCAGATGTTCCAATCTAGCCGGCTGTCAAGTCCAAATTCAGTATAATTTTACCAGAGTTATTAACTCATACACTCAGAATCCAAATATATTTCGGTCGGTCATGCAGATGTTTTTTCCCAGTATTCCTTAAGCCTGGTTATCTTCAATCTTAAATCAGAGATATGTCCCACCCTGCATGCTACAGCCGCCTGCCTGAGGAGCCTGTACCAGGCGTGAGCTGCCAGCGACACTGCCGGCAGCGTCAGAACATAGGCCAGCGGCCATACCCACGTATTTGTTACCAAAGCTATTATTCCGGTCTGAATCAACCATGTCAGCGGAACACCCGCGAAACCCAAGGCCAGGCGACCTGAGGTTTCGAAATGCGGGTCTTTGAAGCGGCGCGTTACTGCCCGGATCATGGCAAGCACGGGCAGATTGTTGATAAACCCATACAAAAACACCGGAGAAAACAGCAATAAAACCAGCCACCTTAGCCCCTGAAATATAACGCTCTCGTTCAGTGTGGCCACATCGGTAGCCTCGGCTCTGCGGGCACGAAGCAGTGTTAACACACCTGAAGCAGCTTCAATGAGAGCGCTGAAGGCTCCGGGATTGTCATTCCTGAGTCTGTTTAGGTGTTCGACCCGCTGCTTGTCGGCTTTAAATCGTTCATACGTTCCAGCCTTCAGCGCCTGCGGATCTGCATGAGCCAGCAGATCAAGCAATCCGGCAATATTATCGTAGTGAGAGGTGTCGTCGATATGGATCATCACCTTTCGGATTCCTTCTCCGATGGCATCCATAAGCGCGTTGAGCCCCCTTGCCGGGCTGACGGAATGTAGTTGGCGAAAGTCGCTTACAGCAATCGGTTCGCCGAAATTTATCAGCAGGCGGCTTCTGAACCTATGGTAATGCTCATATTCAAGCCCAACCGGGACGACTCGCAACCCCGGCGAACCCTGTGCTGCTTCTTCGGCCTGAAAAGCAAGCCTGGCCAATCCTTTCATCAACGTATGCAGCCGCTTGACACCACAATGCTGGCCTTCGGGAAAGATGATGAGCGGGTGCGACATTTTTATCAACTCAAGGGTTTTTTGGAACGTGGCCTCATTGTTTTCGAGGGTATGAAAACCATCGCGCATCCGGTAAACAGGCATCATTTTCATATAGAGCAAGATACGGCGTTGCAACGGGTTCTGGAAGATGTCGCCGCGCGAAAGAAAAGCCGGTTGCCAGGCACGCTGGGTCACCAGGGCCAATCCATCCATGAGGGCATTCTGATGATTGACAGCAAAAATCAGGGGTTGATCAAACGGAATTTTTTCGATGCCAGTCACACGGGTTCTGTAGAAGGTATGAAAGGCCAGCCTTAGAAATCTATGGCCAAAGGCGTATCCCGGCGAATACGGCCTCACGTTTACAACATTGAGGCTTTTATCGGGTGCTGATCGTTTACTCATGGGTTGGGTTGTTGGTTAGGGCACGGATACGTTGCAGCAGGGTGGGGTGGGAATAATGAAAAAACACATAATATGGATGAGGGTTGAGATTGCTCAGGTTGTGACCGGACAGCCTTTTGAGCGCCGAGACAAGATCGGTGGCAGGCACGTAGCCTTGAGCGAACCGGTCGGCCTGGAATTCAGCCCTGCGATGCCAGAGGTTGATATAAATCCCAACGACGAAAGACATGGGACTGTAAAGCAGTGCAAATGCAATCAACCCTGCATGCGGCGATGGTTGCCCGACACCGATAGCCTGCCCGAGCAAGGGGTTGTTGATAAACAGTCCGAGGATATAAAGGGTAATAGCGGCATTGGCCAGCGACACCGCCAGGTTGATCAGGATATGATGCCGGCGGTAGTGTCCGATCTCATGTGCTATCACTGCAAGTGTTTCGGGTGTGGTTAAGTCGCTGATCAGGCTGTCGTAGAGTACGATGCGTTTGTTCGGGCCAAAGCCGGTGAAATAGGCGTTGGCCTTGGAAGAGCGTTTGGTGCCGTCGATGACAAAGATACCTTTTAGCCTAAAACCGGCCTTTTTTGCCAGCGCCTCGATGGCTGTGCGCAGCTCCCCCTCTACAAGAGGTGTTTGCCTGTTGAACAGAGGAACGATCAGGGTGGAATAGAAAAAGGTAATGAAGAGGAAAAAAACTGCCAGTATCATCCAGGCATACAGCCAGAATAAGGCGGGCCATCTGAGAAGAATCAGGATGATGAGTGCCAACAGGCCTCCGCCAAACACTAGTGCCAGCATCCAGGTTTTGAGTCTGTCAGCAATAAAGGTTCGGGTACTGGTTTTATTGAACCCAAACCGCTCCTCGATGACAAAGGTGTCATACACCTCGAAGGGAATGATGAGAAGTTCAGAAGCCAGGGCCAGAGCGCCAAAGAAAAGCAGCGCCATCCACACCGGATTCTCTGTCACCTGCCTGACCAGGGAATCAAGCCAGCCAAATCCACCCGAGAGCAGGAATGCAAGCATCACCGCAAACCCGAAAAATCCCGATACAAAACCAAAACGTGTATTGGCCCGCTGGTATTCCTGCTGTTTTGAGTATAGGGGCTCTTCGTAGATGCCCTGCAGTTCGGCTGCCAGGGGTTTGCTCCGGTGGGTGAAATTGAGTAAATCGAGCCAAAGCCCAAATACATATCTGATAACTAGTACTGCAACAATGGCTGTAAAGAGTAGGCCCGCATCCATGAGGGAAAATTAATGATATTGACCGTATATCCTACCGGTTTTGCTGCAAAAGTACCCGAAATCATCCGAATTTCCATCTGCGCTATTGTCTTACTACCCAAGCCGCTTTTTTGCTAATTTTGCACACTTTGAAAAAATACCTCAGCATCGATGAACCGACATGCACATACCGATCTTCCCAGCCGATACGAACCTGAGAAAAAAGAACAATTCTGGTATGATTACTGGGTTAGACATGGTTTTTTCCGTTCGGTACCCGACCAACGTACTCCCTACACCGTCGTTATACCTCCGCCCAATGTCACTGGTGTGTTGCACATGGGGCATATGCTCAACAATACCATTCAGGATATTCTGGTGCGCCGCGCACGGATGAAAGGCTTCAATGCCCTGTGGTTGCCCGGAACCGACCATGCCAGCATTGCCACCGAAGCCAAAGTTGTGGCCAAGCTCAGGACGGAAGGCATTGAAAAGGCACAGCTCACACGCGAAGAGTTTCTAAGCCTTGCATGGGAATGGAAGGAAAAACACGGAGGCATCATCCTCGGACAGCTTAAGAAGCTTGGTGCATCCTGCGACTGGGAGCGCACCCGGTTCACCATGGACGAAGCCATGTATGAGTCGGTGATTGATGTTTTCATCGATTTGTACCGCAAGGGGTATATCTATCGCGGTGTGCGCATGGTAAACTGGGATCCGAAAGCCCTTACGGCCGTATCGGACGAGGAAGTAAACTACAAGGAGGTGCAGTCGAAGCTGTACTATGTACGCTACCCGGTCGAGGGCGCTACTGTCGAAGAATTGGCCGATGGCCGCGGATGGATCACCATTGCTACCACCCGCCCCGAAACCATTCTTGGCGATACTGCCATCTGCGTCCATCCCGACGATGACCGCTATACCTACCTCGTGGGTAAAACAGTGCTTTTGCCACTTATACACCGCCCGGTGCCTGTAATCAGCGACGAATACGTGGACCGGGAATTTGGTACAGGCGCGCTGAAAATTACCCCGGCGCACGACATCAACGACTACTACATCGGGCAGAAACACAACCTGCCGTCGGTGGATATCTTCAACGACAACGGCACCCTGAACGCCAACGCGCAGATTCATGTGGGTGAGGACAGGTTTGAGGTACGCCAAAAAATCGTTGAGGAACTTCGCACTGCAGGCAATCTGGTTAAGGCCGAAGACTATGTAAACAAGGTGGGCTTTTCGGAACGAACTGATGAGGTGATTGAACCCAAGCTCTCGATGCAGTGGTTCTGCAACATGCAGGAGATGGCAAAACCTGCCTTGGACCTGGTGATGAACGATACCGTGAAATTCCATCCTGCGAAATTCAAGAACACCTACAGGCACTGGATGGAGAATATCAAAGACTGGTGCATCAGCCGGCAACTGTGGTGGGGGCAGCGTATCCCCGCATGGTACCTGCCCGGAGGCGATTTTGTTGTTTGCAAAACGGCCGGAGAGGCCGCTGTGCTTGCCTCGCAAAAACTTGGCCGCCCGGTTGACCCCGCAGAGTTGACTCAGGATGAAGATGTGCTCGATACCTGGTTCTCGTCATGGCTATGGCCTGTATCGGTGTTCGACGGCATCCGTCATCCCGACAACGGGGATATCAGCTATTATTACCCAACCAACGACCTGGTAACTGCTCCCGAAATTATGTTTTTCTGGGTGGCACGCATGATAATGGCAGGGTGGGAATACCGCAAAGAGGTGCCATTCCGCAACGTGTACTATACCGGTATCGTTCGCGACAAGTTGGGTAGGAAGATGTCAAAATCGCTGGGCAACTCACCCGAACCTTTGGAACTCATCCGGCAATACGGAGCCGATGGCGTGCGTGTGGGCATGTTGCTGATGTCGCCCGCCGGAAACGACCTGCCCTTTGACGTGTCGCTGTGCGAACAGGGAAGAAACTTCAGCAATAAGATCTGGAATGCCCTTCGGTTGGTGAAGGGTTGGAAAACCGGAACAGGGTCCGCACAACCTGCCTATGCTGCCGCTTCAGTAGCATGGTTTAATGCCAGGCTGTATCAAACCCTCGAACAGGTGGAGGATCACTTCGATAAATTCCGGATTTCAGATGCACTCATGACCCTTTACAGGCTGGCGTGGGATGATTTCTGCTCGTGGTACCTCGAAATGGTGAAACCGCCTTACGGGCAGCCTGTTGACGAAGTCACCTATGCAGCCACCCTCCGATATTTCGACACCCTGATGCGTATGCTTCATCCCTTCATGCCTTTCATAACCGAAGAGATCTGGCAACATCTCGCCGACAGGCGTGAGGGCGAAAGTATCATGGTTGCCCCCATGCCCAAAGCAGGTAATTATGACCCTGACATCATCTCCAGGTTTGAGTTTGCCGAAGAGGTCATTGTTGCCATTCGAAACCTGAGGGCAACCCACGGCATTCCCCCAAAACAATCTTTCCGCCTGCTGGTGAAGAAGAATAACAACCAGTCACCCGACCACACCTTTGACGAAGTGGCCATGAAACTGTGTAACCTGGAGGGAATCGGGTATGTGGACGAGAAAGTTGAAGAGGCGCTTGCTTTCGTGGTGCGGAGTACCGAGTTTTTTGTACCGTTAAGCCAGCAGGCTGACCACAGCGTCATGCTCGCCCGGCTTAGCGAAGAGCTTGCTTACACTCAGGGCTTTCTTGATTCGGTGAGGAAAAAGCTGCAGAACGAGCGGTTCATGGCCAATGCCCGGTCTGAGGTGATTGAAAACGAGCGTCGCAAGGAAAGCGATGCTCTGGCTCGCATCAGGGTACTCGAAAGCCAGATCGCCGGGTTGAAATAACCCGGTAGTATCATATCAGAAGTCCGGAAAAAATTCAGAGCGGCTACTTACGCGTGAGCTGTCGGGTGATGGAAGCCACCCGCTGGCCCAGGGCTTCCCCTTTTTTCAGAAACATCTCGTCGACTTTCTTTTCGCCTTTGGGTTCGAAAGGCGTTTCGTGGGTGATGGCTGAAGCGCCAAACGGTTGTTCCCATCCAGGCCCGCCTACTACAATCATTCCGAAAATCATCATGCTGTGCAGCAAACTCATCTGGGTAAGCTCTTCTCCCGCCGAAATGCCACCGGCGGTCACAAAGGCTGCACCTACCTTATTTCTCATCGGGGATCCCTCAAACGGCCAGGAAGCTATGAATTCCGAAATGGCCGGGGCCACATTTGCATTGTAAACCGGACTTCCCACAATTATGGCGTCGGCATCGAGCAGGTCCTGCCTCTTCACTTCTGCCACCGGAAGAAGCTTGACTTTGGTGCCTTGAACACCCGCTGCTCCGCGGGCAACGGCTTCGGCCATCAGTTTGGTGTGGCCATCGCGTGTGTAATAGGCTACCAGCACCGTCGGCTGGCTGCGAACGCACGAAACCAGTGAAAGTAACAGAAAAACAAAAATCAGTGGTTGAAGAATAATCTGGCGTTTTCTCATGGCGACAAATATGTATAATTGGTTGGTATATGATGATTATCGGGTAAAAACATATTGTATCAGGTTAGCCCCCATGCGCAGGGCTTTCATTCTGGTCTCGGGCGAGTTACCATGCACGGAGGGGTCCTCCCAGCCATCGCTCAGATCGGTCTCGTAGGTGTAGTAACAGACCATCCGTCCCTCCCAGAATAATCCGAAGCCCTGGGGTGGCTTGCCATCGTGTTCATGAATCTTGGGCAGACCCGACGGAAACCTGAATTTCTGGTTGTAAATCTCATGGGTGTAGGGCAGTTCAATAAAATCGAGTTCCGGAAACACTTTCTTCATCTGGGGCCTTACAAACGGATCCATGCCATAATTGTCGTCGATATGAAGAAACCCGCCCGATATCAGATACTTGCGCAGGTTCTGAGCATCCTGTGAGGTGAATTGCACATTACCGTGGCCGGTCATGTGCACGAAGGGGTAATTGAAAATATCGCTGCTGCCAACCTCAACAATGTCATGTGTTTTTTGGATATTGGTGCTGAGTTGATCATTGCAGAAAGTGATAAGGTTTGGTAGTGCAGTGGGATCGGCATACCAGTCGCCTCCGCCTCCATACTTTAACAAGGCGATTTTTACCGGGGCCTGGGCTGGTGCGTTAACTATCACCAGGCTCATTGTAATCAAAAAGACAAATACCTTCTTCATCTGCCGCATGCGCCTCAAGGAAAGGTCAAATGTCGTTTCTGAAATGAACGCAGAAACAGGCAGCAAGAGCAGCCGTTTCGGTTCTCAGTCGCGAAGTGCCGAGGCTTATGGGTACAAAGTTATATTTTTTTGCCAGTTCCACCTCCTCCGGCGTAAAATCGCCCTCCGGACCGATGAGAACCGTAACGGGCTGTTTTACCGGACAGGTATGACTCAGCAGGGGAACGCTGGCATCGCCGCACCAGGCAATGAAACAGGAATCGGGGCGGGGAACCTGAATGAAGCTACCAAAGGTGGTGGGTGAATGCAACGAGGGCAGAAAGGTGCCCAGGCTTTGCTTCATGGCTGCCACCATGATTTTGTTCAACCTGTCGGGACGTATGGTGCTTTTTTCGGAACGTGCACAAATGAGCGGGGTGATTTCGTCTATACCTGTTTCGGTAGCCTTTTCAATAAACCATTCCAGCCGGTCGGCATGTTTTGTTGGAGCGATGGCAATATGCAGCTTGTAGCCCCGTGGAGTAATATGCTGATATTCAATAATCTGAACCAGACATTGCTGGGGATGAGGTTCCGTGATCAGCCCGGTACAAAGCAGCCCCCGTCCATCGGTGATGGCTATTTTGTCCGAATTGCGTAACCGCAACACCTTAGTGCAATGCCACGAATCCTCTTCGTTCAACACAAAGGTTTGGGGCACTGCATCGCCAGGTAGCTTGCCAACCGACAGATCATAGAACAGATGCATCCTTGCCAGGCTCATTCCTGCTCCGTTATTCACCGGCAGGAGGATACTTCTTTTCGTAGAGGGCCAAAGCCCATTTCACGAGCACATAGGATACGTAGATAAGTGCGGGCCAGCTTAGTAGCCAGAGCACCTGAATAAAATATTTCATAGGATCGGCATTAATACACGTGTTGATCTTTATCCTGCAGGTCGCTGGCATCGATTTTTTTTCTGTCAATTAATCTCCAGACGTGGTAAATATATAAAATCACGAATGGAACTGCCAGCGAAACATAACTCATTACCGTGAGGGTGTACTTGCTGCTTGAGGAGTTCTCGATAGTGAGCGAATGTTGAAGGTTGAAGGTGGACGGGTAGAAAGCAGTATGGTTGTAGCCGGCAATCAGGAACAGGGAAAGCACAGTTAAGACCGTTCCGAAGCCTGTGAACCATATTCCTTTATAATAGGGCTGGAAAACAGTACGGGCCAGGCCTGCCAGCACCAGTACCACCCCTGCCATCAGGATTATGGCCACCAGTGGCATCGCGGTAAGGTTGTGCAGGTATTTGTATGGCTCCATGAATACCTCTTTAGTGGTGGGGTCGTAGGCGAAGCCTTTACTCAAC
Organism: Lentimicrobiaceae bacterium; assembly: GCA_037445555.1. GTDB lineage: Bacteria > Bacteroidota > Bacteroidia > Bacteroidales > JAAYJT01 > JAAYJT01. Next base: position 28,684 of record JBBIKG010000026.1, read on the forward strand.
AGGATCGAGATAAGAAAAGTTAGAAAGGTGGCGAGGAATGGGAGGGCGTTGTATATCACTTGTTTTCGTCCTCTGTCGCGAATTTCTTTAACGTTTATATTATTCATCAGGTAAAGGGCGCCGAGTATCCTTGCCAGGAAAAACACCGCCAGCCCCAGCATCACGTTTCGGTAGTCGAGTACTGCTTCGAGTCCGTGGAATGGGGTTTCCCAACGGCTGATCGCCGAATCGGACAGTCGGGTGATATTTAGCTTGTCGACCGAAAAGGGCGAGCCTGTGAAAAAGGTACCCACAGCCGTTCCGAGAAGAATAGTACCAAGTGCGCCATTGATAAATAAAAAGACTTCGAAGGTTTTTTCGCCCAGTATATTGCCCGGCTTGGAGCGATATTCGTAAGAAATCGCCTGAATGACAAATGCAAGCAGGATTAGCATCCAGACGAAGTAAGCGCCCCCAAAGCTTGTGGAGTAAAACAAGGGAAAGGAGGCAAAAAATGCTCCGCCGAAAGTGACGAGGGTGGTAAATGTCAACTCCCATTTGCGCCCCAGCGAGTTGATTATCATCCGTTGTTCCGCGCTGGTCTTGCCGAGTGACCGGATCAGGGTTTGACCCCCTTGCACAAATAAAAGAAAAACCAGCAGGGACCCAAGCACCGAAACTATGAGCCACCAGTATTGCTGCAATGCCAGATGTGATAGAGTTTCAAACATGATTATTTTCCTCCTTCATTTTTGGGTCCGATTTTGATTTGCCTGGTCATGATGCTGATTTCGGCGGCCAGAAGGGTGGTGAAAAGTACCAGGAACAGCCAGAAGGTGACCTGTACGTTGACCGCATTTATATGTGATACTGCAACCATGGTCGGCATAACGTCCTGGATAACCCATGGCTGCCGCCCCACTTCAGCAGTTATCCATCCTGATTGCGAAGCAATATAGGCCAGGGGAATAGAGAATATGGCCACCCTGAGCCAGAAACGTGACGTCTCAATTTTGTTGGTAAATAGGAGGTAGAGCATAACCACCATGATGAGAAGGAACAGAATTCCCAACATCACCATGATGTGAAAACTGTAGAAGGTGGTCATGATATCGGGAATGAGCATTTTCGGATCAGTAAAATACCCATAACCGAAATACTTGAAATTCTCGTCAAGAATTTTTTTTGCTTCTGTTGCAGCCATTTCATCACCTTCGCTTTTGGCTTTTTTATAGTCGGCCAGCGCATTGATAGCCAATCTGCCCTTTACCATTTTTTCGGTGGCCGCCACTACGCCGTATTTTTCATTGCCTTCGATGAGGTCCTTTATCCCGGGAACAAAGGCGTCGAAGTTGCTGAAAGCCATGAATGACAAAAATTTCGGGATCTCAATCTTGAAATGAAAATCTTTAAACTCGTCGTAAACCGGGTCTGAAGACTTGTTCGACAGAATACCAAAAGCAATAAGACCGGCTCCTTCTTTTCCTTCGTAAAGGCCTTCGAATGCTGCAAATTTGAATGGTTGATTTTTGGCCACCTGCCGCGCAGATCCATCTCCTGTTGCAATGGTATAGAAGGCTGCCAGCAGACCAAATACAGCGGCAATTAAAATGCTGCGCTTTGCCAGCAGAATTTCACGTTTTTTCAGCAGGTACCACGAACTTACACCGATCACAAAGAGCGATGCCAGCAGGTAGGCTGAGGAAATGGTGTGGAGGAATTTATTGATGGCCATTGGGGAAAGGAAGACATCCCAAAAGTTCTTCATCTCGTTTCGGGCTGTGTCAGGGTTGAAATACATGCCAGCGGGGTTTTGCATCCAACCGTTGGCCACCAGGATCCAGAGCGCCGAAAGGCTGGCCCCGAACGCTACAAGCCAGGTGGACAGCAGATGCATCCTTTTGCTAACCTTGTTCCACCCGAAATACATTACCGCGATGAACGTGGATTCAATGAAAAAGGCGAAAATGCCTTCAATAGCAAGTGGCGCACCGAAAATATCGCCCACAAACCACGAGTAGTTTGACCAGTTGGTGCCAAATTCAAACTCGAGAATGATGCCGGTAGCCACCCCGATAGCAAAGTTGATCCCGAAAAGTGTCATCCAGAACTTGGTGGTTTTTTTCCAGGCAGGGTCATTGGTACGAACGTAGATGGTTTCCATGATTGCCTGGATATACGCCAATCCGAGGGTCAGCGGAACGAACATCCAATGGTACATGGCAGTGAGGGCAAACAGCCCCCTGGACCAGTTTACCAGGGTGAAATCGAAGGTTTCATTCATTTTTCAGGTGTTTTGATGAGTTGTTCAATTACATAATCGCTACGGGCTTCGTCACTGTCAAATTTCGAATTCAGGAAGTCGGGAAACAGAAATACCCTGAAAATAGCAAACATAATGAAGAGCTTAATCAGGATGATGGCCCATAAGGTTCTCCCGAGGGTCATCGAACGGAACCCATCGTAGTAGAAAAAGAAAACCTGCGAAAAAAGATTTCTTTTCAAGGTGAGAAAAATTAAGAGTGATAGGATTGGTGGTTGCTATTCTTTTGCGTCCTGGTCAAGGAGCATCTTCAACCACAGTATAACCAGTTTGCCTGATGACTTCCTTTATGGCACCAGGACTGATTATTGAGGCATCATACATCAGTGTGACAATTTCGTCCTGAAAGGAGGCTTCCACTTCATCTATCCCGTCCTCTTTGCTTAAGGCTGACTCGATGGAGTTTTCACATCCCGCACAGGTCATCCCTGTAACATGCAGTTCAAGTCTTGCCATTTCGGCTATAGGCGGGTCTGCGGCTCCGGATTTGGGGTTGCCCGGATTCTGGCAGGCGAAAAACGCGGCTAGCAGTAAGGTGAGAAAAAAGACATTTTTCATAGAATAGGTTTTTGATTGTATACGATGAATTTGTAAAAAGAAATATGCACGAATTTACATAAAAAAATTGCAGCACTACAAGCCCAGGCAAATTTCAAATTTTTATGAGTGGCTGGCTCCGGCTTATTTTACTTTGGAACAGAAATTGCAGGATGAGTACAAATGGCGTATATTTGAATAATTATTCGTACCAATGAGAATAAAGGGACTGCTTCTACTAGCCGGGATGATTGTTTCGCTGGCCCTTGCTGCTCAGAAGAAAAAGCCTGAACCTACCATACCGGCCGAGTACTGCATCAGCACCGAAGAGCTAGAGCTTTATCGTATTATCAACCAGTACCGGTTTGAGAAAGGGCTTAATGTCATTCCCCTTTCGCGCTCGCTCTCGTTTGTAGCCTATACACATGTACGCGACCTGAGCCGAAACCGTCCTGATTTTGCCTCCTGCAACCTGCATTCCTGGTCGAATAAAGGCTCATGGACTGCATGCTGCTATGCAAAAGACCCTAACCGCAGCCAGTGTATGGCAGGCAAGCCCCGGGAACTCACCCGATATAAAGGAGATGGCCAGGAACTCATCCTTTGGGAAAACAAACGCATTACGCCTTCCGAAGCGCTGCAGCAATGGAAAGAACTGGCACCCACCAACGATATCCTGATTAAAGAAGGCCGTTGGGCCGGAAAAAACTGGCAGGCTATGGGTGTGGCCATGTTCGAGGGGTATGTCTCCGTGTGGTTTGGCGAAATGCCCGACGAGGAATTATTTGTCAGAACATGTACCGGTTTACGGCAAATTAGTCAGACTTACCTATTGGAAGAGCTGGGCCAGCTTGTTACACAGAATCCGGCTGCGCTTCCGTCGGAGCCGAGACCGGCCACCACTGTTTCTGGAGACCCACCACCTGGTAAGGATGTGAAACCCGCTGAGTCCAACCCCCCAGTACCCTCGAATACCAAACCACCAGCCACTGCTCCAAAGACTGGTACAGTTCCTGCTAAGCCACAGACAACCAACTCGCCCGGCAAACCTGTATCCGACACCATAAAGCAGGCAGTTGGCCAAAACAAGGACTTGGAGGTCAAGCCCCCGGCAGATCAAAAGCCTGTGAAGGAGGAACCGTCGGCTCTCACCCGATACTATCTGGTGGTGAGTAGTTTTGCTACCGAACAGCAGGCACGGCGCGAGCTTCAAAACCTGGTCAGGGGTGGTTACACAGATGCCAGAATCATACAAAACGACGGAAAATTCAGGGTGTCGATCTATGATTATCCCACCGAAGCTCAGGCGAAGGAAATGCAGCAACAGCTTAAGGACGTATTCAAAGGAATATGGGTAATGGCCCGGTAAGGACGCCTTATTCAGATCTTCAGGTCATCAATCATTTGCTCTATCCTGCGTTCCATCGCCAGGTTAAGCGCATCAAAGGCATCTACTGAGTGCAGGATACCTTTAACTCCGAAGTAGAATTTGATCTTTGGTTCGGTACCGGAGGGCCTGACAGTGATTTTACTGCCATCTTCAAGTATAAACTGCAATACATCAGATTTGGGAAGATCAATTGGTTTTTGCGTGCCATCGATGAGATTTTTATCGGCCTGCAGCTTATAATCTTTCACGCTTACGACCCGGGTTTGTGCAAGTAAAAGAGGAGGTTGGCTGCGGTAACGCTGCATAAGCAGGGCTATTTCTTCAGCGCCTGCCTTACCCTTCTTGGTGACCGACAGCAGTTTTTCTTTATAGAACCCGTATTCAAGGTAAATATCGAGCAATACGTTGTACAGACTCTTGTTCTGACTTTTTGCCCAGGCGGCGGCTTCGGCTATCATAGCGCAGGCAATCAGTGCATCTTTGTCGCGCACAAAATCACCAACCAGGAATCCGTAGCTTTCTTCGCCGCCGCCTATAAATATCTTCTTACCCTCAAGGTTGCGGATAATTTCGGCGATATACTTAAATCCGGTGAGCACATCATAACATGCGACACCGTATGCATCAGCCATTACAGCAAGCAATTCGCTGGTGACGATGGTTTTAACAATATATTCCCTACCTTTTATGAGGCCTTTTTCCTGCCATTTCTTAAGTAGGTAGTAGGTGAGGAGCGATGCTGTCTGATTTCCATTCAGCAATACAAATTCGCTGGTAAGATCCTTTACGGCAACACCCACACGGTCGGCATCGGGGTCGGTAGCCATCACCAGGTCGGCACCGGTTTGCTTTGCTTGCTGTAACGCAAGGGTCAGGGCCTCGGATTCTTCGGGATTGGGCGAGTGAACAGTGGGAAAATTGCCGTCCGGCACTTCCTGCGCTTCCACAGGGATGATCTGCTGAAAGCCAAAAGCCTTCAGCAGCATCGGCGTAAGCCTCACACCGGTGCCATGGATGGGGGTGTACACAATTTTCAGGTCGCTGAACCGGCGATTCAATTCAGGCGAGAGAGACAGAGTTTTTGACTTTTCAATGTACGCTGCATCCACCTCAGCCCCGATGGCGTGAATTAATTCATGCCTTGGGTCAAAATATACCTGCTGGGGTGATGCGATCGCCAGCACTTCCTGAATCACGTTTTTGTCGTGCGGAGGCACCAGTTGCCCTCCATCTGCCCAGTAAACCTTGTACCCGTTGTATTCCTTGGGATTATGCGAGGCAGTGATCATGATGCCGGTATGGCAATGGAGTTGCCTTATGGCAAACGAAAGCACCGGAGTAGGACGAATGTCATCAAACAGGTAGGCTTCAATTCCGTTGGCCGACAATACTTCGGCCGAAATATCTGCAAAATACCTGCTGTTGTTTCGGATATCGTATGCGATTGCCGCTCTCAGACCTTTGCCCGGGAATGCTTTTTTCAGGTAGTTGACCAGTCCCTGAGTGGCCATGCCAACGGTATATTTGTTCATCCGGTTTGTACCCACCCCCATGATGCCCCGCAAGCCCCCCGTGCCAAATTCAAGATTCCGGTAAAAACATTCCATAAGCTCATCCGGATCATTATCTATAAGCTGTTTCACCTGCATTCGGGTGTCTGGGTCAAAAACCGGCGAAAGCCATGCAGATGCTTTTGAGATAATTTCAGGGTCTGTTGTTTTCATAGATTATGA
>JBBIKG010000027.1:0-29252 GCA_037445555.1 Lentimicrobiaceae bacterium
TCGGTGGCTGCCGCCATGTTCCTGTACGAGGCCTTGAGGCAACGTTTGGCCGCTGAGTAGCGGCATAAATGAACTGCTGTGGGGTATTAATCAGATTGTTACAAATTAGATTATGTATTTTATTAACGCAACCGAGAGATGAGCGGAAACTCTGCCCGTTTTGACAGAACGGATGTCATTGCCATCGTAATTCTGCTTATTGCAGCGATCCTTCGAGTTCACAAATATGCCGCATTTTCGCTTTCAAACGACGAACTGAGTGCCTTGGTCCGTTTACAGGCCGGCTCTTTTCCAGAACTCATCAGACAGGGGTTTTTCGTGGATGGACACCCAGGTGGCATTCAGACTTTTCTATACTACTGGGTTAAGGTATTTGGTGATTCCGAAGCCATGATAAGGCTTCCATTTGCTGTCATGGGTACTGCAGCGGTATGGTTCACCTGGCTCACAGCCAAGCGGTGGGTAGGAGACACGAATGCAGTTATCGTTATGGCTGCCGTTGCCTTTTTGCAGTTTCCGATCTTGTACAGCCAGGTTGCGCGCCCCTACGGAAGCGGTTTATTTTTTACGATGTTCACGGCCTATTTCTGGACTCTGCTATTTCAGCACCCGCGAAAAGCTGGAATCATAAACCTGCTCCTGATTATTGCATACGCTGCAGGTAATATTTTGATGATGTATAACCATTACTTCAGTTTCTTGATGGCATTGATCATGGGAGTTACCGGAGTATGGCTGACTTCGGGGAGGCAACGAAAACGGTTTCTGTTGGCTGGCCTGATAAGTGCTTTGGTATTTTTACCTCACGTGCCTATTACCCTCAACCATCTTCGTATAGGTGGGGTTGGCCAGTGGTTGGGAAACCCGCATTGGAGTTTTGTTTTCGGGCATATTTTCTTTTCTTTTAATAATTCGTGGATGGTACTATGGGTAGTTCTTTACGCGGCCGTGATTGGCCTAATTCGTTTACCTGCCTCAACAGAAGCCCGGCGTTTCCGTTTTATTGCGCTGACGTGGTTTCTAATGCCACTGTTGATCGGCCAATTCTATTCCTTGTTTGTCAACCCTGTTCTTCAGCATTCCGTGCTGTTGTTTTCTTTTCCATTTCTATTAATCTTTTTGTTTTCGTCAGGACTGAAAAAAGACAACGTATTTTTTGTTTGGATCGGAATTATCAGTGTAACACTGATTAGTTCCACCCTTATTGAACGCAGATACTATACACAACAGCACTTTGGCGAATTTAAGGATGTAGCTGCCAGAATGATACAATGGGATGAAGAACTTGGAGCTGAGAACATTACTCACACCATCAGTGTCAATAATCCCTACTACATTGAATATTATTACAAGCAATTCAACAAAAGCCCGCGGTTTGTGCTGTATAATAACAAACCCGACGGAAGCGATTTGCCTGCGCTGAAAAACGCGTTGCAGAAGGCAAACACCCAATTTTTTGCATACTCTTCCACTAAACCAGATCCGTCTGAGACAGTCGATTTGATCAGGTATTATTATCCTTACGTCAAAGAGTACATCGACTACGGGGGTCTGTCGTATGTTTCTTTGTTTTCGGGCAAACCCATCGACGGGATCGCCCTGTTCAAGGAGGTTAAAGCCTACAGAAATTCATTCGATTCTCCGAATCTACAATGGGATGGTTCTACGGATAATGTCATCATTGACAGCACTTCGGGTAATCGCTATTACCAAATCTCCGGTGCCCATGAGTTTGGTCCAACATTACGCATAATTGCCGAAGAAATGCCTTCAATTGAAAATGCGACGATCCGGATCAGTATGAAGATCAGAACCTACACACCGGAAACGAAAAGCATATTGGTATTCTCTGTCGAAGAGCCTGATAAACAACCCTATATTTGGCTCACATCCAATGTTATACACTACGTAACCACCTTCGAATGGGAGCCAGTGTTTCTAACGGTTGATTCTCCGGTTGTGCGATCAGGTAGCGACCAGATAAAAGTGTATCTTTGGAATCCCGGTCATGAGAGAATCGACATAGACGACATCCTGATTTTGGTAACAGAAAGATCGAAAAAAGAAAAATAATTCTGCTGTAAATTTTGGTAGGCTCGGGTAAAGATCATATTTTTGCATTGTTAATTTATTCACATTGTTATTTTAATAACATTATACTAATTTTCAAAATCAAACATCATGGACCTTGAAAAAATCATGAGCAACCTGGAGAAGAAACATCCGGGTGAAGCCGAGTACTTACAGGCTGTGCGTGAGGTGCTCGAATCAATTGAAGAAGTTTACAATCAGAATCCCCAGTTCGAGACTGCCAACCTCATCGAACGGCTGGTGGAGCCTGATCGCGTTTTGATGTTCAAAGTACCCTGGGTTGACGACAGTGGCAAAACACATGTGAACCTCGGTTATCGCGTTCAGTTCAACAACGCTATCGGACCCTACAAGGGTGGGCTTCGTTTTCACCCCAGCGTAAACCTCAGCATCCTGAAATTTCTGGGCTTTGAACAAATTTTCAAGAATTCACTTACCACACTACCCATGGGTGGTGGAAAAGGCGGTTCAGATTTTGATCCAAAGGGCAAATCGAATAACGAAATAATGCGTTTCTGCCAGGCCTTTATGCTGGAGCTTTGGAAACTCATCGGTGCCGACCAGGACATTCCGGCAGGTGACATTGGTGTTGGTGGGCGTGAGATCGGTTATATGTACGGAATGTACAAGAAACTGGCCGGCGAACATAATGGCGTGTTGACCGGCAAAGGCCGGAATTGGGGTGGGAGCCTTATCCGCCCTGAAGCCACAGGATTCGGTGCCGTGTTTTTTGCTGAAGAAATGCTGAAGACCCGCGGAGAATCTTTAAAAGGAAAAATTGTGGCAGTTTCTGGATTCGGTAACGTAGCCTGGGGAGCCATCATCAAAGCCACCCAGCTGGGAGCCAAGTGCGTCACCATCTCTGGTCCGGATGGCTATATTTTTGATCCGGATGGCATTAGCGGCGAGAAAATTGAATATCTGCTTGAGCTTCGTGCCTCAAATCAGGATATATGCAAACCCTACTCGTATGAATTTCCCAATTCACAGTTCCACCAGGGTAGGCGTCCATGGGAAGTTAAGTGTGATATTGCCTTGCCATGTGCCACCCAAAACGAACTCAACGCCGACGATGCCCTCAACCTGGTGAAAAATGGTGTAATTGCAGTTTCGGAAGGAGCCAACATGCCCAGCACCCCTGAGGCTGTTGAGATTTTCCTTGAAAGCAAAGTGCTTTTCGGCCCAGGTAAGGCTGCCAATGCAGGCGGTGTTGCCACCTCGGGTCTCGAGCAAAGCCAAAATGCCATGAAGTTGAACTGGACCGCAGAAGAAGTAGAGAAACGGCTCCATGAAATCATGATCAATATACATGAATCCTGTGTGAAGTATGGCAAACAGCCTGACGGTTTTGTCAATTACGTAAAAGGCGCTAACGTGGCCGGCTTTATGAAAGTTGCCAGCGCCATGATGGATCAGGGAGTAGTATAAGCCATCATTTCCCATTATTATAACTACAGTCATCGGGCTGGCCCGCCAGGGCCAGCCCGATGCTTTTGCATTGAATAGCCATAACCCGGACACTATTGTAGCCAATTTTATTGCACCACAAAATTCACCGCGTAAAACTCATACTTTTGTTACAATCAACACTAACATTATGGCTGATCGTATCTCGCGACGTCAGGCACTTAAAATAATTGGTCTATCCTTGGGTGGCGCAATAACACCAAATCTTACCTGGCCTTTCGACAACGAAACGTATCCCTTAATCCTGCCTGACGAACCACTCACTCAGCTCCCGAGACCGGTAACAGCCATCACATGCGGAGCCGGCGCAAGGGGTAATGTGTATGGCGACTATTCAATCCAGTATCCTGACCAACTTAAAATTGTCGGAGTGGCAGAACCAATCCCCATACGCAACGAACGTTACTCTGCCAGGCACCACATTCCTGAAACCGACCGTTTTGTAACATGGGAACATGTTTTTCAACGCCCCAAATTTGCTGATGCTATTATTATTACCACCCCTGACGACCTTCATTATGGCCCATGCATCGAAGCACTAAAGCTCGGGTATGATGTTCTGCTCGAAAAACCTATTGCGCCAAAAGAAAAAGAATGCCGCCATATCCTGAAACTTGCTGTGCAAACCGGCCGGATTGTAGCAGTATGCCATGTACTGCGATATGCACCTTATTTCATCAGGCTTCGAGAACTCATACATTCCGGCGCCATCGGTGAACTCATCAGCATCCAGCATCTCGAACCTATTGAGCACATACATATGAGCCATTCGTTTGTGCGTGGAAACTGGCACAATAGCAAAGCCTCGGCTCCGATTATCCTCGCTAAATCATGCCATGATCAGGATATTTTGCGCTGGCTGGTTAACAAGCCTTCAAAAAGGGTACATGCGTTTGGCGATCTTTCGTGGTTTACGTCTTCGAATGCCCCTGAAGGAGCCACTGCCAGATGTACGGATGGATGCCCTGCTGAAGCTGATTGCCCATACTCAGCGTTGAAAATCTATCATCAACGCATGGACTGGACCTATGTCTTCGATCTGCCTGTAGATGTAGAAAAGCATCGCGAAGCCATTCTTGATTACCTGAAAACCACGAACTACGGAAGATGTGTTTACCGGATGGACAACGATCAGTGCGATCATTTCGTTACAAACATCGAGTTTGATAACGGGATAACTACTTCATTCAGTATGGAAGCCTTTACTCCATGGGGCAGGCGAAGAACCAGAGTGATGGGTAGTATGGGTTTCATAGAAGGGGATATGTCGGAGTACACCATCTATGATTTCAGAACGCGTCAGCAGCAAACCATAAAGTCGAAAGACATTGAAATCGAGATATACAAGCATTCGGGACATGGGGGTGGCGATTGGCGGCTGGTAGCTGACTGGGTCAGGGCAGTATCGCTCAAAGACAATTGTTTGCTGACCAGCTCCATTGCTCAATCCATGGAAAGCCATATCATGGGTTTTATGGCTGAGGAAAGCCGCCTGAAAGGTGTTGTGCGTAATATCCGGCTTTAGTGTCCTGAGACATCAGACGTCGTCATAGCCTTGAAAATTCTGAGGTGCTTAGCTGCATGACGGCTTTGCCGTAATCTTCCCAGTTGCTTACACCGGTACCTGAACGCAGGATAAATTTCTGCAGGTTGTTATCGAATACCATCCCCGCGCTGGGTACAAAAAATCCGAATCCGTTATTGAAGGCGTAGTAGGCGTATCCCCCGCTCTCCTGGGATAATAAGTCCTTGCTGAAGGTAAATTTTTGGTAATCGAATCCAAACTGTGCGTAAAGCGTAGCTGCAACGTCAACCTGTGAGCCGAAGGTTTCCACAATGAAAGGATCAGTTATGATAGCCCCGCCCAACCAGAGCATGGGTATTGCAAACTTTTCGCGCACGTGGCTGGGTGTGTTGCCGGGGCAGCGCGATCCATGATCGGAAGTAATGATTACTAAAGTGTTTTTCCACCAGGATCGGTTCTTGGCTTCACTTATAAATTTGCCCAGGCATTGGTCCGCATAATGATAGGCATTCAGACAGGGTGCGTCGCGGGTTATGGTTTGGAAAACTCTATCGTCTGGCGTGTCGTAAGGTTCATGACTGCTGAGCGTGAAAACTGTGGCAAAGAATGGGTCAGAGGTGGAATCCAGATCGTCAAGAATGCGTGTATAGACAAATTCATCGGGTACACCCCACTTTTGCGTGCTTGCACTCTTCGGGAACTCATCCCGTGTAACCAACCGACGAAAAGAGGCATTCGTAAAATAAGACCTGAAATTTCCGAAATTCAAATCGCCCCCATAATAAAAACTCGTTTCGTATCCCTGCTCGTAAAACGCCTTGCCAAGCACCGGCAGCTTTTGGGTCTTTGACGGATAACTCATAATAGTAGTCTGAGGCTGCGAAGGGAAAGAACTGAAGATTCCAATAAGCCCTTTATCAGAGCGATCTCCGGTAGCAAAGAAATTGCTGAACACCACTGACTCGGAGTACAGACTGTCCAGATTTGGGGTTACACCGGTCATACCTCCGGCAGACCTGATGATTTTGTTAGAAAAACCCTCCAGAATTATTAAGAGAACATTCGCATTTTCTTTTATGATAGATTTGGGAAACAGACTTGGTCGCGGATGTAGCTTACTGAACAGATCATTTGCCCTGGATTCATTCATCAGGTGAAATTTGCTCTTGAGTTTGCCAAGTTCCGTAATAGAATATAACATATTCCATGTTGAGTTCACAGCACTGTGATTTGCAAAGATATTCGCAGAGAAATACACTTTGCCAAGACCCATGCTTGCCACTCCGATTCCTCCTCGGGCCGGTATGAAAGAAAAAAGCAGCAGCGCGAAGGCAACAATACTTCCTGGCATACCCAGTGAGGCAGGAGTGGGCAATGACGCTAAAATCCATTTCCTGAATATCCATAGGAATCCTAAGTATTCGATCGCTAGTAGTAAAAAAATCAACAGAAGCTCGCCTAAGCTAAGCGAAGAGGTTATCCCGGTGGGGCTACCTAGCGACAAAAGAGGAACAATATCAAATTTGTATCCCCAATATTGGTATAGGTTCATATCCACAATTCCGATAACAAGTATCAGGAACAATGAGATCATGTTGTAGACGCTGATAGTGCTTTTAAAAATATGCTTCATTAATGGTGCAAACAGCAGAACGAGCAATGGAAAAGCACAAAGGTAAGCCGCAACTGACAAGTCGTGGGGAAGTCCGTGGTAGAGCACACGAAACCAGTCAGCGGTTGGCAGCGTGGAAGACTCAGCACGATTAAATACCATGAACGATATTTTCTGCAGCAGGAAAATAGCCAGCCACCATGTATAAAGAAGCAGAAAAAACCGTAATACTTTTTTCATGAAAAATTTTTTCAAAAATACGCGATTGGAAGCCTGTGACGATGGTTAAAGACAAATAGAGTGTGATTTTGAAGCGAATATCTTGCTCGGCAGGCTGACATGCTATGAACTAATGGCTTTCATACAAAGGCTCCGGTATTGCAATCTGTAACCATAAGGTGAATATTAACTTTGGAGGGTGTGTAAGTTCTACTGATTATCATAAGTGTCTGAAACCTCATTCGAAATTGTATTTCTGGAAACCCATTTTTCAGTCATAGAGCCCGACTATACCAAAACTTAGCCATACCTTTGCTTCCCGCTGCATTTTCATGAAAAAGACGATCTATTCAACTCCCTTAATGGCGATTGCCGCATGCTTTCTGTGGAGCACTGCTTTTGCCGCCGTTAAGATCGGATTGCCTTTTACAACGCCGCTTAAGTTTGCTGGAACACGTTTTGTGCTAAGCGGACTGCTTATTCTCCCGATGATTCCAGGCCTGTATCAGAAGATCGCTCATCTCAGACCCTGGCTTCTGAGAATTTTGCTGGTTGGCTTTTTACAAACTTTTCTGCAATACGGCTTGTTCTACACTGGAATTGGCATGGTGCCCGGCTCGATAGGTGCCCTCGTGGTTGGTTCCGGGCCCCTGTTTGCTGCGCTGGTTGCCCACTTTATGATGCCTGGCGATATGCTGAACCGGCGCAAACTCCTTAGCATAGCACTGGGACTGATCGGTGTGGGCATCATCAGCTTTTCCGGAAAATCAATGGGCGGTGCCGGTGAACTCCTGTTTGTGGGTATCATCATACTCCTGGCCAACAATCTGGCCTCAGGCTTCGTGAATGTGGTTGTATCGCGCGATTGCCCCGATATCCATCCGTTGATGTTGAGTTCACTCAGTATGCTTTCAGGGGGCACCATGCTACTGATTACAGGTTCCCTGACCGAACAGACCACTGCAGGACCTTACCCGATCAAATACTGGGCAGCACTTGCCTGGCTGAGTTTTCTTTCAGCCGCGGCCATATCAATATGGTTCACCCTGCTTAAAAGGCCCGGAGTGAAGGTTTCTGAACTGAATATGTGGAAATTTATCATTCCTGTGCTCGGCGCTGTGCTTAGCTGGCTGATTATACCCGGCGAAAACCCTACCATAGGCTCGCTCACTGGCATGGCCCTTATCAGTATAGCTCTGTATGCCATGAGTAGGAAGAACATGATCCGGCGAACTTTTGTATCGTAAAATCGCGTAGCCCTACTATTGAAGTAGCCTTCGGTTCTGGGTGATCGCCCCTGCAATTGCAGGCTTCAGCGTCTCAGTGCAATTCTGCAACATTTGCAGATCGCCCGGGAACGGCAAAACCTGATTTTTGATTTTCTTTCTGGCTTCGTCATCCAGGGCCTCCAGATCGCCGATGGCTCTTGCCGATACGTGATGAAACACGTTTTGCGCAGTGATTGGTTCTCGTGCCAGTATGCGCTCCTGGGGCTTTAGCTCAACAAACTCAACCATGCCTTTGATTATTACTTCTTTGTGTTGAACCTTTTCGATGAGTGTAGCAGCCAAAGTTTTATATTTGGTAACCTTCATGTCGTTGCCCAACGAATCTTTTTTGACGTTTCCTTTGCTGTCGAGCACATAGGCCAAACCATCGGGTACTTCCTTCTTAAATACGACATCATTTTCTTTTGTCTGATCAGGGGTGAGTAAAATATCGTTCAGGTTGATAATTACCAGGTAGTTGTATGCGATACTCTGATCGATATGTTGAACGTGATAATATACCCAATCGGTGTTTAGCCTCCGGGTATCAAAGGTCAGCAGCTCCTTTTCGAATTCAGGCGAGAGTTTAAGCCGTGTCTGGTTTTCGATGGTTATCAGCACATTAGTAATTCCTTTCTTTTGAGCTTCAACGATAAGTTCGTTCAGACCCTGATATGCCCCTCCAGAGTATTCCCTTGCTTTGAGCAATTGACTATAAGCCTCGCGCGCAGCAAAGCGGTCGTTTTGCAATAATAGTTTCCGCGCATTGTTGTTGTAAAATTCTGCCGCATTGGATTTGGCCTCCACTATCAGCCTGTCATAGTCGGTCAATTCATAGGTTACCGGGCTTCCGTCGAGTTGTATCGGCACCACCCGCTTCACCTTTGCCTGGCGTGATTTTAGGCTTTCGTATCTTCTGAAAACCTCCTCCCAGGTATTTGGATTTTTTTCAATCTTCAGATATCGCACTCTTTCGAGATCACGTTCATTGGCCAGAGTATAAGCTTTATCAAGCATCCTGGCTTGCTTCTCATCGTTCGGTGACCGGAGAAGCGCTCTGACCGACCGGTCAATGACAGAGTCGTAGTCTCCTCTCATTAATTGCCGCCTGGCGGAAGTGCATCCGGTAATCAGCAACAGTAAAGCATAAGCAGCCAATCGGGTGTTCATGTGTGAAATGTAAATATGTTGAATGAATACGAAATTACGACATAAAAGGCCAATATCTATCACCCAACTTTTTGAGATTGGAGGAATATTTAGCATTGCAAATCCTATCTTAGCCGAAAAATCATTCTATGAACCGTTGCGAATGGCCAAAGGCAAACGAATCGATGATTCATTATCATGACACGGAGTGGGGAGTTCCTGTGCATAATGATGTCAAATTGTTCGAATTCATGGTGCTCGATGCATTCCAGGCTGGCCTCAGCTGGCAGATTGTACTTAAAAAACGCGAAGCTTTCAGGCAGGCCATGGATAATTTTGACCCTCATAGGATCGCAAATTATGGTAAGGAAACACTCGCCCAACTCTTATCAAACCCTGAGATAATCCGAAACCGACTGAAGCTGGAGGCAGCCATCTCAAATGCAAACGCATTCATCAGGCTGCAAGACAAATCTGGAAGTTTCGACAGGTATATCTGGCAGTTTACAGATTATACTACACAGCAAAATCAATGGCAGCACATGGGAGAGATCCCTTCGCGCTCACCTTCCTCGGATGCTATGAGTAAATCATTGATTGAGAATGGGTTTAAATTTGTTGGAAGTACAATCTGTTATGCGTTCATGCAGGCAGCCGGTATGGTGAATGACCATGTCATATCCTGCTTCCGCTATGATCAGATTAGAGCTTTGGCCCAAGCATAATTCAAGCATGGTTACCTTGCTTACTGTGTCGGCATTTTATTTATTTTTGCCATTCTGAATTTGAATGTAAAATCAATATATATGACAGATATTCAGCAACTTGAGAAAATTTGCTCACAGGTTCGACGAGATGTCCTGCGTATGGTTCATGCCGTGCAGTCTGGGCATCCCGGAGCTGCGCTTGGCTGTGCCGAGTTTCTTACTGCATTGTACTTTAGTGTGTTGCGCCACAATCCACACAATTTTACCATGGAGGGAAAAGGTGAGGACCTGTTCTTTCTCTCCAATGGCCACCTGAGTGCCGGCTGGTACAGCGTTCTTGCTCATTCAGGCTATTTTGATGTCAAAGAACTTGGCACTTTTCGTAAGATTCATTCACGCCTTCAGGGACACCCCGCTACGGCTGAAGGCCTACCAGGCGTTCGCATAGCATCGGGATCGTTGGGCCAGGGATTGTCTGTTGCCATTGGGGCAGCACTTGCCAAGAAATTAAACAATGACCCTTCTTTGGTTTACAGCCTGCATGGTGACGGCGAACTGCAGGAAGGCCAGATATGGGAAGCTGCTATGTTTGCTGCAGCCAAAAAGGTAGATAATCTGATCGCCACGATCGATTACAATGGGCAGCAGATCGATGGTCCTGTGGATCAGGTATTGTCGCTGGGCGATTTGAGGAATAAGTGGAGAGCCTTTGGATGGCAGGTCCTTGAAACCGATGGAAACGATCTTCAGCAACTTCTTAACGCATTTGATTCCGCACGCTCTATGGCCGGCAAAGATCAGCCTGTGTTAATGCTTATGAAGACACAAATGGGCAAAGGCGTTGACTTTATGGAAGGAAAGCACCACTGGCACGGTTCTCCTCCGAGTGATGAGCAATTAACTGCGGCTCTGGTTCAATTACCGGAAACACTTGGAGATTATTAACCAATTTCCCTCAATATATTCATTAACGCTGTCGGATACGTGCATAGTAATTTCACATCAAGCAAACTCTATGAAAACATACTTAAATACCGGAAGCAAAGATACTCGCTCGGGCTTTGGCGATGCCATGACAGAACTTGGGGCAATAAACCCTAAAGTTATTGCATTGTGCGCCGATCTCACCGGTTCGCTTAAACTTGAAAAATTTGCTCAGAATTTTCCTGAGCGATTTGTTCAAACCGGAATTGCCGAAGCCAATATGATGGGCATAGCTGCCGGATTGAGCATTGGAGGGTTCATCCCTTACGCAACAACCTTTGCCAATTTCGCCACCAGCCGTGTGTATGATCAGATTAGACAGAGTATCGCCTATTCTAACAAAAACGTGAAGATCTGTGCATCGCATGCAGGTGTGACCTTAGGCGAAGACGGTGCCACACATCAGGTGCTAGAAGATATAGGCATGATGAAAATGTTGCCGAATATGACAGTGATCAACACCTGCGATTATAACCAGACCAAAGCCGCCACATTTGCCGTTGCACAACATGTTGGCCCTTTGTACCTTCGTTTCGGGCGCCCAAAAGTAGCCAATTTTACACCTTCTGATCAGAAGTTCGAGATCGGTAAGGCTTTGATGCTAAGTGAAGGTACCGACGTTACCATTTTCGCCACCGGCCATCTGGTATGGAAAGCCATTCAGGCGCTTGAGCCATTAATGCAAAAAGGCATCAGTACTGAACTCATCAATATTCACACCATCAAACCCCTGGATACTGAGGCAATACTCAAATCGGTCAGCAAAACCCGATGCATTGTCACTGCCGAAGAGCATCAGCGCAATGGAGGACTGGGTGACAGCATTGCGCAGCTCGTCTCACTGAAACTTCCGGTTCCAATCGAGATGGTCGCCATTGATGATAAATTTGGCGAAAGCGGTACTCCCGATGAGCTTCTAGTCAAATTCGGCCTGGATACGCCAAACATCATCGAAGCAGCGCTTCGGGTGGTCAGTCGCAAGAATGCATAGGAAAGTAAGTAAAGTTTCTCTGCCTTGCTGCCTCATAGGCAATGATGGCTGCACTTGCCGAAACATTCAGGGAATCGACTTTACCGTACATCGGAATCTTGATACGATGATTGGCATTCTTAATCCAGAAATCTCCCAACCCGTCTGCCTCAGTGCCTAGTATGATAGCCGATGGCTCTCTGAAGCTAACCTGGTGATAGAATTCTGAGGCCTGCAACTCAGCAGCAAACGACACGATGCCGTTTTTCACCAACCAACTGTGTGTCGCCACCGAGGTGCTCACAGCCAGTTGTACACTGAAAACACAGCCCAGGCTCGACCTAATAACGTTTGGATTATAGATATCTGTGGCAGGATCGCAGATAATGACGGCATCGGCCCCGACTGCATCGGCAGTACGCAGAATAGCTCCCAGATTTCCCGGTTTCTCAACAGATTCCAGTATGATAATCAATGGATTTGCCGAAAGTCTCAGAGAGTCAGGTGTGTTTACTCCGGGTTTTGCTATGGCAATCAAGCCTTCGGCTTGCTCGCGATAACTTATTTTTTGCATGATGACATCGGACACCTCGAAACTGCAAGCCGAATCAATCAGGGGGCTCAGTCCTGCCGAGTGTAGGTATGCCTTACCATGGGCAGTGTATATCACCTGTTTAATATTAATTCCATGTTCAGCCGCCATGCGAATCTCTCTCTGCCCTTCGATAAGAATGAGTCCGCTTTCGCGGCGATCGCGTGATTTATGTAAATTTACCCAAGACTTCACTTTTGGGTTCTGCAGGCTTGTCAGCTTTTCTCTTTCCGGCATCTGAGCAGGGCGTTCTTTTCGCAAAGATAGCTATCAAGGCAATATATTATTTCACATCTTTGCATTCGAAAATGGCATTAACATGCAATTGCTCCCTGTAAACAACTGGCCTGATTATGAACTGATCGACTCCGGAAACTACGAAAAGCTTGAACGATTCGGGAAATTTATTCTCTGGCGACCTGAACCTCAGGCTGTTTGGCGTTGTTCTTTGCCGCATGAAGAATGGAACAGGGTACACCACGGTCGATTTCTGAAGGAAGAAAAATCTGACGAAAAGGGAAGGTGGATACTCAAGCCGAGTACGCCTGAGCAGTGGTATCTGACCTATGGCCATGCAGGAAAATCGTTCAGAATGAGAATAGGCCTTACTTCCTTCAGGCACGTTGGGATTTTCCCGGAACAGGCTGAGAACTGGAGCTATATCATAGATACATTAACTTCCGCCAGGCTGCAGCATCCCAGGGTACTCAATCTGTTTGCATATACCGGTGGAGCTTCGTTGGCAGCACGAGCAGCTAGAGCAGAGGTGGTACATGTGGATTCTGTCAAGCCTGTCATCACCTGGGCACGGCAAAATATGGAGGCAAGCGGTCTGGATAATATCGTATGGGTGGTGGAGGACGCGCTGAAGTATGTACGTCGCGAAGTGAAAAGAGAAAAACGTTATCAGGGCATCATTCTTGACCCTCCGGCTTACGGCCGTGGGCCGGAAGGTGAAAAATGGGTGCTTGAGGAAAACATAGCCGAGCTGATGCATTGCTGCAGTCAGCTACTTTATGATTCAGGCTCATTTCTGGTTTTAAATCTTTACTCGATGGGTTTTTCGGCTGTGATCGCAAAAAACCTGATTCACGATTATATTGCTCCCCTTCAGGAGATTGAATTTGGAGAATTGGGCGCCTCCGACCGTTACAAACGGATGCTTCCTCTGGGTGTTTTCGCCCGGTTCAGGCGTTGACCGCTTTGCCGGTGGCATTTTTCAGCAAACGGATAGTGGCCTTAGGGTCGGCGGATTTGAAAATGGTATTTCCGGCAACCAGAATATCTATTCCCTGATCAACTAGTTTGCCTGCATTTTCGATGGTTACTCCACCGTCGACTTCTATGAGGCAATTCGATCTTGTCCGGGCAATGAGGTCTTTAAGCAGCTGAATTCTCAGAAAAGTTTGCTCAATAAATGTCTGGCCACTGTAGCCCGGATTAACGCTCATCAGTAACACGAGATCGGTCTCGGATATGATATCCTGCAGGTGCGAGACAGGGGTATGCGGATTAAGCACCACACCCGCTTTCATGCCCTGTTGTTTGATGGCAGTGAGTGTTCGGTGCAGATGGGTACATGCTTCATAATGAACAGTCAGAATATCTGCTCCGGCATCACGGAACTGAGAGATGTAGCGCTCAGGCTGAATGATCATCAGGTGAACATCAAGAGGTTTGGTGGCATACCTTCGGATAGCCTTGATGACAGGCAGCCCAAAAGAAATATTTGGCACAAAAACTCCATCCATAATATCGAGATGGAACCAATCTGCCGGGCTCGAATTTACCAGTTCGATGTCGCGCTGAAGATTGGCAAAATCAGCCGACAGGAGGGAAGGGGCAACGAGGTGGCTCATTATCCGAGATAGGTTTTCAGGATCTTGCTGCGCGAGGTATGTTTTAGCCTACGAATGGCCTTTTCTTTTATTTGCCTTACCCGCTCACGCGTCAGGTCAAATTTCTCTCCAATTTCTTCAAGTGTCATCGGATGGCTTCCGCCCAGACCAAAATAGTATCTCACTACATCGGCTTCACGTGGGGTAAGGGTCGACACAGCACGGTCGATCTCCTTTCGCAGCGAGTCAAACATCAATTCGGTTTCCGGGGTAATAACCTCATCACTCTTCAGCACATCATATAAGGTATTGTCCTCATCCTGAACCAGAGGTGCGTCCATTGACATATGCCGCCCTGAGTTGCGTAGGCTGTCTTTTACTTCGTTTTCCGAAATTTCGAGCATATCGGCAATTTCCTCGGCATTAGGTTCTCTTTCATGCATCTGCTCGAGCTTAGCGTAAGCCTTATTGATCTTGTTGATGGCACCAATTTTATTCAGTGGCAAACGGACTATTCGAGACTGCTCAGCCAAAGCCTGCAATATTGACTGCCTGATCCACCACACCGCATAACTTATAAATTTAAAGCCTCGCGTTTCATCGAAGCGTTGTGCCGCCTTAATTAACCCCAGGTTACCTTCGTTAATCAGGTCGGGAAGGCTGAGGCCCTGATTCTGGTATTGCTTGGATACCGAAACCACGAAGCGCAGGTTTGATTTAGTAAGTTTTTCCAATGCTGCCCGGTCACCCTGTTTTATCCGCTGGGCCAGGAGTACTTCTTCTTCGGCATTTATCAGTTCAACTTTACCTATCTCCTGCAAGTACTTGTCGAGCGAAGCGGTTTCTCGGTTGGTAACCTGTTTGGTGATTTTAAGTTGCCTCATAAAGGTCTAATTGGTGAACTATATTATACGATAATTCAGCTAAAAAAGTTTCGAAAACAGGAGTATTTATCAGAAATTACTGCTGATTGCCTGAATTATTGTCAGGGCGAGGGAGCAAAACCTTGCGCGAGAGCTTCAATTTGCCGGTTTTGCTATCGATATCGATCAATTTCACCTCAATCTCATCGCCTACCTTGAGAACACTTTCCACATCCTTAAGGCGTTTCCAGTCGATTTCGGAAATATGAAGCAACCCGTCTTTATTGGGTAGGATTTCAACAAAAGCTCCGAAGGTAGTGATGGTCTTAACCACCCCTTTATATACGGCATCAATCTCGGGAACTGCAGTGATTCGACGGATTTTGTTTTTTACTGTCTCGATGCTTTCCTTGTTGTTTGAAACAATGTCAATGATACCAAATTCTCCAACTTCTTCAATTACAATGGTTGAGTTGGTTTCACGCTGCATTTCCTGGATGATTTTTCCTCCCGGGCCAATCACTGCACCGATAAATTCGCGCGGAATGGTCATCTTCACAATTCTTGGTACGAACGGTTTATAATCCTCGCGGGGCACGCTGATGGTCTTCATCATCTCAGTCAGGATATGCAGGCGACCTGCTTTGGCCTGAGCAAGAGCCTGAGCCATTATTTCATACGAAAGACCATCCACTTTAATATCCATCTGGCAGGCTGTAATGCCACGGGTGGTACCTGTTACTTTAAAGTCCATATCACCAAGGTGGTCTTCGTCACCGAGGATGTCAGACAACACAGCGTACTTACCTGTTTTACCATCACTGATCAATCCCATGGCGATACCTGAAACAGGGCGTTTGATTTTCACCCCGGCATCGAGCAAGGCAAGCGTGCCTGCGCACACCGTAGCCATTGATGATGAACCATTGGACTCAAGTATGTCAGAAACAACTCGTATGGTGTAAGGATTTTCTTCTGAACCGGGAATCATGTTTTTCAGGGCTCTCAAAGCCAGGTTTCCGTGCCCTATTTCACGACGTCCTGTTCCGCGGATTGGTTTTACCTCGCCTGTGCTGAATGGCGGGAAGTTATAATGAAGGATAAAGTTTATTTTTTCTTCGATCACTGCGCCATCTATTACCTGCTCATCGAGTTTAGTGCCAAGGGTTACGGTGGTGAGGCTTTGGGTTTCGCCGCGGGTAAAGATGGAAGATCCATGCACGGCAGGCAGGTAATCTACCTCGCACCATATGGGACGAATTTCATCCAGTTTTCGGCTGTCAAGGCGTATGCGCTCGGTCAACACCACATCGCGTACGGCTTCCTTGTGAACATCATGAAAATATCGATCAATCATGGCTGCGTAGGATTTCTGATCTTCTTCACTCAGGGTGGCAATAAAATCCGTTTTCACCTGATCAAAAGCAGCCGACCTTTCATGTTTAGCAGTACCCATCATGGCTATTGACCTGATTTTATCATACGTTGCCTCAATGAGACGGGTGCGCAGCTCTTCGTTGTTGGTTTCGTGGCAGTAGACTCGCTTAAGGTTAGCCTTCTCGACCAGGGCAGCCATTTCCTTTTGCACCCTGCACTGAACCTTAATCGCCTGATGAGCTACCTTCAGTGCTTCTATCATGTCGTCTTCGCTTACTTCCTTCATCTCACCTTCCACCATCATAATGTTTTCTTCGGTGGCGCCCACCATTATATCCATGTCGAGTTCGGCAATATCCTGAACAGATGGATTGATGATAAACTTGCCGTTCAACCGTCCCACCCTCACTTCACTGATCGGGCCATTGAAAGGGATATCTGAGACAGAAAGTGCGGCCGAGGCAGCCAGACCAGCCAGCGCATCGGGTAGTATGGCTTTATCTGATGAGATCAGAGTCACCAATACCTGAACTTCGGCGTGGTAGTCGTCCGGGAATAAGGGTCGCAATGCCCTGTCAATGAGCCGGCTGATGAGAATTTCATGGTCTGAAGGCCTCGCTTCACGCTTGAAAAAGCCTCCGGGAAAACGTCCGGCAGCTGCATACTTCTCGCGATATTCTACACTGAGGGGCATGAAATCGACCCCTTCCTGCGCTTCCTGTTTGGCCACAACGGTTGCCAGCAACATGGTGTCGCCCATTTTTACGACAACGGATCCATCGGCTTGCTTTGCCAGCTTACCGGTTTCTATACTTATTGTGCGGCCGTCGCCCAAATCGATTGTTTTTGTAATTATATTCATTGGTAATTTCTTTTCTGGTATGTTGATTTAATGTGATGTTTGAGGTTCTTTGGTATATAAAAAAAGGCAATTGAGCAATTGCCTTTTTTATGGAGGGTTTGGACTGAAATGCTATTTTCTTAATCCAAGTTCCTTAACGATCTCGCGATAACGCATGATATCTTTTTCTTTGAGGTAGTCGAGAAGCCGCCTTCTTTTGCCAACGAGACGAATAAGTGATCTTTCGGTCGCCCTGTCTTTCCGATTCGATTTCAGGTGCTCGGTTAGGTGCTTGATGCGGTGAGTGAAAAGGGCAATCTGTCCTTCGGGAGATCCGGTATCAATATCCGATTTTCCGTGTGTTTTAAATATTTCCTTCTTTGTTTCTTTCGTCAGGTACATGTCTTTTGCCTGTTAAGTTTTGGTCTAAATTCAGGGGCGCAAAATTATAATTTTTTTTCTGAATTACAAAGTGTTGGCTGAATTTAATTTTTCAACCACAGAAACTCACCTTCACATAAGGGTGGAGATGAATCGGGTTTATCCAAAAACTTGAAACTCAGCTGTCTTGTCAGGGATTTCCAATCAGGATTTTAGTTTCCAACAAATTTATAGTAATTTTACTTTATGATGTAACTTATTCAATAATTATCAGTCTGATACCTGTAAAAAGGTTAACATCAAACACAAAATATGGAAACACAAAAGGTTGATTTATTTTTTGCCACTCATGGCAGCAAATTCCCGGCCGATCGCATGGCATTGATCTATCAACAACTTCAGAAACTGGATGATTCCAAATTTACCGTTCTACAGAGTATGCCGTTTTCTGATCCTGTAATCATGCTTGTGGTTTCACTGCTGGTAGGAGTTCTTGGCGTCGACCGTATGCTGCTTGGCCAGGTAGGCCTGGGCATTCTGAAGCTCATAACCTTTGGCGGGTTAGGCATATGGGCTTTCGTCGACTGGTTCCTCATCATGAATATGACCCGGGACTACAATTATAAGAAATTTCAAACCCTGACTGTCCAGCTCGGCTGACAAGTTTTGTCATTTCATTATCCTGCCACTTAGTTCGTTGAGGCTGAGTTCAACCAGCCTGGCCTGATATCTGGCAGTGATAAGCCGGCTTTCGGCAGTGAGAAAATTTCGCTGGGCTTCGCGTAGCTCGAACCCCGAAAGCTCGCCCAGCCGATACCTTTCCATTGCTACACTCAGGGTGTTTTGGGCTACAAGATGGTTTTGCAGTTCGAATTCAACAAGCTGCAGCTTGCTTTGCAGACTCAGGTAGGCTGTTCTCAAGTCTGCCTCAAGCTTTTGCTGATACTCGGACAGTTCAAGATCAGCGTTTTCATATTGTATGCGGGCATTTGAAATCTGTCGCCGAAGGTTTAACCCATTAAACAGATTCAGGCTGGTGCTCAGACCATAACTTAACCCCGAGGTCTGGTTGGTCTTGATAAACCCTGACTCTGATTCGGAGTTCAGATAGCTGTAGCCCATGTTCAGATTTAACTTCGGGTATCGTTTGGCAATCAATTCGCGAATTTGATAGTTTGCAACTTTCAGGTCGCTTTGGTTCATCATCAACCCAATGTTGTTCTCAAAAGCCTGGTTATATATGCTTCGCCATTCTGGCAGGGATACCTGACCAATCGAGTCAGGTACTTCAAATTCGGTGCTGACATCGCGAGCCAACAGTGTGTTGAGTTTGATTTTTGAATTTTTATAAACTTCCAGGCTGTTGAGCTGATCAGATTTATCGGTGTTAAAATCTACCTGAGCCTGCAAAACTTCCAACCTGGAGGCAGCTCCCAGCTGCAGCTTCTCCTGCGCCAGGGCAATGCGCTCGGATGAGATGGTTAGGTTCTTTTCAATTACCGCAAGACGCTGCTTCTGCCTGATCAGGTCATAATAGGATTGAAGCACCCCGGTGATTGTTTTTTCGATGACAAGCCGCGCACCCAGCTGCCCGAGTTGTTCAAACTCCTTCAGCTTCTGATAATTGCTGAACATGGCCATCCCGTCGAATAAAGTCCATGCGAGGGTACTACCCAGGTTTATCGAATGTGATTTTGCGTTATCGCGCTGGTTCAGCTGGCCGGAAAAATACTCCTGCCGGGAGTTTTGAATATTGTTGTTTTGGGTGGCTGTGGCATCCAGCGAAGGCAGAAATCCTGCATTTCCGGGCGTGACGTTATTTTTTGATATCTGCGCCTGGTTATTTGCTATCCTGATCGAGTAGTTATATTCGAGCGCATGCCTTACGGCTTCGTCAGCAGTAAGAACTTGTCCCTGTGCAAGGGATGTCAGAGAACAACACACCAGGGCAAAGGACATCACATACCCCAGAAAAACGACTTTGAATTTATAATTAGGCTGATTCAACATTGGAAACGGCTTTACTTTGTTCGGATATGAATGAGTAGATAGCAGGAATGACATAAAGGGTCAGGACGGTAGCAAACACCAGACCTCCGATGATTGCAGTACCCATGGATGCGCGGCTGGCTGCTCCGGCTCCCAAAGCCAGGGCGATCGGAGTAGCTCCCAGCACCGTCGACAAACTTGTCATCAGAATAGGTCTGAACCGGGCAACTGCTGCCTCCTGAATAGCATCGAAGCGCGAAAGCCCCTGTGCCTTGCGCTGGTTGGCAAACTCAACTATGAGGATGCCGTTTTTGGCAACCAGTCCGATCAGCATAATGATTCCTATCTGGCTGAAAATGTTTAAAGTATTATTAAAATACCAGAGAGTGATGACGGCTCCGGCAAGTGCAAGTGGTACAGTGAACATGATAATGAGAGGGTCCCTGAAGCTTTCGAACTGTGCAGCCAGAACAAGGTAAATCAGAATAAGTGCAAATACAAAAGCAAACAACAGGCTCGACGAGCTTTCGGCAAAATCTTTTGAGGCTCCTGCAAGTGCGGTACTGTAACGGTCGTCGAGCACGTTGGCTGCTATCCGGTCCATCTCGGCAATTCCCTGCCCGATGGTGAGTCCTCTGGCAGGGTTAGCGGATACGGTGGCAGATACAAAACGATTGTATCTGTATAGCTGAGGGGGATTTGTAACTTCGCGCAGCGATACCAGGTTGTCAAGCTGTATCATCTGCCCCCGGTTATTACGGACATAAAGGGATTTCAGGTCGAGCGGCTTGTTGCGGTTTTCGCGCTGCATTTGCCCGATGATCTGGTATTGCTTGGAGTTCATAACGAAGTACCCAAATCGCTGACCGCTGAAGGCCAACGAAAGGGTTTGGGATATATCCATCACTGAAACCCCCAGGTTACGAGCCTTGTTTCGGTCGATACTTACTGATATTTCGGGCTTGTTGAATTTGAGATTTAGATCGGCAAATTGAAAAACTTTACTTTGGAAAACCTCGGCCATAAACTTAGGCAAGACCGATTTAAGCATCTCAAAATTAGGGGCCTGTATCACATACTGAACGGGCAATCCTCCTCCCTGTCCCTGGCTGCCTATGCTTTGTTCCTGTGCTACAAATGTTCGTGCTGCGCTCAGGCTACGAACTTTAATGGATAAATCATCGGCGATTTCCTGCTGAGAACGTTTCCGTTCTTCGGGTTCGACCAGACGCATCCGGACCAGACCTGAATTCACGCCGCCACCACCACCAAAACCGGGGCTGGTAATCGAAACCAGTATCTTGGATTCAGACACCTCATTCTCAATAAGCGATACCAGTTGGTTCATGTACTGCTCCATATACTCATACGACATTCCCTCAGGGGCTGTGGACGTGACACGAAGGCTTGACCGATCTTCAAGGGGCGCCAGTTCAGATTGTAGCTGACTTCCTAACAGGTATATCACGAACGCACTGATGGCAATAATGACCATTGCCATCCACCGGTGCCGCATAAAATACATGAGCGAACCCCTGTAGGCATTGATCAGGGAGGCAAAAAACGGTTCGGTTACATTGTACAACCAGTTGTGCGTAGCGCGTTTCTTTAGAATTTTTGTCGACAGCATGGGCGTCAGCGTTAGCGCCACAAAACTGGAAATTATGACCGCACCTGCCAAAACGATGCCAAATTCCCTGAAAAGCCTGCCTGTGATCCCTTCAAGAAAAATGACCGGCAAAAAAACAGCAACGAGCGCTACTGTGGTGGCGACGACTGCAAAAAATATTTCAGCCGATCCCTTCAACCCGGCCTCGACAGGAGGGAGGCCATTTTCGATTTTAGTATAAATATTTTCCAGCACCACGATGGCGTCATCAACCACCAGCCCGATGGCCAGCACGACGCCAAGCATGGTAAGAACGTTGATGGTAAAGCCAAACAGGTACATTATGAAGAAGGCACCTATCAGGCTTATCGGAATTACGATGACCGGGATAATGGTGGTGCGCCAGTCGCGAAGGAACAGGAATATGATGAAAACTACCAGCAGGAAGGCAATAAGGATGGTTTGTCTGACCTCACGGATAGATTCACGAATATACTCGGTTGTATCGAAGCCAATACCGGTCTGAATGTCGGCGGGCAGGTCTTTTTTGATTTGCTCCAGCCTTTTATAAAATTCGTTTGCTATGTCGATATGGTTTGATCCGGGTTGAGGGATGATCACATTTCCCACCATAGGGATATTATTCAGTTTCAGGATAGAACGCTCATTTTCAGGGCCGAGCTCCGCTGTTCCTATATCCCTGAAGCGTATGAGTGTATTGCCCTGCTCGCGAATGATCAGGTTGTTGAAATCTTCGGGCGTGGTAAGTCTGCCTAGCGTACGCACGGTGAGCTCGGTGGAATAACCCTCAATACGTCCGGATGGGAGTTCGATGTTTTCCCTTTGCAGGGCGTTTCTGACATCGAGCGGTGTTAGTCCGTAAGCGGCGAGCCTTGCCGGGTCCATCCACAAACGCATGGAATACCGCTTTGCGCCCCAAATAGATATCTCGCTGATGCCGGGTATGGTTTGAAGGCGCTCTTTGAAGGTTCGTTCGGCAATGTCAGTGAGCTCGAGCAGGGAGCGTTGCCCGCTACTGATATACAGGAAGATGATTGGGCTGGCATCAGCGTCAGCTTTAGTTACAATGGGCGGGTCGGCGTCGGCAGGCAGATTACGCATGGACCGCGAAACCCTGTCGCGCACATCGTTGGCGGCTGCCTCGAGATCCACACCCAGGTCAAATTCAACCCGGATACCGCTGCGGCCATCGCGGCTGGTTGAGGTGAGGGTACGAATACCGGAAATACCATTTATGGATTCTTCAAGAGGTTCGGTGATCTGCGATTCAATTACATCGGCATTGGCACCTGTATAACTCGTACTCACAGTGATGATGGGCGGATCGACACTGGGATATTCGCGAATACCCAGAAAGGTCATGCCGATAATACCAAAGATGGAGATGGTGATGGACATGACAGTCGCAAGAACCGGTCTTTTAATACTTACTGAGGCTAGTCCCATGATCTGATAATTTTTGTTAGGCAAATGACTACTCAGTAGCTTTTTGGTCCAGATTTGAGAGAACTACTGGCATCCCTTTACGCAGTTGGAGCAAACCAGTGGTGATCAGTGTGTCGCCTTCATTCAGTCCGCCCACAATCTGAATTGTGTTGCTGCCTCTGATTCCAGCCTGAACTTCTACAGGTTCTGCCCTCCCGCTTTTAAAGAGATACACTTTGAGCGACCGCATTTCGGGGATAACTGCCTCTGTCGGGATATCCAGGGTTTGGTAATAGGTTCGCAGGGTCAACTCAATATTTGCAAAGGAACCCGGAAGGATTTCCATCCGGCTGTTAGGATAGAGCGCCCTGAGTTTGAGCGTACGCGTATTCTGATCAATGACGGGCTCAACGGCATACACCTGTGCGGATAAAAGTTGTTTGCTATTGCCGGTGGTAAAAGCTATCTTGTTGCCGATGGCAACCTCGGTAGCGTATCTTTCAGGGATTGTGAATTCAATCTTGACCGGCTGAAGCTTTGTAAGTGTGGCTATTCTTGTGCTTGGATTGATATAGCTTCCTTCGCTGATATATCTAAGTCCGATGATGCCATCGAACGGTGCAAAGATGCGTGTTTTCACTATCTGAGCTTCAAGGGCTTTTATCTCCGCCCTGTTGGTGTTCAGATCAGTCAGGGCTTTTTCGTAAACCTCGCGGCTCACAGCCTCTCGCTCGAGCAGCATACGCTGTCGGTATTCCCTGTCCACCAGTAGCGACTCCTGATATTTAAGCCGCTGCATCTGGGCTTGCAGGTCGGCATCGTTTATGGTAAGCAGCAGGTCTCCTTTTCTCACCCTGCTTCCCTCGCGAAATAGCAAAGAAGTAACCCTGCCTGAGGTTTCGCTTGCCAGATCAACCGCTTCATCCGGAATCACGGTACCTGTGGCGAGTATTTTATCCACCAGGTCCACATACGAAAGTACGACCGCGTTAACCTGCAAAATATTTTGAACAGGACTTGCAGCCTGCATTTCAGTTTTTTTGGCTTCAAACCAGCCCAGTCTTCGCCCAATCAGAAACACAATGACCAGGGCAAGCAGGAGGAAAAGAATGGCACGTTTTGAACTTCGTTTCATCGGTTCATAGTTAAGATAATATTCTGTGTGATCGGTTGTGAAAATCCTGTAGCCTTATGCGGATGCAAAAGCTTAAATGGTTTTAATCTCTGCAGTTTGAGAAGTTAAAGTGTTTTGACACTAAATTGTTCATTTTCTTGCGCTGCTTGTCGATTTTGTTGTCCGGTATTTTACGAATTTTCTTTTTCAGGATTTCAGTCTGGTGGCTTATACAAAATGTCCGTGGCCTGACAGGTTCATCTTTTTGACTACTGCGATCAAACCGCTATCTTCGCGCGGCATCAGTCAAATCCTGTGAAGATGAATGATTCCAGTCTGTGTGGGTTACTCATAATATTTTCAAAAAAATTGATTTCTATCCTATGGAAATGGTGATTTTAGTTGATGAACAAGACCGTGCCACAGGTACTGCCTGTAAACTGACGGCACACCAGCAAGCCTTGCTTCACAGGGCTTTCTCAGTATTTGTTTTTAATAACCATGGCGAACTCATGCTTCAGCGCCGCTCCCTTGATAAGTACCACAGCCCCGGCCTCTGGACCAACACCTGCTGCAGTCACCCGCGACCCGGCGAAGGAACTCTGGTGGCAGCACACCGCAGGCTTCAGGAAGAGATGGGTTTTGATTGCGAACTCCAACCAAGATTCTCATTTATATACAAGGCAAGCCTTGACAACGGACTGACCGAAAACGAGTTTGACCATGTGTTCCGTGGAGTCTACCACCTCCCTCCGGTAGTAAACCCGGCCGAGGTACATGCGTGGAAATGGATCGGTGTGCAGGAACTTGTCGCAGATATCAATACACACCCCGAGCGCTATACGGTGTGGTTCAGGATTATTTTGCAGGAGTACCTGTCACAACTTGAAAAATAGGCTTTTGGCAGATATAAACCACCCAGGAGCTATTTTGTCAGTCCAGTAAAAAGATCAGAAAACCGGAGGTTTATTATTTCATTCCCCTCAGCCTGGTTTCGATTTCCGAGATTTTTGCCATCTGAGCTTTTATTTCCTTGTTGCTGATGTTTTGTTGCTCTTCGTTGACGGCAATGTCGCGGTTTGCTTTTTGAATTTCTGATCGCAGGGAAACTATTTTCTGGTTGGCTGATTCAATTTTTCGCTGGATGGCTTTGCGCTCCGACTCGAGTTTTTTCAGTTTATCCTGTTCTGATTTCATTACCTCGGGGTTATCGCGCAGGTCATTGAGCACTGCACGCTGGGCAGCAATTTCCTTATTTTTTTGCTCACGCATCGAGTTTTCAAGTCCGATTTCATCTTCCAGGCCTGCAATTCGTTGTTCGCTGGTAGCGACACGCTTCCTGAGGTTGGTGTTTTGATTAATCTGAGTATTAAGCCGGTTGTTAAGACTTTTCAGTATTCTTTCTTCCCGAGCAAGTTCATCATTCACGGCGACCTTGAGCTGCTGTCTGGCAAACTCCTGCAAAAATGATTTAATACCATTCACCATCACCTCGCGGGTGTTGAATTCATTTATGAATACTCCCTTTAATTCAAAGGCAGCGATCAGGTCAACACCGTAGGATGCTTTGTTTAAGGTGCTGTAAACATTGATCGTATCTGTGGAAACCCGCGAAAGGACTATATTCTCAATTGAAAACTCATTGCCCGATTTCACAAGTTTTGATTTATTGTTTCTGGTCAACTCCCGTGTCCAGAGTTTACTTACCGTATTCAGGTCAGCCTCGGCAATTTTGATTTTAAATGCCGGGACCTCGCCTTTTGAAGTTTTTAATGATACTGTTTCGATGTCACTTACACTTTGCGCCAAAACGGCAGCTGAGAAAAGCATCAACACAAACAAACAAATCGTAATGTTTCTCATTCGGTTTAAATTTTAATACATGATCTGAAAAGTCACCTCTCTGCGGGGTAATCACGCAGAGATACAAAGATAGTCAAACGCAAACCAAAAGTCAATAAATATTATGATTGTATAACCCTGGCAGGAAGCTCGTTTCCGGCATCATTCAAAGCCTGGCTGATGGCAGCGCGATTATCAACCAGAGTACGGTTTTGGAATACTTCAAGTTCAAATTCGGGCACCACAGCCAGAATATGATCGAATATATCAGCTTGCAGGGTTTCATACTCAGCCCATTCCTTCACCATACTAAACACATATATCTCAAGGGGTATACCGGTTTCGGTGGGTTGAAGCTGCCGCACTATGAAGGCCATTTCGGCATTCACTCTGGGATTTGCTCTCAGATAAGCCATCATATATGCTCTGAAAACACCAAGATTGGTCAACCTTCTTCCATTAACCATCACCGACTCGTCGATTTGGAGCGTTTGATTATATTCTCTTAACTCTTGTTCCTTTTGTTCGATATACGCGCTTATGAGCTGAATTTTTTTGAACTTTTCTATCATCCCAGGCGAGCAGAACTTGACGCTGTGCATATTGATACGGATGGAGCGTTTTATGCGCCTTCCGCCTGATTCCTGCATGCCACGCCAATTTTGAAAGGATTCGGCGATGAGTGTATAAGTAGGAACGGCAGCAATAGTCATATCCCAGTTGCGAACCTTCAGGGTTGTCAGGTTCATATCAATCACAATGCCATCGATATTGTATTTAGGCACTTCAATCCAGTCGCCAGGCCTGACCAGGTCGAGGGCAGATAGCTGTATGCTACCCACCAGACCTAGTATGGTATCTTTAAATATCAGCACGATGATGGCGGAGAAAACCCCCATACCCGTAAGGATGGGTATGGGCGAGCGGTTGATTAGGACTGAGATGGCAATCACCGCCCCAATGATGTACATAAATATCTTCAGCACCTGAAGATACCCTTTAATGGGTTTTACCTTGGCTATATCATACAGCTGGTATATTCCGTTCAGCGCATTTAGGAATGAGCTTCCGACCCACATAAAAATAAACACCATGTAGAGTTTGAGGATTGTCTGAGCTATTTTGCCAAGGTTTGGGATGTCAGATAATATCAACGGTGCGAGAGCGAAAATGATGAGGGCAGGAACCAGGAAGGCCATCCGTTGAAATACCCGATTTTCAATCAGAATATCATCCCATTTGCTGGAAGTTTTTCGGGCAATCTTCTTTATGATTTTGATTACGAAATATTTCAATATATAATATACAATGACTCCCAGCAGTAATACACTGCCAAACAGGATCAGGTTGCTGAACATGCAGGCGTATTCCACAGGCATGTTCAGGCCGAGGAGCCATTCACGAAAGATTTTGTCAAAATATTCTATCATTGCTTTGGTTTGAGTGGTGGGGTGATATGTTAGCCCTCCTCGATTGCACAAATATAGATGGTAAAAAGCCAGCTTTATCGTTCCTTACTCAAAACAATGTTTCGAAAAACCATTGAAGCAACTTAACTCTATTTCATCAGTATGCTTTAAGGTTCTGAGGTACAATTACTTTGAGTGCCGAAGGTTTCACGCGTATCGAAATTTGTTTGCCAGTTTTCGCCGATTCGCCATCCAGATTGATGTACATATCCCTGTCATGAGCTATTTCAATTGTCGAAATCTTAACAACAGAAACATACCTCGACGTATCTATGCGGCCAGAAAAGATTTTGTATGCCAGCGCAGGAAGAATCAGAAGCGGTGCCTTACGAATGATACATACGTCCACCTTGCCATCGCATAAGGATGCCTGTGGGGCAATTTTCGCGTTATATCCGAATTGATTGCTGTTGGCCAACGTCACCATAAGAGCTCTTGCGGTGATTACCTCTGCGTCGGTTTGCAGGTGGTAGGTTTGCGGTTTGTAATTTAAATATCGTGTTAGCACAAGGTACAGATATGGCAAAAAACCTCTTCGGCCGACTCCGGCAAATTCTTTGGCAATGAGCGCATCGAAACCAACGCCTGCAATACTGAAAAAATAATCATTGTTTATGACAACCGCATCGATAGCTACCTCATAGTTTGTGTTTAAGACCTCAATTGCTTTTCGGATGTTCAATGGTATGCGAAGATGATGAGCCAGGCCGTTGCCCGAGCCGGCGGGAATAATTCCGAGTGAGGTACTTGTCCCGACAAGGGCTTTTGCCACCTGGTTGATGCTGCCGTCTCCTCCGACAGCTACTACTATATCAAACGCATCAGCCACTGCCGCCTGAGCCAGCAAGGTAGCATGCAAAGGATTTTTTGAATGGTCAACCTTATAGTCATACAATGTATGGTCAAGGTATATTTCAAGCTCCTTCAATACCTTAACCTGCTTCCTTTTGTCTTTGCCTGAAGCTGGATTAACCACAACCTGCATTCGTTTTCTTTGCGTCATAAAGGCTTGATGGCTGATGAGTTATTGATCTGTCCGCGTCAATGAATTATGGATTAACCTGTCATTATATTGTTGGATTAATGACTTGACGAACCACTCCATCTTACCTTCTACTGCGAGT
Source organism: Lentimicrobiaceae bacterium (assembly GCA_037445555.1). Classification (GTDB taxonomy): domain Bacteria; phylum Bacteroidota; class Bacteroidia; order Bacteroidales; family JAAYJT01; genus JAAYJT01. Next base: position 28,478 of record JBBIKG010000027.1, read on the forward strand.
TTTTGGCCAATCAGGTTATGGGTGCATAGCGGATCATTTTGTAGCTCGAATAAACCGTTACCTTTCCCGTCCAGGAAATGATAAAGATACCCATCCTTGATAAGTTGATAGCGATTATTGCTGAAAGTCATATTGAAAGCTTCTTCAACATTGCCGAAGGCAGAGCTTCCAAACGAAATAAAGGGTTTTTCATATCCGGCAATATGCAATAAGGTTGGCATGATGTCAGCCTGCTGTACAATTCGGTCGATGCGGACGGGTTGTTCGATTCCTGCACGGTAAAATATCATGGGTATTGAGAGCGAGCCGGCGTAGGAAGTGTAATACTCAAAAAATGGTTCCGAAGTGTGGTCGGCGGTGATGACAAAAAGGGTGTTTTTGAACCATGGCATGGCAGATGCCGTGTCAAAAAATTTCTTTAGCGATAGGTCGGCGTAGGCAATGGCCTGATGAATAGGCAATGGTCCTTTTTTGAGTAAATCAATATATTTAACCGGCACTTTGTAAGGATGGTGAGAAGAAAGAGTGAAAACAAAAGAAAAGAAAGGTTGTGACGATTGATCGAAATAACTGGCTGTAAATTGCAAAAAAGGCTCATCAAATATTCCCCATTTCCCGTCAAAAAAACTGTCATCACCAAACTCCGAGCGTCCGATATAAGTGTCAAAACCGGCATTCTTCGAATAGGTTTCAAACCCCATAGTGCCATTGGTACCTCCATGAATAAAGCTGGTATTGTATCCGAGGGTTTTCACCAGGGAGGCAATACTCTCTA
>JBBIKG010000028.1:0-25140 GCA_037445555.1 Lentimicrobiaceae bacterium
TCCCGTCACCGGTAGCCCAGATATATTCATCGCAAGCAGCTGCCGTGACTTCGGTCAGCACACCCCTGTGGATGGTCAGGTGCAGTCGCAGGGTATCGGAGCAACCTTCGGCATTGGTGGTGATGTAGTCGAAGGTGCCGGAGGTTCTGTAGGTCTTTCCATCTCCAGATGTCCAGGTGTATTCATCGCAAGCGGTTGCAGTAACTTCAGTTAGTGTATTCTGATAAATATCCAGAAGCATTGTTGAAGTATCAGCATCGCAAGGACCTTGTCCAAGGGCAATCAGCGACAATTCGACTTTTCCGGCAGCAATGTCCCTGCCACCCGGCCGGTAAGCAGTGCTCAGCACGGTGTCGTTATCAAAGTGCCCATCTCCGGATGTAATCCATAATAAGCGGCTGTAATTCAAGGCCGTTGCCTCGATAATTTTAAAACTTTCGTGCTGACAGATGGTTGCAGCGGGGCCTGCATATACTTCAACCCTCGGATAGATAATAATCTGCAAGGTATCAACTGCAGCAGGACAGTTCTCTGAATTATAGGCCATCAGTACTAGGATTACTTGCCGGTTCAGTATATCCATTGAACTCGGGTAATAGGTTGTGACAAGAGCAGCAGTATCACTGAATAAACCAGTTCCCGTTGTATACCAAACGACTCGTTTATAATTGGATGCATGCCCGAATAGAGCTATCTCATTCTGCAAACTACAAATGGTTTGGTCTGCACCAGCATCGGCCAATGGCTTTTGTGGTTCGGTAATCCATATGGTTCCCAAATCCACCGAACAATCTACATTATTTGCATCCCGCATTACTACGACATATTCAGCAGGTTTAAGGTTGGAGAAAATGTGGGTAGCACTCCACGTCTTGCCATCCAGGCTGAATTCATACTTACCTGATCCGCCGGACGCATTGTTTATCCTGATTTCCCCATCGTTGAGGCCAAAGCACGAAACAACAACAAAGCTCAATTCTGCAGTAAGGCGGGTGGGCTGGGTAATAATAAAGCTACCAGAAGCAATACATTGATTGGCGTCCGCCAAATGATACATGTATGTTCCGGCCGGCAATTGGTTATAGATTCCGGTATCATTTGTGACACCGTTCACTGACCATTGGTATGGGGGGGTTCCTCCACTGGCCATCAGTCGCACACCGCCTTCTTCCGATCCAAAGCAGGTATTGTCTCTCAGATCGGAAATGGTCACAAACAGATTTGTTATCCGAAGTGTAACCGACGAAGTGACAACCCCACAACTGCCTTCATTCCCTGATCCAATGGCACTAAGTGTAAGTGTGACCACCCCTGATATAATATCCTGTAGGCCGGGAGTATACACCGGGTTGAGACTTAATGAATCACTGAATTTTCCATCGCCTGACGAAATCCAGTATAGCATTCCGAAATCGGTGGCTCTGGCATCCGACAAGTGATAACGGTTGCCACTACAGATCACCTGATCACGTCCTGCATATACTGTGGGCAAGCCGATTACTTCAATGACACCCAGCTCGATCTCGCCCGCGCAGCCGTTCAATGGATGTTGTACCGTTGAGAGTTCATATAGGCCTGGTTCGTAGGACCAGCTAATGGTAACGGTATCTGCAGTTTCGGGTAACTGGATTTTCTCACCGGCAGGAGTTTTCAGTGTCCAGGTATACGTTGACCCTGCCTCGCCATCAATACGGTAATGCCTTGTGGATCCCACACATACCCTATCAATGACATAAGGCGTCTGGCCAGTTGCCAGCAAGGCAGCCAGAAGCGCTATGAACATGAGTATGTGCCTGATCCTAAACATATTAATCTTTTCTTGCCTGGGGGTTATATTGATAAATCCTTGAATTTCTAGGTAAGGGCTTCACTTCGATCCTCACAGTATTTGACAAGGTCGAGCTGGTGCCGTTCCGGTCGCTGACTTCAGCGATGGTATATGAAGTTGTTACTTTAGGGGCTATGGGAATCATGAAAATATTTGTGCTGATATCACGGTAGGTCGTGGTGCTGACCAATTTGCCATCATCAGCCTGCAGAGATATATTCCACGGTGGTGTTCCCGTGAACCTTACAACGATCGTTGCTGAATCGCCTACACATATCGGAGGAATTTCATCGAGAAGAGCGGTAGGCAGACTTGCCAGCACAGTCACCTTACCCACTTTCAGGTTCATACATCCATCCGCACTATATGCGGTGACTTTGTAGAAATACACGCCCGGTATCAGCCAGTTTACATTGACACGGCTGCCTCTGTTCCCTCCTGTGAAGGTGGCAAGGCTGGGGGGGCAGTTCCCATCTGTGGTGGCAAAATTCACCCCACTCACATCATGGTACAAGTCCCAAACGAACATAGCACCATTATCTGCAACGGCAAGTTCAGTGGTCTGACCCTGGTATACAGTCATCCCACTCTGAGCTGCAGACCGAACTGCAGTCAGAAGCATCAGCATGATTGCCAATGCCACCGGGATTTTATGTTTCAGTGCCTTTATCAAAACCGATTAGTTTTTCATAACCGCGGGTGATGTATCTCTCTTGTTTTTTAGGTCTTATTCAACCTTTCTATGATTCTTTCATTCATGAAAGAATCATTATATAGGCAAATTTTTGACGTTTGATTTTTTATAACTTATTGCATTTCTGCTGTTTAAAAGAATTTCACATTTTTAGAAGCCTGTTCTGCCTGAACCGATGCTGTCGCACCCGGGTCTTGTTCAGGGTTTCGATCTGTTGGCAGATTACTGGAGGCAAGGCATAAACTTCCCCCTTCCCGGACATTTTCATAAATTCCAGGTGAGTGTTGAGCAACCCAATCAAGGTTAATGCTGCTACTTATGCAGCCTGATTGGTGTATCATTTGGTTATCCCTGCCCTGTAGCCAGTATCGAACTGAGCAGGTAGGTGTGATCCAGTCTCTCGGCGCACACACGAGCAAGCTTTTGGCAAGCGTGTAATTGTGTCCAAAAAACGTGATTGGTGCGGCTCTTCCGGGCGGCCCGCTCCATTTTCCTGCAAATGGTTTACCCCGGCAATGAGGTTGCCAGATTAATATTTTCATACGATACCTTTCATGTGCATAGCGTTTCGTTTAACCCGTGACTGTATCTTGTCGGTTATCCGCCATTGCAACACGTACACATCCTACGTGCGGAAAGAAATTGCTTGCCTTGCCCTGCATTATTTAGCATGAGGCCAGGTGGGTTCTATTAGTAAACAAGTCCTCGCCTGAATTCCATTACCTGAAGGATGTATTTGCGTAACAACGATTTACATTTCCTTCAGCCCGGGCAAAATTCCAGTTCATAAGCCTTTTCAAACAAAGGCTGCCTAAAGCCTCTTCAGCATAGGCCATCATTCTTGTCTGCCCTTGGGCTGCATGGCTGTGCAGAACGGAACAGCAGAATATATCGTTTCAGAACAGGATAGTTGATTTCCCTGAAAGTAGCATTATTGCCTGACAGAAGTCATTACCATATAAAAATATCATTATATAAACATATGTTAATGAGTATTAGATTCATGCTTGCTTCGGGATATCCTGGCCAGGCCGTAGATTGTGAGTACGGCCTGGCCAGGTTCCTGTTATGAAAAAGCAAAATCTGTTTCCGTAGTGACTATGCCGTTGGCAGGTTAGTTACCCTTAGGCAGGAATCCAGGTGCCGGTGGCTGTACCGATTGGATATCCGGTCTCGGCTTGAGGGTCTGGAGGGCGATATCATCAAAATCGACCATCCAGGGGCATTCGTTATTTCCCGGATTGGCAGTGTGATGAACGTCGGTGTAGTTGGGGATCAGGTTGGTGCCGTCATGCAGCTGGCCATTTACTGCAAGTCTGTATTGTATTCCGGTTAACCCTTCATATTGACTTCCATGCCTGATTATGAGCCTGATATACAGCACTTCACCATTAGGACCAACGGTGACAGCTCCTGCGGTCTGGGGCTCAACCAGGGTGGTCGAGGCCCAGTCTCCGTCTGCATTAATGCCGGTTTGCACCACATTAGGATAGTTTCCGAGTGTGTAACCCCAATGAATGTCGGCAGTTTGCCCTGTTTGTAATTGGGTCAGTCTAACGCGTAATTGCCACCTGCCCGACCAGTTGGCAGAAATCACAGAGTAGTAGAGGGTGTCCGCCCCAAAGTCATATACCACCGCATTCTGTCCGGCATCATACCTTGCACTCTGAATGGCTGAGATACACTTGTCGATGTTTGAGCCATAATCGCTTCCAAGCACGTTGCCGTTAAGCACGTTGGCAATATCCAGCGAGAAAGCATGCAGCGGCTCGATCTTGTACACTTTCAGATTATGAGTTACGCACACATCGGTGTTTGTAACATTGATAACTACAAAGATGGGATTGGCAGGGTTATAGATGATACTCTGCCAGGTGAGCGAAATGGTGGTGGCATTGGAAGTAGATGCGTTGTAGTGAGTACTACCTGCGGCAAGTATCGGGCCACCAATGGTAGCGCGGGTATTTGTCAGGTTTCCGTTTTGGATGAAATTGATGTCCTGCGTCACAAACCACAGGTATTCTTTTGTTCCCGGAGGTGTGGGAACGTTTACCTCGTAGGTATAAGGCTTACCCGCGATAGGCCGCAGGGGGGTGTCGGTTAAACAGGTGACGGGGCGTGGCACGAACTGTGCGAAGGCTGTTGAAGCAGCCCACAAAACGAATGCTGCGATGATTAAAATTTGCTTTTTCATAATTGTGATTTTTAAAGATTGAGAACTGTGATTAATTCTGTGGATAAGTTGATAAATGATAATTGATACATAATTTGTTAGATTAAGGATAATTGATTTTAAGGCGGGAAGCCCAGGCCTGATACGGCACTGATAGCTTCTTGTGCCATGCACCAGTGTTTTTCACCTTCCGGATCCGTACATCGTCGTTAATGTTATTGGCGGAAATCTATTTCCGCCTCGCGCAATTGCTGACATTACGCTTTTCACGTTTCACGGCGGACAGGAGTTCGGTTTCCGGATGGCTTTTTTTTCATAGGCATTTGAAAAGGGACACATTCGTTTAATTGGCAATTAACAAGGCTGTTTTTCTGTTTTTTGCTTCATAGGCAATCAGTTAGGTTTGACTTTAAGTGTGGTTAGGAGTGTTTTAATTTCTTTTGATGATATTCGGCCGTGGCATGATGACAATACCTAAGTTGGCCGGGCTGCTCACGTTACCGTTGCAGTCAACTATCCAGTAGGTGATGGTGTGAATGACATTATTAAAGGTTATTCCATCGCCGTAAAGCTGGATGTCGGATGAGTTGGTGGAAGGCTGCCCAGTATTGTAGGGCACCGGGGAAGGTGGAATCAGCGTGCCATCGGCAAGCGTTATTTTCCACCGTATCTGCGCACCACAGGAAAGGCTGCAGTTATCCGAAAACAAAGCAGGGTTCATGTCCAGGTCGGTGTCACCCGCCCGAAACAAATACCAATCGGGCCTTTCGGGATTAAAATCAGCATTTGGCTCAGGCATGCCATCGTATATGGCTAGCGGAATGTTGTTTACGCAAAAAGTAAATGGGCCTGGTGCTGTAAAACCTGGTGGTTCGTTATCAGAAACTTGCACCGAAAACACACATTGGTCTATTCCGGCCATATTCGTGGCTGTATACGTAACTACGGTTGTTCCAAGATTAAAAGCAAATGGGGTCGGACTAATATACCCTGTACCCGAAGCTACAGTGGCACCTGTCATGCTCCAGGCCCAGCTGATGGGGGGTGTTCCTTCGAGTGCTACAGGAATGTCGGGACTAATTAAAGCGCTGCAGACATTTTGATCGGTAAAACTTGAGATATTGTTAGGACAGGATATTCTTGGCGGACGCGGGTCCACACGAACTTCAAATGAGCAGCTGGCTTCATTCCCACATTCATCCCTAAATGTGAAGGTTACTATTGTAACGCCTACATTAAATTGATAAGGGGTGGGTAAAAATCCGTTGCCTGAACCAACCGTCGCACCGACCATTGACCAACTGCTGACAATATTGCCCCTGGGCGTACAATTATCATAATACTGCGGTGGATCGATATTGACGTAGGTGAAGGGATCACTGGGTAAGGCGATTACCCTGATATTTGCAGGGCAGATGCTCACTGGCCTGGTAGTATCAGCAACTGTGATGGTTTGGATCTGAGGTAATGCGGCGTTACCACAGTCATCTTGCAAGCTCCATAATCTGCGGATTGTTCCAGTCCCGCTGCAAGTTCCACTTACCCACTGATCTGTATATGTAGCTTGTAATCCTGTATAACAATTGTCCAACTCGTCGGTTACGTCGCCTGTAACAGCCGGACTGGCGTTATAGGTACAATTATTTAGGGCATAAATTGTTACATCAGGGGGGCGTGTGAAGGTTGGGGCTATTATATCATTAATTTCTACCCTCAAATTGCAAGTGTCGCGATTGCCACACTCATCCCATATAAGATATCTGTATGTCAGGAATTGAGGGCATCGCCCCTGGCTCGACAGAACATCCACCAAGGCAATATTGTTGTTAGGCACCGGGCATGGATAGGTTACTGCGCCACCCAAATTGCGAAATGCTTGAACAGTAGTAAGAATCGGCACCTGCTCCTGAAAACAGTACGTACTGCCTGCGGGGCAGGAGAGGCAGTTGACAAACCCTACTGCGAAATTCATTGTTACTGTGCTACAAGGAAGGGTTGTTCCAAGCTCGGTAACGGATACAGAATAATTGCCGGCAGAAGGGGGCTTGAACACACCACCCTGATGTAATGTCACTCCAGACGCATTACGCCAACGAATTTGATAGTTCCCGACCAATGGACTGACTCTGGCAACGATCTCCTTAGGGTCATTTTCGCAGAACACCGGAATGGCCGGATCTATACTTACTTTTATATCTTCTGATACATAAACTTTTACTGTTGCGCACAAGATCCCATTATTAGAGCATGGATTACTGGCCATTCTTCCGCATACGCGATATTCAATGACCGAGGGTGCGAGGTCGTTGGCTCTGAAAGTTGTAGTTAGGCTACCTTGGCTAGGACTCAGGTAGTGAACATATTGGTTTCCCCCTGACAGGTCGGTCCATTTCACGCTGCTAGGCTCAACCCCAGAAATTGTGATCTGTGTGTCGCAATTTTTTCGGGTTCGTACGTCTGAAGCACCTATGATGCCACAAACTGAACCAATGGTAAAGATGTTTTTATTAGCACCAGGCTTACAAATGGTAATTGTGTGATAAACTCCTGGCTTGAGGCAGATAACAGCCCCAAGAGCAACTTCAGGCCCGCAGTTTACTTTGTAGTACCAGCCAGGAGGTGCTGCACCGTCAACCAGCATATAAAAACCTACTGAACTCCTGTCGAGCATCACCGAAAATGAGATACAGCGTTCCGGGCTTGTAGCCTGACAGCATAATCCAACACGAGAAATGCTCGGACTAGACCAAACACTATCGCATCTTCCGCTCAAATTAACCCAAAAATGAGGGGTGTTGGTCTGGCAAGCCTGGCACCCGCATTTGGATGCAGGCCTTATCGTTTGGTAGCAAAAGCTTTGATTGTTAGAGGCATCTGTAATTCTGTATGTCCTCCGAATACTGTCAGGACAATAACCGGGCACGATGCCTATGCCGAAAAAGTCGTCCTTGAAATGCTCAATGAGCACTGGCCCACAATTATCTGTGGCGCTTACCAGCCTAATGTCTGGTTCGGGAATATTGTCGGGGCATGGAACTGTTAGTCTTGGCGGGCAGGAAGTGATCACCGGAGGCACATTGTCGATCACATTTATGGTAATGGTACATTGTGTCACGTTTCCTGATGCATCTCTTGCAGTCCATGCAATCTGATAAAACCCCACAGGTAATTGAACTCCTGCCAGGGTGGATGAGTTATTATAGTTGTTGATTAAGGTAGCCCCCGGGCAGTTATCGCTAAAAACATCCGGATTGAATTCGTTTCCAGCAATCGCATAGAAACAACTGTTCGAAGGAGTATAACGAGTAAACGGACTCCCCGGCTTGCAGGATAGCGCAGGAGGTTGAATATCATTAATGGTTATTTCTGATGTGCATTGAGTGCTATTACCACTAGCATCAGTAGCCGTCCAGATAATATTACTTGTACCTACCGGGAACACTGCCCCTGCGAGAGTATTACTGTTATTGAAATTATTGCTTATGGTGGTTCCGGCACAATTATCACTGAATGAAGCTGGATTAAATTCATTGCCCACCACGGTATAAGTACATGTTCCAGGATTAGTATTCCGGAACAGATTTGGCCTGCAGTTAATTACTGGAGGCTGTACATCACCCACAGTTACAGTTACTATGCTGGAGCTTGTACACCCAGCGGCACTGGCAGTTATATAAAAAGTGGTTGTTTGAAGAGTTTGTGGAAACATGCTACTCAGGCTGCCATTAATTACGGAACCACTCCCACTTGACGGCATCCCCGTGAGTATGCTGGTATTGTCACGTGTCCAGCTAAAAGTAGTGCCTGGCACGCCATTAGGGTTAGTGATAAATATTTGACTGATGTTAGCTCCCGGGCATATTTCCTGCGAATTCGGTAGGGCTGAAATATCCGGCACAGGATTCACCGTGATGGTGATATTAATTGAAGGCCCAACACATCCATCAGCCTCAGGAGTTACTATTATCGTAGCTGTAATTGGGAAAACGGTTGGATTCAAGGCAATAAACGATGGTATATTCCCAAGCCCATTAGCTGATAGTCCAATACCCGGCCTATTATTGCTCCAGGAAATAGTGGTATTTGGAATACTGCTGGTAAATATTATCTCAGCGGTGGTTCCATTATGGCAGGTTACCTGATTTGGTGTATTTGCACTTATAGCCGGTAAGGGTTTAACGCTCCAGCTTACCTGATTCACATTGCTGTTGCAGCCTGCTCCATCACACTGGCGACGGCTCTCTATCAACGTGGTGCCTGAAACGGCCGTGAGGCTGGGAACAGTGACCGACCAACTGCTCCACGAGGTACCGTTGTTGGTAGAATATCTGTACTCATCAGCACAGTTTCCTATGCCTCCGCTGCCCGAAGTAATGGTTACCGTAAGCAAAGCTCCTTCGCATACACTCGCAGCGTTTGGGCTCTTAGTCAGGATGGGTGCTACTGGGTCAGCAACGACAATCCAGCTTACCTGATTCACATTGCTGTTGCAGCCTGCTCCATCGCACTGGCGACGGCTCTCTATCAACGTGGTGCCTGAAACGGCCGTGAGGCTGGGAACAGTGACCGACCAACTGCTCCACGAGGTACCGTTGTTGGTAGAATATCTGTACTCATCAGCACAGTTTCCTATGCCTCCGCTGCCCGAAGTAATGGTTACCGTAAGCAAAGCTCCTTCGCATACACTCGCAGCGTTTGGGCTCTTAGTCAGGATGGGTGCTACTGGGTCAGCAACGACAATCCAGCTTACCTGATTCACCAGCGAAACAGAACTTCCCTCCTCGCAGTTGTATCTGGCTTCAATTAAAGTTGTTCCGGCTTCGGCTACAACCGAAGGTAAACTTTGTATCCATTGGCTCCAACTGTTCCCGTTATTTATTGAATACCTGAATTCCTCCACGCAATCTCCTTCGCCGCCACTGCCCGCGGTGACGATGGTGATGGAAAGTTGAGTACCCGAACAAACCTCAGGTCGGTCTGGAACTTTGGTTATTTCGGGAGCAACAGGATCCGAATTTAAGTAGAACCAGGTTGTATGGTAAGGCTGCTTTTCTTGAAAACACTCGTGTCCGACAAACAGGAGGGAGAAGGGGCGGAGATTTCCTGCGGACACCTGTGAACAGAAAAAGCCTGCAAAACAAAAGAATACAGCAAAAAGGAGGCCCAGGTGAAGCCTCAGAGCGATGAACACTTCTAACAATACAAACTTGTTTGCACTGCCGGATTTTACGACAACCGGGAGGCAGGAGGCGGGTGTTGTTCTGGTCAACCCGCTGAGGGGCAATATTTGACGGGGTTCTATGTGTGCTTCATGAACCATCAATTTGGTTAGAACCTTTGATTATACATAGGTACTTGCTGTGTCGAACCGAAGGGGGAAATTGGCTCTTCCGGGCTGCATAAACAGTGTGCAATCCAAAAGAGTACAACCAGCCAGCCGGCTGTAATTTGTCAGAAACCAACAAAAAAACGAGGTCACATTGAAAAATTGCTTCAGGTGAGCAACCATGTTTTGCTTTCACGGAAATATTAGTGTCTGTTTTAGAAAACACCATGTGGCCATCACACAGGGGGTGACGATGAGTACCACTTGCACGTATATGCATGTTACTATCCATAAAGCAAAACAGCCTAAACTCTCACCTGCACAACATTGCCATTACGTGCAGAGTAGTTGATTATTTTTTATCGCCTGACGTTTGGGGCTATCAGGCCTGAAGAATTTTTTGTCATCCTAGTGTTCATACATGTCCTTATTAAGACCCGGGTAGTATGGCATACCAGAGATAATGGTTCGGATTGCATCCACAAGGTGGTCTGGGGCGGTTACCTTGAGCAGGTATCCCGATGCGCCGAGCTTTTTTGCCCTAAGCGCATACTGCGATTCGGAATAGATGCTAACCATTAATATTTTTGTTTCATTATTAACACTCAGTATCTCTTTTATCAGTTCGAGTCCTGATTTACCGGGCATCGAGATGTCAAGCAGGATCAGGTCGTAGCGGTTTGATTTCATTTTTTCGAGCATTTCCATTCCGTCAGCCGCCTCATCGATAATGCCAAATCCTTGTTCCATTTCAAGAATCTGTTTCAGATTCTTACGAACTGCCGGATAATCGTCAGTAATAAGCACCCTCAGCATTCTTTCGGCTTCGATCTGATTACTTACCTCATCCTGACAGCGCCCGCTTAGCATATCATGCATTTTGTAGGATGCAATTTTAATACACTTACAAGGCAAAGTATGTAGGCGAAACCACGAACCTTGTGTAGGTAATTTTCCTACAATTGTCGTAAGGATTTCATTTACAACAAGCAGGATTTGGTTGGGGCTGTCGACACCACTTTCCGGAGATCACTGTCCCCAGAAATCATAATAAGAAATAATGTGGATGTGGTTTATCTGCTGCCTGTTGATTGTTCTTCGGTCAGAAACTAAAACGATTGCGAAGAACGCATGAATACAATTGCCGGGATACAGGTAGCTGTGGTAGTTTGTGCTTCATTCCTCCAGGTTTAGTTAGTATGAAAGAAAAAGCTGCCCGGCCTGTCTTCAGAACAACTTTCACAGGGTTAATTCCAAAAACGTGAAAAGGTTATACCCAAAAGGGTAGAATTTTGTGTTTTCGGTGAAAAATTTTAACTTATCTGTTGCAAAAGGCAGAAAATCAGCCGGTAATCTTTTGTCTAGATAAAAGACTATTCACCGATAATTTTTTCAAGTTCAGCGCGATTTGTGATTCTGCCCACCGGGTATTTATCCTTCATCTGATCCCAATATGGAGTTCGGGAATAAAACCAGTTTAGCATACCGGGTTGGTCGCGAAGTTGTTCGGGATATTTTTCCTTATCCGCCACGAATTGACTGGCGATGGATTGGTTTGCAAGCAGCATTTCCTTAGCCATAGGCTCCATTACATACGTCTCCGCATACTCCTTTTGTTCGAAAATGGCACTAAAGAAGCCCCAGGTCAGGAAGGAATCCTGGCTTTTGGGTTCGAGCATACTGGCAATAAGCCGAGCAGCAGGTTGCTGCATATCGATGACCACTGAGCCTGGCAGAAATATTCTTTTTTCAACAAGGGGATGCTGATCAAAACTGACTGTATGCCTGCCTTCATACGGCATGTTTCTGAATCGTACATTCGTAAACCTGTAGGATTCAACTTCCAGCTCAAGTGGGGCGGCAATCCGGTGCATTTCAACTCCATGTGCAGCAATGCGATCAATCACATTGCTCCATTCTACGGGAATAATGTAGGCTTCGGGTAGCACGACCTTCTGAATGGGGGTATTTTTGTTAAACCATGGCAACTTGAAAGTACGTGGAGAGTCTTTGTCGTACACAAACCAGGGACCGCCGGTCAGGTCGCTTCGCAAAACTTTGTAGTCAACCCCCAGAAAATCAACCATGACACTGTCTTTTTGCGACAATTGCCACGTTAACGGAAAAGGCTGTTTCCTGAATTCAGTGCCGGCTGCAAAGCTGTCGGCCCTGGAAATTAACTTCTGAAGTGTTTGATGCTCCTTATTCAACAGGCACATTGTGTTCGCAATCATATCGTAGGTTGCGGTTACTCTGGTTTTGTAATCTTTCAGCATATGTGTCTCAATAAGCAGCCCGGGGCGGTTGCGTAATGCTGTATATCCCTGCGAATACATGGCAGCAGCGGGTTGTGAGCGTAACCCACTTCTGGGGTCGTGCCATGCGCGAAACTGAACATAAGGGAAAATGAGGTGGCCGGTTTTGAACATGCCGGCTTGTAAGTAAGGTTCACATATGTTTTTTTGCCACTCCGTAAGTCCTGCATCCATTGTTCCAAACGTTTCCATGCTATATGTAAGTACGTATTGATAGTCGGCGCCGTTGGTGGTATGCACGTCGATGAAGAAGTCAGGCATCCATTCGCTAAATAACCTGAGCCATCCCCGCATTTCAGGCGCATCAGCCTTCACATGATCGCGGTTGAGGTTAAGGTTCTGGGCAGTGGTGCGCCATCCCATCTCTTTTGGCCCGTTTTGATTGATACGGTTATAGGGGCTAAATCGTTCATGGCCATCCGGATTAACCACGGGCAGAAATATTATGCTCACCTGCTTCAATAGCTCTTCATGCATATGATTAACGGCGATATCACGCAGAAGCATCATTCCTGCATCTTTTCCTTCCGGTTCGCCCGGATGGATACATGCCTGCACCCATAGTACCAGTCGTCCGCTTTTGCGAATGGCAGATGCATTTGACAAGCCTTGCCTGTCCGCTACCAGTATCGGAAGTTCTCGCCCCTGAGGACTCAGACCATAGCTTTTGTACGTGATCCAGGGGGATGCATCGGCAAGCTGGCGACAAAAACGAACCGTCTCATCAAAGCGTGGGGTTTCGGTAAAACCGGATTGCTCGAAGCGGGTGACAAAAGAAGCCGAGATTTTTGGGTCGTGCCCAAAGGCTGAATGTAATGCCATGAGCAGGCAGACAGCCATTGACGAGGTATGCATAACTTTCATTATCCTGATTTTGAAAATGAGTTAATGGTTTATTGGCCGAGGGTCATGATATGTTCTCTGAGGAAGGTCTTTAGTTTACTCAACGGTATGATACCTACTGGGGTTATGTAAGCAGTAACATACTCAGCCGGAGTGACATCGAACCCGGGATTAATGGCTCGGGAGCCCGGAGAAGCTACCCGAACAGGATCGGAGTGGTTACCGGTAATATAAAGCAATTCGTCGGGGTTGCGGTATTCGATGGTCACCTGTCTGCCTGAATTGGTATTCACATCAAAGGTTGAGAGTGGTGAGGCAACATAAAAAGGAATGCCAAACTCTTTTGCCAGAATAGCTTTATCAAGGGTTCCGATCTTATTTACTACGTCACCGTTAATGGCAATTCTGTCTGCCCCGGTAATTACCAGATTTATCTTGCCTTGCTGCATCAGCGAAGCTGCAGCGCTGTCGGTGATGATATAGTGATCAATTTGTTCGTTGCCCAACTCCCATGCCGTTAGTCTGGCACCCTGGTTGCGGGGACGGGTTTCAGAAACTACGACGGTAAACTTTATACCTGCCTGATGCGCAAGATATATAGGTGCCAGAGCGCTGCCATAATCAACAAAGGCCAGCCATCCGGCGTTACAATGCGTCAGTATCGTGGCCCCGACGCCAATCAGGCTCTGCCCATGCACGCCTATCATTTTCCCTTGCTGTTCGTTGTCAGATGCAAGCGATTCGGCCATGGCCAAAGCATTATTATTGGAAATCAAGGCGGCATCATACACTTTTGCGACGGAATAGAAGAGATCGTGGGCAGTCGGGCGTGTTGCCTCAATGACTCGATTTGCCTCAGCCAGATATTGTAAACGATTATCTTCAGGGGCGTCTAAAGTAGCCTGAAGCATGGCGTACCCGGCCATGACCCCGATGGCTCCGGCTCCACGCACATTCATCCGTGTGATGGCATCGCACGACTCCTGCCAGGTTCGGCAAACAATAACAGAAAAACTGAACGGGAGTTGATTCTGATCAATTAAGTTAACCGTAGATTCATTCTTGTCAAACCACAACGAGCGGTAATGTGTTCCTTGTACCTTCATGTCTGACCTTATTTTGCATTAAAATAACGGATGCCTTATTTCAGGAAAATACATTCTGAACTTTTTCTAATTACGATAATTTATCAAACTAACTGAGATTCCGGTTTCAGAATATTTCGGGGCTGCGGCGGTGCCTGGTGCGCTGCTCACGGTTAAATGCATCGCAATCTATTTCCACCCTAAGACCACTGGCGGGTGACTCGAAATCGGCTGTTGAAAGGTTCAAATCTTTCTCGCCATACAATTTTTGCATATATAGCGCCCAGATGGGTAATGCCATATTGGCCCCCTGACCAAGAGATATGGTCCTAAACCGGATACTCCTGTCCTCACCTCCAACCCAAACCCCGGTGGTAAGATCAGGAGTAATTCCCATAAACCATCCGTCGGATTGGTTTTGGGTGGTTCCTGTTTTACCGGCAATCGGATTATTCAGTCCGTACTTATACCTGAGTCTTACGCCGGTGCCGCCCTCAACCACCCCTTTCATCAGCTGAAGCATCATGTAAGCGGTCTCTTCGCTCATGGCCTCTTGCGATCGCGACATAAACCGAGCTATGGTGTTTCCGTTTTTGTCTTCGATGTGGGTCACAATCAAAGGATGAATGAACACTCCTTTGTTCGCGTATGATGACATGGCGGCGGTCATTTCAAACACCGAGATATCGGGGGTGCCAAGGCATATTGCAGGCACTGGATCCATGGGGGCTGTGATACCCATTTTTCGGGCGATGGTAATGACAGCTTGTGGCGGATATCTTTTTATCAAAAATGCAGATACCCAATTGATGGAGTTTGCCAACGCTTCTTTCAGGGTGACCATCTCGTTTTCTTTGTAATCTGATGAGTTTTTAGGCTCCCATATATCGCCCGAGGGCAACTCAAAGGTTTGCTGCACATTTGGAACTTTGGTGCATGGCTGGAACTCGCCCTCCTGCATGGCCAGGGTATATACAAAGGGCTTGAAGGTTGATCCAACCTGGCGGCGGCCCATCGTGACCTGGTCATACTGGAAATGCTTGTAGTTAATACCGCCCACATAGGCACGAACGAATCCTGTTTGCGGCTCAATGGACATCAGTGCGGCCCGCAGGTAGAATTTATAGTAGCGTATGGAATCCATGGGGGTCATGGTGGTGTCACGTTCGCCTTTCCAGCTGAACACCCTCATCCGTACAGGAGTATTGAACGCTTTATTGATGGAATCGGCACCTGCTCCCGCCTTATTCATATTACGCCACCGATCAGACCGGCGCTTGCTTTGTTCCATGATCTTGGCAATCTCTTCGTTGGCCATGTAACGCTCAAAGTCAAACGGGGCAGTGGCTGACCCCTTCCAGTGCTTAAAGAATGTCGGTTGGATATCCTTTGACATATGTTCGATCACCGCCTCTTCAGCATAGCGTTGCATGCGCGAATTGATGGTGGTGTGAATTTTTAGCCCGTCCTTATAAAGGTTATAATACGTGCCATCAGGTTTAGGGTTCTTCTGTATCCATCCGTAGAGCGGATTTGATACCCAACGAACAGAATCTTCTACAAACTGGTCAATGGAAGGATACCTTCTTCGCTCAGGCTGGGTGGCGTTCATAATCATACGTATGTACTCGCGCAGGTAAGGGGCCAGGCCGGCGGTATGATCCTGAAGCTGATAGTTTGCCATATCAAGGGGCGTCTGTGTAAGCTGCTTTAGCTCAGTATCATTGATAAAATCATACTTATTCATTTGGGCAAGTACCACATTGCGCCGGGCGATCGCGCGTTCGGGGTTTCGTACCGGATTAAACCACGAAGGTGCCTTAAGCATCCCTACCAACAGGGCTGCTTCATCAATGCTGAGTTCGGCAGGGGCCTTGCCGTAAAAGGTCTTGGCGGCACTTTTGATACCGAACGACTGACTTCCAAAATCGACCGTGTTAAAATACATAGCCAGGATCTCTTCCTTGCTGTAGTTTCGTTCAAGTTTCACGGCCACCACCCACTCTTTGAGCTTGGCTAAAACCAGTGAAATGAAGCTTCGGTTTGTGTTTCGCGGAAAAAGATTTTTGGCCAGCTGCTGAGTGATGGTTGATCCACCGCCTTTATTGTTACCCGTTAACAATCCATAACCCACCCTGAAAAAAGCCCTCACGTCAATACCCGAATGGCGCGTAAACCGTATGTCTTCAGTGGCTACTAATGCATTGACAAGGTTGGACGACAGGTCGGCATAGTGAATATTGGTTCGGTTTTCGATATAGAACTTCCCAAGTAATTCCTGGTCGGCCGAGATGACTTCGCAGGCCAGGTTGCTTTTGGGGTTCTCAAGTTCTTCAAAGCTTGGCATAAATCCTAGCAGGCCTGACGATATGGCAATGAATATCAAAACAACGAACCCAACCAGCGCAGCATAAATCAGCCAAAATCTGCGGACATAGTGATGATAGATGTTGTTCTTATTTTGTTTGCGTGGCATAACCAAATTTTTCCTCTGTTTACTTTATAAGCTCAAGCCGTATGCCTATATCGCTTAACCCGGGCAGCAGAGTGTCGCGCATTGCTTGTTCAAGCGAAATGACGTAGGTGCCTGTATCATTCAGCGTCATTGGATTTCTGATCAGATACCGGTTTTCTCTCAGCCGCCCCATGCCTTTGCCGTACCAATTACCAAACCTATCGGCCAACTGGCATTCAATCGTATCGTATCTTGCTTCTCCCGAAGGAGGTTGAGTGGTCAGAAAGAAATATATATTGCTATAAGCATAGCTTGTGGAATGCCTTAACTGGATGTAGAATTTGTAGTTCGAAGACGCTGCCTGATTTTTCAAACTAAAAGAGTAGACGCTATCCATGTGCCATTTTTCGTCATGAATCGATATAAATCGATTATAGAAGGAGGACTTTCCGCATGATGCAAAAACGGTAAAGAGAATCAGAAGGAAAACAAGATGATGACCTGCCGTGGGTGATGGGTGCCGAAAAAACATGATGGCCTGGTTTGGGTTAGATTCAAGCATTTAATTAAACGATAACATCATGCGATGTATTACTCATTGTCAAATCTTGTCAGATCATCCTGCCCGACCACATTTTCAAAATCGACCTTGCGTTCTTTCTTTTTCGCAAAATCTTCCAGTTTTTCGGGCAGGGAACCTTTGGCATTGTCGGTCATAATTTTTTTGACATGCTCTAAGGGCAGCGCCAGCATATTTGAAGGATCCCTTACATACGAATACCACATCAAGCCTTTGAAAACATCCGATTTCTGGAAAAATGCGTCGCCCTTCTTAGTTTTCAGGTTGACCTGCACGGAGGGAAACTTGCTGATGGCATCCACATAGGCAGGGTACTCGTAATTTATGCAGCACTTCAGCTTGGAGCACTGGCCGGCGAGCTTCTGAGGATTTAACGACAGTTGCTGCAGGCGAGCAGAGTTGGTCGATACGGAGCTGTAATTATTCATCCAGGTACTGCAGCAGAGTTCCCGACCGCATGACCCAACTCCTCCAAGCCGGCTGGCTTCCTGACGCATACCGATTTGCTTCATTTCAATCCGCACCCTGAACCTGTCGGCAAGCTTGCGGATAAGTTCCCTGAAATCAACACGATCCTCGGCGGTGTAGTAGAAGATGGCTTTGGTTCCGTCGCCCTGGTATTCCACATCGTTCACCTTCATCTTCAGATTAAGGTCCGCAGCAATCTGGCGGGTTTCAAAAATGGCTTTGTGTTCAAGGCTAACACAGTAAATCCATTTATCGATATCGGCAGGGCGGGCTTTCCTATATACTTTACGCAGCTCAGTGCGTTGTGGATCTATTCTGCGCTTTCGCATCTGTATCCGCACAATGGGCCCTGTCAGTGTAACTATTCCTATGTCGTGGCCCGGCGATGCTTCAACCGCCACGATATCGCCCGCGTGAATATCTGTCTGGAAGGGCAGCATAAAAAACTCCTTCCGGTTGTTTTTAAACCTCACCTCAACCAGATCATTACTGAACTGGCTATCGGGCTGAGGTACATCACCCATCCAGTCGGTAACGCTGAACTTTGCACATCCATGCCTGAAGGTGTACTTTCCTTCGGCATCAATCTCGGGGCCTCGGCAGCACCCTCTTGTTAAAAAAGGGTTTTCCTGATTATATGTCGGATTGTTATTATCCATTCCTGCTTGTTAATTAAATTGCGAAGGCCATGAACCTTTCTGTCCCTATTGATCCGAATCGACAATTCAGGTACCAACAGGCCATCGCCCTGAAGATTCTGTCTCGTGTTTGCCTGCCATTTGTTGAGCTTTTCTCAGCCACAAGGAATGATGCCGAAACAACATCTTATTATCAATCCACCAAGCACTTCGACAGACTTGGCGCCCGATTGATTTCGGTCCTTTAAGACAGTCTCTTCCTTAACCCGCAAATGTAATGAAATTATAAATACATATTTGGCAGGTTACGCGCCATGAATCACAGGGTGCAACCTGAGCGACACATCCATAAAAAGGATGGTGGCATTGGCATTGCGTTCGATATGGCCGGCAGCCTGGTTCAGGATCACATAGTATGCATCGATATTTTTGAGGCTCACGCGCGCCGAGAATTTTGCAATGAACTCCTTTTCTTCCCCTTCGGCACCGACTGCTTCAGGCCTTATGTGATGCAGCAAACACAGCCGAATAACATCAGCGGCATAGGCCAGGAAGGCTTTTTGGCGCTCACGCCCAAGTTTGGCGAGGTTAGGCAACCAGTCATTAAGGGCTTCCACACGGTTTGAATAACATAAGCGCATCCAGTCGCGGAAAAGCTGAAAAAAAACCTCTTCTGAATTCTCGTCACAGGTTTTGATGGCTTCGATCAGATTTCCCCCTGCCATCTCGGCAGCTTTGCGTGCTGTTTCGGCATCGCAATTATTGCGGCTGATAAGCGCCTGCCTGAGGCTGTCCGCATCAATTGGTGGCACCTTTATCATCTGAGCACGCGAGAGGATGGTGGGTATAATCTGGCCGGGGTTTTCTGTAATAAGAAGTAACAAGGTCTTATCGGGGGGTTCTTCCAGGATCTTAAGCAGTTTGGGCGCGGCGGCATGGAAGAGTTTCTCAACCATCCAGATAATCATCACCTTAAACTCGGCTTCATACGACTTATAGCTCAGGGTGCGGATAAGGTTATTGCAATCGTCGGCGTTGATGATACCTTGTTTGTTCTCGATCTGTATTTTTGAGTACCACATCGGCAAATTGATGTATCCGGCGTGGTCCAGCACCAGCTTACGCCAGTGATGTAAAAAACTTGTGCTTACCGGTTTCTTATTCACTTCGCGGTTTGTTGCTACGGGGTAAAGAAAATGAAGGTCGGGGTGGGCAAGCTGGGAGTTTTGCCGGCACGACGGGCACACCCCGCATGAGTCGGTAGCAGCGGGGGTTCGTCCTGTGCAGTTGATAAACTGTGCGTAGGCCAATGCTAGCGATAACGTACCGAAACCCTCGCCGCCCGAAAATAACTGGGCATGACTGATACGATGGTCATGCACAGTTTGAATCAGCCTTTGTTTAAGTTCCATTTGACCTGCTATATCCGAAAAAAGCATCAGAGATAAAATTGATAGATGAAAAGAAAGGTGATAAATCCGTAAAAGTAGCCGGAGGCGACCTGCCCGAGGTTGTTTTGCCCGAGCTTAAGCCGGGCAAAGCCAAGCATACCTGCTGCAAAGATGAGCGTGGCTATCCACATCGGCATGTCCATAATCCCACTGGCCGACAACCCTGTGAAAACAGCCGTCAACGCACCTAGCGCCGTCATGTGCAGGCTGATTTTCCAGAACTGGTTGATTGCGAATAACCCAAGGGCACATATCGTGGCGCCAAGATAATACAGGATAAAAATATCCGAAATATCAAGCTTCTTAAGAATCATAAATGCAACAAGGTAGCACGCCGCTACCAAAATAAGCGGATAGGTACGTTCATGTTTCAGGCTCAGGCTCAAATTCGGGAGGATGCCCATAAACCGCAGCACTCCCATCATGAACAGCGGCAAAATCACAGTGAGTACCGACAGCATCAAAAAAATCATCCACCAGGCGCTGCCGGGAATAATCGTTACAAAAAAAGGCTTCAGGATAAAAAGAATCCCTAAGCCATATGATGGAATAAGCAATGGGTGAAGTGCATAGGATACCGCCTGAGCTATCCGGGTTTCGAGCTTTTCGAACATACCTGATGTAGTATTTGCGTAATATTTCAAAGTTCCTTCCGCAGCCTGGCCACTGGAATATTCAGCTGCTCGCGGTACTTTGCCACTGTACGTCTGGCTATGTTATAGCCTTTTTCGCGCAGTATTGCCGTCAGTTCATCGTCTGTGAGGGGTTTTGATTTTTTTTCGCCCTCGATAAAATCTGACAGTATTTTCTTTATTTCTCTTGTTGAAACTTCCTCTCCGCTTTCGGTCTGCATCGATTCGGAAAAGAAGCTTTTAAGCAGGAACGTGCCATAGGGAGTTTGCACGTATTTGCTGTTGGCCACGCGCGAAACCGTCGAGATATCAAGGTTAACCCTGTCTGCAATGTCTTTCAGTATCATAGGTTTGAGTTTTGTCTCATCTCCTTCCTGAAAGTACTCGCGCTGGTATTCCATGATAGCCTTCATGGTGGTGTAGAGGGTGTTTTGCCGCTGCCTGATTGCGTCAATGAACCACTTAGCCGAATCGATCTTTTGCTTTATGAACATCAAGGCCTCCCGTTGTTGCAGATTCCGGCTTTTGCTTTCGGAGTAAGCTTCCAGCATATCGACATAGGTCTTGTTTATTTTCAGTTCTGGCGCATTCTTGGCGTTGAGGGTAAGTACCAGCTCGCCATCGATGACATTTATCAGAAAATCAGGTATGACATATTCCTGCTGACGCTGGCTCTCACCTATGGCATCGCCTGGTTTTGGATTGAGGTGCAGGATGACGTCGATGGTCTCCCTGAGCTGGCTCTCGGTCAGTTGGGTTCGTTTAATGATTTTGTCGAAATGCTTTTTGGAAAACTCATCAAAAAAGTTTTCAAGGATATAGTTTGCTCTCTTTACTGCGGCACTCGGTTGCAGGCGATTGATCTGAAGCAGCAGGCACTCGCGGAGATTGCGGGCAGCAATACCCGGCGGATCCAGATCCTGTACTACCCGGATCACCTCTTCAATCTCCGCCTCGCTGGTCATGATATTCTGGGTAAATGCCAGGTCGTCAACCATGGAGCTGGTTTCGCGCTGCAAGTATCCTGCATCATCAAGGTTACCGATGATGGTTTGGGCAATGGCATACTGTTTGGCATCGAGGTTGCGCAGGATAAGCTGGGCTATGAGCCCTTCGTGAAAAGAATGGCCCGACTCTAAGGTCATCTGTCGCGGCTCATCATCGGGGCTGTAATTACTGTTCTGTGTCCTGTAGGCCGGTATATCATCATCGTCGAGGTAGTCGGTCAAGTCAAATTCATCATCGGTACCGTTCTCCTGGTCGTCACGCTCATCAGCATCATCGCCCTCCTGTCCATAGTCCGGGTCCAGCTGGGTGTCATCCGTGTCGCTGTTATCCTCCAAGGCCGGATTTTCTTCGATTTCCTGTTTTATCCGCTGCTCCAGCGCAATGGTCGGAATCTGCAACAGCTTCATAAGCAGAATCTGTTGTGGCGACAGCTTCTGCAATAGTTTCTGCTGCAATTTCTGATTTAACATCTTCCTGCGTATTTCTTATTTCAACGTGATAACCGGCAGTTTTCTTGTTGAAACCACTAAGTTACTAAATAAAAATCTCAGGCAGGAAGAAAATCAGAACTCGGCATTTTGAGGTGTGCGGGGGAATGGAATGACATCGCGGATATTGGCCATGCCGGTAACAAATAACATCAGTCGCTCAAAGCCAAGGCCGAAACCGCTGTGTGGTGCTGTGCCGAACCTGCGTGTGTCAAGATACCACCACATCTCTTTTTCGGGGATATGCAGGTCTTTGATCCTCTGGAGCAGCTTGTCATACTCTTCTTCGCGCTGCGACCCGCCGATAATCTCGCCGATACGTGGAAAGAGCACGTCCATGGCTCTCACGGTTTTGCCGTCATCGTTTTGCTTCATGTAGAAAGCCTTGATCCCGATGGGGTAACCCGTCAGGATCACCGGTCGGCGAAAATGTTTCTCCACCAGGTAGCGTTCATGTTCCGCCTGCAGGTCGCAACCCCAGTTTACCGGAAACTCCCACTGTTGACCTGAAGCTAACAGTATATCAATGGCTTCGGTATATGTCAGCCGTTGAAATGTATTTTCGGTCACAAACCGGAGTCTGTCGATCAGTTCCTTGTCGTACATTCCGTTCAGGAACTCCAGGTCGGGCATGCAGTTTTCGAGGGCGTAGGTGATGAGGTATTTTAAAAAATCCTCGGCCAGGTCCATATCATCGTGGATGTCGTAAAACGCCATTTCGGGCTCTATCATCCAGAATTCGGCCAGGTGACGAGGAGTGTTCGAATTCTCAGCCCTGAAGGTTGGCCCGAAAGTGTATACCTTTGACAATGCAAGGGCTGCCAACTCGGCTTCGAGCTGTCCCGATACTGTCAGATTGGTAGGCCTGCCAAAGAAGTCCTCTGAAAAATTCACTGTTCCATTCTCGTTCAGGGGTGGATTTTTGGCATCGAGCGTGGTAACACGGAACATGGCTCCGGCGCCTTCGGCATCAGAGGCAGTGATGATGGGCGAGTGAATGTAGAAAAACCCATGATCGTTAAAATACTTGTGGATGGCAAATGACATGGCATGACGCAGGCGCAGAATGGCTCCGAAGGTATTGGTACGTGGCCTCAGGTGGGCTATTTCACGCAAAAATTCCATCGAGTGGCCTTTCTTCTGCAAAGGATATGTTTCAGGATCGGCTCCTCCGTACAGATGAATAGCTCCGGCCTGAATTTCCACTTTCTGGCCCTGTCCAAGCGATTCGACCAAGGTGCCATTCACTGAAATACATGACCCGGTGGTAACATTCTTAAGGTCATCCTCGCTGAACTTTGTCAGGTCGGCCACAACCTGTATGTTATGGATAATTGATCCGTCGTTCAGGGCAATGAATGCAATACTCTTATTGCCGCGCTTGGTACGAACCCAGCCTTTTATGTTCACCGTCTGTCCGATGAATGATCTGTGTTCATCCTGAAGCAGGTCTTTGATCATGCTCCTTTTTATCTGTTCCATATTTGCTAGTCGATATTTCGTGCAAAAAAACAATTTTTCTACCTTATAGACAACAGGCATATGGCGTCACTCACCCCTTGAGGACAACTCCGCAGAGACAAGAGAAGGATCATACGATCTCTTTTCTGTCTACATTTGTGAAAAATTTGCCTTGGAATGCACCTCAAACCATTAACAAGCTGGCTGGGATGTGCTGGTCGCCCTGCAGTGATCAGCGGCCCTTGCAGCGCCGAAAGCCGTGAGCAGATAATGGCCGTTGCGCGCCAGCTGGTTTCGGTGCCGCAGGTATGCGCCATGCGTGCAGGAATCTGGAAACCCCGCACCCGTCCATCTGCCTTTGAAGGCGTGGGCGAGGAAGGACTGAAATGGCTGGCAGAAGCAAAAGACGAAACAGGTCTAAGGATGGCCGTGGAGGTGGCCAGGCCCATGCATATCGAACAGGCGATGAAGCATGGCATCGACATTGTCTGGATAGGAGCCCGCACCACAGGCAACCCATTTTCAGTTCAGGAATTGGCAGAGGCATTGCAGGGGGTGGATGTGCCGGTGATGGTAAAAAACCCGCTCAACCCCGACCTCAAACTCTGGATGGGTGCTATTGAGCGTATTTACCAGGCTGGAATTGACAAACTCGCTGCGGTGCATCGCGGATTTTATTGCTATGAAGGCGGACCTTACCGCAATCACCCCCGCTGGGAAATACCTATTGAGCTGAAGCGGCTTATGCCCGGACTTCCTGTGTTTTGCGACCCTAGCCATATTTGTGGTAACCGCCATCACATTGCGGAGGTGTCTCAGCAGGCATTAGACCTTGAAATGGACGGGCTCATGATAGAAACCCATGTCGAACCCGACACGGCACTTACCGACCCCCAGCAGCAAATTACGCCCGAAGCACTCCTGAATATTTTGTCGGAGCTTACTATCCGAATCGAAAAAGGCGATGCCGAACTTGGACGTTTCCTCGACGAACTGCGAAACCAGATTGACCTGATCGACGAACAGCTTATTGAAGCGCTGGCCCGCCGAATGAATGTGGTAAAGGCGATGGGCGAATACAAGCGCGATCACAACATCACTATCCTGCAGATCGAACGCTGGCGCGAACTTATAACCAGCCGTCTGACCTATGCGGGCAATTATGGCCTGGAACACGATTTCCTTTTAAAACTACTGCAACTGATTCATAGCGAAAGTATTAGAATCCAAATTAGTCTAATGGTTCCACATACTTAATAGCAAGAATCAATGCACCAGGATTTTTGTAAATCACTATTCACAATTCGGGGCTTTTATCAGCTAGGTCAAATTCTGGTGTCGGTAATCCTGCTAATAGTTCCAGCATTAATAAATGGCTATCCTTTGTTATACTCCGACTCAGCAACCTATATTGAATCTGGCATGGGTTTATTTGTGCCTATAGATAGGCCGATATTCTATGGTTTATTTATAAGGATAGCCAGTATGTCGTATAGCTTGTGGTTTGTGGTTATATTACAATCATTGGTTATTGTTGCTCTTATTAATCGATTACTTTCTTATTCTTCGGGAGTGTTCAATAAACTGTGTCAGTTTCATTAATTCGGTTTTCAAAGTACATAAATAATTGTGAGATAATTTGTGGCCAGTCACGAAGATTATTCATCCAGCGCTTATTGAACTGAATAGTAGCTA
>JBBIKG010000029.1:0-23604 GCA_037445555.1 Lentimicrobiaceae bacterium
AAAAACCGCCAATACCAGCACACCCAATGTAGGTGGCAGCATAACCTTTACCCTCACCGCCACCAACCACGGACCAAGCGCCGCTACCGGAGTCGTAGTGAATGAGGTTTTGCCTTCGGGCTACACTTTTGTTAGCGCTACGCCATCGACAGGCACCTGGGCAGCTCCGAACTGGACTATCGGCAACCTTGCCAACGGAGCCACGGCAACCATGCAGGTAGTAGCTACTGTGAATGCCACAGGTAATTATGCCAATACGGTAGGCATTAGCGGCAGCCAGAACGACCCTGTTTCAGGCAACAACTCTGCCATCAATACACCTACGCCGGTGCCGCAAACCGACTTGGCTGTAGTAAAAACAGTCAATATCCCAACCCCTGACGTAGGTTCCAATATCACTTTCACGATCACTGCGAGCAATAATGGTCCCAGTGCAGCCACGGGTGTAGTAGTGAATGAGCAGTTACCAACAGGCTACACATTAGTGAGTGTTACACCATCGACAGGCACCTGGGCAGCTCCGAACTGGACAATAGGCAATATGGCTAGCGGCACAACGGCATCCTTGCAGATAGTAGCCACTGTGAATGCGACAGGCAATTACGCCAACACTGTGAGTATTTCAGGAAACCAGGCAGATCCAATCATGGCAAACAACACATCAATCATCAATCCTGCTCCAGGAGCTGTAGCTGATTTGTCGGTGTTAAAAAACGCAAGTAATTTATCACCCAATGTGGGATCGACCATGACATTTATCATAACAGCTAGCAATAATGGTCCCAGTGCCGCTACCGGTGTTGTAGTGAACGAGGTCTTGCCGACGGGATACACGTTGGTGAGTGCTACGCCATCGACAGGCAGCTGGGCAGCGCCGAACTGGACTATCGGCACTCTGGCTAATGGAGCCACGGCAACCATGCAGTTGGTAGTGACGGTGAATGCCACAGGCAACTACGCCAATACGGCAATCATTAGCGGCAATCAGAACGACCCGGTGCCAGGCAACAATTCTGCCACCAATACACCCGTACCGGTACCACAAACCGACCTGGCCATCGTAAAAACCGCCAATACCAGCACACCCAATGTAGGTGGCAGCATAACCTTTACCCTCACCGCCACCAACCACGGACCAAGCGCCGCTACCGGAGTCGTAGTGAATGAGGTTTTGCCTTCGGGCTACACAAAAGAGAGTGCTACACCATCGATAGGAATCTGGTCCACTCCAAGCTGGAACATAGGTTCCTTAGCTGTAGGCGCCACTGCTACCTTGCAGGTCGTGGCCATGGTTAATCTTACAGGCGATTACACCAATACCGCCACCATACAAGGCAATGAAACCGATCCGGTACTGGCAAACAACACCAATCAGGCCACTACAGCACCTATTGTGCCGGTAAATCTTTCGCTTACAAAAACCGTTGATAGGACTAATCCTTTCAAAGGTAGCCAGATTACTTTTACTTTAAGGGTTGAGAACCTTGGGTTAGATAATGCTTCCGGGGTTAAAGTGAGAGAAGTGCTACCGGATGGATACACTTTTGTTTCAGCTTCGGGTGATGGGAGTTATAATCACGAAACTGGCATTTGGACCATAGGATCACTACTGAACGGATCGTTTGCCGAACTTCGGATTACGGTAATTATTAGACCTTCAGGCAACTATGTCAATTCTGCAAATGTTAGCGGCAATCAGTTCGATCCACAGCCAGGAAATAATACAGCTTCTGTTTCGCCCAATCCGGTTGACGCCGCTGACCTTGCCATAGTAAAAACAGTTAGCAAGCAAAACCCTACTGTAAATGAGTTAGTTACCTTCCAATTGGCTATCTCAAATACAGGGCCTTCGCCTGCTGTTAGTGTAGTGGTAGCCGATTTGCTTCCTGGCGGCTATCAATATGTGTCGCATAGCGGGCCGGGGATTTATAACCCTGCAACTGGTTTGTGGACTGTTGGAAGTTTGGCGGCAGGTGCAAATCAAAATCTTGCCATTGTTGTTAGGGTGCTTGAAACAGGCAGCTATCTTAATACCGCCACAATTACAAGTCAAACCGCCGATCCTGAGGCGGGCAATAATTCGAGTACTGTTACTATTATAGCTCCAGTGCAAAAACCTGTTGTTAGGAATGAATCAATTGTGCTTTGTCAGGACACTCCATTTATTGGGAATGTACTTAGCAATGACAATAATCCCATGAGTGGCACTTTAACAGTATCTCCAATTGTTGTTCTGAATCCTGCGTCTGGTACCCTAAGTATTCAAGCAGATGGTAATTTTACCTATATAGCAAATCCAGGTTTCTCTGGTTTAGACATGGCCATAGTGAGCGTCTGCAATTCCTCAGCTTGTGTAAATGACACTATTCGCATAATGGTTAGTAGGGCGGTTGTGGCAAATGGCGGAGCAGATATAGATGTGTGCGACAAACCATCAGTTTCTTTGGGAGGCAATTTTGTGCCAGGCGCAGAAGTACTCTGGAAGCAAATTTCGGGTCCGGTAACAGTAACCCTTTTCAATAGCAATATGCCTAATGCAGTCGCCTTTGGATTGGTATATGGCACCTATGTATTCGAATACACACTTACCAATGGCGCTTGTGTGAGTAGCGATCGGGTTACAGTAACTAACTGGGAGGCCGTGATTTGTTGTGTAGATGCAGGACCTGATATTGCCGCTTGCAACACCACCTCAATCACAATGAATGCCCCTTTGCTTACAATTGGTGTTGGAGTGTGGAGCCAAGAGTCAGGGCCTGGCCTTGCTACTATTGTTAATCCAGGTAATCCCAAAACACTGATTACCGGGCTTGTACCTGGACTTTATACTTTCAAATGGACAGTAAGCAACGGCCCGGCATGCAGTTCATCGTGCGATTTTGTAGATGTTATGGTTTCGGCTTCAATGGTGGCAAATGCAGGACCTGATGCTATCATCTGCGAAACTGGCAGCTTCCAGGTTGCCGGCGCAACAGCCAGCGGCCATAAAACCATTCAGTGGGGCAGCAGCGGCACAGGCCGGTTTAACAACCCGGGCGTGCTTAATCCTATCTACACACCTAGTGCTGCAGATATCATCAACGGCAGCGCACTTCTTACCCTTACAGTTGTTGGTGATGCTGTATGTCCGCCGGTTTCGGACCAGATGCTGCTGACCATTTCCAGGTTGCCCAAGGCCAATGCCGGCCCTGATGCCGTAATTTGCCAGAGAACTAGCTTTAGGGTAAGCCAGGCAACGGCTGCAGACCATTTGATGATGATCTGGACAACAAACGGAAAAGGTATATTAACCAATACTACTACAATTACTCCAAGCTATACCCCTGCTGCTGGCGAAACCGGAACCATCCGGCTTACACTTTCGCTTACCGGTTCCACTGCCTGCGGTAGCCCTGTAATCGCTGACGATATGCTTCTTACAATCAATCCTGCTGTAATAGTAAGTGCAGGGCCGAGCATAACCACTCCGTACAATACATCTGTGGAACTCACCGGCGTTGCCAGCAATGGTTCAGGATCCTACCAATACAACTGGACACCCGCTAATCTTCTACTTCAAACTACAGGAAGCCGGGTTAGCACAAGACCGCTTACCACACACACTACTTTTTATCTTATTGTTACCGACCTGGTAACCGGTTGTCAGGGCAGTGATAGTGTAAAGGTTACTCTATCCGGAATGAACCTGGCACCTATTGCAAGGGATGATCGCGACACAACGCGTTTTGAAACGCCAGTCATAATCCATGTGCTGCGCAACGATACGGATCCCGATGGTGGCAAGCTAACTGTAACACTTTGCGGTGTACCCGCCAATGGATTAGCAGTAGTAAACACCAACGGTACCATCACCTATACGCCTTATGCCGGCTATAGCGGAAACGACAGCTTCTGTTACAGAATATGCGATGATGGTAACCCGGTGCTTTGCACTCAGGCTATGGTTTACGTCTTTGTAAAACCCAAACCCACAGTTGATGACCTGGTGATTTACAATGGCTTCTCGCCCAATGGCGACGGAGTGAACGAGACATGGGTGATTAAGGGTATCGAAGACTTCCCGGATAATGAAATCAAGATCTTTAACCGGTGGGGCGACAAGATCCGTGATTTTGCCCGCTATGATAATGTCAACGTGCGGTGGGACGGTACCAACAACCGGGGGAAACTTGTGCCGGACGGTACGTACTATTATATAATTGATATCAAAGGGCTAAAAACCTTTATGGGATGGGTTCAGGTGGTCTCAGGCAATTAAAATCAGAAAACACAGACGTTATGAAAAAGATAATTTTTGCAACATTACTACTAATCGGGTTTCAGGGATTCGCCCAGCAAGACCCTCTCTTCAGCCAGTATATGTTTAATAAATTGTTGCTAAATCCGGCTTATGCTGGAAGCAAGGAGGTATTGAGCATGGATTTGCTTGACCGCTACCAATGGGTTTCCATACCCGGAGCACCCCGGACCATGACTTTTGGTGTCCACACAGCCCTTCGGAACCCACATATAGGCCTGGGTATGTATGCCTATCGGGATGCCCTGGGCCCCACCGTCAGTCAGGGTATGATGGCTACGTATGCCTACCGGTTGATTTTTCCCAGCAGTAAGCTCTCATTCGGGCTACAGGCTGGATTCAAGCATGTATATTTTGATGAAAGCCTCATGAATACCCAGTTTCCTGACGTTGCTTTTACCCAGCCCGAAAATCCCTACCTGCCCGATGTGAACTTCGGCCTTTACTACTATACTAACCGCTATTTTGTCGGGATCTCATCCAAGCAGCTTCTTCAGAATGAGATGGGCATGGTAAAACAAGACGGGAAGAATGTATATACGCAGTTGCTGCGTCATTTTTATGCTACTGCAGGAGCCGCGTTCCTGATCAACGATGATTTGGTTTTCAGACCTTCATTGCTGGCAAAATTCGTGAAAAATGCCCCACTTCAGCTCGATATTAACGCCAGCATGGTGTTTAAGGATTTGTTCTGGGTGGGCATGTCATATAGATCTGAAAAGGCAATTATATTTCTGACTGAATTCAGAATTGCCGAGAAGTTTAGGGTCGGTTACTCATTTGACCTGTACCTGAACGAACTCCTCACCTACAATAAGGGCTCACACGAAATACGACTTGGTGTTGACCTGGAGCTATTCCAGTCACGAATGCTGACACCGCGGTATTTTTTCTGATCTGACAGATTAACCTGAGGGAGAGTAATAACTGTTTAAAGTGAATAATATCCAGCCTATGAAAAAGATAGCATCAATTCTAACCATATTCATGCTGATAATGAGTATCCAGGGTTTCGGGCAGATCAGAAAAGCCGATAGAAAGTATACCCTATATCATTTTGCGAGAGCTATTCCTTACTATCAGAAAGCCTTGAAAAGCAGTGACCCGTTGATACATTTAAGGGCATTGAATCGATTGGGCGACTGCTACCGGCTCACGAACGAAATAGAAAAGGCTGTATCGCACTATAGCCTGGCAGCTGAAAATCCTCAGGCTGACCCTATCGTGTGGTTGCATCTGGGTGAAACACTTCAGCGCATCGGGGAATATGAAAAAGCCAAATCCGCTTTTGAAAAGTACGCCTCCCTGGCACCTGCTGATTCAAAAGGAACACTTTTTGCATCCACAGTGATGATTCACAAAGCGTGGAAAGACCTTGAAGGAGGCTGGGAAATTAAGAACAGCGATAACCTTAATTCTCCGTGGAGTGAGTTCAGTCCAGCTCCCTACATGAATGGAATACTGTTTGCATCAGACCGCGGCACCGATCTTTTAAACAAGATGAGTTTTGGATGGACTGGAACCAGCTACCTGAAGCTCTACGGCAGTGAACCGCTGATTTACAAAGACTTCTGGCGTGGATTTGGCGAACCGACGCTGCTGGGAGGCAGCCTAAATCAGTATTATCATAATGGCCCTGCCTTTGTAACCAGTGACAACTCACGTATATATATTACACGCACCTTGTGGACGAAGGATAAAAAGGGCAAAGATCGTATCGTTACACGGCTTTTAAAGATCTACTCCGGTGATCTGAAAGGGGGTTCCGGCCCGGAACCGTTCGCACACAACAGCAACGAATACTCTGTGGCTCACCCCGCATTAACCAAAGACGGGAAGACCATGGTTTTTTCATCGGACATGCCGGGGGGAAAAGGAGGGATGGACCTGTACTTTTCCCGTTTTGAGAATGGTGCCTGGAGCAAACCACAAAATTTGGGCGACCAGATTAATACAATCGGGAATGAGGCATTCCCATTCTTGCTTAACGATACGATATTATACTTTGCATCCAGCGGGTTACCCGGCTACGGAGGACTTGACATTTTCAGATCCATCCTTGATGCCGGCATGCAATGGGGCGAGCCGGTAAATCTGAAGGCACCGCTTAACTCTTCGTATGACGACTTTGGTATCTGTCTGGCCCAGGATGGGCAAACCGGACTATTCAGCTCAAGCCGCCCCGGGGGCAAAGGAAAAGATGATATTTATGCGCTAAAGGTAAAGGCACTGCCGCCGAAAGAGGTGAAACCGACACCGGTGGAAGAACCTGTGGTCATTGAGAAACCTGCCGAAAAACCATCGATGGCCGCACAGCTTACAGGGTATGTCAAAGACAAACAGACTAGTTTGCCTATCGAAGGTAGCAAGGTGTATGTGTTGAACACTATCACCAACAAGGTACTGGTGCTTGAAACTGACCCACAAGGGAAATTTGCTGCACCCATCGAAAAAGGAATTCTGTTTATGGTGAAGGCTATGAAGGACGGCTACATACAGGATTGCATGCAGTTTAGTTTTCCTGAAAGCCAGGAAGGCACCAGCCTAAGTGCCCCGCGCGACCTGCTTCTCGATAAACTGGAGGTAAATAAGGTATTTGTTCTTGAGAACATTTACTACGACTTCGATAAATGGAATATCCGCCCTGATGCTGCAATAGAGCTCAACAAGCTGGTTCAGATCATGAACGAGAACCCCATTCGGATAGAACTGGGATCACATACTGACAGCCGGGGTTCGGATCCGTACAATCAGGCGTTGTCGCAGCGACGTGCTGAGTCGGCCGTGCAATATATCATAAGCCAGGGGATTTCTGCCAACCGCCTTACTGCCAAAGGTTATGGCGAAACAAAGCTGGTAAACCGCTGTGCCAATGGTGTTCCGTGCAGCGACGCTGAACATCAGGCAAACCGCCGGACGGAGTTCAAAATAATTGATATTATCCGTCAGCTACAGGCCAGACCCGCTGATCTTCCTTCTTTTAAGGCGGGCGATGAAGTTGATTACAGGCTGTTGCCGGCCAATTTCTTCACGAACTGCGGGCAACCTTAGGTTGATGAAAGATATTTTGGTGTGTGCGGGAGGTGAAGCGGTAGCTTCACCTCCCGCACTATATTATGTACCTATCTGTTCCTATCGATATAATTACGACTTTTGCAAAAAATACCACTATGGCAAACCGTTTGATGGACCCCATCGGCCGACTGATGGGACTACGCTATAAATCGCATCCCTGGCATGGCATTGACATTGGCCACAAAGCTCCTGAAGTGCTTAGCTGCTACATCGAAATGGTAACCACCGACACCGTAAAATACGAGGTGGACAAGGTAAGCGGGTATCTGCGCATCGACAGGCCTCAAAAATATTCAAGCGTACTGCCGGCTTTATACGGATTTATTCCGCAGACCCTTTGCGCAGAAAAGGTTGCTGAGCATGCCATTCAGAAAACTGGGCGCAACGAAATAGTCGGCGACGGGGATCCGCTTGACATCTGCGTGCTGGCAGAGAAATCCATCTCGCATGGCGACATCCTGGTTCAGGCCATACCCATTGGCGGTTTCAGGATGATTGACGGCAATCAGGCCGACGATAAAATCATTGCCGTATTAAAGGACGATGCCGTATATGGGTTGTTTCGCGAAGTGGCAGACTGCCCAGAGCTTGTGGTACAGCGCCTGAAACACTATTTCCTCACATATAAGGATCTTCCGGGCAACCGACGCGATTGTGAAATCACGCATATCTACAGCGCCACCGAGGCAAAGGAAATCATCCTAAAATCGATGGAGGATTACAGGCAAAAATTCGAGAATCTCGACACCCTACTCTCCGAATACGATATGATGAAGTAGACGGAAGAAACCACAGATATTTTGCTGGTAGTATTATCAATCTGTTTTGTTTTCAGTTGAATCAGGAAAAACGGATTGTAGTGGCTTGATCGAACTTTTCGATGGACAGGGATATTATGATTTAAAATTCCTAATATGATAAAATGGCAGTAAAAATGTCAATTTTTCATGGTATTTTATGTTGCCAAATGACGAATTGCCAGCCTAAACTGTGTGGAACAGGGTTTGTGCATTTGATTGTAAAATAAAATTGCAGGAATCATGAACCTGAATAATTTCACCATAAAAGCTCAGGAAGCCGTTCAGAAAGCGCAGGAGATTGCCATGAGCAGGCAGCATCAGGCCATTGACACAGCTCATCTGTTGAAAGGCGTTCTGGAGGTGGATGATAACATTGCACCTTTCCTGTTGCGTAAACTCAACGTGAATATCAGTTCACTGTCCAACAACCTTGATACGCTGTTAACCACCTTACCCAGGGTGACCGGTGCGGAAAGCTACCTCAACGAAAATGCACGAAGTGTTTTGGTTAAAGCGGCCTCACTGATTAAAGAAAACAACGACGATTTTGTCACTATTGAACACCTGCTTCTTGCCATCGTCGACGATGGCGGCAAAGCCTCACAGCTTTTGAAAGATCAGGGAGTTACAGGGAGGCTTCTGCGTGATGCCATCAAAGAGTTGCGGAAGGGCGAATCCGCCAGGAGTGCCAGTGCCGAAGATTCGTTTAATGCACTGCCACGCTATGCACGCAACCTCAATGAGCTTGCCCGCCAGAATAAGCTTGACCCGGTAATCGGTCGTGATGATGAGATACGACGCGTACTTCAAATTCTGACTCGCCGCACAAAAAACAATCCCATCCTGTTGGGAGAACCGGGCGTGGGAAAAACTGCCATTGCCGAGGGTCTGGCACATCGTATCGTGAACGGTGACGTACCGGAAAACCTAAAAACTAAGCAGATATTTTCCCTTGATATGGGTGCCCTTATTGCCGGCGCAAAATACAAAGGCGAGTTCGAGGAACGGCTGAAGAGCGTTGTCAAAGAAGTCATCCACTCCGACGGAGAGGTAGTATTGTTTATCGATGAAATTCATACTCTTGTGGGTGCCGGTGCCGGCGAAGGTGCCATGGATGCCGCCAATATTCTAAAACCGGCCCTTGCTCGAGGAGAACTGCGTGCAATAGGTGCCACCACCCTCAAGGAATATCAAAAATATTTCGAAAAAGACAAAGCCCTTGAACGTCGTTTTCAAACCGTCATCATCGATGAGCCTGCTACGCTGGATGCCATTTCCATACTAAGGGGTATCAAGGAACGATATGAGACTCATCACCTGGTGCGCATCAAAGATGAAGCCATCATTGCGGCGGTTGAACTATCGCAGCGTTATATTACCGACCGCTTTCTTCCTGATAAGGCCATTGACCTTATCGATGAGGCAGCTGCCAAGCTCCGGCTTGAGATAAACTCGGTGCCCGAGGCTCTTGACGAGGCAGAAAGACGCATCCGCCAGCTGGAGATTGAGCGTGAAGCCATTAAACGCGAGAACGACGCAGTAAAACTTGAGTCGCTGGGCAGCGAACTGGCTAATTTGATTGAGAGGAGAAACCAGCTCAAAGCCAAATGGAAGGCCGAGAAGGAAGTGGTGGATGCTATCCAGGCTCAGAAAAAGCTGATAGAACAGTATAAGATTGAAGCGGATCAGGCGGAACGCGAGGGGAACTACGGAAAAGTGGCCGAACTCAGGTATGGCCGTAGCAGAGAGGCAGAAAACAGGCTTGAAGAATTGAAGAAGAACCTTACTGCATTGCAGGGCGATTCGCCACTGGTGAATGAGGAAATCGGCTCGGAGGAGATTGCCGAAGTGGTTTCACGCTGGACAGGTATCCCGGTCAGCAGGATGCTTCAGAGCGAACGCGATAAGTTACTGCACCTCGAAGATGAGCTCCATAAACGCGTAGTGGGGCAGGAGGAGGCTATCGCTGCCCTCTCGGATGCCATACGCCGAAGTCGGGCTGGTCTGCAGGATTCAAAAAGGCCTGTAGGATCGTTCATATTCCTGGGCACCACAGGGGTTGGGAAAACGGAACTTGCCAAGGCGCTTGCGGAGTTTCTCTTCAATGACGAGAATGCCTTGGTGCGCATTGACATGTCGGAATACCAGGAAAGGCATACCGTTTCACGGCTCATCGGTGCTCCGCCGGGCTACGTGGGATACGACGAAGGAGGACAGCTGACAGAAAAGGTGCGTCGCAAACCCTACTCGGTGGTTCTGCTCGATGAAATAGAAAAAGCACACCCCGATGTGTTCAACATACTGCTTCAGGTGCTCGATGATGGCCGTCTGACGGATAATAAAGGCCGTACGGCCGACTTCAGAAATGCGATCATCATCATGACTTCCAACATCGGATCACACCTCATACAGGAGCGAATGCGGGCTGTAAACGAGGCTAATGCCGACCAGGTTCTGGAGCAAACACGCAATGAAGTCTTTGGGCTGCTCAGGCAAACAATCAGACCTGAGTTCCTTAACCGGATCGACGAGATCATCATGTTCAGGCCGTTGTCAAAAGGCCAGATTAGCGATATTGTTCGCCTGCAGCTCAATCAGGTGCAGGGTATGCTGGATGCCAACGGTATTAGGATGTCATACACCGATGCAGCGGTATCCATCGTTGCCGACATGGGTTATGATCCGGTATACGGAGCAAGGCCCATCAAACGAGTAATACAGAAAAATATTCTTAATGCGCTGTCAAAGAATATTTTGGCAGGAGAAATCAACCGCGAACACCGGATCGTCATTGATGTCGCCGATGGCCGGATAGTGTTTCATAATTAACCTTCGGCTTCCAGCATCTGTTTGGCCTGCGCCAGGGCAGCACGTTCTGCTGCGGGCAGTACAGGGTACTGAGGATCAAGCTCCCTTAGTTTACTTACAATGATATTGCTAACGGCATTCCGCATAAACAATTTGTTGTCGGCCGGAATTACATACCAGGGGGCATGGGGGGTGGAGGTGTGGGTCAGCATATCGGAATAGGCATTCATGTATTGATTCCAAAAGGCGCGTTCCTTGACATCGTTGGCCGAGAACTTCCAGTTACGCTCCGGATCTTCAATGCGGGCGAGGAAACGTTTCTTTTGTTCTTTTTTTGACACGTTCAGAAAGAATTTGAGTATGACAGTGCCGTTCTCGACCAGGTGTTTTTCCAAATCATTGATCTGACGATAGCGTTTAGCCCAGAACTCTTCATTAATATCATCAAGGGATTTTATACCGGGTATTTGCTGTCGGAGTAGAAATTCGGGATGTACTTTTACCACCAGCACCTCTTCATAATGCGAACGGTTAAAGATACCAATGTTGCCTCGCTCGGGCAGGCACTGGTAGATGCGCCAGAAATAGTCGTGATCCAGCTCGGTAGCCGAGGGTACCTTAAAACTAAATACCTGCGTGCCCTGGGGGTTCACGCCCGACATCACATGTTTGATGGTGCCGTCTTTTCCTGCCGCATCCATCGCCTGAAACACCAGCAGGAGTGAGTGGCGGTTGCTGGCATAAAACTTATCCTGCAGTCGGGCCATCTCTTTGATGTTCGCTTCAAGTTCCTGTTCGGCTTCCTTTTTCTTTTCACTGCCTCCAGTGTATCCGGGATCAAAATTTGCCACATGATGTTTCATCCCTGGTTTTGCCCAGATGTTGATGTCGGTTAGGTAATTTGTCATAAAACTATTTGTTAATTGATTATTCTCTGATTGCCTTGTCAATGCAGTATGATCCTGATGACTTGCCCATCCTTGGCTTTGAGTAGATACACACCTGGTCTCAGGAATGAGATATCGGCTTGCAACGCTTCACGGGCAGCAGTTATCAGTTTACCGGTAATCGAAAACAACTCAAAATCAGTAACATGGCTAAAATTGACTGTGCCTGCGCTGGATGGATTTGGCCATACCCGCAAAGGTGCAGGCTGGCTGACCGATCCTGTTGTGGACAGGAGGTGGTTGCTACGGCCTGGAGTGGGACGTGTGAAGCTTATCCATTCCGATGATGCATCCTGCCTGCGTCCTGACGAGATATTATTGGATTGCGGACCGTAAGTGTAGCTGTCAACAAGTGCGTAACCCGAAGCCGCCTTACGAAAAATTCCCAGCTGCTCGCCTTCCTTATCGAGCTTGAATGGGGCATGCCGCGAACCCTGTGCGGGCTGGTCATCGGCCCAAACCAGTATAAACCCCATCGCAGGTACCGAGATATCAGGCAAAGCGAATTTTGAAGGATTACCCAGGTTGTCGGTGAGGAAAAGTCCATTCATGCTGACAGGCTCATCGCCCGCATTGTAGATCTCTATCCAGTCGTCGTATTCGCCATGCTCATCTGCGATGGTGTTAGAATTGGAGGCCATGAATTCGTTTATAAAAAGTGGCAGGTTGATGGCATTAGTCAACTTCCATTGAACGGGGCTGCAGGGTTTTAGGCTGACGCTGTTTTTTGAGTCAGCGGCTTTGATTTGTAATTCAATCACATCGTTCATTGCCTGACCTTCCAATGTGGCTCCAAAGATTCTGTCGCCGGCCGGCCCGTCACCCGCCGTACCGTCATCGCGCATGACCACAGAGTTCCATGCACTCTGGTTTATCCGGTATTCAAGCGTCACACCGGGAGCGACATCTTCGTCCTCCACATAGGCGGTGACAACAAACCTCTGGCCGTAGGCGGCTTTATTGTGCTGTATGTATTTTATTACAGGAGGTGCATTGCCCGATTCGGTCTGGGACAGGGCCGACTGGTTGCGGGCATCAATGAATGGCAGCAAACCCCATTTTACATGGGCGCCGGTAGCCTGTGTGTAAGAATTCACGAATGATGTAAGATTGAAACCATAGGTGCGCGGGTAGAAGGGATCGGTCGGAATTATCGGTTCAATCAGGCTTTTGAGGGCAAGGATTGAGTCCTTCAGTTTTTGAGTGCCGGTAATCTGACTTATAGCCTGCTTGAGGTAATAGGTGAAATGTGCCCTGTATGCCGGAACCTGCATGAGCCTGGTAAAAAGAGGTCTCTTCTCACCGCTTGAAGAGGGACTCCAACTGTATATGTTACGGGTAGCCCAGTTGATGCCAAACCAGTCGATGCCAAAAGTGTTGTCCACATCATAGGGCAGGTATTCAAACTGCCTGGTGGAGGTGTTTTGATACAGGAAGAAATTGTTTTTGTTGTAGATATAGTTGTCCCAGTTTCCAGTAAGCACATCGATTGCCGCCACCTTGAGGTAGTCCTGAACATTGAATACCTTTTCCAACTCGCAGGGCAGTTGATCAATAGGAGTGTTGTTCAACACTTCGATGAGCCTGACCAGGAAAGTGTAATCGTCTTTATCGCTTATATTCAGCTCATATACCCGCCGGTCGCCTGATGTCATCTTATACATCTCAGGGTTGCTGCCAAGCCAGGCCAGATCGGCAGGGTAGAGGCATTTGTACAGATCGCCGTCGTTGTTTCCGAAACGTGATTTCACAAAGTTCTCGTCAATATGCTCTACGTTGATATATAATCCGTAAAAGCTGTTATTGATATACACCTTTACATGGTTCGATCTGGGCACGGGAAGACCTGCCTGCCTGTAAATATTCCATACAATCCGCGACCGTATTACCGAAGGATCATTATGTTCACCGTTAAGGTTCAGTTTCTCAAAACCATAATACTTTCTTCCCTCTTCGTAGGAGTTAAAAGATATTTTGAACGACTTTTTCGGGGCATTGCGCGAAGTGTTTCCTCTTAGCCTGAATCCAACCTCACGCAGTGTATCGGCAATGCTTCCGTTGCTGAAAACAAAGGTTGACCTGAATTCAATATCGCTCTGCACATTGGCATAAATCCACGCCAGCGTGTCGGGGTGGATGAAAATATCTATTCTTGGCACTGACTCCTGCACATATATCTGGCCCGGCGGCGGAAATGCAGGCTGGCACTCCACATCCCCTGTACGGAGTAGTACCAGTGTCATTAAAATCATGATAGCCCTGAACATTGGTTGAATCCCCCTTTTTGAATCCTTACAAAGGTAATCATTCGGAATGGCTTGGTACTTAATATAAGAATGGATTTATACCTCTTCAGGGAATTCGTAATTTTGAGCTCACAGCCTGACCCGATGTATACCACCGCACTCATTATCTTCACCCTCACCTATATAGGTATCATCTTTACCCGTTTGCCACGGATGAATATTGACCGCCCTTCAGCTGCATTTTTCGGAGCGGTGGCCATGATACTGACCGGTGTGCTGAGCTTCGATGAGGCCGTAAAAGCCATTGACTTCAATACCATCGCCTTGCTGCTCGGGATGATGATCATTATTGCCACGCTTCAGCTCGACGGGTTCTTTTCGTTCATCGCCTCTAAAACTATCGGCTATGCACGCAACCAATGGCGATTGCTCATAATTGTCACCGCCTTTTCAGGTGTAGCCAGCGCTTTTCTGGTGAATGATGCCGTGGTGTTGTTATTCACTCCGGTCATCATCATGATTTGCCGTTCTTCGGGCCTTAATCCTTTGCCGTATCTGATTGCCGAGATACTCGCCTCCAATGCGGGGAGTGTGATGACCATCACGGGTAACCCGCAAAACATGCTCATTGGTGTAAACTCGGGCATCGGCTATGCCGAGTTCCTGGCAAGACTAGCCCCTGTATCCATCGGCAGTATGGTCATAATTGTTTTGGTAATGCGATGGCTTTACCCCACCTTGTTTACCCACAGGCGTACGATTACGTATAACCTTCCCGGGAATGACTACAACTATACTTCAATGAAATTTTCAGTACCCGTGTTCTTACTGGTTGTCTTCCTTTTTTTTACCGGGCACTACCTGCATTTTTCCATTCCTGTGATAGCGCTCTTTGGTGGGGCACTGGTACTACTGCTTGGACGGATCAAACCATCGAAAGTTATTGCAAAAGTCGATTGGGTATTACTGCTGTTTTTTGCCTCTCTATTTATCGTTGTGGCGGGGATCGAGAAAGTTGGGGTGTTTGATACTATTGTGGACGCCAACCTGCTCAGGCAGGATATAAAAGGCCTTGGCCTGGTGCACCTGCTGAGCCTGGTATTATCGCAAGTGGTGAGCAATGTTCCGTTCACAATCATCATGCTTCCGTTTATGAAAGCGGCCAACAGCGATTTACTCTGGCTGTCTCTGGCTTCGGCATCTACGCTGGCCGGAAATGCCACCATCATTGGGGCAATGGCCAACCTTATTGTCATCGAGACCGCCGAACGTGACGGGGTTAGGATCAGGTTTAAAGACTTCCTGCTGCCAGGAATGAGCGTTACGGTGCTGAGTTTTGCGCTGTCATTCCTGACGTTTTGGGCTTACCTGGCAATTTAGGGCCTATTTGTGCTCAATGACTTCGTAACGCGATCCGGTTCCCTCAACAATTTTTCGCAGCCACCATTCGGGATATCCCGGGTGTTTCACCGGTGCGGGATATCCATAGGGATTGCGTAGGAATCGTCCGTCTTTCTCCTGCTTTTCATTGCCATCCATATATTTGACCAACAGGAAATCGCCCAGTTCTTTCCATCGTTTCACAACATCGTTGCCCGAATTTACAGAATAATCTGTCAGAAATTCCCTGGCCAGAGATGGATCCTTGGCATATAGAAGCAATGCCGCCTTATCCATGGCGGGGGTATACGCTTCAAACCGATCTTCAAGTTCTTTCTGGAGCTTTTTTATGTCACGTATCATCATATCATAGCGCAGGTAAGCATAGTTCGAAACCCGGTTAAATGCCCAGAAAGCCGATGTTTCAGAATATTTCAGGATATCTCCGTTTCCTTCGGCAAAGGAAGCCGGAACGCGTGTCATACCGCAGTACATTGGTACATAGAGCGTGGTATTGGCATCATCAACGCCAAACCAGAAAATCCCTCCGATAATGCCGGGTAACCACGACCTCGACTGTGCCACGTAGGAAAAACCCGTTTGCTGCGTGGCATTCGATCGTTCATGAAAATACGACTTGCCGTCGACTCTCCAGGTCATAGGCCTCCAGCGGTAAGGCAGGTGGTTGGGGCCGGCACCGATGTCGTTGCTGAAATCCAAAACGGTTCCTTCATAGTGGTCGCGCATGAAATTCTGCAGATCACGGACACTCAGCTTACGGTCTGGTTTGATGAACAATGGCATGCGATTAGAAGGGTTGCGGCCAAGGGCATAATCGAGGTACTGATCCATTCCGCTTTTTACGTCCTTAAAGAATGACCATACTCTTGCCTCGCAAAAACGCATCGCACCAAAATCAAGAGGGGCATAAGTATCGCTAAAACTAAAGCCCGACGAAGGGCCGTTAAAATATCCCTTACTCCTGGCAAAGTCTATGACATCATATGCATATACCACTTCAACCTCTGGCTGATGAATCTTGTCAAGTTCAAGGCTGGTGATCGAACGCTTGCCGTCGGCTGCTGGAAAAGTCGTAATTCGTGCCTGGTTGGCGTGGGCGCTGATATAACCATCCGGGATACGTATGGCCACCCAAACAGCTCCCTTATTACGGTTGACCAGCTTTCCATCCGTTCCTTTGTACAGGTCCATGCCTTTCCCGATGAGTTCCATGATCCATGCCTCGTTGGGGTCGCTGATCGAAAAGGTTTCACCGCTGCTGTAATACCCGTATTCTTCCACAAGCCGGGCAATCCACACAATGGCTTCGCGAGCCGTCTTGCTTCGCTGCATACTCACGAACAT
Source organism: Lentimicrobiaceae bacterium (assembly GCA_037445555.1). GTDB lineage: Bacteria > Bacteroidota > Bacteroidia > Bacteroidales > JAAYJT01 > JAAYJT01. Next base: position 16,919 of record JBBIKG010000029.1, read on the forward strand.
CAGGCTTCCGTAGTCCACAATCCCGGTAGTGTCAACAAGTTCACTGCGGCCGCCAAAGGTAGTTTCGCCGATCGCTACCTGGTGTTCATTCATAAAACCGATGGTGGTAAAGGTTTCAGGAACTTGTGGTATCTCACCCAGGGGCTTGGCGGTGCCACGGTCGAAAAGCTTTACAGTCGATCCGGAGATGTGTTTGCCGCCGGGCCTGAAATAGAGCTCGCCATAGCGTATGTGCGAATCGGCCGCATAGGTAATCATTACTGATCCGTCCACCGAAGCACCTTTGGTCACAATTATGTTGGTGCAGGTATAGCCCTTAAGGAATGTCATCATCAGCAGGATGACCAGCGAAAAGCGGAGAGTTCTCATAGTTGATTTTTGATTGACTATTGATAATTAATTAAAGTTCTGATCCGGATATGATTGCATACATGGCGAAAGTGGCCAGCCAATGCTCGCCGGCATAATCGCCGCTGGCAATATTGGGCAGGCTGGCATCCAGATGCAGTCTGGCAGCACGGATGAGTTCCTTATTATCCGGAATCGTCCTGGCAATGCGGTATAAACACCATGCGCGATTAAAGTTTAACCCATCGAGGTGAACCAGCTTGCCGTCTGTGCGATCGCTCACCCTGGCGGGGGTATTCATGAGTGGAATTTTGCCTTCAAGCAGCCCAGGCAGAAACTCTTTCAGCCATTGCTTAAATTTTGGGGCTGGCAGAATGCGGGCCATAAGATAGGCTTCCGTCAGACATGGCGAGAAAAAGTCGTAACCTCCAGGTTCCCAAGAGGAAGGACATTTCTTGTCGGCAAAATAATACTCAAGAGATCGCTTCTCAACAAGTTTTTTCAGTTCACTATGTCCGGTGGTATTGGCATAGTCCCAGGCAAAGGCCAGTCCAAAGGCGGTATTGGTATGTTCTCCAACCCGTATAGGATAATTTAACTTGGGCAGAAATTCAAGGTATCGTTTCACTATCAGACCAGTAAGGGGTTGCAAGGCTTCGGCCCATCTACGGCCCTGCGGATCGTTCCAGGTATGGAGTTCTTCGGCCAGTTTTAGTAGCCATGCCCAACCATAGGTGCGTTCGAAGGAGGTGTTGTTGCTATCAAGAAAAAAACGGACTTCGGCTTCCATGTTTTCACGGGTGAAGTGGCGATCCAGAGCAAGGCGAATACTTTTTGCCTGCGTTGCATCGGGATAGCGCTTCAGCACGGCAACTAAAAGCCAGTGACCGTGGACGGCAGAATGCCAGTCGAAGCAGCCGTAAAAAGCCGGCCGGATTTCGCGGGGCGGCTTCAGGTCGGCATCGCTACCAAATACCTGCCCGGGTTTATTCGGATACTCTTTGGTGATGCATTTCATTGCCATGTCGGCAAAATGCATGGCCTGAGATTCGGTGAGCTTTTCGGGATTTTCCGTCTGTCCGGCTACCCGGAGGAAAATTATAGTTGTAAACAAATAAAGGAGGATCCTTTTCATGGCAGTAAAATTACTGTTAATGGTTCCGAGGTCTGAGTGCCAAAGATAGTCAATAGCGATACTATGTGACCACAATGCCCTGGCAGAAAAACAATTTCTCCTTTATAGCCTGTCCCAAAGCCTTCTGGCCTGTTGCCTGGTGAATGAAAGCAGTTCGTCTTCGTCCACCTGTTGCAATGTGCGGTCATATACGATACACCTGCCCTGGCTGATCACATGCTGAATATGTTCTGCACGGATACCATACAGGAAATGCCCCAAAAAATTATTAGAATTAATAGGCGTTGGACTGTCGTAGTTGAGGATAACAAGGTTATTCTGTCCATCACCGGAAAATTCGTTCTCATTGAGGTAACGATGTGCATTCCTGAACCTCTGATATATCGCAGCGTATCCCAATTTATCGCTTAGCTGTCCGGCAAAGAAAGCAGCTTTGGCGCTTTGTAGCAAATCGCTGTGCATGCCGTCGGTGCCAAGCAATATGCGGCTATGTTCCAGGCCTTCAGCATTAAAAAGACCTACCTTGTTGTTAAGGTTACTTTCCATGTTTTCGGCAACCCACACCTTATTATTCTTAATCAGTGTGCGATCTGATTGGTCGATATGTAAGGCATGCACAAGTATGGTTTTAGGGAAGCTGAGTAGGCCTGCGTCATAGAAACGCTGTACCACACTTTTGTGATAGTACTCTTTTGAGTGTTGCTGGTCGTATAGGTCTTCGGCCAGGTGAACATGTAGCCCGGAATTATATTTCTGTGCCAATGCTACTGCTCCTTTCAGTGTGTGATCGCTTATGGTGAAAGAGGCGTGTAATCCTACCAGCCCCTGTGATTGCTGCAGGTGACGTTCGGTTTCTGCAAGGCCCTGCATAGCTTTTTCCCTGCCATCGCGATCTGTAATCTCATAGCAGAGCAGATGGCTGATTCCAACTTTTTCAAAGGCTCTTTCCAGTACCTGCAATGAGTTCGCGATGCAATTGGGCGAAGCATGGTGATCTATAATAAAGGTGGCGCCTGCCTTGGCACAGGCCATTGCGGTAGCATACCCGCAAGCCTCTATCATTTCCTTATCCAGATTTTTGTCCAGGTTCCACCAGATGTATTGAAGGATCTCCCTGAAATTGGCCGGTGACCTGACAGTTGCAGGCATTCCGCGTGCCAGAGCTGAATAGGCATGGTGATGTCCTACCACAAAGGATCTGGTCACCAGCTTTCCGCTACAGTCGATTATCCTTTCATCCGGGTTAGGGATGAGTGGGATATTCGGCTTTAGAGGTTCAATTATGCCATCGGGACCCTGGGTGATCCGAAAATTTCCGGTTGAGAAATCCAGGGTCTCCCAATTGATGAAGGTGGCATTTTTCAGGATGATTGACATAAATTTCAGGTTTATCGAATCAACAGAAAAGGCAATTCCTACTTTTCGGCTGGCTCTTTATTCGTTGTTACAGGTGTGAGAGGCAGACGCATGCGTCTGATCCCATCGTAATTATAGAAGGCATTTGCCACGGCTGATGCAGTGGGTACCAGTCCGATTTCACCTACGCCCTTGGCGCCGTAAGGTCCCACAGGGTCCATGACTTCAACCATTCTCACCTCAATGTCGGGGGTTTGGTGCGCCCGCAAAATTCCCAGGTCTTTCATCTGATCGCTCACCAGGTATCCGCCTTCCATGGGCAGATTTTCGCTCAAGGCATATCCCAAACCCATGTGCACGCCGCCCTGAACCTGACCTTCAAACATACCTGGGTTAAATATTTTGCCGCCATCATGGGCAGCAATAATTTTCTGTATAGAACCATCATCATTCAAAATGCAAAGCTGAGCTGCATATCCGTATGAATAATGAGTGATCTGCTCCTTGCCGGCCGTTCCGGGCTTGGTTGTCCAGTCGCAGACAAATGCTCCCCGATAGGTTTTGCCAGCCAATTGCTTCAGGGTGAAGTGCTTTAAATCGTCAGCGAACGTTTGAGCTGCATTTATAATGGCAAGCCCGAGCAGGGCTGTAGCCCGCGATGATGTGGTCATTCCGGTTACTATTTCGTCTATGGTGTTGACCTCGACACGCACTATGGAGGGATCAATGTTGGTCTCGTTGCAGAGAGTCTGTATGGCAATGGTATGTACGCCCTGCCCCATCTCGGTCCACCCGTGTTTGATGAGTACCTCGTTCTCCGAAATCACATCGATTACTACTTTCGATTCGTCGATCATTCCATTTCCCACCCCCGAGTTTTTAATGGCAGTAGCAAGACCGGCAAACCTGGCATTTCTGAACTCGGCCTTCAAAGCCTCCAGGCAGGCGCGGATACCTGAGCCGGATACCTTATGCCCTGTAGCGGTGCTCAACCCGTCGGTGAGGGCGTTATCATATCTTATTTGCCATCGGTCAAAGCCAGCCTGGTAACATAGATCGTCGATACAGCTCTCGAGAGCAAAATTTACCTGATTTGCCCCAAAGCCTCGCATGGCTCCACTTGGGATGTTGTTGGTGTAAACGGTTCTTGCTTCAATGGATATATTCGGAATATAGTAGCCTCCTGCAGCATGGCCGGCCACGCGCTCCATTACCTTGGTGCCGACAGAAGCATAGGCCCCGGTATCGCCGGTGGCTGTGAGTTTGAGAGCGGTAATTTTTCCATTCCTGTCCGCAGCAAGCGTGATATCCATTACTACAGGATGTCTTTTTGGATGCAGGCGAATGCTTTCGCTTCGGGTAAGGGTGAGTTTAACCGGTTTTTTCAGCAAATGGGTAAACATGGCAGTTTGAGCCTGGATGCTCAGGTCTTCCTTGCCCCCAAAAGCACCTCCGCAGGCTACCTGTATCACTTGCAATTGTTTTTCTTCAATACCAAGCACGGGTGCTATCTGCCGTCGGTCCACATATACGCCCTGGCTTTGAGTGTATAGCAGCAAGCCGCCACCTTTGTCGGGTATGGCTAACGCAGATTCTTTTTCCAGAAAAGCATGCTCCACACGTTGTGTTGAGAAACGTCCGCCGGCAGTATATGCTGATGAACGTATGGCTGCATCTGCATCGCCAACGGAAAACCGGGTAATGTCAAAAAGATTGGGCTTTTGCGGGTGAACCCTTTCTCCCTTAATAGCATCGAACACATCGGTTACAGGAGGGTGAAGGGTGTAGTCCACAGTGATCAGCTTAATGGCTTCGCGCGCCGTGTCTTCGGTTTCGGCAACAACGCCTGCCAATACATCACCGATGCAGTGGGTAGTTTCACCTTCTGCTATCATCACAGGCCAGTCGTCGTAAATAAGGCCTACCGTCCGTTTTGCCGGAATATCTCTTGCCGTGAAAACACGAATAACCCCGGGAAGTTTCTTAGCTTCACTGATTTCAATATGATTAATGGTTGCCTTGGGATGATCGCTGAACTTAAGGGCTGCAAAAAACATACCTTCCACAAACATATCGTCCACAAACCTGCGTTTGCCAATGGCGGTTTCATAGGCCTGGTATTTAGGATATGAAATGCCAACTTTTGCTATCCCGGTTTCCGGCTCCTGTTCCCTAATACCGCTCAGTATCTGTGATGCATGTATGATTCCTTCTTCTATTTTCTTGTACCCTGTGCACCGGCACAGGTGAGGCCTAATGGCCTGGCGGACTTCATGAATCGAAGGCAGTGGTTTTTTTTGAAGCAATATTTTCACGCGAACGATGAACCCGGGAATGCAAAATCCACACTGCACTGCACCAGCACTAACAAAAGACCTGGCAATGATATCTCTTACGTACTCAGGAAATCCTTCCATAGTAAACACTTGTCTACCTTCGAGCCGATGCATAGGCAACAGGCAGGCTAGTTTCGCCTCTCCGTTTACCTCTACAGTGCAAGCACCGCAAACTCCCTGCGCCGAGCATCCATCTTTTGCAGCCGTCAGGCAGCGGTCGGTTCGCAGAAAGTCGAGCAGCGACCGGCCGACATCACCTGTGTAGGTTTCTTCCGCGTTATTCAGCTTAAAACGTATCATTTCTCTTAAAGGCTTGTCGATGGGAATGGTTTGTTTTTCAAATATCGTTTCAGCTCGGTTATGTCGGGAGAAATGGCTTCAGGCATTCTTAGCGACGGAGTCACAGCGCCGAGGTCTTTCAGTCCGCTACCGGTCAGAAGCACCACCACCGACTGTTTCTCAGCCGGCGGGTTCGAGGCAGTGTATTTCACCATCCCTGCATATGCGGCTGCCGATGCCGGCTCAGTGAACATTCCAAAACGAGTTGCAAGCAGCCTTGAAGCCGTCAGAATCTCATCGTCCGACACCGTAAGCCACTTTCCTTCATATTGCATTATGAATTGCCTGGACATAAAAAAATTGCGCGGATACTCCACCGCAATCGAATCGGCGATGGTGTGGCTTGGGAGTGAAATGAACTTGGGAGCGTCAATATTCCTGACCAGGTTATCACTCCCACGGGCCTGCACTGCAACGATGGTTGGTATGCGCTCGATCAAGCCAAGCTGATGCAAATCCTCGAATCCTTTGTAGACCCCCGCCAGGATGACCCCATCACCGGTGGGGACGAAAACCAGATCAGGTGGCTTGAAGCCTAACTGTTGAAACAACTCGATGGCTACAGTTTTCTTTCCTTCAATGGTCAGCGGATTAAAGGCGGTATTGCGGTTGTACCAACCAAAATGTTCAGTAGCGGCTACGCTCAGGTCGAACGCATCATCATAGGTGCCTTTGACCGGGACAATAGTAGCCCCGTACATCAACACCTGAGTAATCTTGGCCAAAGGGGCTTTCTCGGGCAGCATGATTATCGCTTTTTGCTGCTGAGCAGCGCAGATTCCAGCAAGCGACGATCCCGCATTGCCTGTAGAAGCGGCAACCAGTGTAGTCAGCCCCCTTTCGCGTGCAAAGGCCGAAACCAAAGCCGATGCACGGTCTTTAAAAGAAAAAGTCGGGTTTTGGGAATCGTCCTTTAAGAAAATGTGTGCACGTTTTAATGGTTCGCATTCATGCTTTACCCTATAAAGAGGCGTATTCCCGATGCGTAGGTTGGGCATTCTATCAAAGCTGGCAAGAGGAAGTATGTCAAGAAATCCTCGTTGAGATAGTGCAGCGGGGTTGAGCCTGTTACGAAGTGAATCGTAGAAGTAAAGCACTTTCAGTACACCCTTTGGGGGTTCGATCGCTTTATTAACAGATTTACATCCGTGGCACAGGTATATTATCTCATC
>JBBIKG010000030.1:0-19954 GCA_037445555.1 Lentimicrobiaceae bacterium
AATCTACCCTATTTCAAACCTTATACTATCATCAACCGAAAAGGGAAGAAAATCGCAGTGCTGGGTATGATTACTCCCCATGTGCCCAAATGGCTGCCTCGAAGTTTGTATATCGGAATGCGGTTTGAGGATATGATTACCTCTGCACAAGGCTGGGTCAATCATATCCGGCGGGTGGAAAAGCCCGATGTGCTTATTGGCCTGTTCCACACCGGATCGACTAGAGCCGGCGAAAGCCCTCAAAACTATTATATGGCCGAGAATGCCGCACGTCTCATCGCTGAAAACGTTCCCGGAATTGACATCATCTTTTCAGGTCACGATCATCGCAGGTATAATGAATTTATCACCAGTTTATCACCAGCCCCGACGATAATTTTACTCTTTTACTTAGCAGTGGCAGTCATGCACGGGCTGTTGCTGCCGCCTCTATAAAACTGATTTCAGGGCCTGATGGTTTGACACGCTCCACCGAGATCCGCGGCGACATCATTGACCTTGAACGCACCACACCGAGTGAATCTTTTACAAAAACTTTCCAGGAGTTGCTACCGCCAGTCAGGAAGTTTGTTTCGCAGCATGTGGGGTATCTACCCGACTCACTGCGCAGCCGTGATGCACTGTTCGGTTTTGCCCCTATCTTGGGATTGATCCACCAGGTGCAGCTCGATGTTACCAAAGCCGAGGTATCTTTTGCCGCACCCCTCTCTATGGATGTTGTAATCCAGAAAGGCGCCATTACCTGGGCCGATCTATTCAAACTCTATCGTTACGAAAACCAGCTTTACGTGATGGAACTGAGTGGACATGAGATTAAGAACGTGCTAGAATTCTCATATGGCAAATGGTTGAACCACATGAAAGCTCCTACCGATAACCTGCTTCTGTTCACACCCGAATCGAGTGCCACCTCCTCAGGCACCCGCGGCCGCAGGCCTCAGCTCGCCACACCATTCTACAATTTCGAGTCAGCTGCAGGCATTAACTATGTGGTTGATATTACCAAGCCTGTAGGCCAACGCATCAAAATTATTTCCATGTCCAACGGCAAGCCATTCAGGGCAGAAAAGGTTTACAGGGTAGCGGTAAATTCTTACCGGGGCAGCGGCGGTGGAGGCCATCTTACCGAAGGAGCCGGCATAGATCCCACCGTGCTCCCTGCTCGCATCGTTTGGACGTCGGATAAGGACACACGTTTCCTAATGATGCAATGGTTTGCAAAAAAACGCATCGCCCAAAACTATGTAAACGCCAACTGGAGCATCATCCCGACCGTGTGGGCAGAGAAGGCAAAAGCACGGGATTTTCGGTTGCTGTTTGAGTAGGAGTTTTAATCAAAGTTATTAAAAATGGACGCGGCAACATGCCCTTTCTGCCATCATTCCATCGAAAAATACGTTTTCGACAGTGCGGAATGGTTTCTAGCACTTTACAACCGCGCTCCAATTGTGCCGGGACATGTGCTGGTAGTGCCACGGAGGCATTATCAAACCCTGGGTGAGTTACCCGGAAGTCAGTTCAGTGCATTTTTCGAATATGCACACTACATCACTCAGCGCCTGAAGAAGGCATTTAACGCAGAGGCGTTCAACTGGTCGCTGCAAGAGGGCTTTGTCGCAGGACAGACAGTGATGCATCTTCACCTGCACATCATTGTGAGGCAGAATGATGATCTCCCCGCACCCGGCCGCTGGTATGCCATGCTCCATCCCGAGGCGGAACATGCTCCTGACAGCCAGCATCGCGCCCTGATTGATGATACGGATTTAGAAAAAATTATTGCCCTCCTAATACAGACCAGATGATAGACACCCCGGATACGGATTGTTTTCTCACTATCGAAGGAAGGGCTGAAGCGGTTTACAAAGAAAAGAACAGCCGATTCACCGGGCTAGCCTTTCCGATTGAAAGTGAGGACGATGCCAGAAACACCCTTGCCGAAGTAAGAAAAAAATACCCGGATGCCAATCATCACTGTTACGCATATGTGCTTGGTCCGGATCAGAAAGTAGCGCGTTCAAGCGACGACGGCGAACCCTCCGGCACAGCGCACGGCAGGTAAAAATATCCTGCTGCAAATCACAAAGCTTGGGTTGACCAACGTCCTGGTGATCGTGGTTAGGTATTTTGGCGGGATAAAGCTTGGTACTGGCAGACTTACAAAGGCATACAGGGAAACCAGCACCCAGGCTCTGGCCAGTGCGTCGAAGCGCTCTGTGACGTGTTATGATTCCTTCCAGATCACATTTGATTATTCATCTACCACCGATATAATGCGGATCCTAAAAGAAGGTTGTTTGGATCCCGAAAAAATTATTAACGATTACCAATGCACCCTCATTTTTTCGGTAAGAAAAAACGATTCAGAAACTGTGCAGAAGAAGTTAAGCTCCGTTAAAAAATTAATCATCAATCGGTTAAATAGTTAACAGATTTAACATATTTAGATGTTTGGTTTTTCCATATACAACTAAAAAACCACAAAGTCAATAGCAGAAAAATTTTGTTTTTAACTTTTTCCATGTCAATTTTGTTGAAAAATCAGCCTTGTCAAGCTGATAATATTTCCGAAAGCTACTTTTGAATTACTGGCCTATGGCTTAAAGGAATTTAGTAAAACAAATTCTAACACGATTTTACGCTCTTCGCATGAAACAGGATTACACTACCGTGTGGGAAAATTGCATCGCTGTCATAAGGGATAATATCAACATCCAAAGCTTTAAGACATGGTTTTCGCCAATAAGACCGGTGAAGCTAGAAAACAATGTATTGACCATTCAGGTGCCTAGTCAGTTTTTTTACGAATGGTTAGAGGAGCATTATATACATTTGTTAAAGAAAATCATCAAGAAAGAATTAGGTCCGAAAGGCAGGCTTGAGTACAGCATTGTGATGGACAGCAATACAGTAAACGCCGCGCCTATCACGATGGAAGTTCCGGCAAGCAATCGCAGGGCGATAGCTAATCCGGCGGTATCGATGCCAATAGATATTAACAGGGGTATGTCAAAAGAAATCCCAAATCCATTTATCATACCAGGGCTGAAGAAGATCAAAGTCAATTCCCAGCTCATTGACTCCTACTCCTTTGATAACTTTGTGGAAGGCGATTGCAATCGTCTGGCCCGCTCTGCCGGATATGCCGTAGCCTCCAACCCGGGCAAGACAGCTTTCAATCCTATGTTTATTTACAGCAGCACCGGTCTGGGCAAAACCCACCTGGCACATGCCATAGGGCTGCAGGTAAAAACTAATTTTCCCGATAAGACGGTGCTTTACCTCTCGACCGAGCAGTTTGTGCAGCAGTTTATTGATGCTGTGATGAATAACAGCACGAATGATTTCGTGCATTTCTACCAGATGATGGATGTCCTCATCCTTGACGATATCCAGTTTCTTGCAGCAAAAGAAAAAACCCAGGATGTGTTTTTCCATATTTTCAATTTTCTGCACCAGAAAGGCAAGCAAATTGTCATCACTTCGGATAAGCCCCCAGTAGAGCTCAAGGGAATTGAGCCACGCCTCCTCAGCCGGTTTAAGTGGGGCCTGGCCGCCGACCTGCAGGTGCCTGACTATGAAACACGCGTAGCCATTTTGCAAAAACACCTTTACAATGACGGCATCACCATGCCATCGGAGGTGATACACTATATAGCTAACAACATCACTACCAACGTACGCGAACTTGAGGGGGCCCTTATTTCGCTGGTTGCTCAGGCATCACTGAATAAAAAGGAAATCAGCATTGAGCTGGCCCGGCAGATCATTGACAAGTTTGTCAAAAGCACCGTACGCGAGCTTTCGATTGACGCCATCCAAAAGGTGGTATGCGATTTCTTCAACATACCTGTTGACACAATCAACTCAAAAACTCGCAAACGCGAGATTGTGCAAGCACGGCAACTTGCCATGTACTTTGCCAAAAAGCACACCAAGGCATCGCTGGCCACCATCGGACTTCACTGTGGCAATAAAGATCACGCCACAGTGCTTCATGCGTGCCGTACCGTAAACAACCTCATCGAAACCGATAAGCAGTTCAGGCTGTACGTCGAAGACCTGGATAACAAGCTTAAGCTTTAAACGAGTTTACCACAAGGGTTGAGCCGACCTTAGCTTGCTTTGTTAAGTTTCCTTGGATTATCAAATCTACCTTACCCGATGATTTATGACAAGAATCCTGATGGTATGTCTTGGAAATATTTGCCGTTCGCCGCTGGCCGAAGGCATCCTGAAACACAAGTTGCGCCAGAGTAACAAAGAAGCCGTGGTGGCTTCGGCCGGATTTGAATCCTTTCATGCTGGCGACAGAGCGGATGACAGGGCAGTTGCCGTAGCCAAAAAATACGGCATTGATATAACAAAGCACAGGGCGCGCGTATTTCGCCAATCAGATTTCGATAATTTTGATCGTATTTATGTCATGGACGATCGAAATTACCGGGATGTGATAAGGCTGGCCCGAAACGAGAGCGACAGGCAAAAAGTCGATCTGATTATGGATGTGACCGCAACCCATGCCGGGCAAATTGTACCTGACCCTTATTATGGCGGAGAGGCCGATTATGAACTGGCCTACCGGTTGCTTAACAGCGCCTGCGAAACCATAGCAAAAACCCTTTAATCATGATGGAGACCACGTTTAGTTTTCCAACCGCCGAAACCTTGCTCCAGGCGCATATGCGCATCAAACCTTTTATCCATCGCACACCTGTGGTTACCAGCACCTACCTGGATAAAATTACCGGGGCAGAGCTGTTTTTCAAATGCGAAAATTTTCAGCGCACGGGGTCATTCAAGATACGAGGAGCCTGCAACAGTGTATTTTCACTCGATGACAAAACGGCTGTGCGTGGCGTAGCCACGCACAGCTCGGGCAATCATGCGCAGGCCCTGTCGCTTGCTGCCGGGCTGCGCGGCATAAAAGCCCATGTGGTGATGCCCGACAACTCATCAAAGGTGAAAGTGGACGCTGTGAGGGAGTATGGCGGAATCATCACCTTTTGCGAACCCACACTGCAATCGCGTGAAGAATACCTCCGAAATGTGATCGAGAAGACCGGTGCCACGGAGATCCACCCGTATAATGACCTTCGAACCATCGCTGGGCAATCCACTGCTGCCATTGAACTCATCGGGGAAGTGGCCAACCTCGATATCATCATGGCTCCTGTGGGAGGCGGTGGATTGTTAAGTGGAACCCTGCTTGCGGCTGCCCATTTTTCCCCCACAACACGAGTGATTGCCGCCGAACCCGAAGCCGCTAACGATGCCTTTGAGTCGCTTCGCGAAGGCCGGATCATGCCTGCCAAAAAGCCTGTGACTGTAGCCGATGGTCTCAGGACAGCTCTTGGAACATACACTTTCCCGATTATTCAAAAATACGTTGACCGGATTGTGACAGCCGGTGAAGAAGATATTGTACAGGCAATGCGCCTGGTTTGGGAGCGAATGAAAATCGTGGTTGAGCCGTCGGCTACCGTCACCATTGCGGCCCTGCTTAATAAAACCCCCGATGTCAGAGGAAAACGCGTGGGTATTATCCTTTGCGGCGGCAACATCGATCTCGACCATCTGCCCTGGGTTTCCTGACTTCCTGTTAAGCTTAGCCTATGAAAGACCTGAGCAAAGGAAAGATTTACCTCATCCCTTCGTCGATTGCTGAAGGAGATGCCCGCTTATGGTTGCCTGAAGGGACACTTGAAGTTATCCGGCGCCTGACGGATTTCGTGGTGGAAAACGAGCGCACGGCAAGGCGGTTTTTGCGAAACGCGGGATATGATAAAGATTTCGCACAGGTGCACTTCGGCTTGCTGAGCGAACACACCCGGGATGATGAGATTGAAGATTTGCTTGCCCCTGCCTTGAATGGCAAAGACATCGGGTTGCTTTCCGAGGCCGGCCTGCCCTGTGTTGCTGATCCCGGAGCGGTGCTGGTAGCCGCAGCCCACCGATTGGATTTAAAAGTAATGCCCCTCTCGGGGCCATCGTCTATTATGATGGCGCTCATGGCATCGGGTCTCAATGGTCAGCAGTTTATGTTTCACGGGTACCTGCCGATTCCAAAACCTGAACGTGCCCTGAAAATCAAAGAAATTGAGTCAACGGCGATCCGGACGGGATATACGCAGATCTTCATCGAGGCGCCTTACCGCAATAACCAGCTGCTGGCTGCCCTGATTGAAAATTGCCGTGAACACACGCTGTTATGCATCGCCTGCAACATAGGAGCAACAAGCGAGACCATCATCAGCAGGCCATTGTCGTGGTGGAAAAGGAGCAGACAAAGCTTTAACAAACAACCGGTTGTGTTCCTGATTTCACCGGGAGTGTAGAATTTCATCATGACCGGCCGGGATCGATTCTTCCTGCATAATTTGCTATTAAATGTAACTTTTAACCAAGGATGTCGTATAATAGATATCAATGACTGAAGCCCATATCTTGAAAGAAGTGAAAGCGACAGCAATACTCCTAGGTTTATTATTGGCTACCCACATAGTCTTTGGCGAGACAAAAGCAAGCCAGTATCTAAGGAATGCCATTGAATGCACCGAAAAACAAGACTATGTGGGAGCCATCGCCCTGTGCAACATGGCAGTCAGTATTGATTCAACTTATGACCTTGCCTACTACCATCGTGCCTATAACCGGCTGATGATCAACGATAAAGAAGGAGCCATTGAAGATGCCACCAAAGCAATTAACCTGAATTCGAACCTGGCAGATGCATATGTACTTCGGGCTGAAGCAAAGCTGAAAAAAGGGGAGCGTTTTAGCGCCATCAGCGATTATAACCGGGCTCGCAGAATTGATTCGACAGGAACACTGGCCAGGTTCGCATCCAATATAATCCAGGCCATAATAGCAAGGTAGCGTCAGTAAGCGCCTGCCGTGCGCCGGCCCACCCACTCCAGAGCAATCAAAAAAACAATTAGCGCGAGCAGCCAGGTTATATCAATCAATTCGTGGTAACTGATTTCTCGATGTATGAGCGGTCTGATATCATGCCTGTTCTCGATGGCTTCGGCCAACGCATCCAACTGTTGGGGATAAAACATCTGCCCTCCGTGGCGCTGCGCAAGGCCAAACATCAGGGTATGATCGGCAGTGAGATTCATCAGTTCCAACTGTGCTGGTGATACGCTGAATACGCCCGGCGAGGTGAATGATTCATTGGGTGGGGCAATCCGGGCGACAAAAGAATAATTGCCTGGTTGCAGCGAACCAATGTCCAGATAATATGAATTACCTACCGGAGAAAATGTATAGGTAAATTCACGTCCATCTTCATCTGTAATGATCATTTCTGCCTCATACGTATTCACAGCCTCATAACTGGAATTATAATATTCGGCGGTAAACTCAATACTTTCGGTTTCCTCGAAGCTGCGTCCGGCATTCACCCGGAAACGACTCTTTTCTTCGCGTATCGAAAGGTACTGTATCAGCTTACCAGTCAGGTCATTGAATGCCAAATGATTATGGTTTCGAACAAAATCATTGATTCTCCATCTCCAAATGCCTTCGCCTGCTATTATCCCGTATTTATATCCTGACATGGAACTGGTCGCGATCAAGGGCAAATCGGTGACAAGAGATCCAACCTGCTGGCGGAAAAGAACCGACGCCGCTCCTGAAAGTTTGACAGTGTTGAATGAGAGATAGAGCGGAGGCAGGTTGCGGCTAAAATCGAGCAAAGAAGAATTGATGACAAATGCGCCAAAATCAGTGTTGAGCACAGGGATAGCCTCGGCTGGCTGTGGCACCAGATTGCTAACCTGTGCACCGGTTTGATAGGAATTAAATACATCGGCCGAAGTGGCTGATCCGATCACAAACAGCATCGGTATCATTTGTTCGCGCAAAAGCTGTAAGATGCGGTGATTACCGCTTCTGACCGAAGGTAATTGGTGCAGGATGGCGAGGTTGTATCGGCTGACGTCACCTGAGTAAGAATATATATCGCTCACATTCAGCTCAATGTTCGGAAAACTTTCAATGGCCTGCCTTAGCGCTGAAACGTCAGGGTGGGGAGAATCGTACAGCAGTAGTATCTTCTGCTTGCCTTCAAGTACCTCCACAAATATCTCCCTGACATTGTTTAGGAGGTTTGTTTCGCCTTCGACGGGTTGCAACGACACAGAGTACCGGTGTATGCCTGTCTCGTCTGCTGTAATTTCAACCGGGATGGACTTATTGAACTGGCTTCCTGAAAAAGTAACAGTCTCTGCATACAGAATTTTGTCATTCCGTTTAACCTGAAGCCGGCTCGTCAACCCCTGGCAAAGCTGCCCCTGCACGTGCACCTCGATCGGGAAAATATTCCCCTTATAGGCGATGCGGTTATGCAATACCCTGGATACCACTGCATCGCGCCTCACAGATGTGTCGCCCAATGCCACGGTAAATATTGGATACCCAAGTTGTTGCACAGCATAGTAAGGGTGAACTCCCTGATTGATGATCCCATCCGATGCAATGATCATAGCCCCAACATTACGGTTGGTGAATCTCGAGCCAACTTGCGTCATCACCGAGGCTATGTCAGTCTGTTTTTGCGAAAAGCTGTAGTCTATCCCATCGGAAATAGCCTGCCCAAAACTCATGAGGCGCACATCATATGAATCTCCCAACCGGTCAATAAAACCCTCAACAAGGTTTGGATATTCGGAGCGCATAAATGCAGAATCCTTTGTGGCGACAATAGAGGAAGAATTGTCCTGGGCAAAAATTATCAGTGGTTTGTCGACGAGATTGTTTGACCTCTGCAGCATCGGCGAAAAAAGAAAATACACCAGAAGAGCTACTGTTAACGCTCGCAAAGTAGCTAACACCGCACGGCGAAAAGCTGTAAACTCATATTTTTTCTCGTAAAGGTAAAGTATGGCAGCATACCCGGCTCCAATGGCCATACACAACGGGATGAGCCAAAAACCTGCCTGAATGCTAATCGATAATACCACCTCGGAAAATCTTTGATTTTGCTATTAATGGGTCATCCCACCACACACACTGATGACCTGTCCTGTTACGTATGAAGAGAGATCAGATGCCAGGAATACTGCAGTATTGGCAACATCCCCCGGAGTGCCCGACCGGCGGAGAGGAATGGTTTTCACCCACTGTTCACGCACATCCTGCGGCAGCCTGGCAGTCATATCTGTTTCGATGAACCCCGGGGCAATGGCGTTGCAACGAATGTTGCGCGAACCCAATTCCTGAGCAATGGATTTAGTAAAGCCGATCAGTCCGGCCTTTGAGGCGGCATAGTTCGACTGGCCTGCATTACCCCCCAGACCAACCACCGAACTCATGTTGATGATGCTGCCCGATCGTTGTTTTAGCATGACACGCTGAACGGCCTTTGTCATATTGAATATCGATTTCAGATTGACCTTAATCACCAAGTCCCAGTCTGCTTCGGTCATTCGCATAAGCAGATTGTCGCGTGCAATGCCGGCGTTATTGACAAGTATATCGATGGTTCCAAATTCATTGAGCACTTCGGTGATGAGGTTGTCGCTTTCATCAAATGAGGAAGCATCAGCGGGGTAGCCTTTGGCCTTGACGCCCAATGTCTTGAGCTCTGCCTCAAGCGATTGCATATTTTCGTCGTTCTTCAGGTCGGTGAAGGCAACATTGGCTCCCTCGGCAGCAAACCGGAGGGCAATCGCCCTGCCTATTCCGCGTGATGCGCCTGTAATTAAAGCTGTTTTGTTCTTTAAAAGTTCCATTGGTGGATTGTTATGATTAAAAATTAAAACAATTTCACGAGATGCAGGTCCTGCCAGTGGGGCAATAAGTCATTTTTAGGATACATACGGAAAGCGTAGTCAAAGACTCCGGATTTTTCGCTCTTGAACTCCAGTGAAAACGTGGCTTTTTTCCCATCTACTCTGGTAAGAACAAGCTCCTTACGGAATTGGATTTTCTCAACCACGTCGTTTTCTTTCTGGCCAAAAAGGACCTCGATGCCGAGATCATCGGCGGATAATGAATTGGTATCAATAATCACTTCGGCCTTGAATACATCTCCCAGACTCAGAGGAGCGTTAGTGGCATCGGGTATTTTTATTTCAACCACTTCCAGATGATCCCATTCGAGCATGACGCGGCGCTTCCAGGATGAGATTTCCCGGACCAGCTCGTATTTCCCGTCTGCGAGCTTTTTGGCGCGATCAGCCATGGATAGATAGTACCGGTTGATGTAATCGTCGAGCATACGTTTCATCGTGAAATGCGGGGCTATCAGCGCAATGGTGTGCTTAATGTACTGCACCCATTCTTCAGCAACCCCCTGTTCATTCCTGGAATAGAATTTTGGTATCACCTCCTGCTCAAGGATATTATAGATGCTGAGCGAATCGAGCTCGTCCTGGAGGTCCTGGTTTGTATAAGTGCGCTCCTCGGGTAGGGCCCATCCAGCGTTGGGCTTGTAGCCTTCGGCATACCACCCGTCGAGCACACTCAAATTCATCACCCCGTTCATGACCGCTTTTTCACCGCTGGTACCCGAAGCTTCGAGCGGGCGTGTGGGCGTGTTTAGCCACACATCCACTCCCTGAACCAGTTTTGAGGCCAGCTCCATATCATAATTCTCGACAAATGTAATTTTCCCGAGAAACTCCGGCGATTTGCTTATCTGCATTATACGTTTAATGAGCTCCTGCCCGGCCTTGTCAGCCGGATGCGCTTTTCCGGCAAAGATCAGCTGCACCGGCCGTCCCGGTGTATTGATGAGTTCCTTAAGTCTGTCGAGGTCGTTGAACAACAGGTGTGCACGCTTGTAGGTAGCAAACCTGCGTGCAAAACCGATGGTAAGTGCCTTGCCATCCATCGACTCCAGAATGCGCGAGATGGTTTTGGGAGTCTCCTGCCTGCGTTTGAGATCGGCATGTACCCTTAACTTAAGGTAATTGATCAGCTCCGTTCGCAGGTGGTTTCGGATATCCCAGATTGTTTGGTTGTCGACCTCATAAATCTTTTTCCAGTGGGCCGGGTTGGCCTGATCGTCGAGGAAATGCCTTCCGAACTGTTTTTCGTAGAGCTGTTGCCATCTTGAAGCTGTCCAGGTGGGAAAATGCACACCGTTGGTCACAGATCCGATGTGTAGCTCTTCGGGATAATAACCCGGATAAAGTTTCACAAACATTTCGCGGGTAACTCGTTCATGTATTTTGCTCACACCGTTCATCTCCTGCGAAAGCCGCGCAGCGAGCACACTCATCGAAAACTTTTCGCCTGAAGCTCCGGCAGTCCATCTTCCAAGGTCCATAAATTCATCCCAGGTAATGATGAGTCGCTCGGCATAATGAGGGATATAGGTACGCAGCATTTCTTCAGGAAACTCGTCATGTCCTGCCGGCACAGGGGTATGTGTGGTAAAAAGACAGGTAGCCCTGACCATTTCTGACGCCTGTCTGAAGTTAAGTCTTTCATTCTGAACGAAGTAACGCAAACGTTCCAGAGTAGCAAAGGCAGCATGCCCTTCGTTGAGGTGGAAAAGCGTGGGTTTAAGGCCTAAAGTTTCAAGCATTCGCATACCGCCCACTCCAAGTAGCAGCTCCTGTTTGAAGCGGTTCTCGAGGTCTCCGCCATACAACTGATGAGTAACCGATTTGTCAATATCGATGTTTTCCGGTATGTCTGCATCAAGCAGGTAAAGTGGAATACGTCCTACATCGGCTCTCCACACCTTGGCCAGCAACTTGCGTCCCGGCAATACCAGGCTGATTGTGACCCAGTTGCCGGCATTGTCCCGTACAGGCTGAATGGCCATCTGGCTGAATTTCTGAGGTACCAGGTTAGCAACCTGTTCGCCCATAAGTGAAAGGTTCTGCTGGAAATATCCGTATCTGTACAACAGGCCTATACCGACCATGTTCTGGTTACGGTCACTGGCCTCTTTCAGGTAATCGCCGGCGAGTACGCCCAGACCTCCTGAGTAGATTTTCAGTGAGTCATGAATTCCAAATTCCATGCTGAAGTAGGCGACCGAAGTTTGGGACTTATGCCCGGCAGCTGCCATGTAATTCATGAATGCTTCGCTGACCATATCCAATTTTGAAAGAAATTCCCTGTTGGCCGACAAGTCCTGTATTTCCTTGTAGGTTAAGGACTCAAGAAGTGCAATAGGGTTGTGCTGGGATTCCTTCCATTTTGCCGGGTGAATGTTCTCAAATAATTCCACAGCCTCGCGGTTCCATGACCACCATAAGTTTCGTGACAGCACGTCAAGCGATTTAAGGTTATCGGGGATAGTGGGTTTGATAAAGACCTTTTTCCATTCAAACCTGAGGCTTTCCGTTTTGGGCTTTTCGCCCATGAATGCATATTGCTGTTTGGTGCGAAACAGGTGCTGGCGTGTATCCACTTTCTGAAGTGCCATTCTGTAGGACTTTTCGTAAAGGCCTATGAATGCATTCCAATGCGCAAGTTGCGCTATCGCATATCCCTGCCGACGTACATGGGCAATGCCTGCGGCATCCGTACCCATCAGAGCCATTATATTTTCGGCTATGGTCCCTAGCACCGGCCGGGCATTATCATCATCCCGTTCGATAACCGTTACGGCAGGGGCATAATCGCTTCCCTGGCTGCGCACATATAACGCAAATCCAGCCAGTGAGGTACTTATGGTAGGAACGCCGTTGGCGATGCTTTCGAGCGACGTGTATCCCCAAGGCTCATAGTAGGATGGAAACACTGTAAGATCGAAAGCTGGCAAAAGGTCATTGTAGCTGATATCAAATATGCCGTCGTTGCCATTCAGGTAGCAAGGCACAAACACTACTTTCACCTTGTCTTCGGGCCGGTTGAGCAAGCCTTTTTCGCGCAGGGTGGTGAGGACAATGTCCTGGTCCTTGCTGAAAAGCGTATGTGTGTGGTATTTTCCTGCAGACGGAGACGTAAAGTCCTTCGATTTTAACCGTTCTACCAGCTCGCGCCGGGGGCCAACCTGGTTGGTAGACAGGGCAATAACCGCCACCACTGTCCGATCCTGGTCGGAAAGTCGGCTGTTGAGCTCAGCCAGGCTACCGATAAAGACATCAATACCCTTATTGCGGTATTCGTAACGGCCGCTGGTGAGCAGCAGCATCGAGTCATCGCCTAGCGGCTGAGAGACCACTGCTGAAGCCACCTCCAGGATTTTTTTTCGTGCCAGGCCACGTTTGGCTGCGAACTCCTCACTGGCGGGGTCGAGCAACTTACCAATACCATTCAGGGTAATCATATCCGGAACCCGCTTAAGCAAGGCCTCACATTGGGCAGATGCGATCTCGCTCACCGTTGTAAACACATCACATTCATGCGCAGTGGTTTTTTCGAGCGAATGCTTCGACAGGATATTGAAACGCCTGGCGATCTCATCCGCATCATACTGCGCCAGGTTGCGGTACAGGGGCAGGTCGTTATTTGAGATGGCGCGGCCCGATACGGTAGCATGTGTGGTAAATACGGTACCAATCTGAGGTACATTCTCCTTCAGAGATCGGAAGAGCTATAACACACCCGCTCCGGTCATCCATTCGTGGAAATGCGCTACTATGTTATCCTGCGCCGAGTTGTAATAATCATAGTAGCTCTCGATGACTTTGGCAGCAGCGTACCCGAATAAGGCCGGTTCGACATAGTCCCATTGACCAGAGATAGAATCGACCTTGTAGCTCAGCCAGAGTTCTTCAAAAATCTTGTCTTTCCCTTGAAAGTAAGGAGTGAAATCGACGAGTATAACCAGCGGGTTTCCGGGGATGTTCCAGCGTCCTATCCTGAAATGCAGTCCCTCGGCGGCCGCCTTCTCACGCCAAAGCCTGAACAGGGTCTTACCTTCCTCAAACTCGGGGTTATCGATCGTTTCTTTCCACACGTCAGGGCCTATGAGTATATAATTGTCCTTAAGCGACTTTTGAACTATCGGTGCCTTGGAGGTGATGACCGTATGAATGCCGCCAATCTTGTTACACACCTCCCAGCTTACTTCAAACAAATAGTCAGGGGTGAGAGTATGATCATTGCTCATATTGTAATTTGCTATATATCAATATGTTATTAAAATTACGAAACGAAATGAGATGCAAAAGTACAAAAAAGGCATCACTCTTTTCGAGGGTGATATCTCCGCGCCGTAAGGCTTACATAAGATTTAGAAGTGTAGCTCAGGATCAGCTCAGCAGCGTCAGCATGGCACGTCCGATATCGGCGGGAGAGTCAACCACGTGGATGCCACACTCGCTAAGGATAGTCTTTTTTGCTTCAGCTGTATCGCTGTGCCCGCCGATGATGGCTCCGGCATGTCCCATAGTTCGGCCTTTAGGGGCAGTGGCTCCTGCAATGAAGGCTACCACGGGTTTTGTACCGTTTTCCTTGATCCACCATGCAGCATCTGCCTCCATCCCACCCCCTATCTCGCCTATCATTACAATGCCTTTTGTTTCAGGATCGGCCATAAACAGCTCGACGGCATCGCGGGTGGTTGTCCCCACGATCGGATCACCTCCGATACCAATGGCAGTACTTTGTCCCAAACCCGCCTTGGTGAGCTGGTCGACCGCTTCGTAAGTAAGGGTTCCGGACCTCGAAACGATACCCACCACTCCCTTTTTATGAATAAATCCGGGCATGATACCGATCTTGGCCTCACCCGGGGTGATGATTCCGGGGCAATTTGGCCCTATGAGCCTGCAGGGTTTATCTTTAATGTATTCGCGTGCCCTGACCATGTCCTGCACAGGGATTCCCTCGGTGATGCAGACGATCACTCCTATACCTGCTTCGGCGGCTTCCATAATGGCGTCAGCAGCAAACGCCGGGGGAACAAAGATGACCGAAACATTTGCGTTGGCCACAGCTACGGCTTCGGCTACCGTGTTGAACACCGGCCTGTCGAGATGGGTTTGCCCGCCCTTTCCGGGAGTGACCCCGCCTACCAGGGGTGTACCATATTCAATCATCTGCGATGCGTGAAAGGTGCCCTCGCTGCCTGTAAAACCCTGCACGATCACCCGCGAGTGTTTATTTACAAGTATGCTCATAGTTTGATATCAATTAATGTTCAAAATTAACTATTTTATCAAAGGCGAATCATTTCGCCTGCATAAACATAAGGCGCGGTGGTAATATTTTGTTCAGGGATGGATTATATTTGCCCTGTTGTCTCGAAATTAGTGGGCATGAATAAGTTTTGAGTCTCAAAAAGTCAATTTTCATGAAGTTAAACGATCACTCAACCATAGCTGCTATCTCGACCCCGGCAGGCCGCGGGGCTATAGCCATGATTCGTATCTCAGGCGACAAATCCCTCGCTATTGGCAACAAGGTGTTTTACCCGAAGAATAAAAACAAACCTCTTTCAAAAGCCGGGGGGTTTACAGCCCATTTCGGCGAGTTTCACGATAGCGGCGAAATCATTGATGAAGTGATCTGCACTGTTTTCCGGGGGCCACACTCCTACACGGGCGAAGACATGATTGAAATCACCTGCCACGGCTCCCTGTACATTCAGCAGCGTATACTTGAGGTCCTGATCAACCGGGGGTGCCGCCTGGCCGAGCCCGGCGAGTTTACCCTGAGGGCATTTCTTAGCGGGCGCATCGACCTCTCGCAGGCCGAGGCCGTAGCCGACCTGATCGCAAGCACATCGCTGGCTGCCCACCGCATCGCCCTGCAGCAGATGCGTGGGGGTTTTTCGGGTAAAATCGAACTGCTGCGACAGCAGATGGTTGACTTCGCCTCGCTGATAGAGCTTGAGCTCGACTTCAGCGAGGAAGATGTCGAATTCGCCGACCGCTCCCAGTTTCTTATCCTGGTCAAGGAATTGAAAAATGAAATCTCCTCACTGATCGATTCGTTCAGGCTGGGAAATGTGCTCAAACACGGCATCCCGGTCGCCATTGTCGGGAAACCAAATGTGGGCAAGTCAACTCTGCTGAATGCACTGCTTAACGAGGAAAGAGCCATCGTGAGCGAAATACCGGGTACTACCCGCGACTCTATCGAAGACGTCATCACCCTGCAGGGTGTGGCGTTCCGGTTTATCGACACAGCCGGACTCAGGCATGCCACCGACCAGATCGAAAAGATAGGCATAGGCCGGACGCAAGAAAAGATGGAGCAGGCCGCTATTATCCTGTATGTGTTTGACCTCTGTGAAATCACCGCCTCCGAACTCACCCAAACCATTGCATCCCTGCGGGAGCAGTTTGGCGAGGAGGCGAAACGTATTATTCTTATCGGCAACAAAACAGACCAACTGGTCGAAATACCCCACGATTTCAACAGCCTGGTGGAGTATGAAACCATTTTTATCAGTGCCAAGCGAAAGGAAAACATCAACCTGATTATCGACAGCCTGCTTCGGGCGGTTCAGGGGTATGAGTTCAGCGGCGACACGCTGGTGAGCAATGCCCGCCACCTCGAAGCATTACAAGCTGCCCTGGCTCATATGAATGCCATCGAGGAGGGCATGTATTCCCATCTGCCCACCGACCTTATTTCAGTAGATATTAGGCTGGCCCTGCATCATATCGGTACCATCACGGGGCAGGTCACCTCAGACGAGCTGCTCGGAAATGTGTTTGGCAAGTTTTGTATCGGTAAATAGCTCGCCTGGTATTGTTTAAATCGCCATTATTAATCGATTCTTTACAAAATTCCAAGGTGCAGGGATCCAGACACAGGGAATTAGGTAGGGTAAAACCATAGAAAATACCCACAGTGATGAGGCTATCAGCAGGTCGTATCTCCCCTTTCCGCTGGTAGCAGGCAAGGATCCTTCGGAAATCTGAGATCGTGCCAGTGGCGACACGGCCCTGTTTTTCTTTGCATACCCTATGGCCAAAAACCTGCAGTATACAATGGAGTATGGGCGGTCGATACAGCAAGCTCCCTCTGTGAAAAGGGTAACCTTGCACGTGAACCACCAGGCCAACTACATTACCCTAAGGTTTGACCCGTATCAATCCCTCCGGTTGCAAATTGGCCCCAATGGCACCGTCAGCCGGGAAAACATATACTACGCCCCGCCCTCGTTGATGTTGTGAATTACTTTTTAATTGCAACCTTGAATTATCGGACACGGTATGCCTACCTCCTATTAATCTTTATTATACAACAGTGTAAATAAAATTAATAGTAATTGGATTCATAAAGAAGGTACCGTTAAAGGTGACGTCGAAGTTTTACAGCATCAATGTTTGCCTTAATGTCGGAAAATTCTAATAGTGTATTTTCAGAACCCACTAAAAGTAACTTTTTGAAAAAAATATTACTACTTCAGCAGGATTTCGTGAATCATTCCTTATTTTTAAGGCATAACTTCGAATCCCAGCATTGTACAATTTATCCTGAATGAATCATGAAAAGAATTACTCTAAAAACAGCAACCGCCTTACTTACCCTTTTGCTGATGGCACCCTGTGCCGAAATGTTGCAGGCACAGCAACCCCAAAGTATTACCAAAGGTGGCGATGCCAACTGCGATGACGTAGTCAACGTCCTCGATGTTATCAGCATTGTGAATTACATCATGCAAAACAACCCACAGCCTTTCTGCTATGACAATGCCAATGTGAATGCGGATGGAGTCATCAGTGTGCTGGACATCATTGCGCTGGTGAACGTGATTATGCAAACACCCGGAATTCCATGCCCCAGCATACCCTCAGTAACTGATGCAGATGGAAACAGATATGCGACTGTACTTATTGGCACCCAATGCTGGATGAAAGAAAACCTGAAAACCACCAAATATCGCAATGGCACTGCTATAGAGTACCCGGGCACAAACAATGCAGCCTGGGAAGCAAACACCTCAGGCGCCTATGCCTGGTACAATAACGACGCAGCATGGAAACACCTTTATGGCGCCCTTTATAACTGGCATGCAGTGAATAATGCAAACCTATATGGCGCCCTTTATAACTGGCATGCAGTGAATAATGCAAATGGCCTTTGCCCCTCAGGCTGGCATGTACCAAGCCAAAATGAATGGATAGCCTTGACCAATTATATTGGAGGCACAGATTCACCTAACGGGAACAAGCTAAAATCGTGCAGGCAGGTGAGTTCGCCTTTGGGCGGAGTGTGCAATACAAGCGAACATCCTCGATGGGATCAGCACGGTTCTAACCATGGCACTGACGATTACGGCTTTTCAGGTCTTCCGGGTGGCATCCGTAGAAACGACGGGCTATTTTTCCACATCGGCGGTGATGGTTACTGGTGGTCTTCTACTGAATACGTATCATCCACCACCTGGTCCCGCGCCCTGTATGCCACGGAAGGCGCTGTGGACGTGAACTACGACGATAAGCAAGGAGGCTTATCGGTGCGTTGCCTCAGGGATGCAACAGGACAGGTCAGTTTACCTTCGGTGCAAACCTCACCGGCAACCAATATCACCTCATCCACCGCTTCGGTTGGCGGAGATGTGGTGAATGACGGCGGATCGCCCGTAATTGAACGGGGCGTGAAGGTGAGCACCTCTCCAAATCCGGCAGTATCGGGCACGGCCACTCCTTCGGGCATTGGAACAGGAATCTTCAGTGTTGAACTTACCGGCCTGATGTCCAACACAGCTTACTACTATGTGGCTTATGCTACTAATGTAGTGGGCACGGCCTATGGACAAGTGGGAGGTTTTACCACCACTTCCGGAATCTGGCCTCCCGGCACCGTGCATTGCTCCGGCACACCCACAGCCGTTGTGGATGTAACCAACCCTACAACAGGAAAAACCTGGATGGACCGCAATCTGGGCGCCTCCCGTGTAGCCACAAGCAGTACCGATGCACAGGCGTATGGCGACCTCTACCAATGGGGCCGTGCAGCCGATGGGCACCAGTGCCGTAACTCACCCACTACCACCGCCCTGAGCAGCAGCGACACCCCCGGCCATGGCAGCTTTATTTTGCCTCCAAACTACCCCTATGATTGGCGCAGCCCGCAAAACA
Source organism: Lentimicrobiaceae bacterium (assembly GCA_037445555.1). GTDB lineage: Bacteria > Bacteroidota > Bacteroidia > Bacteroidales > JAAYJT01 > JAAYJT01. The sequence continues at coordinate 18,957 of JBBIKG010000030.1, forward strand.
ACAATTTGTGGCAAGGGGCAAACGGCACAAATAACCCCTGTCCCAGTGGTTATCGCCTTCCTACTCGTGCAGAACTGGATGCCGAGCGCTTAAGCTGGAGCAGCAACAACTCTGCCGGTGCTTATAACTCTCCGCTGAAATTGTCCGTTGCCGGCGACCGCGTCAGCCTCAATGGTTCGCTCAGCAATGTTGGCTCCGGCGGCAACTATTGGTCGGGTACTGTGGATGGTTTTCTCTCGCGGCACCTCAACTTCAACTTCACCGTTGCCAGCATGTACGGCAGCAGCCGGGCGAACGGTTACTCAGTCCGCTGCCTTAAGGATGAGCCTGTTCAGGTCAGCCTGCCTTCGGTGCAAACCACACCGGCAGCCAATATCACCTCATCCACCGCCTGGATTGGAGGAAATGTAGTGGATGACGGTGGTTCGTATGTAACTGAGCGGGGTGTTAAGGTGAGCACCTCTCCCGATCCGGCATCTTCGGGTGCGGCAACGCCCTCAGGCAATGGACCAGGAATATACAGCATTGAACTGATCGGCCTTACGCCCAACACGCCTTATTATTATGTGGCCTATGCTACCAATGCCGTAGGAACTTCTTATGGGAGTGTGCAGGAGTTCTCTACATTACCGGCCGGCAGCGCCCCCGTTGCTGCATTTACGGGCAACCCCACCAGCGGCACCGCTCCCTTAGTGGTAAGCTTTACCGACCAAAGCACCAACACGCCCACCAGTTGGCTGTGGGAGTTTGGCGATGGCACCACCAGCACCCAGCGTAACCCTTCAAAAACCTACAGCACGGCAGGCACCTATACGGTAAAGCTAACTGCCACCAACAGCTTTGGTTCCAATGCACACACAAAGACCAATTACATAACAGTTACTTCCGGCGGTGGCACCTGGCCTCCCGGTACCGTGCATTGCTCCGGCACACCCACAGCGGTTGTGGATGTAACCAACCCCACAACAGGAAAAACCTGGATGGACCGCAACCTGGGC
>JBBIKG010000031.1:0-16450 GCA_037445555.1 Lentimicrobiaceae bacterium
ACCTTTCTTTGTTACTTTCTTTGTGTGGCCGACAAAGAAAGTAAAGACATCATGCCGCTATAAGCATTAAACGAAGCTTCCAAAATTACCTACTGCATTTCGTAACAGTAGTTTTCTTTGTTTATGTTCTTTTGTCGTGACAAAAGAACCAAAAGCACTTGCCACCGCACAATAACAGCCAAATACATATATGTATTTCTGTATTAGGACAGGCATTATAGAAATTGTGCCGGTTTTCAAGGGAGGATTCCGGGGAAGGCCCCGTGTAAGCAACCCACGAGTGCGGAAGCAATACCAACAGTTGCGCCCACAAACCTCTCATCCAAACAACTGGGGTTGCGCCGAAAAGCCGACCCGTAGAAAACAAACAATTTCTATACAGCCTTGAACTTTTGGTACTTTTCTTTCAAGAGATGGTCAGGAACAAACCAAACAGCAAGCCCTCCTCCTGCCCTCCAGCCACCCTATCAATAAAACCTCACTTATCGATAAAGCTACGCTGAGGATAGATTGGAGCGCAGCCTGCGCCGCTTAACAATATGAGTTAAGCCTCTCATCAACAAATATATTATTACAAAAGAAAAAATAATCGAAGCGCCTGAGGGTATATCACTTACATACGAAAAATATAATCCTGTAAACGATCCAAACAGTCCAAAAAGGACAGATAACCCTATAATTGCATTGAATTTATGTGTGAGCAGACTGGCTGTAGATTGTGGTATGGTGAGAAAAGAAATCACCAGAATGATGCCGACCACTTTGATATTGAGTACGATCACTAATGTTGTGAGCGTCATCAGCAAGCCGTTGAAAAGCTGTACGGGCAGATGATGGCTTTTTGCATACTCCTCATCGAACGAAATAAATAATATTGCCCTGTAAAACACAATAAAAAACATGGAAATAACTGTACTCAAGGCTGCCATAAGCCAAAGTTCTGTGGGGCCCACGGTTAATATACTACCAAACAGATACGACATCAGGTTGGGTGCATAGCCGGGTGTGAGATAAATAAAAATTATACCCAAAGCCATTCCGAGCGACCACATAATTCCTATGGCACTATCTTCGCGCAGGTCTGTTTTTTTTGCAATCAGCTCAATGCCAAGTGCAGAGGCAAGGCCAAAAATGGCACCTCCGGCCATGGGATTCATTCCCAAAAAATATCCCAGCCCTATCCCGCCAAACGAGGCATGGGTAACTCCACCTGCTATAAACACTTTTCGTTTTGCCACAATCCACGATCCGGCTATACCGCAACTAATACTGGCAAGCACTGAGGCAAGCATTGCGTTTCGAAAAAAATCATACACAAAGAGTTCGAATAGATTAATCATGCCGGGTATGATTATGGGACTTCAAGACGGTATGGGGGATGTCGCCATGAGTGAGGAGTTGCAGCGGACAGCCATAGGATGCCAATTGTGTTTCGGTGATTATGTTGGAGGGGTGATAATGCAGGTAGGTATTCACACAAGCGATGGTTTTAACATAATAACTGATGGTACCCACATCGTGCGAAACCATCATAATCGCCATTTTTTTGTTAAGCTGCCTAAGCGTTTCGTACAAATCGGACTCAAATTTATTATCCACAAAAGTGTTAGGCTCATCCAGGATAAGGAGTTTTGGCGATGAGATGACTGCCCGGCACACAAAAACCCGCTGCATCTGTCCCCCCGAGAGTTCGCCAATGGGTTTAAGTCTTAAATGTTCGATCCCCATTTCTGCCAACAGTTCACTGGCTTTTGTCCGTTGCTGGCGGCTGAAGGAATACAGCATACTGCTCTGGCTCATTAACCCCGACAGTACAACATCCTCCACCGTGATTGGAAATTTGATGTCAAAGCGGCTCACCTGGGGCAGGTACCCAATCAGGTTACCTTTTTGCCTAACCAGCGTTTCGTTTAAAAAAATTTCGCCACGGATGGGTTGCAGAAGGCCTACCAGCACTTTTACCAGGGTTGTTTTTCCGCCACCATTAGGTCCTATAACCCCGATAAAATCGTTTTCGTTCACCACCAGATTCACATCTCTCAATGCGATGTGTTCGTGATAACCGGCGCTGATATTTCTAAGTTCAACGATTGTGTTCATGAATCATGAATTACCGGGTATTTACAAATGTAGTCATAATGCAGCATTCAGCAGCAAACAATCCACTTCATGAATGGTGTCACTGCCGTAGACCCATTGTATTATGCGGTATCCAAACAGATGGTAAATGGTAATTTTCAGCAAACGAATAAGGATATATCACATTTTGTGCTTATGATAATATTTTGCTATCCCTTGTGTGATGTCTTCATCTCATTGCCTCGTTGAGCTGTTTTGCCATATCATACATACTCTGAAGCCAATACTCGGGCACAGGGTCGATGGATACTACCCTACCCCCTATTTCTTTGGCGACGGCTTCGGCCGTGGTGGTCGAAAACTGTTGCTGGATGAATACTGTGGTGATTCCCAGCGCCCTGGCCTGGTCGGTTACGGTTTTGATATGCCGGGCCGATGGCTCTTTGCCTTCTGTTTCGATGGATATCTGATCGAGGTTGTAGTCGCGTGCAAAATAGCTCAGGGCAGGATGGTAGATAATGAACGACCGCAGGCGCGTCTGCATCAGGGTGTTTTTAATATCAATGTCAAGCGAATCGATGTCGTTAATCAGCCGATGGTAATTATTTTCGAAATATTCCCTGCCGTCCGGATCCGTTTTGCTCAGTGCGTTGAGGATATTGGCAGCCATCACCCTGACCTCTTTGGGCGAGAGCCAGAAGTGGGGGTCCACCCCGTGCATATGCACATGGTCGCCGTGTATCTCGGTTTCGCCGGCAATCAGGTCAACGCCCGCGCTTAGGTCTACCAGTTCCACCCCTGACGACCGTGCAAACTTACGCGTAAGGTTGTCCTCAAACATCAGGTAGCCATTCATAAAAAGTATCTTTGAGTCGTCGAGCATCTTCACCTGTTTTGGGGTAGGCTCATAGGTTTCGTGGTTGGCACCTGGCGGCGTAAGCACCTGTATATCAAATCTTTCGCCTGCAATGCGTCCAACCAGGTATTTAAGCGGGAGTATGCTGACTGTCACAACCGGTGCAGCCGGCTTTTGGGGCAGCAGGCAGGCTGTGAGAGCAAGCGAGGCAAGCACGAAAAACAATATCAGTTTCTTCATAAAAGTGGTTGAGGGTTTTGTGATTTCTTCAAAAATAAAACAAGTTGCTCCATTGAACGATCAATCGGGCAACTTGTTCAGGAATCTCTTACAAATATGTCTAGCTATTCATCGAAAAGAGGAACTCTTCGTTGGTCTGGGTATATTTTATGCGTTCTTTGAGGAATTCCATGGCTTCGATGGGGTTCATGTCGGCCAGGTGATTACGCAGGATCCACAGGCGTTGCAGCATGTCTTTCGGAAGCAGCAAATCTTCGCGTCGGGTGCTGGAGGCCACGATGTCGATGGCCGGCCAGATTCGTTTGTTCGATAATTTCCGGTCGAGCTGAAGCTCCATATTTCCTGTTCCCTTGAATTCTTCGAAGATGACCTCATCCATCCTCGATCCCGTGTCGATCAGGGCAGTGGCAAGGATGGTCAGCGATCCTCCGTTTTCGATCTGTCGGGCGGCGCCGAAGAAGCGTTTGGGTTTTTGTAGCGCGTTGGCTTCCACCCCGCCAGAGAGCACCTTGCCCGAAGCCGGCGATACGGTGTTATAGGCGCGTGCCAGGCGCGTGATACTGTCGAGCAGGATCACCACGTCGTGTCCGCATTCCACCATGCGTTTGGCTTTTTCGAGTACGATGTTGGCGATGCGCACATGTTTTTCGGCGGGTTCGTCAAACGTCGACGAAATTACCTCGGCCTTTACGCTCCGGGCCATGTCGGTCACCTCCTCGGGGCGCTCGTCAACCAGCAGGATGATCATATACACTTCGGGGTGGTTGGCGACGATGGCGTTTGCAATTTCTTTCAGCAATACGGTTTTACCTGTCTTTGGCTGAGCCACAATCAGGCCGCGCTGGCCCTTGCCGATGGGTGTAAACATATCGATGATACGGCTTGAAAGGGTGGCGCCGGGATGCCCGGTGATCTTGAATTTCACTTCCGGAAACAGCGGTGTAAGGAAGTCGAAGGGAATACGGTCGCGCACCTCATCCACGGTGCGGCCATTGATGCTTTCGATTTTTACCAGGGGATAGTATTTTTCACCGTCTTTGGGAGGGCGGATGGTGCCCTTTACGGTGTCTCCTGTCTTCAAGCCGAAAAGCTTGATCTGCGACTGCGACACATAAATATCGTCGGGGCTGCTCAGGTAGTTGTAATCAGAAGAACGGAGAAATCCATAGCCATCCACCATAAGTTCCAGCACGCCTTCGGTGCTTACTACACCGTCGAAGTCGTTAAAAAAGTCTTCGCGGGGTCTTCTTTCGTGTGGTTTGCCGCGCTGCTGGTCGCGGTGAAGCCTTTCGCGCACATGTACCGTCTCGCCCTCGGCAGGTGTTTCGCCCTCCTGGGCAGCCGGAATTTCAGGTACCACAACCTCCTCCGGCATAACCTCGGGAGCCTTAGGCATGATGATGACCTCGGTTTCGGTCTCTGTGGTGTCTGTTCCGTTCTGCAACGCATAGTCACCGTTGGCTTCTTCGAGGCGCTTGATGTCTTCGATCACCGAGGATCTGTCCTGGGTGGGTCTGCCGCGATCTTTATTTCGCCTGGGCTTGCGCCGTTGGTCGCGCTGTTCTTTCTGCATTTCGCCGGGTTTGATAAACACGAATTTCTGGGGTGCCGGGGCGGCCTGGGCTGCTTCTCCGGTATGGGTTTTTGGAGGCTCAGCTATGGGGTTGGCCTCGCTTGCAGCAGGCTGCTCGCCGGGTTTGCCGGTCATGGAAGGTCTGGGACGGCCCTCCCTGGCTGTAAACTCCGCTTTGCGCGGCATCGAGGGATCGTAGGCGATTCGGTGGCGACGACGGTCCTGCCTTCGCACCTCCTGGGCCTTCTCGCGTTCAAGCACATCGGCCGGAGGGTTTAAGGCCTGCTGATCCAGAATTTTATAAACAAGTTCCTGCTTGTTGAGTTTTTCGTATCGTGCCACACCAAGGGTTTTGGCAATCTCCTTCAGCTCGTTGACAAGCATGCCGTTCAATTGAACAATATCGTACATGGAGTTATTGATTGGTAAATGATTGGTTAATGGAATAGATCGACTGTAAAAATCGATTTGTTTTTGAATAATGCAACTCTGACATCATGCTATTTCGGAAAGATGTTGTTCCGGGTGTCAGAAACACACTTAACCGTGAATTTGCGAAAATATTTCTGATAGAATTAGAAGGTTCAGAACGAAGCAGGTGGGAAAATACAGTGCGAAGAGATCGTTGGGGACTGCAAAGATAGTAAAATAATTAAGTTTCCAACATTTTTGCAAAAAAACTGGTTGTATAAACCGAAAACCCTCAACCACAGAAGCGCTCATCGCATTGGTACTTGGCCGGAGGCTGCCCGGACGGCTGCTGGTGACATTGCCCCTGTTGAACTTGCATAAGTTGCAAGTTTTGATAAATTAAGTTGCTTTAAGGGCAATTTCATAGCTTTGCACTATCAAATCCTTCCAAAACTCAATCAAATTTAAGATAACTATGAAGACAACCGCTTTCAGCCACCTGCATGAATCTATGGGGGGTAAGATGGTGCCTTTTGCAGGCTATTATATGCCTGTTCAATTCGAAGGGGTAAATGCCGAACACGAAACGGTGCGGCGTGGCGTAGGGGTGTTCGATGTTTCGCACATGGGCGAAATCTGGGTAAAAGGCCCAAAAGCATACGAATTTTTGCAGTATGTCACATCCAACGATGTTTCGAAGCTCTACGACGGCAAAGTACAATACTCCTGCCTGCCCAACGGGCGCGGTGGTATCGTGGACGACCTGCTGGTGTATCGCATCAATGCGGATACCTATCTGCTTGTGGTCAATGCATCCAATATTGAGAAAGACTGGAACTGGCTGGTGAGTCAGAACACCCGCGGAGCCACCCTGTACAATGCCAGCGACGAAATGGCGCAGCTTGCCATACAGGGGCCGTTGGCGCTGCAGGCGATGCAGAAACTAACTTCCGAAAAAATTACCGACATGGAATATTACACCTTTCGCAAGCTGGAATTTGCCGGGGTGAAAGACATCATTTTTTCCATCACAGGGTACACGGGGTCGGGTGGCTGCGAGATATATATGGCAAACGAAGATGCGGAAAAAATATGGCACGCTGTGTTTGAGGCGGGGCATGAATATGGTATCAAACCCATCGGGCTGGCAGCGCGCGACACCCTGAGGCTCGAGATGGGGTTCTGCCTCTACGGAAACGACATCGACGATACCACCTCCCCTATCGAAGCGGGCCTGGGCTGGATCACGAAATTTACTGATTACAAGGAGTTCATCGACAAGCCCTTGCTCCTCAAACAAAAAAATGAAGGTGTAGCCCGCAAGCTTGTCGGGTTTGAGATGATCGACAAGGGAATCCCCCGTCAGCACTACTCCATCAGCGATACCAACGGAGGCCTCATCGGCGAGGTGACTTCGGGCACCATGTCGCCTTCGCTCAAGGTTGGCATCGGTATGGGATATGTCAGCGCCCCGTTTGCAATTGCCGGGACGGAGGTAAATATCATCATCAGGGACAAGTCGCTGAAAGCCAGGGTAATAAAACTTCATTTCTACAAACAATAAAAGAGAACTGCACCTGCGTATGCCAGTAAAAACAATTGAGGTGTGCCTGGCACCCCCGTTGCTCACCACCCTCGACATACAGCCGGGGAGTATTCTGGTGGTGGCAGATGTGCTCAGGGCCACCACCACCATCTGCACGGCTTTCGATTACGGGGCTGCCAGGGTGTTCCCGTGTGACGATGTTGAAACGGCGTTCGCGCTTAAGAAACAAGGCTATTTTGTAGCCGGCGAGCGCGATGGCAACCGGCTCGACTTTGCCGATGCAGGCAACTCGCCTTTCGAAATGATGCATGCGGAAATAGAAGGCAGAACCCTGGTATTTACCACCACCAACGGAACCCAGGCCATCAGGCAGGCTTCAGGTTTAGGGAAGACGGTGCTGGGAGCCTTTGTAAACCTGCCCGTGCTGATTGAATGGCTCGCCGGGCAAAATGCAGGGGTGATCGTAGTGTGTGCAGGATGGAAGAACCGCTTCAGCCTCGAAGATACTCTTTTTGCCGGAGCCCTGGCCGAATCGCTGCTTGCACATGAAGGATTCATCCTGCAAAGCGATGAGGCAAGGATGGCTCTCGACCTCTATGCCACGGTACGCAACGATCTGTTTGGCTATGTAAGCCAGGCATCGCATGCACGCAGGCTGGAGGCCTCAGGCCAGCACGATTCCATAGGGTATTGCCTTACCCCCGGCAAATCCATGGCTTTACCTGTACATGACAGCGGATACCTTGTGAATATGAGGGCAAAATAGATGGAAGAACTGCCAGTGTAAATCCTTAACAGAAAAAATATCACCAAGTCCTGGCTGGAAATGAGTGTAAGTAATGAGATAAGAAACTATGCCGTTCAGGATTGATTGCCACAGGTATTAACGACATAACTTCTCAGATTTTGGCCATTTTCGGCAAAGAAATTGCATGACTGGAATATTCATATGACAAAACCAACCGCATACCTCTCTGAAATCAAAGCGCTCGCACCTGCGGCGATCATGATGATGCTGATCATGGTTTCGCTCATTCCATTGGCAGCCTTTTCGCAAAAAACCTACCCGCAGGAGTATTTCAGGATGCCCCTCGATGTGCTGGCGTCTTTATCGGGCTCGTTTGGCGAACTGAGATCCAGCCATTTTCACTCAGGCATTGATTTCCGGACGCAGGGTGTGGAAGGATTGCCGGTGTACGCATCGGCCGACGGAGTGGTGTCGCGCATACGCATATCGCCTGTGGGATTCGGGAAAGCCCTCTACGTTGACCACCCGAACGGCTATACCACCGTCTACGCCCATGTGCGCAACTTTTCACCTGCCATTCAGAATTACATTATTGTTGAGCAATACCGGCGCGAATCGTTTGATGTGGATTTGTATCCCGAACCCGGTATCCTGAAGGTGAAAAAAGGCGAGATCATAGCCTGGTCCGGAAACAGCGGTACATCGGGTGGCCCCCACCTGCATTTCGAAATTAGGCACACCCAGGGCCAGGTGCCTGTCAACCCTGCTCTATTCGGACTAAACATCCGCGACCGCGTTCCACCTGTTATCCAGCGCCTGACGGTATACCCCGCCGACGAAACAAGCACCGTAAACGGCAAAAACAATCCGGCGACATTTGATCTGGTACCCCTCAATGGAGTGTATACGCTGGCCGGACAGGTGATTCCCGAGCTGGCAGGCAGCTTCGCTTTCGGAGTGCAATATTACGACCGGCACAACGACAGCAACCTGAACCTCGGTATTGTGAGCATGACGGTGAACGTCAATGCACAGCAGGTGTTCAAATTCCAAATCGAGAAATTCGCGTTCGACGACACCCGTTATATCAACGCTGTGGTTGACTATGCAGAACTGATGACCTCGGGTCGTCGTTTTCTGCAGACACGCATCCGCCCCAACAACCCGCTTGATTTCTACCGCCTGGCCGATAACCGTGGGGTTTTTGGTTTCACTTCCGGAAACATCCATAAGGTAGAAATAATTCTCGCCGATTCGTGGAACAACACGAGCAAACTTGAATTCCGGGCGAAAGGGGTAGTGGCGGCAGAGAGGCCGGGAGCAAAGTCCGATACTTTGCCGGGCACATTGTTTCGCTACAACAAAACCAACAGCTATACCAGCCCGAATCTGGAAATGGAAATGCCTCCGTTGGCACTGTACGAAGACGCCGTGATTGCAATACGCCAGTCAGAAAGCAAAAACTCCTTTTTTCCGCATGTTTTTCAGGTTCACGACAAACGCACTCCTCTGCACCTCAGTTATACGCTGAGACTGAAGGCTGAAGGTCTTCCGATTCAGCTTCAGCAAAAAACAGTGGTAGTCAGGCAGTCTGACAACGGGCGCTGGCTGAGCGAAGGTGGGAAATACGACAACGGTTGGATGGTTTTACAGACAAGGTCGTTTGGTACGTTTACCCTGATGGCCGATACTATGGCTCCGGTCATAACTCCGGTAAACATCAGCGAAGGTAAAACCCTTGCCGGCCAGAAAACCATCCAGGTTAAGATATCCGACTCCCTTTCGGGCCTGCGTAGCTACAGGGGTGCGTTGAACGGCCGGTGGATTTTGATGGACTATGATGCGAAAAACGATCTGTTGACCTACGACTTTGACGACAGGCTTAAAAAGGGTAAGAATCAGTTTACCCTCAGGGTCGAGGACAACACCGGAAATGTGTCGACCTATGAGGCAACCCTCATCAAACCGGAATAGTTGATATCTTTGCGGCATGCAAAATACAATACTGATCATCGACTTCGGATCGCAGTACACACAGCTCATTGCCAGGCGTGTGCGTGAGATGAATGTGTATTGCGAAATCCACCCTTGCCATCATCTTCCAAAACCCGATGCTTCGGTATCCGGAATCATCCTTTCAGGCAGCCCTTTTTCGGTAAATGATCCCGGCTCTCCTTCGCCCGACCTATCGGCGTATCTTGACGCATATCCGGTATTGTCCATATGCTACGGGGCGCAGTATCTGGCCCGAATACACGGCGGACATGTGATGCCGTCGGCCATCCGCGAGTATGGCAGGGCAAACCTCGCCTTTATCAACACCGGCAACCCGCTTATGAAACACATGACCCCCGGATGCCAGGTGTGGATGTCGCACGGCGATACTATCCTCGACATCCCCGAGGATTTCCATATTATTGCCAGCACCGCCGATGTATCCATTGCCGGCTACCAGATCGGCGAGTCGCCTGTTTTTGGCATTCAGTTTCATCCCGAAGTGTATCATACCACCGAAGGCACCACTCTTCTCCGGAATTTTATATTTGAAATCTGTAAGTGCCTGCCTACCTGGACACCGGCCTCGTTTGTGGATTCTGCAGTCAGCTTCATCAGAGAAACTGTTGGCGATGAGCAGGTGGTTCTGGGTTTGTCGGGAGGTGTCGATTCCACTGTAGCAGCCATGCTGTTGCACCGGGCCATCGGGCATCAGCTGCACTGTATTTTTGTGGATAACGGCCTGCTGCGCCTGAACGAATTCGAGAATGTGCTGAGCACTTACGAACAGATGGGGCTGGATGTGAAAGGAGTAAGAGCCGCCGATCGTTTCCTTGACGCGCTCAAAGGCATTGTGGATCCCGAACATAAGCGAAAAATAATCGGTAAGACGTTTATTGATGTGTTTGATGATGCCGCCCATAGCATCCCCAATGCTGCCTGGCTTGCACAGGGCACCATTTACCCCGATGTCATAGAGTCGGTATCGGTCAAAGGCCCTTCGGCCACCATCAAATCGCACCACAACGTAGGTGGTCTTCCCGATTATATGAAACTTAAGATTATCGAGCCGCTCAAGTCGCTTTTTAAGGATGAAGTCAGGAAAGTGGGTGTCCAGTTGGGTATGTCGCCCGGCCAAATCCACCGGCATCCTTTCCCGGGCCCCGGACTGGCTATACGGATCCTTGGCGACATCACCCGTGAAAAGGTTCGTATAGCGCAGGAAGCGGATCATATCTTCATCGAAGCGTTGAAAAAAAACCAGTTGTATGACAAAGTATGGCAGGCCGGTGTGATTCTGCTGCCTGTCAGGTCAGTGGGGGTTATGGGTGATGAAAGAACCTATGAAGAAGCGGTGGCGCTGCGTGCCGTTGGATCCACAGACGGCATGACCGCCGACTGGGTGCACCTTCCGTATGAGTTTCTGGCCATGGTATCGAACGAAATTATCAACAAGGTGAAGGGCGTGAACCGTGTGGTGTACGACATCAGCTCAAAACCTCCGGCCACTATTGAGTGGGAATAATCACCAACGTTAGCTCAGGTAATGATGAAAAAACACCTTATCGTCGCAATCTTTCTGTTTCTCTCTAACCTGGCACTGGCACAGGCGCCGGTCAGGCGGTCGGATGTGGTTGAAACCATCGACGGAAAAAGGTATTACATACACCTGGTAGCCGAACAGCAGACCTTATTTTCACTCTCCCAGGCCTATGACGTGGCTATTGAGGAATTGAATGCCATCAATCCACAGCTGCGCGACGGGTTAAGGATCGGACAGGTGCTGCGTATTCCGGAAAAGACTGCGTCTGAAACGCCGGTAACAGCAACAAAATCTGCCGCTACAAATCCAAAAGTGCCTGACAACCCGGCGAAAAAACCCACACACCTGGTGCAACAGGGCGAGACATTATATTCCATCTCACGCCGGTACCAGATCAGCGTCGATCAACTGCTATCGATGAATCCGTTTCTGAATGAAGGATTGAAGACAGGTCAGGTGTTGCAGATAACCCCCAATGAACAGGCTCCCGCAAAAGAATTTGTTATTACAGCCGACACCACCGTTACCTTCAGATTCCACCAGGTGAAGAGGCGTGAGACAGTTTATGGCATCTGCAGGCAATACAGCATCACTCCACGTGATCTTCAGAAATACAACCCCCATATTGCCAACGGCATCAAACCCAGACAGGCGCTGAAAATACCTGTTTATTCAATTACTGCTCGTACGGTGGAAAAAACACCTGAAAAAAAAGAACCATCCCCGCCTGCAGTTACGACAAAGCCTGCAAACGGAAAGATTCCGGATCCGGTGCAAAACGGATGCAGCAGTCCGGTTGATGCGCCATCCCGGTACAACATTGCCATCATGCTGCCTTTCTACCTCAATCAGGCCGCTTCCATGTCCCAGCGCAATAATTTTACTACGGAGGAATTGGATACCCTGTGGCAATTCTCGTTTATGCAATACTACCTGGGCACGCGGCTTGCGCTCGATAGCCTCGAGAAGCAAGGGCTTAAGGCCAATGTGTATTTCTATGACGTCACTCAAAACCTGTCATCAGTGGATGCAGCGTTGCGAAAATCAGAAATGAATGATGTTCATCTGATCATAGGGCCGTTACATGCGCAGAGCTTCCTCCGTGTATCCCAATTTGCGCAGCGGCAGGGGATTCGCATCGTCAATCCTTTGTCGGACAGGGTGGATTTTCTGAGCAGGAATCCTTATACATTTAAGGCCTGGCCCGGCTTTACCAATCAGGGTGAAGCCATTGGCAATATGCTTAAAGATATATACCCTGACAGGAACCTGGTACTTGTAACGCAGGGCCCTGATACCGAATCGCGGTTGACGGAGTCGCTAAGAAAGGCGCTTGGCGGGATAGCAGCCAAAGAAATAGCCTACCGGAACGGGGGCATCACTGCACTGTCAGCCGGTTTGTCAACAAACAAGGAAAATATCGTAGTGATACTGTCAAGAGAAAAGGTGTTCACGATTGACCTGCTGCGAAAGCTAAATACTCTGCGCAGCACCTACTCCCTGCAAGTGGTGGGGCTCAACGAATGGGAAAACTTTGAGCTTGACCCCGAGCATCTCGTAAACCTGCAAGTTCACTTTCCCTCGCCTCATTTTGTAGACTACCAGGCAGATGACACCCACCGGTTTATTTCCTCATTCAGAAAAGCCTACAAGGCAGAGCCGCTTTCCGAATCCTACGCAATGGTGGGCTTCGACATCACCTATTACTTCCTGTCGGCACTGCAGAAATATGGTCCGTCATTCGAAGAATGCCTGCAACACCACGAATACCGATACCTGCAGCTACCCTTCCACTTTAGCAAAACAAACGGTGGTGGCTGGCAAAATTCAAGTCTCAGCATTTTCAAGGTGCAGCATTACAAGGAATATCTTGTGTATCCTCCACGGTGATTACGGATGCGTTGTTTTACGAAAACGGCGCCAGGCCAGCAAGATAATCAGCAAAATATTTACCGCGAGGCTGGTAAACAAGAGAGTATGCCGGGAAAACAACTTTTGGGAAGCAGCTTTGGGGATGAGCCTGGCGATGCGCGGAATGCCATACTCAATACGGCTTAGGGCATCTATGCCGATCTGCATTGATTGGGCCAGCTCATTGTATTTCAGCAGGTGAGTATAAGCGAGATCGTAGTTCTTCAGAGCCATGTGCACGTTCACCAGCGACTTGTGTGCATCGGCCATGATTTCCCTGATTCCGGCTCCTGAAGCAAGCTCGAGGCTCATGTTCAGGTAGTTTAAGGCCTGAGTGTGTTCGCCGGCATCATACAGGTTGCTCCCGATGGCTCCAAGGTGCGTAGCAATTCCCCGCACGTTTCCAAGCTCCTGATCGGACTTGAGTGCCTGCAGGAAATATTCGAGTGCTTTTTCGCGCATTTCCATACGCTGATAGCAAGTACCGATATTGCTTAGGGCGTTGGCCACCCCTTCCTTATCATTGAAATCAAGTTTTGTAACCAGCGATTTGGTATACAGTGCTATAGCTTCTTCGTATCTGCCGAGCTGCATTTCAATGGCACCCAGGTTATAGTTGACCATAGATTTCTTGAATTCATCCCCCAGCCTGTCCAGAATCGCATAGGCTTCCTTGTACTTTTCGGCGGCTTTATCATACACTTTTTGTGTCACGAGTATCGAAGCAATGTTTTGCAGGCAATCGGCTTCACCTTCCGGGTCGTTGTGCACCCGATTGATCTGAAGGGCCTCAAGCATCAGATCCAGTGCTTTGTTGTATTCACCTTTCAGATAATGCAGATTACCTATGCTGACCTTGGTAGATGCTACACCGATCATATCGCCCGATACCCTGTCAATTTCAATGGAGCGCGTATAGTAGACCAGGGCGGAATCAAACATGGCTTTTTTCTCAAACACATAGGCCAGATTGTGCGAGCAGGCAGAAATGCCCGCCTGGTGACTGATCGATTCATAGGTTCGCAACCCATCCCTGAAATTAGAAATGGCCAGATCCCATTCGCCTGTGAACAGGTGAATAACTCCCATGTTTTTCATCGATAAGGCTTTCATCTCCTCACACTTTCCGCGGGCTGCCATTTCGTAGGCTTCCATTGCTTTTTTGAGCGAGAGTGACCGGTCGGTTTGCCTTAATCTTACAGACTCGTGGTTAAGGCTTTCTGATCTCAGGCAGTCATCCATATAGGCAGGGTGCGCAAATGCTGTAAGGCACGACAGAATGAGTGCTGTAATGAATAATAATCCCGCGTGTATTTGGTTCATTCTTATCATCCCCACCCCCTATTCTGTGGTCAAATAAGGTAAAAGTTTCAGGTAGCGTGCGCTGTGCATATATGGCAGGTTCGCGATTTCTTCAACCGTGGCAATGCGTCCTTTCCTTATGCGGTAGTCAACCACCGCCTTGGCGGAGTAAAAATCGAAATACGGGTGTTTGCTCAGTTGCTCCACTGTAGCTTTATTGACCGGCAGCGACCTGAGAAACTGACCATCGAAACTGAAAGCGGCTAGGATCGCCTCGCATCGTAAGCTATCGAGACCATGCACCTCAAGTAGTTGTTTGGGATCGTGAAACCCTCCCAGACGCTCGCGATAATTCGTAATACGCCTTGCGAAAACCGGTCCGATGCCTTTGATTCTCACAAGCAGAGCCGAATCCGCAGTATTGATGCTTCCGAAATGAATCTCTTCTCTTTGCCTGAACTGTAGTACCGGCTCGCGATCACTTTGTGCAACAGGTGATGCAGCAGGGGCTATGTTAATATAAGGCTCCAGGATTCTGTATTCATCATCAGAGATGGTATAAAGCCTCTTTACATCCTCTTTGGTTCTGAATTTGCCGCCTTTTTCCCGGTAGTTCATAATTGCCTGCACCTGCCGGTCAGAAAGGCCCAAACGCAGCCACTCCTGCCTTGTCAACAGGTTTGGATCGAAAAGGAAGGGCGTCAGCCCCGAAGGGTTTTTTCTGACAGGATCTGCCTTCCTGAAGGTTTTTTCCTGTTGCTGACGTCTGGCTTTCTCGAGGATCAGGACGTTTTTTTCGAATTCTGTAAGGTCATATGGCTCAGGCGTGTAAAACCTATCTGAGAAGAATCGGATGGTAAGCAATACCATCAGCAGGGTGATTAAAACAAAGATGATACGGATATCTCTTGAACTGAACGAGAAATAATCTCTTACCTGTCGCAGCAGTGCCATGGGTTATCCGGTTGTTGACACATAGGTCGTGTGTCTATTTGTATTTTTTAATCCGTCCTGACTTTACGCCTGCAATGTAGGCAGCCACATCTCGCTTTATTTCGGGTGCCATAATGAGCAAGCCGAGGATGTTGGGAAATGCCATTGAAAGAATCATCATATCCGAAAAATCCATGACGGCCCCGAGTTGCGATGATGCGCCCACGACGATGAAGCACAGGAAAAGGACACGGTAAACATTATCCGACACACGGCGTGAACCGAACAAACGTTCAGTCATACCCCCGAAAAGGTAATCAAACCCTTTCAAGCCGTAGTAAGACCAGGATATCATGGTTGAAAACGCAAACAGGAAAACCGCAAGCGTAAGCAGATAGGGGAACCACGAAAACACGCTGCGGAATGCTTCGCTAGTCAGGGCAGAACCGGTCATTCCGTAGGGGTTGTTGTACATATCGGTATAGATGAGTACCAGGGCGGTCATGGTGCAGATGACCACGGTATCGATAAAGGGCTCGAGCAGGGCGACAAAGCCTTCGGATACAGGTTCTTCGGTTTTTACGGCCGAGTGTGCGATGGGCGCTGAGCCTACACCTGCTTCGTTAGAGAAAGCCGCCCTTTGAAATCCGATGATCAGCACCCCGATAATACCGCCCTTTATGGCGCCGGGATTGAAAGCTCCTCCTACGATCAGGCTAAAGGCATGAGGCGTTTCGCGCCAATTTATGAGAATAATGATTAAGGCGGTGAACACGTAAAGGATGGCCATGAAAGGTACTATTTTGTCGGTTACGCGGGCGATGCTTTTGATCCCTCCGATGATGACGATTCCGACCAGGATAGCCACCAGGATTCCGTACCAGGCCCCGTGACCAGCTGTGGCAGGTATCATGTAGGCTACCTGTGCAAACGACTGGTTGGCCTGGAACATATTTCCCCCTCCGAATGATCCGCCTATTACAAGTACAGCGAAGATGGCTGCAAGTACTTTGCCCAGTCCGCCGAGGTTACGTTTTTTCAGCCCACGGCTCAGGTAGTACATGGGTCCGCCCGAAACCGACCCGTCCGGGTTGATTTTCCGGTATTTTACACCAAGCGTACATTCCACAAACTTTGAAGACATACCCAGCAGCCCGGCTGTGATCATCCAGAAGGTGGCACCGGGTCCTCCCAGCGTGATAGCGATGGCCACGCCTGCGATGTTGCCAAGCCCCACTGTAGCCGAAAGGGCTGTAGCAAGCGCCTGAAAATGCGACACTTCGCCTGTATCTTTAGGATTGTCATATTTTCCC
>JBBIKG010000032.1:0-12026 GCA_037445555.1 Lentimicrobiaceae bacterium
GGTTGATGCTGTATGCTGATGAATTTACGTTATTATAAATGCCTTCCAGTCCGTAGAGCAGGTTGATGGATGCAGAGAAACTTTTTCTGAAGTCCGCATTCAGCGTAAGTGCATCCACCTTTTCAATACGACTGGTTCTGA
Organism: Lentimicrobiaceae bacterium; assembly: GCA_037445555.1. GTDB lineage: Bacteria > Bacteroidota > Bacteroidia > Bacteroidales > JAAYJT01 > JAAYJT01. Next base: position 142 of record JBBIKG010000032.1, read on the forward strand.
CGGCGCTGGCCAGTCTTCGATCATGACGACTTTCTTCATTGAACTGGTAAGCCAGTGTGATTTTTGCCTCAGATGCCCAGCGGGCAATGTTGGCAGCCCTGTATTGAAAATGATGCATCATCCATCGCTGCGGTCCGTAATACCAGTCGCCGAAACGCAGTTTGCCAGACCGGTACTCGATCAGTCGGTCATAGCGGGGAATATCTGAACTCGTAGAGTAATGAAATCCGTACTGAAACTCGCTGGCATTACCGGGCTTGTATCGAACTTTTTGTGTAAAATTCATCTGGCTGTAACGTGAAGGAGCCATAACACTCTGGTCGGTCAACGTTACAATGCTGTCCTTTTTCCCGGTCCATGCGGCGTATTCTTTCCGCAGCCCAAAGTCGCCGAGGGCATCGCTGCGCTTTTTCCCGGCCTTCAGGTCGCCAAATCCTGAGCGGGTAAAATGGGTGGACCAGGCTATATACTTGTGATCGCCCTCGATCGAAAGGCCTAAGGTTTGCTCGTCATTTACCGTTCCACACCTCATCATGGGCCGCACGCGGAATTGAACCGAGTCGCTGTGGCTAATCGGCGGAAGATGCGTTGTAAAACTCATTACACCACCCAAGGCATCACTTCCGTAAATGACAGATCCGGGACCAAAAATCACCTCGGTTTTATCAACCACCGCTGCATCAAGGGTGATCACATTCTGAAGATTGCCGCTGCGGTAGATTGCATTGTTCATCCTTACCCCGTCAATCACAAGCAAGACGCGGTTAGCCGCAAAGCCCCTCAGCATGGGGCTTCCGCCGCCGAGCTGACTCTTCTGCACATAAATGCCGGGAATCTGAGCCAGCAGGTCGGCTGTGGTCTGGGGATTCTGAAACTCCGCCTCGCGTGAGGTCAGAGTCGAAATCTTCATTGGCAGCTCTTTTGTGACCTGTTCCCAACGTGTGGCTGTAACTTCGACTTGTTCAAGCTCGAAAGCCCTGATCGTCAGGTAAACGATACCATGAGCCTGCTGCACCGACGAATACACCATTCTTGCCGCCTGATAGGCTGGATGCTGAAACAACAGGGTGTCCTGGGGGTTTAACCCAGCGATGGGGGCAATTCCATTCCGGTTGGTAAGCGATGATTTGTGAGCCGACTGATTATAGATCAATACATTTTCAACGGGCTTCAGGTCGGATTTATCTACCACACGTATCGTTTGGGCAGAGAGGGTTGAGACAATTAACAGTAAGGGAAGCAGTATCTTCAGGTCTTTCATCATTCGTTGGGTATGGTAGCGCAAAATTGAAAAAATATTAGCAGAATTACCGGACTGCAAAGAAAAATATCAAGCAAGTTTTAATATGATTATAAAACCGGCCACTAACTTGTAGTAATATTGGTGCCTGCAATTAAATGGATTTGGTCAGAATAAAATGATTGTACCATTCCTCAGGGGAATAGGTTTCTGTAGGTTAATAATTGGGAGTCTCTGAAAACAATTGACCATTGAAAATGTTATTTTAGCAACTGTTTCAGGCGAAGTAGTTTTATGCCGTAATTTTAATCCCCAACTTTCAAGATGAAACATGCGTTCATTTAACTTTCGACCTATACCCTAAAACTCATCATCTATGTTGTTCGATCTGGATATCATACGTCAGTTTTATACCAAATTACCCGAGCGGGTTGAAAAAACCAGGCTGCTGCTCGGGCGTCCGCTTACGTTAAGCGAAAAAATACTTTACGCCCATTTATTTGATTTCGAATCGCGCAAAGCTTTTATGCGTGGCGAAGATTATGTTGATTTTGCGCCCGACCGGGTGGCCATGCAGGACGCTACAGCACAAATGGCGCTGCTACAGTTCATGAATGCAGGCAAGCAACGTACTGCAGTTCCAACCACAGTCCACTGTGATCATCTTATACAGGCATACCAGGGTGCCGGATCTGACCTTGAACTGGCACTGGAACAAAACCGCGAGGTGTTTGATTTTCTGCAGAATGTAAGTCTGAAATATGGAATCGGCTTCTGGAAACCGGGTGCGGGCATCATACATCAGGTAATTCTGGAGAATTATGCCTTTCCGGGAGGTATGATGATCGGTACTGACTCGCATACGGTTAACGCCGGCGGGCTTGGAATGGTTGCCATAGGGGTTGGTGGCGCAGATGCGGTAGATGTTATGGCTGGAATGCCCTGGGAATTGAAAATGCCAAAACTCATCGGCATAAAACTCACAGGCAAGCTGAGCGGATGGGTGTCGGCGAAAGATGTCATTCTTGTGGTAGCCGGCATACTTACCGTAAAGGGTGGCACAGGCTACATAGTAGAATACTTTGGCGAGGGTGCCGATTCAATTTCTGCCACCGGAAAGGGAACCATATGCAACATGGGGGCCGAGATTGGCGCCACCACCTCCATATTTGGCTTTGACGACAAGATGAAGGTTTACCTCGAAGCCACCGGTAGAGCTGATGTGGCTGCATTGGCCAATCATGTGCGCAGGCATCTGCGTTCGGATGAAGAGGTATACGAAAAACCTGAGAAGTATTATGATCAACTGATCGAAATCAATCTGTCAGAACTTGAACCATATATCAACGGACCGTTTACTCCGGATGCTGCCTTTCCTGTTTCACAGTTCGTGAAAAATGTGACCCAGAAACAGTATCCTCTGACACTCGAGGTAGGCTTGATCGGTTCGTGCACCAATTCGAGCTATGAGGATCTGACAAGGGCAGCATCGGTGGCCAGGCAGGCTGCATCAAAAAAACTGAACGTGAAAACCGAATTCATTGTTACTCCGGGTTCTGAACTGATTCGTTATACCGCCGAACGCGATGGTATTTTATCGGTATTTGAAGACATCGGGGGTGTTATAATGGCCAATGCTTGCGGGCCATGCATAGGGCAGTGGAAACGCCACACCGACGATCCTGAACGAAAAAACTCCGTCATCAACTCATTCAACCGGAACTTTGCTAAACGCAACGACGGGAACCCAAACACCCACAGCTTTGTCGCCTCGCCTGAAATGGTTACCGCTATGGCCATTGCCGGCAGGCTCGACTTCAACCCGCTCACCGATACGCTGTTAAATTCGATGGGTGAATCAGTCAGGCTGGATGAGCCACAGGGTATTGAATTACCCCTGATGGGATTTGATGTGAAAGACACCGGATATTTGGCCGCGAAAGGCGATTCTGTTCCCGTTGAAGTACGCATTGCTCCTGACTCTTCGCGCCTGCAGCTCCTTGAGCCTTTCAGGCCATGGAATGGTCAGGATTACAAAGGGCTCAACCTGCTCATCAAGGCAAAAGGAAAATGCACCACCGACCATATTTCGATGGCCGGCCCCTGGCTTCGGTTCCGCGGCCATCTCGACAACATCTCTGATAATCTTCTGATGGGGGCAGTAAATGCATTTAATGATAAAACCAACCACGTCCTGAATCAGCTCAACGGAGAGTATGACAAAGTATCGGCTGTAGCAAGGCATTACAAAAAGCTGGGTGCAGGATCGGTCGTAGTGGGTGACGAGAACTATGGCGAAGGTTCGTCGCGCGAGCATGCAGCCATGGAGCCCCGCCATCTTGAAGTAAAGGCTGTGCTGGTGAAGTCATTTGCGAGAATCCACGAAACAAACCTGAAGAAACAAGGGATGCTAGCCCTGACCTTTTCCGACAAATCAGACTATGATAAAATCAGGGAAGACGACCGTATTGACATCGTCGGCCTTACCAATTTTGCACCAAACCTGCCCCTGACTGTTGTGTTGCATCACTCCGACGGAACCGCTGATCTGTTTACAGCAAACCATTCGTATAACTCACAGCAGATCGCTTGGTTCAGGGCAGGCAGTGCATTGAATCTGATAAGGCAGTTCGAACGAATATAGAAATCGCCTTTTTGAAATCATTACGGCCCGGGTGATTACGGGGCGATTACCGGATAATATTATCTTCGGGCTCACGTTTTTGATTAAGCCTCAACGAACAACAGTGTCCATATCCCAACATGCTTGCATACTTGTACTCCTACATTGGATGTCTTTGCCTTATGTATATCCGCAGACAGGTGGAAAGGGGGCTTTTCAGTTCCTTACCCTTCCTGCCTCACCACGGGGTGCTGCCATGGGGGGGGCTCTGCTTTCAACCAATGACAACGATCTATCACTGGCTTTGGCAAACCCCTCGTTGATCGCTCGCGGAATGAACAACCGGATTTCGTTGAACTTTGTTGATTTTTACGGGGATATCAACTACGGATTTGTCTCGTATTCTAGAACTTTTAACAAATTTGGAAGTTTTGCCGCAAGCGTGCAATATATCGATTATGGGGCATTCACTTACGCGGATGATACAGGATTGAGTTCCGGTATGTTTAAGGCCGGAGAGTCGGCCATAGTTTTTGGCTGGGGTCGTAGACTAGACTCCTTGTTTTCGATCGGGGCCAATCTAAAAACGATTCTTTCAAATCTTGAATCCTACTCGTCTTTTGGTCTGGCAGTAGATGTCTCTGCCACCTATCACACTCCGGACGGTCTTACTGCCACGCTGGTAGCCAGTAATATCGGAAGGCAGATAACCACGTTTTCATCGTCAGCGGAAGCTCTGCCATTCAACCTGCAGTTTGGCGTTTCGAAAAAGCTGACACATGTCCCATTGCGTTATTCCATCCTGCTTACGCATCTTAACCGCTGGGACCTAAGGTTCAATGACCCGTTAAAAAACTCTTTGAACCCCATTACTGGCGAGACGGCTAAAGAAGATAAACTCGGCAACCTTCTCGACAATGTGATGCGGCATGTGGTAATTGGCGCTGAAATTACGCCTGTCAGAGCATTAAGCCTGCGCCTGGGCTACGATTACCGGCTACGTCAGGAACTGAAAGTGGATGCACGAACGTCCACGCTGGGGTTTTCATGGGGTTTGGGTATTCACGTAGCCCGGTTTCAGTTCAACTTTGCCAGGCGCACCTATCACCTCGAAGGCTCGCCAAACTTTATAGGTCTCATTTTCAGCCTGTAACGATGGCGAAGTAGGTAAATGGATAACAAGTCGTCAAATCGATAAAACCTATAAACATGAGAGTTGTGGTTGATGATAAGGCGGGGTTCTGTTTCGGGGTTACCAATGCCATTAGGCATGCCGAAACGCTTCTGGACCAGGATGGCTCGCTCTGCAGCCTAGGCGAACTTGTACACAATGAGCACGAAGTGGCGAGGCTCGAGGAAAAAGGACTTGAGGTAGTATCACGCGATCAGTTAAGGGAGCTCAAGGGTAATAAATTGCTGTTCAGAGCTCATGGCGAACCCCCTGCCACCTATGCATTGGCCGATTTGCATCAGGTTCAGATCATCGATGCTACATGCCCCATTGTGAAACATCTTCAGAGAACTATACGACGCCTGACGGAGTCGGATGCGTATGCCCAGGTGGTAGTGTTTGGAAAAAAGAACCATCCCGAGGTCGTCGGGCTCGTCGGGCAGGATCCGGGCAGGATCCTTGTTGCCGAAAATGAACTAGATGTCCCTGCACTCGATAAGACCAGAGACGTACATCTCTTTGCCCAAACAACCGTAGCCCCGGAGAGTTACAACCAGCTTGCCGAAGCAATATCTGATTACCTGGCACAGCGTGACGGCACCCCTACGGCACAGTTGTTTCAGCACAATACCATTTGCCGCCAGGTTACCGATCGCATCGCCCATCTGAAAGTATTTGCAAGCGCACACGACGTCCTGCTTTTTGTTTCGGGAAAAAACAGCTCAAACGGCCGATTTCTGTTTGGCAAATGTGCAGAGGCAAACTCAGCGGCGCACCTAATATGCGAAGAAGGGGATATCCGAATGGAATGGTTTAAAAAAGCATCGTCGGTAGGAATTACCGGTGCCACCTCCACACCATTGAGTCAGTTGAACAAAATCGCAGACTATTTGCGCACTACCAAAGAATAATCACGACGATTGGATAACTTTGCTTCAAATTTATACACAGCATTTCGATGTATCTGAAGAGTCTTCAGCTGAACGATTTCAAGAACTATCACGAAGCGGAGCTGGACTTCACCGACAAAATCAATTGCTTTTCTGGAAACAACGGGGCGGGCAAGACAAACCTGCTTGATGCAATACACTACCTCTCATTCTGCAAAAGCTATTTCAACCTGAATGATTCGCAGAATATACGCCACGATAAGCCTCATTTTGCCCTGCACGGGACCTTTTTACGCAATGGGCCCGATACCACTTCAAAAGTTTCCTGCGTTCAGAAGCGTAACGTACGCAAACAGTTTCTGATCAATGGAAAGGAATACGAGCGGTTGGCCGATCACATAGGGTTGTTCCCCCTGGTCATGGTGTCGCCCTACGATCGCGACCTCATCAACGAAGGAAGTGAAGTGCGCAGGCGTTACCTCGATTCGGTGATTTCGCAATTTGACAAGGTGTATCTCGATGACCTGATCAGTTATAACAAGGTGCTATTCCAGCGAAATGCTCTTCTGAAGGAATTTGCCGAGCGAAGATATTTTGACCGGGTGATGCTCGAAATCTGGAACGAGCCACTTGTAAGAATTGGAACAGGAATATTTGAAAAGAGAAAAGCCTTTATTGAGTCTTTTGTTCCGGTGTTCAACCATTATTACTCGGTCATTACCCGGGCTGAGGAAACAGTGGAAATAACCTATGAGTCGCACCTGCTGGGCAATGATTTTGAAGAGCAGATGAGTGTCAGCCTTGAACGCGACCTGTCTTTGCGATTTACCACTCTCGGGATTCACAAGGATGACCTCCTATTTGGCATCAACGGATACCCTGTTAAGAAATTTGGCTCGCAGGGTCAACAGAAATCCTTTGTGATAGCGATAAAGCTGGCTCAGTTTGAATATACCCGAAACATCAAAGGCTACAAACCCATCCTGCTTCTGGATGATATCTTTGATAAACTCGACGATGCGAGGGTGTCACAGGTGGTGGAGCTGGTGAGCGAACACAGTTTCGGTCAGGTATTCATCACCGATACCCAGAAAGAACGCATCCATAAGCTCACTTCCAGGCTCGATGCCCCCAGCCGCGTGTGGGAGATCAAAGTAGGCCTACCTGAGCTAATCTCAGAAAATGGTATGCTATGAGCCTGAAAAGCAATGAGGTAAAACTTGGCGATGCCATCAGGGAGGTGCTTGAGATGTATGCTCTTAAAGGCAAGCTCAACGAAACCCGCATCATTGCCGGGTGGGAACAGGTGGTCGGATCCATGATCGCACGCCATACAACAAATCTGTACATCCGTAGAAACAAGCTTTATGCTGTGATCGATTCGCCTGCCATTCGAAATGAGCTGATGTATGCGCGTAGCAAAATTGTGGAAATGCTAAATGCTGAAGCTGGCGAAAAAGTAATTTTCGAACTCGTGCTACTTTAGCACCTTTCTTTTATACAAATGTACCAATAGTTTTGTTTCAAAAAACGGCTCAGGCAGGCGTTCACTCAGCGCGTAAAGGTCGTACCGCCATTGCAACCTCTGAAGTTCTTCGGCCATATCGCCTCCCTTAAGGTATAAAATACCAGGAAAAGGTCGTATGTTCCTGTAATGATTTATTTTTTTGTCGGTCCATCGTATCATGGTTTCCAATGGAGCCACAGCCCTGCTGACTACGTAATCAAAGGTCTGCCTGAGATCTTCAACCCGGTTACACTCGGTGGTAACATTCGTCAGCGACAGTTCTCTGATGATGGTGTTGATGGCACTCACTTTTTTCCCGATAGAATCAACTAGGTGGAAATGATTCTCTGGAAATAGGATGGCAAGTGGAATTCCCGGAAAACCACCGCCTGTTCCTGCATCGAGTACCGAAACGGAAGAAGGTAAGGGCAGTATAAGTGCCGGCGACAAGGAGTGCAGTACATGTCTTTCGTAAAAATGATCAAAATCCTTGCGGGATATAAGATTGATGCGGGCATTCCAGAACTCATACAACTCCTTCATCCGCCTGAGTGCATCTTTCTGGGCGGGACAGAGCGAAGGAAAGTACTGAAATATTGTATCAAGATCCTGCGGTGCCATGCAGGCAAAGTTAGACTTTTTGTGCTTCGGGCTGACGCCTTGCATTCCCCATGGAAGCCGAAAAGGATAGTTTGTCAGGTTTTTCGTTTAATCATTCAGTCAATCAATTGACAAACCTCGTGTGATATTGGTAGAAGATTTGATGGTTCAGAAAAGTGCTTAATTTTCCTCCAGCTATGAAAAATGCTTGTAAAGATGATTTATTTGTTGTATTTTTATAGCAAACAACAAAGAACAAAGTACTTCGCCTATGAAACGCAACTATATGTGCCCTAAGTGCAAAGGATACCTAAATGTAGGCCAGCACGTAGTTTTCTCGGTGATTTCTAAAGACAACAAAGGGGGTATAGTTTTATTGAGTCCCGAGCTTGGCGATTACACTATGGTCAGGCATCCTTCATTCAACCCGGTTGCCGGTGAAAAGGTCAGCTTTTATTGCCCCATCTGCCATCACCGGCTGGCTTCCACCAAACACACAAATCTGGCCAAAATCCTGATGGTGGACGAAAATAACGAAGTGTTTGAGGTGTTGTTTTCGGAAATTACCGGTGAACAGTACACGGTACAGGTAATGGGAAGCAATTTCAAGGTGTTCGGAGAGCATTCTCAGCATTATCGCGAATTTCTTGAACTGATGCGAAAGAGCCATCCGTACAAGAACTTATGAGTGGCCCGGATTAAAACCTGTTATTATCTTTGGCAGGTTTCTAGTTGCAACCGCCCGTGAGGGCAACAAATCTTTTATCCAAAAGTTATTATCGCATCAATCAAGCGATTCACTAAAATACTAATCACACTCTCAACAACGAATGAGCGCATTATCGAGATCCTTTTTCCTACTTATGCTGGTTGTTCTACTCTGTGCACCGTCATTAATCGGGCAACCTAATGCCCGTGAGGAATATATAAAGCGTTTTGCACCTATCGTAAAACAAAAGATGCGCGAATTCGGTATACCGGCCAGTATTTCCATGGCGCAGGGTATTCTGGAGTCGGGTGCAGGTACCAGTAGGCTAGCTTTAGAAGCCAATAATCACTTCGGGATAAAATGCCACCGTGAATGGACAGGCGAGACATTTCTTTTCGATGACGACCACAAGAACGAATGTTTCCGAAAATATCCCTCTCCTGCGCAATCGTATCACGACCATTCGTTATTTCTGACACAACGGCCACGCTATGCCGATTTGTTTAAGCTTCCGATCAGCGATTATTCGGCCTGGGCGCATGGGTTGAAGGCGGCCGGATACGCCACAAACCCTTCTTATGCCCAACACCTGATTCGTGTGATTGAAGAAAACAAGCTATTCCTGCTCGACCAGGAAGTATTAAATGAGCAACACCAGATCAGTCAGGAACTTGCTCAGGTGAAAGAGCAGGAGGGGATTGCACGGATCAACCGTACCTTTGAGGTTTTTGGCGAAGGTGTCGCTCATCGCATCATTTTTCTGAACAATAAGAAAATATTTGTAATTGCCCGACCAGGTGATACTTACTTCAGCATCGCCAATGATTTTGGTATCAGAATGCATAAGCTGCTGAAATATAATGATGTATCAGACACAGAGACAGATCTGGAAGAGGGAGCCATGGTGTATCTTGAAGGCAAGCGGCCACGCACGCCTGAACGGGTACATATCGCCGGACCCGGAGAAACATGGCACAGCATCGCCCAACTCTACGGGATCCGTTTAATTAACCTTTACAGGTCTAACGGCTGGAGTACGATAGCTGTGCAGCCAAACCAGATTGTCAGGCTGAGGTAAAAATTCACCCTATAACATCAGCTTTAACTGCACCTTTGGGCGAAAAGTCAACCGGTGGTATGGCGAACGGCCATGAATTATTAGGGCTTGCAGATGTTTTGGGGTTGGATATCCCATGTTGGTATTCCAACCGTATTCCGGACAAGTTTTATGTAAGGATGCCATCAGTGCGTCGCGATGTGTTTTTGCCAACACAGAGGCTGCTGCTATACTTTGGTAGATATCATCACCTCCCACAACGCAAACATGCGGCAGGTTTGGGTATGGCTGGAACCGGTTACCGTCAACCAGAAGCATGGCAGGTGCGATTTGTAATGCTTCCACAGCCCTGTGCATGGCCAGTATGCTGGCATTCAGGATATTCAACTCGTCAATTTCAGTATTTGTGGCCATAGCAACAGCCCATGCTACAGCTTCTGTCTCGATGAGATGGCGTAGCTTGCCTCGACGTGAAGCGGAAAGTTTTTTCGAATCCCTCAGTTCCGGGCAATCAAACCCATCTGGAAGAATTACAGCTGCTGCCACCACAGGACCTGCCAGACAGCCTCTGCCAACCTCGTCGCAGCCAGCTTCGGGTTTCAGAGTTCCATATTGCGTTAGCAAGGCAGGGGGCATCGCTTTCAAACAAACCGCATTATGAGCATTCCGACTATCAGCAGGGTGAATAATACCTCTGAGAAAAACATGTTTTTCGCCTGCAGAAAATAATTCGAGAACATCAGGGATGCCCAGGGAAATAACAAGTGATAGAGGCTCGTATCATTGGCAAAGCCAATGGTAACGATAACGGCTGTAGACAGAAATCCGGCCAGAAATACATTGAATGTCTTGCGGATGGTGATAAGCTTTTCGCCGGTATCGAACACAATTTTCAGAAAGGAGACCAGCACAACTACCGAAAAGCTTATCCAGAAAAACAAGGATTTTGGAACAATTGAAAACTTCAGCCGTCCAGTGGAAGCTACCTGATCCGATACGAATGCACCGAAATCGTTCAAACGATTGGTGATAAAAAGCATAGAAAGCAGAAATAACATGGGTGTAATGAAACCGATGACAGTTATAAACCACTCGCGCCATGAAGAGATACGGTAAATAATGAAAGCCGCCCAAATAAATACGAGCATGAGTGCCAGAGGAAGATAAAAGAGGCTGGCGATAGCTACCCAGAAACTGGCATTAAACGTTTCGCGATATGTGGGTTCCTTACTGTAGCATTTTACCAGGTTCCTGAGCGAGAGGATTATAAACAGGTTTGCCACCAGAATTGGATGAAAAGTTAGCATAGCAGGCTGATAGCTTATCAGGATCATAAAAATCAATGCCACAAAAAAAGAAGCCCTTGAAAAAACTGGGATACCATTCACGATGCTGTTCAGCAACAGAGCCTCTGCCACAACCAACAGGAACGCACCGATAGATAGTAAGTATGGCGAAACCTGTTCGGACGTGGGAACCAGGTAGTCTAAAAACCCTGATCCGATTTTCGGGATAGTGGTAACCGGACTAAGGAATACACCCAGCCATAGAAGCAGGCTTATCAGCACAAAAAGTACGATATTTATCACATATCCCGATCGGTAGAGCCTGACAATCATAAGTTCACTCGCCTGGGTGTGTCACTTTACTTTTGAATTGTAGTTTAACAGATCAGCCCCAATATCCCTGCGATAATAGGCGCCTTCAAATTTAATTCTTTCAACTTCCCGGTAGGTCCGTTCAATCGTTTCTTTTAAAGAATCTCCAAGACTGCTTACCACCAGCACTCTTCCTCCAGCAGTTACGATTTCACCCTGTTCATCCAGTCTGGTCCCGGCATGGAACACACTGGTGTCATTATCTCGTATGCCAAAGGTAATTGGCTTTCCGGTTTGAAAGGATGATGGATACCCTCCTGAAGCCATTACCACCGCCACCGAATGACGGGGATCCGTTTCAACCCTGGCGATGGCTAACTTCTTTTCGGTGGCCATCAGGAACAGTTCAACAAGATCGTTTCTTACCCTGGGCAGAATGGCTTCGGTTTCCGGGTCTCCCAGGCGTACATTGTATTCAATTACAAAGGGT
>JBBIKG010000033.1:0-11594 GCA_037445555.1 Lentimicrobiaceae bacterium
CCACATGGATCATTTAATTCTCCAACATATGAACTTTCTGCAACTTGCGAAAAAGCGTTATTCGACGCGAAAATATTCCAATCAGCCTGTAGCCGACGATATGCTTAACTATATCCTTGAGGCGGGCAGGGTAGCCCCGTCAGCAGCCAACCTGCAGCCCTGGTATTTTATCGTTGTCACTGATACGGAGGTGCGCAGGCAGCTTTGGGAGGTGTACCAGCGCCCCTGGTTCAGGGATGCTCCGGTAGTTCTGGTGTTGTGTGCCGATCACCACCGCTCGTGGAAGCGCGGCGATGGGAAAGACCATGCCGACATCGATCTGGCCATTGCCGCCGACCACATGACGCTGGCCGCCGCCGAACTCGGTCTGGGAACATGCTGGATATGCCATTTCGACCAGGCAGCCTGCCGCAGGGTCTTCCAGCTGCCTGACCATATCGAACCGGTCATCCTGCTTTCGCTCGGCTATCCTCTCGACGAAGGCAACCCCGACAGGCACAACACCCAACGCAAACCCATGGTTGACATCGTCAGGTTCGATAAGTTCTAGTGCCAGAATTGATTCATGAAATGTTCTTCCAAACCTTCGGCATATATATATGTTTGCCCAGGGCTAAGAGAGGCCCTTAGTAAATACTAGGCTACAAAACAGTTTCTTGCCCTAACGCCATCATTTGAATTTAATTTCCCATGATGATGTTGACCGTAGCGATGATATCCAGCACGTCGACCTGGTTATCGCCGTTCAGGTTGGCGTTGTCAAAGCAGAAGGGATCCGGATTCTGCCCCATGATGTAGTTAACAATCACGATGATATCCAGCACATCGACGATGCCGTTGCAATTGGCATCGCCACGCCTGATAGTGCCTAGGGACTTCAGGCACCGCACGCTGATTCCCTCATTCTTTCCTGTATGGGCATTCTGAATATATCCGAGGGTATAATAGAGAGCTTTGAAACGGGCATATGCTGAAGAAAACTCGCTGGAAGTCCAGAAAAAGGCTCCAAAGCCGAGATCCCCATAACCTCCGTTCGAAGGTCTTATTCCACCGGGAAGCCCCGAGAACCCGTATGCATCAAATCCATTGTGTGTGTGATTGACCCACCATCTGGGATGCTCCGTGATATTGCATTCGCCGCCAAACGGTGAATCTGCTTGCCGGCACGATTTTAGCGCATTGCCAGCGGCGTTAGCTACATTACTGTTGGGATATCCTTGCGAAATCAAATAGTCTATCAGGGCATCCCATTGGTCATTGGAAGGTACGTTCCATCCCGGCGGGCAGAGCCCCTTCTGATTTTCTACGGCATGCCAGTTATACAAGGCACCGTATTTATCTTTCCACACAATGTCATTTTCAAACCAGGCAAAGGCGCCTGACGTATTCGATTGCCATGCAGTGAGATCATCGCCTGGCAAAGCAATAGGACTTCCATCCCTAAATCTGGTTGTTTTAAGATTTTCCTTCATCCAGCACTGGCTGCCAATCTGCACGGTATTGTATCGGTTGCCGTCAATATCGGTCACGGTGGCTGCATCTGGACACGGCTGACCAATGCCTGGGGAGATGGTTCTAAAACTAAGCTGGTTTCCGTAAGCTGTGCCGGCGCTGTTGGTTGCATATGCCCTCACAAAATAGGTTGTTCCGGGAGTGAGGTTTGATAAAGTGCTCGTAAAGGCTCCCAAGTCACCCCCATCGGCCGTGAAACCATTATTGCTGGCCAGGGTTGGGTTTTGTATGGTGCTCCAAACCACCCCACGCGCGGTAACAGCAGCACCGCCATCAGCCGTAACATTTCCTCCCGAAGTGGCATTTCGGGCGGTTATATTCGATGTTTCAACTGTATTAATTGTAGGCAGGCTAACCTGAGCGCTCTCATCTTTGAGGCATCGTACGCTGAGTCCACCCCAATGATCTGCTGTTGCGCGATAAACGCTGGTAGCATTATAAAACATAGCACGCACCAAGGCGCTTGTCGATCCACTTGTCGAAGACCACCACCATCCATTACCGGTTATATCCATATAATCCCCGAAAACGGTTCGAAAACCTCCCGGTAGTGCGGTGAATCCGGTTTCGTTGGTAGCTCCTGTGTTTGGGCTGGCCCAGAAGGATGTACCGCTTGCTTTCAACTTGCCTCCGGCAACACTGTTTCCTCCAAGTGATATGGTCAGCTTCGCCCATTCCGCATCGGTGGGAACATGCCACCCTGTAGGACAAAGTCCATTAGGATTATTGACAGCGAACCAATTATACAGTGCGCCATAAATGTTTTTAGAAGAGATATCATTATTATACCAAGCGTAAGCACCGGCTTTGTTTTCTACCCAAGAAGTGTTATTCGAACTGGGATAAATAATCGAAGTGCCATTACGATATCGGGTGGCTTTCAGATTCTCTTTCATCCAGCACTGGCTGCCAATCTGCACTGTATTGTAAAGGTTACCGTCAACGTCGGTTACTGTCTGCATGCCGGGGCAGGGTTGAGAGTAGGCAGCCTGCAAGCGGCACAGAAGAATAGCCGTCAAAATGTATGTGCGCATGGTTCCTACGTTTTTATAAATTGACTTATTCTTTCTTTTACAATGTAAATATATTACCGGTATGCATGTTATACAAGATCCGGCCTGTATGAACCTGATAAAAACCATCAATTTATACTCATTCTAAATAACGACTGCCGGAGAAAGGCTTGACGGGGGGTATTAGGTTCAGGGCCTGCCAATGCGCCCGTTGCCGCACATAGGCTTCATTCTTGAGTCCCTGGCATGGCGAAGCTTCTGACTTCATCGCCCGGATTTCACCATCACCTGATTGCAGCCAGACATTGAAACCTTATGACCGCATCGGCCCCAGCCATACTATGCGCTTCCTCTAGCAGGTACGGCAAGACCCCGACAGGATTGTTTATATATGGTTCGTTTGAGTTCTGCAGACTTTTCTCTAAATGGCCGGGTCTAAAAGGAAAATGGTAGCTTTGATCCCACCTGCTGTGGGCACTGGCCCCGGGCGGATCAAAGCTACCGGCTGTTTGCAACGATCCACGGCAGAGTGGATAGGGCAGGCTTTAGAACAGTTCCTGCATCCCTCCTTCAGGGATTCCTTCGCAGCTCACATCACTACGCTGATCGCGGAATCAGAGAAAACGGTAGGTGAAAGCAAACGTGATCACCCTGGAGTCGAACCTGAATTCCCGCTTAAGGTTAAAAGTGCGATCAGTAGTTTTAAGGGCAAAACGACGAGTGTTTAAGACATCGCTCACGTTCAGACTTAAGGTGCCCTGCTGTTTCAGCACATTACGCCTGAAACCCAGGTTCAGGCCAAATACAGGCAAAAATTCGCCCTGAGGTACAACGATTGGTCCCTGGTAAAAAACGGTAGCCTGCGTGCAGAACAATTGGGGCATATTGTAATTTGCCAGCAGATTCAGCGTCCAACTGGTACGGCCATTTGAGTAGGTTTCTTCGCCGGTTCGTGCCGACACGGCGGAGTAGTAAACATTGCCCGTGAGTCGCGTACTGAAGTTTCGCGAGAAATTTAATCCTCTGACGAGCTCGCTCCCAGATGAGTGGCGGGTATCTGCATTTTCCGATGTAACCAGGGTGGCTTCGCCCCACGGCCTCACCCTACGTGCCAGACCATCGGTGGTGTAACGGTAGAAAACACCTGCATTCAATGTTACCACCGTCCAGTTTTTGCTGAAGTTTATTTCAAAATTATCCGTGCTCTCAGGCCTGAGGTAGGGGTTACCCGAAAGGTAACTGTTGGGATCCTGAACTACAAGGAATGGCACCATGCTTCCGCCCCTGGGACGACGGATACGCTTGCTGTAACTTGCCAGAACAGCCTGCCCTTTGCCAAGATCACAACTGGCAAATAAACTCGGGAAGAAGCGAAGGTAGTTGAACGTATGCAACGAATCAATTTTCGGCTGGAAAGATTCACTCAGAGTGAATTCGCTGCGTAAACCTGCCCGAAATAACAGCAATGGAATTGTAGTTTAGCATAATGAAATTTCCGGCTGCCATTTTGTGTTCTTCACTCATCTTATTATATATTGAGTTTCTTGGGCAGATGGCTATGCTTCACAGGTCAGTAATTGCTGAAGGATTTCTGATAGAATTAATTTTTGTCCGGATTCCTCTGAGGCGGGTCATTTTTGTATTTTTGAATACAATCAACTGCATAAGATGGGAAAGACCGTCGGTTTTGCAATTTCGTGCTGGCAAAGAGCCTCGGATTTCATTTCAGATCTCGATACCCGTTTTTGTCCGGTGTTTTTTCTTCTTAGCCGACTCCGCTTCAAACGCTGGAGCGATAAGGACATCAGAAAATACCAGCAGTCAAGACTTCGCCGCATGGTGAGGTGGGCTGTGCGTAAAACCCGGTTTTACCGCACCCACTTTCGGGGCTTTGAACTAACTGATTTTCAATCGTTGCCCATCACCAGCAAGAGGCTCATGATGCAGAACCTCAGCGATTTCAATTCGGTGGGCTTGTCAAAAGAAGAGATTCTGGATTTCTGTCTAAGGGCGGAAAACTCGCGCGACTTCAGCCACCGGTTGAAAGGAATAAACGTCGGCATGTCGTCGGGAACGAGCGGAAACAAAGGGGTTGAGATGGCCACACGCGGTGAAGAGAAATTTCTGCGGGCATATTTTCTGGCGCGTTTCGATTTTCCCCGGGCCGAGAAAATTAACCTTGCGTTCATCTTACGGGTCACATCGCCCGCTTTTAACCTGAATCTGCTTGGCCATCGCCTGACCTATATCGACCAGCTCGATTCCATCCGTAACATTTGCGATAAGCTTTCACGACTACAACCGAATATCATCTCCGGTCCCCCGTCGATGCTGCGCCTGATTGGCCGTCAGGCTGAGTCGGGTCACCTCAATCTTCAGCTAAAACGAATCGTTACCTATGCTGAAGTGCTTTATCCTGATGTGCGAGCCTACCTCAGCCGTGTTTTCCAATGCCCTGTGCATGAAATCTACAAATGCAGTGAAGGAGCCCTTGCTATCACCTGTTCTCATCAGAAGCTCCATGTAAATGAAGACCTTGTCTATCTCGAACTTCTCCGGACCGACGGTACACCAACCCCTGACGGCGAGCCATGCCATCAGTTGCTCATCACCGACCTTCATAAGAGGTCGTTGCCCATACTACGTTATGCCCTCAATGATATCATTACCATTAGTGAGTCGAAATGTCTCTGCGGTTCCAATTTCAGGGTTATAGAGTCCATTCAGGGGCGGTCTGACGATATGTTTTGGGGGGTACGCGCACCTGGTGAAGAACCGCAGTTCATCTTTCCTGATTTCATCACACGAAAAATTATTTCAGTTTCGGACGACATTGCTGAATTTCAGGCCATTCAGAAAGACTATACCTTTGTCGATGTCCGCGCTGAGCTGGCTGAAGGCGCCGACCCGGAATTCATCCGGCAGAAGATTGTGGAAGGCATTCGGGAAGTGTTCACACGCTACGAATGCATACCACCGGAGGTGGGAGTGAGTTTTGAGACTTCGCTCCATAACAATTCGCAAGCAAAATTCCGGAGAACCATTTGCCATATACACCATGAATCAACCTGAAAGAATCCATTCACTCGATGCCATGCGGGGCATGGCGATAATGCTGATCATCGTGATGCATGCAGCCATATACAATTTTGCCAATATCCATCTACTCGACTTCAGCAATCCGCCCCTTACAGTAGTGCTGATGAGTTTTATGGGTTTATGGGGAGGAATTTTCTTTTTGTATTCTACCCTTGTAAATACGGTAATGACCATGCAGCGCACAGGGTCGGATAAAGGCAGAAATGTGTTAAGGTATCTGATCATAACCGGAGTGATCTACCTTGCTCTCCACTACCTCATCATCTTTATCCTGGGGCGCTGGTCGATTGATTTCGAACATAACCAACCTCACCTGACGCTGACAGCCTGGTTTTTCAGGAATTTTTCGTTCCGGTTTCCACCTATTCGGACCCTGTTTGACGGATCATCCATCAGTACTGTCGGCCTTAACCTGATTATGGCAGGCGGCATACTCTTCCTGCTCTTTCGCAAAGGTGGACAAGAAAGAGTACTGCGAAACTATTTCATTGTCACCACGCTTATTGTTTTGCTCATGCTGTTATCTTTTGTTCGCATCGACATGTATCCGACTTACAGCGACCTGGCAAACACAGGAAGGGCATGGCCCGGGCTGGTCCAGAGTTTCCTCCTCGAAAAACCGTATCCGCTGATACCTTACCTGGCCTACGGGTTTGCGGGCATGCTCCTGGGCCTGATATTGTACCACCGGCATCATGGTCTGCTGTGGAAAATGGTTCTGCCACTTGGGCTGGTGTTGGCTTCTTATGGTCTCTGGGGCATGATGCAGCATGAGAGTTCGATATCGCGCGCCGACTTTTTCTGGTATTACAAAACGCACTTTGAACTTGGGTTATTTCTGCTGCTCTTCATAACACTGCGCTATGTTTTCTCACGCATCAGTTTATCCAACGGTTTTTGGACACTTGTGCGCCTTTTCAGCCGGGTCAGCCTCACGGTTTACCTTCTTGAAACCACGCTTTCAGAATGGTTGCGTTACGTGGCGTTTTATGTCTACAAAGACTGGGATCAGACCGTGAACGGCTGCCTCTTGTTTGGTGCGGCCAACCTGATTGTGTGGGCAGGCATTATCTGGCTTTGGCAGAGAGCCGGCTTCAGGTACAGCCTTGAGTATTACTGGACTGTGATTTTCAGGTGGGTTGGTAAGAACTCCACGAAGCTTGAGCACCTCAACCCTTGATTGATTTCCTGTCATATCAGCTCATAAGGCGGCGGAAGCTTTTTCTGGCGGTGGCACTGGGTTGCATTTTACTGATGATACTTTTTATGAAGCTACCCGTGATTGATAACCGCCTGGCAGGATACAGCATAGACAACAACCCGTATGATCTGATAGCCGGCAAGTTATCGGACAAGTTCGGCTCAAGCCGTATGATACAGGTAATGATTGAGCCAGGGAATGTTCGCTCCGGGGAAATTTTAAATTCGCTTTCGGAGATCGAGAGTGAATTACGCCGGACATTTCCTGCGATCAGGATCAGCTCTTTGCATACTGCCCGGTCGTTGCTCAGGTTATATGTTGACGGCGATGAACCTGCCCGTACCTTGCTGGAAAAGGCAATTCAGCTGCCAGTAACTAACAATCTGGTGAGCAGAGATACTTCAAGCTTTCTGCTGTATGCTTTTGCCGATGCCTGCGAAAATTTCGACCTCGTAAGGTTCGACTCCCTGATAAAGAATCCCGTGGAGGGAATCATATCTGCGACTCCGGTAAGCCTCGACCACATCCATGCGGGTACCGAGGAAGCAATCATCCGTGACTATGCCACGATACTGCCTCTTGTGCTGATGATTGTTTTTGCAGGGCTGTACTACAGCTATCGAACATTCGGTGCTGTGCTGATCGGTGCCGTTCACATGATCATCTCTGCCGTAATCGTGTTGTTTTTCTACTTTTCCTTAGGGGTTAGCATCAATCAAATCACAGCAAGCGCGTTCACGATTTCCGTAATACTTTCGGTATCACTTACCGTTCATATGCTGACAGGCTACAGACACGCCGTGGTAAGCGGGGAAAAGGAACCTGTGTTCATGCTACTGAAACGCTACCTGCTTCCCTCGTTTCTGGCTACCCTGACTACAGCGGTGGCATTCGGGTCGTTTCTGGTCAGTGAATCGAATTATATGCGTCAGTTTGGCGGGGTGTCAGCTGTCAGCATTATGGTTTCTTTTCTGATGATCTTTTTTATGGCTCCTGTTCTGCTGCCGGCTTTGATTAAGCCCTCGGGCCTTCCGAAGGAACTGCCCGCAATCAAATTACAACGAATCATCCACACACACCGTAAGTTGATCGGGCTGGTCCTATGCGGCATCCTGGCGATATCACTGGTTGCGCTTCCCGGTCTGAGGTTCAAAATTAACCCCGAAACTTACATTCCCCGCCATTCGGCAGTTTATGATAATTACATCAAACTGAGAGGAGCTTTCTTCTCCCTGGCATCCATCGACGTCTTGATCGAACCCGGTGATGCAATTCCGGATACCATCCCTGGACCTTCTAAGCGTCGTATTCTGTTGGAGGCGGTGTCTGAGCTAAGCCGGGAAATAAAACAATGGGAAGGAGTAGATCGTGTCGAATCTGTAGCAGACCAGGCTGCATTTGAGGAGGAACTTCGTATCCCGGGTTTGCGTACCACCGTGTATCCTTTAAGCCGTAATCCTTACGTGTCAAAAGATCAGGAAAATTATCGCATCCATGTAAAATTGAAAGACCAGGAAAAGGTCCATGCCATTGCCAAAAAGATAAGCCTTGCAGGGGCCAGGTACGAACCGGCGCTGGCCTGCTCAGTGTACAGCGACTTTCTCTATTTCGATTATATCAATCACTCCATAACTCATTCATTATTAAGATCATTTGGGATTTCGGCTCTCTTCATCCTAGTTGTTCTGCTGGCTCTTACCCGGCAGGTCAGGGCGACTGCTATCAGTCTGTTGGCCAATGCCACGCCTTTGGGATTTCTTATCCTGCTCTTCTATGTGGCGTCCATCAATCTCAACATTACCACGTCTCTCACGCTGTTGGTATGCCTGGGTCTGATTGTTGATGATACCATCCATATCCTGTACCGTCGTATCAGGCTAAGGCAGCCCTTGGATGAGCTGGGTTCCGGCGTTTTAACCACATCAATTTTACTCACTCTGGGTTTTGCCACCTTTACTTTGAGCCGGTTGCAGCCCATACAATTTTTCGGCCTGCTGAATGCATGCGTATTCCTGGTGGCTGTAGTCAGCGACCTTGCTATTATCTCCTGGTTGTTGAATGAAGACAAGGCAGTAGCGGAAATTCCACATAGGTCTTAGAAAAGCTTTCTGTTAAGGTCTGATCTTTCGGATCCATGCCTTGTTCGTTTCATAGTCCACCTGTTTTAATGATTTTTTAAGTACTAAAAGGTAATATTTTAGAACAAAAACACAAAACGCAAAATGATGTAATACAGTGCATTAGAGCCTAAATCGGTGGACTAAGCTCCAAACCATTTTAGTCCACCTCCAAGTCCACCTCGATAGTGTATTTTAATGCTTCTAATTGCCTCTAAAAAGCAAAAAAACCACCAAAAAAGGGGCTTTTACAGTGGTTTTCCTTGGTTTTCAACCATTTCAGCGGACCGGACGGGACTCGAATGCTGCCGCGGGGTTGCCTGCCAGCATCTCGACCATTGCTCCATCAGGAGCGATGCGTCAATCATTGAAATCACATTTCTGGTCGCTGCCCCAAAAAATATTCTCCGATTAAATCATACACCTCTTTTTATCCTGACCCAAGATTACTTCCCTGACAGGAAAAATACGCAAAACCAGGCAATTGAGCTACTGAAAAAATTAAGCCACGTCCCATCTCCGTGCATAAGACTTGGCCTAAACCGGGAATCATCAGTGATAGGAAACCTGCTGCTTCAGGCCTGTAAGGATCTCCTTGATAATAAACATAATCGTGCCGGTCGTAAATTTTTTAATTGATTCTGTATTGCGCCGCTATTGAAGAAACTGCAAATAGTATAAATACTATAAGTAGGATATTTCTCTTGATATTCTATGCAATTATTATTTGAAAAGCAATATGTTTCTGTGTGAGATATAAAACACATAGTATTAATCAGGTAACTCAATTTGCCAGCTTACTTGGCCATCTTCTTTTCTTCCGAAAATATCCCCAAAAATTGAAAGCACCTGCTAAAAAAAGCGGTGCAGTAATGATCAGCACACCTTTGTTGCTTCCAAAGCCATCAAAAGCGAGGGCAAGTAATACAGCGGTGGAAAAAAAGATGATACCCAGCGCAAGATCATTTTTCCAGAAGATGATAAGAAGAGCTAAAATTAGAAAGGATGGAAGATTGTGCATCACAAAACATGTCAGCATATCACCCATCGAACTTCCACCTTCAAAACAGTCGAAGGAGAATAATAACAATAAAAGGAGTGCCCCGATACCGATTGTACGGGGGATCCAAAAAACGATTTTTTCTGGCATGGCATTTTGCTTTGAGATTCAATAATAAATTGATTTAGGAGCTGATCAATAAACATTGCTTATAAATAATACTGCTCTGCACTCTCATTACCGACATTCTTTGGAGAAAAAATTTTTTCGAACAACCTGAACGTAGAACCTTTTTCGATCAGTTACTGGGTAAATCAGCCTCAAGGTCTTAACAATACCGCAGTTCGGTATACATGTTCTTTTATTTCCTTTTATTTATTGGAGGATGAGTGATTGACTGCTGTTAATAGGATTTTCATTAATACGCGCATCACTTATTCATAACTTTTCTGAATGTCAAATGAGCCATTGGAAATTGCGATCCTCCTTCAGTATATCGAAGTCCGGCATACATGACACCTTTTAATGGGCCAAGCCAAATTTCTACCTGCTTATCATCCAACGGATCAGTTGGAAAAATCCTCTTGATCGAACCGCATTGAATTATATATGCAACACCGGTCTTTTCAGGATTGCCTAAATTTTTCCTGATTATTCCATTTTTAAATTCTGCGGATCCGATAAACCCACTTGCAGTTTTGTCATTTTCAATGGTAAGAGAAACAAGCGAGATGTCTGATGTAAATTCAAATTTCATCCATTTGGGCGAAGTGCGTACAGTGATTTTGGTCATATCAGATATCCATTCTCCGGTTAAGTCTGATGGAACTGCCCATTTTTGAGTGCTGCACGAGTAAAGAGAACAGGCTACTATGAGAAATGTGCCGACAATGTGTTTGTTAAAAAAGTGATTTTTCATTTCTGCTCTTTTATTGTGAAGATAGTCGCGTTTTACATGTTTGCAATCAGGTACGCTTAGAAGCAAGAACAGCCAATGGCTATATGCATGAATAACAGATTCTTATCCCTTTAATGGATTTGAGTATAAAAGCTTGAATCTGAGTTTTCATTGTAATGCCAGGATCGTTCACTTTTGCTTTTGCCCTCACACATTATTAACTCATTACATTCTGATAAAATTTTGATCCATACTAGGAGTCGAAGCTATTCGGGAAAATTCTCAGCTTCTTGTCAGACTCTCTCTTATTCAAAAAAAGGCGACCCAAATTCTACTCTGAACGTTTTGCTGTAGCTCATTCCACCGATACTGCAAACCCGGCAGAAGCGATAACATCGAAATGCCGTTTGGATCAGCGGGAGCTATATACCTCCGCGATGCAATCAGGTGCGAATACTGAAGCCATAATTCCGAATACCATTGTTTATATAAGAAGTGAGCACAACAGCCTGCCCTCACCACAAAGGGAACAATCAGCTTTCTGTTGTAACCAGCAGAAATACTGCCATTCAATGCATTGTGATTATTGAGCCAGCAAGTGATATAGTGCCCAAATGACAATGTCCCGCTCAGAACTATTGCAAAACCAATTGGAGGATGCTGCGTAAGGGCTTTTTGCCTTGGCTGCGAAATCATCAGGAGATTGTTGAGCCCAATAAAAGTATGTGCCGGAACTCTCACAGATTACTTGGTT
>JBBIKG010000034.1:0-10083 GCA_037445555.1 Lentimicrobiaceae bacterium
TATAGCGTCCGTGTTAAAGGCAGTTGTGCGGATGAAGGGCTACTGACGATGCTGCGCATGTCAGCATCCCATATAGCGTCCGTGTTAAAGGCAGTTGTGCGGATGAAGGGACTCGAACCCCCACGCCTTTCGGCACCAGATCCTAAGTCTGGCGCGGCTACCAATTACGCCACATCCGCTCACGTAAGAAGGCGGCAAAGATACATAATTTATCTTTTAACCGCGGTTGGATCAGCCTGAATTTTGCCGTCGCGACGCTGTAACGCCTCATAAAAAACTTCGTGGATGTTTTGCCGAATATTCAACTGACTCAGCAGGTTGGGGGTTGCCGATGGATGCACCCGGTTCGAGAGGAAAATGTACACCATACGATTGGCGGGATCAGCCCAGGCATAGGTTCCGGTGAAGCCTGAATGCCCGTAGCTGGCACGGCTTACCGAGAGGCACGCCGGGCCATTGCTTCCCGTCTTAAGGTCGGGTTTGTCAAATCCGAGCGCTCTCCGGTTGCCACCAAGCGGAAACTGTGTTCGGGTGAACTCAGCCACAACAACTGAATCGAGATATCGTATTCCGGCATACATGCCGCCATTCAGCATCATTTGCATAAAGGTGGCCAGGTCATGCGCAGTACTGAACAAGCCTGCATGCCCTGCCACTCCGCCCATCATGGCTGCCGCGGGGTCGTGCACATAACCATGAAGCAGTTGCATACGAAATTCCTTATCCTGCTCGGTAGGTACAATGCGCGAAAGGGGCATGTGCAGCCTGGCATTAAACACCGTCGACCGCATGCCCAAAGGTTTGTAAAAGGTTTTTGCAAGATAAGCATCGTAAGGCTCGCCTGTGATCTTTTCTATGGCTTCCTTAAGCCAGATGAAACCCAGATCGCTGTATAGATATTGCTGCCGGTCGCGCAGTTTGCTGCGGGCCATGGTATCGGCCATAATGCCGGGATAGTTGCTGCGCAAGAACAGGTTATGAGCTACCTCGATGCCATATCCCTGAATTGGCTTAGTGCGATAGTAGGTCGTATCCGGGCCGGTTGGTTTCAGAGTGTAACGGTAAAAAGGTATCCACGCTTGCAGCCGGGCCTGATGGGCAAGTACCTCGCGTATCAGCAAATTGCCTTTGTTGGTAGCTGCAAGCGATGGCAGGTAGTAACTCATTTTGCGGTCGATATCAAATGTACCTTCCCCGCTCAGCCGCATCAGTGCTAGGGTGGTTGCCGTGATTTTGGTTAGGGAGGCTATGTCATAAACATCGTTCAGCTGAACCTGGATATTTTTATCGTAGGTATGAAATCCGAGACCCTTGTCGTAGATCACTCTACCATCAATGGCTACCAGTATGCGGCATCCCGGAAAGGCTTTACGGGCAATCCCATCCAGGGCAATGGAGTCGGCTTTGCGAAGCCAATCCGATGAAACTCCCACCGCTTCGGGTGTAGTATAACTCAATCGGCCGAGGGGCTGTGTCAGTAACCCCTCCCCTGCCGCGGCAATTCCCGCTACGGAAACAGGCATAATGCCTCTGACCTCGATAGCGCCAAACAAGGCCTGAACACTCAGGTCGGCAGTTAGGGATTCGTCGCTGTGTGCAAGCAGAAGAGACTCAAACCTGGTAGCCGGGGCAAACCCTGCCAGTGCATAGGGATTTCCGAAATGTATAAGTACAACGCGCGTCTTTGCCGATAACGCTTCCGCGAATTGTTGGATCTGCCGGCTAACACCATAATTGCTGGAGGGATTCTGGGTTGTGCGGCGGATGGCCACAATAACCATGTCATAGCGATTAAGGGTTCTCAGTAAATTATCACTGGTTGCAATGTTTGCCGTGGCCGTGAGGTAATAGTGATCAGCTTTGGCATACTGATCAAAGCGCTGGTGGAAAATATCCGGCGACACCTGCCCAAAGGTCAGGGTTGCAATTTGTAAGGTATCGGGCCGTTGGAGGGGTACCAGGTTGTTTTTATTCCGCACCAGCGTCAGGCTGGCTTCTATGAGCTGTCTGCGCAGGAGTTCGGCTTCAGGGGTGTTATTATCCCGTATCACATTACGGGTTTCAACCGGCTTATAGGTATTGAGCCCGGCACGGTATTTATACCGCAGCAGTTTTCGGCATTTCTCGTCGATCAGATCGGGCGGGAGTATTCCTGCAGCGATGGCTTTGCGGATGTTGACTAGGGCCCGAGGCACACTCACCGGCAGCAACAGGATATCGTTACCGGCTAGCAATGCCTTTATTTCGACTGAATCGCGATGAACAAAGTCGGCTATGGCTTTCATTTCGAGACCGTCGGTAATAACCAGCCCATCGAAGCCCATCTGGTTTATCAACAGGCCGTTGACCATCACAGGCGACAAGCTGGAAATGGCATTATTTCCTGGATCAAGGGCTGGAATGGCAAGGTGAGCAACCATGATGCCTGCCACACCGCTGTCGATGGCAGTTTTAAACGGTGGCAGGTGTATTTCCTGCATTTCGGTCAGTGGTTTTTTAATAACAGGCAGGGTATAATGCGAATCGCTGTTGGTGTCGCCATGACCAGGAAAATGTTTCGCCACGGCCATCACACCTGCATCCTGCAACCCACGGATGTAGGCCATCGAATGGCGGGATACCCGGTCGGGGTCTTCGCCGAAGGAGCGAAAATTGATTACCGGGTTGCGGGGATTGTTGTTGACATCTGCCACAGGGGCAAAGTTCATATGAACCCCGATGCGCCTTAGCTGTCTGCCAATCTCAATCCCCATGCGGTAAATCAGGTCGGGGTCACCGACTGAGCCCAGGGCCAGCTGCCTTGGAAACGACATGCTACTATCGAGTCGCATACCAAGGCCCCATTCGCCGTCGATGGCAACAAGCACCGGAGTTTTGGCACTTTTCTGATACTGATTGGAAGCTATGGCCTGTGTGGTCGGAGTGCCTTTGAAGAAGCAGACTCCGCCGATATTATATTGCCTGATTATCTGTGCTATGCTATCGTAATACCTTTTTTCGCGCCCTGAGAAAGATCGTATCATAATGAGTTGGGCTATGCGCTCATCGGGAGACAGCGATCTCATCACAGAATCCACCCAGGCTTCTTCGGCTCTGTCGGGCAAGTATTTACGATATCGGGTTCCTCCGTCAGCCGTAGACGAAAGCGCTAAAAAAATGGATACCAAGACGAGAATCAAATGTTTCATGAGTGGTTGGCGTGGTTGAAGGCGGTTAGCGGTGTTTGTTAGCATTATGGGAGGAGGCCGCAGATAACTTAAATAACGTATATATGTTTCAAATTCGTACCCTAGACCGGATCAGGCGGATCATTTCCTTATCAGCCGAATACCAGTCGCTGCCTGATTCTATTACGGGAGTATGTAGAGCCACATGGGTTGAATTTCCTACCGGACTATGAATCAGACGCTTGGCCGAAAAGTGTATTTCGTGTACCCCCGTTTGATCAACTATAGTACGAGCATTCCCCTCATGTATGCCACCTCCTGCCAAAATAATGATCCGATCCCCTGCCTGGCGTACCAGTTGGCTGATGGCCGGTATACCGGATTCAGCGCCTGGCTGTCCGCCTGAAGTTAATACCCGGTTTACGCCAGCCTCGATGAGCATCTCAAGGGCTCCATTCTGATCCGGGCAGAGGTCAAAAGCCCTGTGAAAGGTGACACTCATCGGAAAAGCCCTTTCGACCATGCGCCTGGTGAGTGATACATCGACGGAGCTATCTGACTTTAAAAAGCCGATTACGATCCCTCGCACCCCGGCTGATTTACAAAAATCTACCTCAGCATCTATCGCACGAATTTCTGCCTTGTGATAGACAAAATCGCCTATGCGCGGCCTGATCAGAACATTTAACGGAATGTCAACCTGGTCAGCTACGGATCGGATCGTACCTGCCATGGGCGAGAGGCCACCCTCGTAAAAGCCTGAGCAAAGCTCGATGCGGTTGGCGCCGGCATGAGCAGCATCGAGTGCCGCTTGGGGGCTGAAAACTGCAACTTCAAGCGTAATCTGCCTGGGATAAGTCATTTGTTTTTTCAGTGTGTGTGCTAAATTGTTTTATTGTTCAATCGTCAGCTGCGCCCTACCAAGCCCCCAGTCATTATCAAAAAAGCCTGAAACAAGCATGGCATTAAGGCCATCGCGCAGTAGCGCAGTTCTGAAGATCATTAGGTCAGGATATCCGGTCACTCCCGAAAAATAATTATTGCCCATGGCACCCTTCATACCCTTTAGTCCGGAGGCAGCCACTACACCCACGCTTGCTACCTTACTGTCGCTCCGCGGATAAATAAAATACGTACCAAGATCATCGCCTTTAAAGATCCTGGTGCCAAGAATAATAGCACCATTAGTGACCATAATCGGGCACTGATGCAACAGTTTTTTCCAGGCAAGGTTGTTGTCGGCATTGCCATAAAGAATTACGTTGCGATCGGGAAAATGTTCTGGGGAGAAATTCCGGTCGGCAATGATTTGAAATGATCCGTTGCTGCGATAAAGCCAGGTTTCGGCGTCAAGGATGGCCCGGTGTTTATTCCATCGGTTATCGTGCGATGTGCCGGCAGTTCCATAAACCAACACCACGTTGTTTGCGAAGGCCAGCTTGAAGCCTCCATATCTGGCAGGATGTTTCTGTTTGTAGTCTATCTCAGGAATCTGTCTCCATTTGCCGCTTGTAAGCCTGTAAACCGGCTGGGTACCTGAAGCACTATCCATCAACTGCCCATCAATGCTTAGCACTGGAGGTGAATTTAATTTCAAACTCGATAGGTCGATGCGAAGGCACTCCGTGTTTCTGGTAGTTCCGCGTATGGTATCGCCGCTACGCACAAAATCAATGCTTGACAGTTCATAAGGTGTCTCTTGCTGCAAGATTTCCATCCAGTAGTACCGCGAGCTTATACCGGGCGAAGCCGTAGCGAAGCTGACAGACATGACCGAATCGATTACCGGTTTTTTGTTCTGTCTCAAAAAGCCAAACAGCGGTGGCCAGTCCATGCTATGATCTCCGTACCAGTGTGAGCCATTGGGGTATTCGTAATAACTGAAATTGTTGTGGAATCGGCCCAGCACCTCACGCATTTGCCTGGCATGCCTTACCGATACCTCCTCATCGGCGCTGCCATGCAGCACAAACACCCCCAGTGGAGCCAGATTGTAGGTTAGGTTGTACACCCTGCCACCGCTGGCTGCCTGCTGAATCCTTTTCAGGTGCGGATTATCCTGGTTGGCAGTATCGGTATCGCGACGGTAGGTAATGATATCGGGATAGGCTGCACAGGGTGCGATGGCGGCAAACCTGTCGGGGTAGGTTGATCCGGTGAACCAGGTGCCGTGGCCACCCATTGAATGACCTGTAAGGTAGGTTTGCCGGGGATCTGTTTTCAGGCGGCCGAGAGCATCGTTCATCACTTCCATGGCATCCAACCGCCCCCATTCTTCCCAGTTGAAACCAAAAGGACGCCGGTTAGTAGGCGCCACAAGGTGTGCCCAGTCTTTTTGTTTGTAAGCCCTGGCCTGGTTGGTGGCTTCCACTGCGGCTCCATGCAGGGTAAGCACAAAAGCCTGCCCCTGGTCTGGCCTGAGCGAAGGCACCACACTGTAATACTGCACGCTGCCATCGATGCTGCTGATGAAGGTTCGTTCGTGGTGTTTTCCCGCATCATGTTGTTTCAGGGTTATGGTTACCTTATCCAGCATTTTGCTTTGGCTGTCGAGCAGGGTTAGGGTAGCGGTCAGTGTGGCGTCCGGATTGTCGTTAGCCGTGGCTGGGACAAGGAAAGGAACTTTTCGAACCGAAAGAGCCGGTATGCTGCCGGTGAATGACTGTGCCTGTTCACCTCCGGGCAGGCTGCAAGTCAACATAAGTTTTTCAATATCACGGCCTGTGGCATTGATCACCCTCACGGCACACCATTTTTCGTTCTTCTCGCCCCGGATGAGGGAAGGTAAGGTGAGGTCGCGCAGGCACAGCAGCACAGGCCTTGAGGAGATTACCAGTTTGCTCCGTACCCGGCCGTAGCGTCCGGGAGTGTATATAAATTCGTTTAACCCTTTCTTCAGAATGAAGGGTATGAGTGTGTACCCATAGTCGTAGTGGTCGCCTTCGTGCGGCATACCATTGATATACACCCTGGTGTGACCTGTTGCGTCTAATATTGCAACCTGTTCGCGTGGTGAAATATAACTGGTATACAGGTAATTATTTATTAATCCTTTGAATATGCCTGAAGTGTCTGCTTCCACAACTCTCCATGGTTCCGACTGACCCGCATGCGGGTAAAATTCAGTCAGTCCTGAATCTTTGGCGGGTTTAACAAAGGTTCCTGAGCTAAGTTGCCAGGCAATTATATCCTGCCCGACAAACAGACTCCCGGAGGGCATGGCTTTCGCCATAGCCAGCCCCTGCCTGAAATTTATGAGCACCCTACCCTCATCGGTCTTTTCGATGTGTTCTTTACCAAAGTACTCCACAAGGTTGCCCTGTCGCTGGGCATTCGCCAGTGCTGGCAGCAGTGCCATTAAGCACCAAAGGAGGGAATGGTTAAAGTTTGGTCTTTGCATAGTTTCGGATGGTTTCAGTCTATTATGATCTCATCCATAAAGATATAGGCATCCCCACCGGCGCCTGAATGCCAGGCAGGTAACTTTCCGTAGTTATAGGCCACAATTTTGACAAACCGGGTTCGCGTATTGGCAGATGTCATAAAATCGTGTTGCGAGGTTTGGTAGCCTTGCTGGTCGTAAGTATTATGGATTTCGCTGAGTTTTCGGTAGGTTATTCCGTCATCCGATTCGAAAAATTCGACTCTGGTGGGAAAATATATCCATGATCCTGTATCCTGAATAAGGCCTACTGTCAGTTTACGTATCGGTCTTATCTTGCCAAGGTCAATCACTGCTTCGACATCGGTGCCCTGAAAGCCAACCCAATTCCCGATTCGCCAGTTTTGGCCTCCTCTTTTCCCATCAATCAGTGCCTCGATGCCTCCGGCTGTATAATTGGGATGAGGATTTTGTGGCGCCGATATCTTCACATCATCAGCAATTTTGATAAAATTAGCAGTGGTTACCATGCTTGAGCCGTAAAGTTGGTTCAGGGCGAGGCATTTTATCTGAGTGGACTCTTTCAGGACAAGGGGATAGGTGTAAAAGCGGCTGGTGTTGTCAGGGATCGATCCATCAAGTGTATAATGCACCACATCGTCAAATGAAAGTGTTTTCAGTTCAACCACCACAGAGTCGGAAAACCGCGTCGATGGAGCGTCGACATACGGAACAGGTACTATTTTATCTTCGCTTATCCATGCAACCGGCACATGTTCATTGGCGCTTCCCCAGTGTTTGTTTGGTTTTGATGTCATATTGAAAACGAGCCTGCCTCCGTTTATGATGGTCTGGTGGTTGAGATAAGAATAGGGATAATCCTTCCCGTCTAGTTTTGCTGATCTGATGTAGATGTTTCGTTTCGATACCTTTTTACCGACCACCGTAAAGGTTTTTTTGCCAGGCAAATGGATAACCAATTCCCTGAACCAAGGCGTTCCGATTGTGTATTGGGCAAGGCCTGGGGTCACCGGATAGAATCCCATGGCACTCATGACTAGCCATGACGACATCTGGCCGCAATCTTCATTGCCGGGGAAACCATCGGTTCGGTGGCTGTATAGTTCATCGATTATCTGTCTCACACGCTGCTGAGTTCTCCATGGCTGGTTGACGAAATTGTAGAGATAAGCCATATGATGACTGGGCTCATTGCCATGGGCATACATACCAATCAGTCCTGAGATGTCTTTCATGTCGCGTCCAGTGATAGTTGTGCGGGTGTCGAACAGGCTGTCGAGTTTGCGGGCCAGTTCTTCCTTGCCTCCATGTAACTCAGTCAGTCCGGTAATATCCTGTGGAACATAGAAGCTGTATTGCCATGAATTGGCTTCAGTGAAGTTCCAGTCAACTGTGGTTGGGTCAAAGGGGCTGGTGAAGCTTCCGTTTATTTTGGCTCGCATAAAGCCTGTAGAAGGGTCAAAGAGATTCTTATACGATTGCGCCCGGCGGATAAAATCGGCATATACGTCCTGACGGCCGAGGTCTTTTGCAAACTGTGCAATACACCAGTCATCGTAAGCATATTCGAGGGTTTTGGATACTGACTCATGCTCTTTGTCGGAAGGGATATACCCAAATTTACGATAGTCAGCCAGCCCGAAGTGATCCTTGTTGGCGCTTTGAAGCATTGCCTCCAAAGCTATTTTAGCATCAAAATTACGGATGCCCTTGGCCCACGCATCAGCAATTACGGAAACCGAGTGGTAGCCTATCATGCAAAACGTTTCGTTGGCAGCCAGTTCCCATACGGGCAGCAACCCGCCTTTTTTGTACATATCGAGGAATACCTTTACAAAATTATTTGCCAAATCAGGGTCAAGTATGGTGATTAGCGGGTGCCAGGTGCGGTAAGTATCCCATAGTGAAAACACCGTATAGTTATCAAAATCGCCTGCCAAATGCACGTTACCGTCCATACCCCGGTACCGGCGATCGACATCCATGAAAATGTTTGGCTGGAGAAAAACGTGGTACAGTGCCGAATAAAACGTAGCAAGTTGTTCCTGTGTGCCTCCCTTTACCTCGATAACTTTAAGTTTTTCATTCCAGGTAGCATAGGCACTGTGCCGTGCTGCTTCAAAATCCCAATCGGGTAATTCTTCGTCCAGATTCTGCTTGGCACCTTCGGCATCCACTGCCGAAAGTGCAACTTTGATCTCAATCTCCTCCCGGTCTTGCGTATTAAATCCAAAATAAACCTTGATATTGGTACCCCGAGCAATAGTTTTATCCACGAGAAACTGGTCTTCCTTGGCAAGCACAATAGAGTTAAAAGGCTTTGAAAACCGCATATAAAAATAAAGCTGCTGATCCTTAGCCCAGTGTGCCGAACGGCGATACCCCCTGACTTCTGTATCACTTACCACTTCAATCCATGAATCGAGCACCTGATCGCGGTGCTGAAGATCAATCAGGATCTTTGACTCAGCACTTTCCGGAAAGGTGTAGCGATGATAACCCACGCGGGTGGTTGCAGTCATCTCGGCCTGTACTCCTGGTTTATCGAGGAAAACCGAGTAATAGCCTGCCCTGGCCTTTTCAGTCTCTTTTCTGAATTCCGATTTATAATCGTCGTTTGATAGGGTGGCTTTTCCCACTACGGGCATAACCAATATATCTCCGTAGTCTGAAGCACCCGTACCATTCAGGGCTGTGTGTGCAAATCCGTAAATGGCTGAGTCGCTGTAGTGATAACCCGAACAGCCATCCCATCCCTTGAGTCGTGTCTGTGGACTAAGCTGAACCATACCGTAGGGCAGCGTAGCGCCGGGGAAAGTGTGGCCATGGCCCCCCGTGCCAATGAATGGATCCACATAATCGACAGGGCTGAAGGCGTGTTGTTTTTTTCCGCACCCTTCAGCCAGAATAAATCCGACAAGAAGCATTGCTGCAATGCTGATTCTGTTCATCATGAATTAAATTATAATGTGCTTAATATGTGATGGTTAATTGAAATTGATACCTGCTTCAAAGGTAACAAACTCCAGCATAGAAGTGCCACTTCCAAAGGCCGATTTTAGCTATTTGTAATAGTGCTGCAAAAACATCCGCCTTAGAAACTATATGACGGATTGATCATTAGCACCCCCGAAGGATATCAGCATCAGGTATCACGAAACTCTTTTAGCTGTTATGGTATGAATGCTTTGGTGAAGATATACATTGAAACAAAATCATTTTCAATTCATATTTTTGCACCCTGTTTTCACTATTCCGCACTAACTGATGCGCCACGGCAAATCACTTACACCAGCTATCCGGCTGAGTCCCTACCTGAGAATGGTTGCCCTCATGGTTTGGATGCTGTTTTTATACATTGCAACCCGTATGCTGTTATATGGATTTAGCCCGGGATTGTTCGGCAACCAGAGTGCAGGTCAGATTTTCTATCTGTTATGGGTTGGGCTGCGATTTGATCTATCCGCCTTGCTTTACATCAATGGAACATTTATTCTAATCTACCTGATTCTG
>JBBIKG010000035.1:0-9818 GCA_037445555.1 Lentimicrobiaceae bacterium
ATTCCCTCCTGGGACGCTCCAGCTTGTCAACTTCGAGCCCGCTCTTCACTACTTCCCTGAAAAAGAGCCGGGCGGCATTCACAAACTGGTTCTGATATGCAAAACTCAGGCCTCCGCTTACTATATGGCGGTACACAAACGCCACGATATCACCATGGCTGATCTCATCGATCGGTTTCGAACCGAAATGTTTCAGCATGGTTCGGATGCACTGTGTATAGGTCTTGACGGTCGAAATGCTGTATCGCTTGTGTTGCATCCAGCGGACAAACTCATCAAGGGATGGCTGAATTTCCGGACCTGGATGGCTGGTGACCTGCCTGGCAACTGGCTGTTTTATTTCATGCTCCTTGTTTACAATTGCAGGATCTTTGCAAGTCGGATAGAGCTGGCTGTAGTCGAGATATGCCAAAGGCTTCAGCACCCGGAAAAGAACGCCCAGGTCAAATTCCGATTTAGGTATATACCACTGGCGCTGATACTCGCTCCATCGGGCAATACTCATTTGCTTCAGCGTGTCGATTATCGCACGGTCAAACAAAAAATCCAGCCACACTACCTCAGATTCGTAATTCGTGCCGGCCGAAAGTGTTACACAGGGTTTCATGGCAGGATGTCTGGGGGTTGACCAAGCTAAAATAAAAAATTTAATTCCATTATCTTTGCCCTGAATAAAATATTTCTGTCATGGACATCCGCTCCATCCTTTGGCAGTCGGCAAGGCTCAAACAGCAGCTGTGCGACGATGAAAACCTCGTCGCCTCGATTGCCCGCGTCATCGAAGCCGCTGTGCAATGCTACCGGCAGGGAGGCAAAACACTGTTTTGCGGCAACGGAGGCAGCGCCGCCGACGCCCAGCATCTCGCCGCCGAGCTGTCGGGCAGGTTTTACTTCGACCGTCCGCCACTCGATGCCGAAGCCCTGCACGTGAATACCTCATACCTTACGGCCGTTGCCAACGACTACGGCTACGACGAAGTGTTTGCCAGGCTGGTGCAGGCCAAAGGGCGCCGGGGCGATTTACTCTTTGCTTTTTCCACTTCGGGAAGCAGCCCCAACATCGTGCGGGCACTGCAGGAAGCCCGGCAAGCCGGCATGATCACCGTTGGCTTCACCGGCAGCCGGCCCTGTGCCATGGAAGCCCTTTGCGATCACATTTTCAGAATGCCATCGGACCTTACGCCCCGTGTGCAGGAGATGCACATCCTGGTGGGACATATCATCTGCCAGGGCATCGAAGAGGCGTTGTATTCATCCTGAACCCAAAACCGCATGACTAAGGAAGCAGTGGTGCTGGCCGGTGGCCTGGGAACCCGCCTCGCCAGGGTGCTCGACGATGTGCCTAAAGTCATGGCCCCCATCGGCCAACGGCCTTTCCTGGCCTGCCTCCTCGATTATCTGTGCCACGAAGGGTTCACCCATGTGGTGATCTCGGTAAGGCGCCTTCACGAGAAAATAACAGACTTCTTCGGCCACGTGTACCACTCGCTGCAGATCGGATACGCCTGCGAGGACTCTCCGATGGGCACCGGGGGTGCCACGCTGCTGGCCCTAAACCAATGCACCCACGACCAGGTGTTTGTGATGAACGGCGATACGCTGTTCCGTATCTGCACCGACGACCTGCACCGCAGGCATTCGGAGGCCGGAGCGCACATCAGCCTGGCCATGAGGCATGTGCCCGACGCCTCGCGCTACGGTATGATTGCTATCGGCCCGCACAACGTCATCGGGGCCTTTGGCAAGAAACAGTCTGAGAGCCGGCCGGGATGGATCAACGGGGGCATTTGCCTTGTCGACAGGCGCTGGCTGACCCATGAGCCGCTGCCACGCCAGTTTTCGCTCGAGCGCGATCTCTTTCCCCGCCTGGCCGGAAAGATGTACGGCTTTCCCTACAGTGCCTGTTTTATTGATATCGGTATTCCTGAAGATTATATAAGAGCACAGCATGAACTCGGCTAACCTGCACATCGACAGGTCGTGGACGCTTTTCCTCGACCGCGACGGGGTCATCAACCGCCGCATCACCGGAGTATATGTAAAAACACCTGAGGAGTTTGAGCTGCTGCCGGGTGTGGGCGGGGCCATTGCGGAGCTGGGCCAGCTATTCGGCCGTATTGTGGTGGTGAGCAATCAGCAGGGCATAGGCAGAGGCTTGATGACTGAAGCTGACCTTGCCCGGGTACACCGTAAAATGACGCAGGAGGTAGAATCTTTGGGAGGCAGGATCGATGCCATATTTTATTCTCCCCACCTCGAGGCCGACCGAAGTTTCATGCGCAAGCCCGGGGTGGGTATGGGCCTGGCTGCACGGAGACGCTTTCCAGAGATACGGTTCCGACGGTGCCTGATGGCCGGCGATACCCTCTCCGACATGATTTTTGGCAGGCGCCTGGGCATGGTCACCACCCTCATAACACAAACACCCGAAACAGCACGAAGACATGCCGCCCGGGTCGATCTATGGTTTCCCTGTCTGCCTGCACTGGCTGCGTTTATCCGGACGAAAACCCTATTTTAGCCGGGAAAACACATCCTCTTTCCAAAAACGGAATGAGATCCATGCAGATACTCACTCATATAACCTCGTAACCCTTAGCTGATGTCGCCCACAATCATCCTGCTGATCTTTACCGCCTACACCCTTATGCTGTTTGCCATTGCGTGGGTCACCGCACGCCGGAGCAACAACGCCACGTATTTTATCGGAAACAAGGCTTCGCCCTGGTATGTGGTAGCCTATGGCATGATAGGCGCTTCGCTGTCGGGGGTAACTTTCATCTCCATCCCGGGCGATGTGGGAAACTCACAGTTTTCGTACATGCTTATCGTACTTGGCTACCTGGTGGGGTATGCCGTCATAGCCCAGGTGTTGCTGCCGTTGTATTACAACCTCAACCTTACATCCATCTACTCCTATCTCGAGAAGCGGTATGGTTTCTGGTCATACAAAACCGGGGCCTTCTTCTTCCTGCTTTCGCGGAGTATAGGGGCGTCGTTCAGGGTGTATCTGGTGGTGAACGTGCTGCAGATTTTTGTATTCGACAACTGGAATATACCATTTTGGGCGACTGCCCTGCTCTTTATGGTGCTTATTATACTTTATTCGTTCAAGGGCGGCATACGCACTATTGTGTGGACGGATACCCTGCAAACCACCTTTATGCTGGCTGCCGTAGTGGTGAGCATACTGCTCATCGCCGCGGGGATGAACCTGACCCTGCGGCAACTGATTTCCGAGGCTTCGGCCAGCCAGTACAGTACCATGTTTTTCGCCGACTGGGCCGATAAACGTTTCTTTTTGAAGCAATTTCTGAGCGGTGCGTTCATTGCCATCGTCATGACTGGTCTGGATCAGGACATGATGCAGAAAAACCTGAGTTGCCGCAACCTGCGCGAGGCCCGTAAAAACATCTACACCATGAGCTGGGCGCTGGTGCCTGTAAACCTGCTTTTCCTGTTCCTGGGCATCACGCTCTACCTGTTTGCCAGTCATCAAGGCATAGCCATACCGGCCCGCACCGACGACCTCTTTCCGATGATTGCCTTCAACCACCTGGGTCCTGTGGCGGGCATCGTGTTCCTGATAGGCATTGTGGCTGCGGCATACAGCAGTGCCGACGGCACCATCACCTCGCTGACTACCTCGTTTTTGCTCGATTTTGTAGGTATCGAAAGAAATGCCACCATTACAGAGCACAAACGGATACGCATGCGGTATGTCACCCATTTCTCGGTTGCCGCCATACTCATCATGCTCATACTTGTATTCAGGGCTATCAGCGATCAGTCCGTGATCCAGAAACTGTTCACCATTGCCGGGTATACCTATGGCCCATTACTCGGACTGTATTCGTTCGGTCTTTTTACGCGGTTTAAGGTGCGCGACCGCTGGGTTCCGCTGGTGGCTGTAGCATCGCCTACGATTTGTTATTTCCTGAGCGCCAATTCGCAGCAGTGGTTTTGGGGATACAGGTTTGGATTTGAGCTGCTGATAATAAACGGGTTGATTACCTTTGTGGGTCTATGGCTTTTGCGGGTGAACAAGCCAAGAATTAATGCACCTGCATAATCAGGGTTTTTATTGATCAGATCATCGGGTTCATCCCTCTATTTAATCCGGATGGATTACACCGATAGAATGGCGTAATTTCTATAAATATCGTTCATGAAATGCACTGCCTTGCTGAGCGAAGCCCGGAACATTGTTAGGTATGAGTTTATGCACAAATACACTGAGGTTCCTGAGCCGGATTGCGCTCAACGCTGGCCGGAGAGCCAAAGGGCCGGAATAGTTGAAAATAAGGTCGTTTCGATATCATGATGCTGCCGTGCTGATAACATCCGAAATTGCTGTATTGGGTTATCTTTGACATTTGGTCAGCGCCAAAAATTACCGTGCCTGCCTGCCTACCATGTTTGTGAATCTCTATGGACCTGTGTCTGCGTAAGAAGTAACCAGGACTTAAAGTGCAATTGTCCCTCTAAGAGCAAAGGGGTAGGGGGTAATTAAGCAATTGCAGATCAAAATTTATTAAGAATAGCCGAATTCCACAGTACCCCCTTTTCGGGAAGAGGGAGGCAAAGCAGCCGGAGCCCGGATAAAAAACATGGAGCTGTTGAAAAAAACTCATAAAAAATTAACATTCTCCAGTTTCAATTTATCGATCTTAGCCCCTTGTTTTTTAAAATTTAAAAAGCATTGATTATGAGCAACATACGATTTAAGGCATTGGAAATTGCTCTAACGCGCAAAAACAAAACCTTACATATTCCCTCAGAAAAAATATCCGATTATTTCGGTCTGCAGACCTTCAGTAAAAAGGTGATGCAGGAATATTTGCCTCGCGAGGTGTATCGCGAGCTGCAGACCGCCATCGAAAAAGGCATCCGGATTAACCGTTATGTGGCCGATCAGGTCGCCTCCTCCATGAAAGCCTGGGCTCTCAGCAACGGTGCAACGCATTTCACCCACTGGTTTCACCCGCTTACGGGCAGCACCGCTGAGAAACACGACACGTTTACAGACCTGACCGAAGACGGTCGTGCTATGGAGAACTTCAAAGGGAGCGACCTGGTGCAGCAGGAACCCGATGCGTCGAGCTTCCCGA
Organism: Lentimicrobiaceae bacterium; assembly: GCA_037445555.1. GTDB lineage: Bacteria > Bacteroidota > Bacteroidia > Bacteroidales > JAAYJT01 > JAAYJT01. Next base: position 5,112 of record JBBIKG010000035.1, read on the forward strand.
GCGGGGGGATACGTAACACCTTCGAAGCACGCGGATATTCGGCATGGGACCCATCGTCCACTGCCTTCATCATCAACCACACGCTTTGTATTCCTACCATCTTTGTCAGCTATACAGGCGAGTCGCTCGACTACAAAACTCCCATGCTTCGCACGCTGCATGCATTGGACAAGGCAGCCACCGAGGTATGCCGGTATTTCGATCCTACTGTGAATAAGGTGATTGTGACCCTGGGATGGGAGCAGGAATATTTTCTGGTGGACAGTGCCCTGTTTCGTGCCCGTCCCGACCTCGCGTTGACCGGACGTACCCTGTTCGGGCATTCCTCGGCCAAGGATCAGCAGCTGAACGACCATTATTTTGGCACCATTCCCCGGCGTGTGTTGGATTTCATGCGCGATTTCGAATACGAAGCCTTCAGGCTTGGAATACCCGTTAAGACCCGACACAACGAAGTGGCTCCGGGCCAGTTTGAGTGTGCCCCGGTGTATGAAGAGGCCAATCAGGCTGTGGATCACAACCAGTTGCTCATGCACCTGATGGAGCGGGTTGCTGCCCGACACGATTTCAACGTACTGTTTCACGAAAAGCCCTATGCTAATATCAACGGATCGGGAAAACACAACAACTGGTCGCTGATGACCGATAAGGGCGAGAATCTGCTCTCGCCGGGCAAGGATGCCGAATCCAACCTGAGGTTCATCGTGTTCCTGGTGAACATCCTGAAGGCCATCAATAATCACCCGGAGCTGCTTAATGCCTACATCGCATCGGCAGCCAACGACCTGCGCCTGGGAGGCCATGAAGCTCCGCCGGCCATCATGTCGGTGTTTGTCGGGTCGCAGCTTACCGCCATGCTCGACGACATCCGCAGCCAGACAAAGAATGGTGTCCAGAACAACGGCAACCAGAATCACATCAATTTGAACTTGCCCAAGATACCGGAAATTTTGCCCGACAACACCGACCGCAACCGCACTTCGCCCTTTGCCTTCACCGGCAATAAGTTTGAATTCAGGGCAGTGGGCGCGTCATCGCATTGTGCCCGCGCCATGATACCACTCAACCTGCTCCTGGCCGACCAGTTACAAGTCTTTACACATGAGGTGGACGCCCTCATTGCCGAAGGTGTTGAAAAGGAACCGGCCATGATGCAGGTAATAAAACGTTATATTGACGAAAGCAGCCGTATTTGCTTCGAGGGGAACAGCTACAGCGAGGAGTGGAAAAATGAAGCTGAAAAGCGCGGCCTTCCGAACATCAAAAACACTCCGCAGGCGCTGGAGGCATTTCTTGATCCGACTGTCGTTGACCTCTACGACCGTAACAAGATACTGACAGCCCGCGAGTTGTTGGCACGGTACGAGATCAAAATCGAGAACTATATCAAGAAAATCCAGATCGAGTCGCGTGTGTTGGGCGATCTTGCTTCAAACCATATCATCCCTGTGGCTGTGCGTTATCAGAACACGCTCATCGAAAATGTCAAAGGCCTGAAGGAAATCCTCGAGGCGATGGAGTTTTCGCGACTTTCTGCTCCACAGATGCATACCATCACCGAGATTTCAGAACATGTGGCCGCTATCAAAACCAATGTTGCGCTGATGCTCGAAGAACGAAAAAAAGCCAACCGGATCGAAGACCTCCGTCAGAAAGCCCAAGCGTATAACCAGCGGGTGCTTCCGTTTTTTGATATCATCCGCCAGCATGTGGACAAGCTCGAGTTGCTGGTTGACGACGAGCTGTGGCCCTTGCCCAAGTACCGCGAATTGCTCTTTATCCGTTAATACGCGTAGGAGCCGCAGAATTATTTACGCTCTGACCAACCCCTGAAGACAATGGATAAAATTTTTAGCATATTGCTGGTGTTTATGGCACTGGCCTCCCGGGCACAAACCGACCAGCCTCTGCCACGGGTTATGAGCGGCAAGCTTGAACGGATGGAGAATTTTCCGTCCAACTACGTCACCCGCAGAAATATAGATATCTGGTTGCCCGAAGGCTATACGGATACATCGAAATACCCGGTGCTTTATATGCACGACGGGCAAATGCTTTATGACTCCTCTCAAACCTGGAACAAACAGGCCTGGGACATTGATGATGTAGCCACTGGCTTATTCATCAAGGGTCGGATACGCGAATGTATCGTCGTGGGCATATGGAATGGCGGGCTCACGCGGCATGCTGATTATTTCCCTCAGAAACCGTTTGAGAGCCTGACTCAGCGCGAAAAAGACACGATAACAGCGCAACTGCAACGGGCAGGAAGAACAAAAAATGCATTCAGACCCAGATCGGATGACTATTTGAAGTTTATCGTAGAAGAACTTAAACCCACCATCGAAAGCAGGTATTCTGTACTTACGGGCCGGGAGAATACCTTCATCGCAGGCAGCAGCATGGGGGCACTTATTTCGATGTATGCCCTATGTGAGTATCCGGGCGTATTCGGAGGGGCTGCGTGCCTGTCAACACACTGGGTCGGCACGTTCGCTGCCGGTGACAACCCGCTGCCCGAATCATTTATCACGTATCTGAGCTATACCTTACCTGAACCCGGTCGGCACAAAATTTATTTTGACTACGGGGATCAGACACTTGACGCGCTGTATCCGGAATTCCAAATCAGGGCAGACAGCGTGATGAAATCGAAAGGATATACTGAAAACTACTGGGTTACAAAATATTTTCCGGGGGCCGATCACAGCGAACGATCATGGAAAAAAAGACTGAACGAGCCGCTGGAGTTCTTGTTGAAGAAATGATAACGTCATCTCAAACATTCTCGCCGTTGTTCATTAAAGGTATATGAGAGGTTATAAAATGAAGTTCATGCATCATTCCTGAAGTCCGGAGGCTTTTAGCAATACTGTTGTTCACGCGGAACGGAATCATGAAAAATTAAAAGCCCCGAAGCAGGATTGCACCTACTCCTGGGCTTACAGCTCTAAATTTGACGTCTATGTGGTGGATGAACACCGGTGACTTATTTGGTATTCAGAAAAGTTGGCCTGACGGTTAGCATGGCCCATGCCCAATTGATGGGTTCCTTGTAGCTTCCGCTTCCTTTGACGAGTTGCAGTGATTCGGTAGCAAACATGGTGGAGTAGCCCACCTGAATGTCGGCAGTTTTGGTGAGAAAATACTGGAAGATAAGGTCAACTTCGGTGCCGAGGTATTTGTCCATTACGGTGTTGCTTGTGCCGTACACGGCTTTGTTTTGCAGGGCAAAATAGTGGAAATCGGCTTTGATATTTGCCTTTTCGCTCATAGTGTATACCATTTTCATGAAGGGGTTGATAAGCCCGGCGTTTTTGGTGTGCGAGGGGAAGCTGGTAAAAAAGTCGAGGTGGCCGTTGAAGGCGTGGGTAGCTCCATAGAGTGGCTCAAACGAAAGATATTTTTCATTCGTTTTGGTATTGTCGGCTCCCGAAAATATTTCGCCGCCCACCGACAGGCTCAGCGACTCAACAGGAACAATGTTTGCTTGTGCCATAAGGTACCAGGCGTTGATTTTTTGCCCGGTTTTTGTCTTACCCGATTGCAGGTAAACCTGCCCCTCGATGGAATTCTTCCCAATGGCCTGGGTGGCGACCGCGCCGTATGTGTAACGAAGGTAGGTGGTGTTGGTGGTTCCGGCTTTCTGATACCCGTCGGCAACCAGTAGTCCGCTTAGTGTAAGTTTGTTGAATTTGTTGTTCACCCACAGATAATTGAGGGATTTGTATTCGTTGCCGGTATAGTTTGTACCGAAGTTGAGTTCAGTCTGCTGGTTAAAGGCAGCGCCGAAATGAATATTCAGATTGTCTTTTTTGTAGCGCAATACGGCGGCGTCGTGCACACGTCCAAACTGGTTCCAGTTATTGTTGCCAAACAGACGCTGGTTGTCGTAACGGATCTCTTGCCTTCCGGCGCGCAGGGTCAGTTGTTTGCTGAACTTCAGGTCAACATAGGCCTGATGAAAACCCAGCCCGGGGATGGGGTTGCTTTCCATCATTCCTTTTGAGCCCCACACACGCACTTCCTGGAAGCTGCCAAATACATCAAGTTTCTCGCTCTGGAAGAGCATACCTATGCGGCTGCGCTGGTTCACAAAGGCAGCCATCTCGCTTGTGGCATCGGGCAGGGCGCGGTAACCATGTCGCAGCTCGAGCCTGGGCCTGAACTCACCGCTGATGGTAAACTGTCCTAAGGCCTGAAAGGAAATAAAGAAGAGCAGGAGAATGAAGACCGGAGTTTTTTTCATAACGGTTGCTTTTTAAAGGTTGTTTAAAAGAGTGCGATTGAGGGCAAATTTAGGAAAAAAGTTGAGCCTGTCAATATGGTTTGAAATTAGTGGTGCATGTAAGTATTCCTGATGGTTTAATAATCAAGGCGGTCGATACGGGAAACGTGGATCAGCCGCCATAGAGATGTACGGGCAGGGATTTGAAGCCTTCAGGTCAATGATTAAAAACACTGCAAGCGACTTCCGTCTTTCGCCCCTGGAGCGAATAATTCAGGAGAGATTTGGCGGGCAACTGACATTGAGTGTGGATCTGAAATTCATTCTTTGATGTCTTGAAGTCAAAACAGGTTTTTCGAAAATTGGAGTTAAGTGTATCGTTTCACTTTTTTTTGTATCATTGATGTTCGGCAATCATTAAGAAAGCAAGCCATCAGAAACTGCCATGAAGTGCCGGAAACCAAAAAGAAATAACCTCT
>JBBIKG010000036.1:0-9121 GCA_037445555.1 Lentimicrobiaceae bacterium
CCTGCAACCCCCCGCAGAGATTATGTCTCAAATCCTTATAAACCCGACAGGTTATCCTGTTCGATCATTTCATCTATCATCGTTTACCTACGATGAGTTTCTGTACGGCACGCCCTTCGGGGGTTTCGACGGTGCAGAAGTAGGTGCCGGGCTGGATGCGGCTAACGTCGAGCTCGTAGTGGTTGGTGCCGGCCATCAGGCTCCCCAGATTGACGCTCTGCACCTCGCGCGCAAGCAGATCGTATACCACCAGGCTTACAGGCATTGTCCTGGCAAGGTTATAGGTAATGTTCACCTGTTGCATGGCGGGGTTAGGATACAAGGCAAGGTTGCCGACGATCACCGGCTCATCTTCCAGACCCACGTTGAGGTTGGTGGTGGCTTCGTAGACGGTTTTGGTTGGTTCCTGGTTTCCTGTCCTGTCGGTGGCCAGGCAGAAGAAGCGATAGGTGCGGTTGCGCTTTCCGTTGAAGATGCCTGATTTTGCCCAGGTGTCAGCCTTCCACAAAACCGGAGCTGCATTGTTTTCGGAATAATAGACCGAGTAGGTAGCGATTCCGCTATGTGCGTCATTTCCTCCCCATGAAATTAAAAATGCTGTGTCGGCGATTTTTGCCGGCAGGGAGTTTACAGCGCTCATCGGAGCCTGCCTGTCTATGATATTACGCCAGACGTTGGTAACAATGGGTGGATTGAGGTCGAAAATGATGGTAGCCTTGTTACTGATCTGGCTCAGGTGTGGCAGGCTGGTTTTGGGCATGATAGAGAAGGAAACATAGCCTTCGCCTTCGGGGCTGGTGATGTTGGGAGGCAGGAAACCACCAAAGGCATCTTCGGTGAGGTCCATGGTGGACGGATTCAGGGAAACGAACTCCCAGCGTGCAACGCCATTGGAGGCATTGAAGACACCATTAACCCTCAGGATGAGGTTCTTTGCCGGGCGCAGGTCGATATCGCGAGTGAAAGCCTTAAGGCCGTCTTCCACTACATAAGTGTTGGTACTCACACCAAAATTGCCGAATGCAAAGCTGTTCAGGTCGTAACGTGTGGCATCGAGGGTGTCATACACGAACACTTCCTGTGCGGGAGCAGTGGCGGTGCGGAGGTTTTCGAAGGTGATGGTGTAGGGATACCTTACATTGTCAACAAAGTACCTTTGTTCTGTGTAGCCAACCGGGCCAAGTATCTCGTTAGGGTCATAAGAGGCTACGGCCCTCACTTGTTTGTCCACAGCAGTGTTGGGCTTGAATTTTTCTTTACAGGCTTTATTGTCGGCATACCCTTCATAGATATCCAGTCCCAGTGACAAGATATCCTTGGTAAGGTTCCAGGCTTTCACAAAAGGTATTTCTGAACCCAACGACCAAACACAGTCAATGGCAGCCCTCGTCATCGCCCAGATCATGTTTTTCAGGTTATTCATTGCGCCTGTAGTGCTATAATCATAAAAAGCTATTTTATGCGCAATGGTGGCCACACATCCTGCTCCAGGCAGCTGATTTGAGAGCAGATTAACCAAACCAGAAGTGAATGCCGTAAACATAGCCCATCGGATGCAGTCTTCATATGGACCGATTTTAGTATCTGTAAAATAATTTTCATCCACCCAGGTGGTGATCTGGTAGCTTTGTGGCGAGCGAATGCGGAAGGTGAAACTATTGGTTTCTGATGCGGCCACCGGTGAGAAGAAAAGGACATAGGCGCGCGCCTTGAAAGGTTTGCCATTTAGGTTGTTGATAGGGATGTATGGCGGTATCGAATCAAGCACTTTTTTCCATACAGGGTCGCTGGCATTGGGCACCACCATTTTTTTCGACAGGAACTCCAGCTCCAGCCCCTCCACATCCGACACCACCAGCCACATAGGTGCCAGCGCGGCGTCGATATTTCCGGTATTGCCGTAGTTGAAGGTATAGGTTTGCCAGCGGTTAAACAACACAGCGTTATTTCCGCTCACGCTGGCCCACACCTTGGGTGCTATGCCTTGTTCAATGGTCAGTGCATTCTGTGCGGTGAGGGTCTGCGTGCCCACGGCCGATACCACCACGTTCCACTGCCCCAGGTCTTTTCCGGCCAGGTTGAAACGCGCGCGCAACTTGCCAACGCTGGCAATAAAAGAGGTGTCGGCTTTGATGTCGGCAAAGCCTGTGCGGGTAAGCCGAACGGTTGAGTTTGCCGCCAGGCCTCCGCCGTTGATGTCGATGGTAGCCACACCGCTGTTGCCTGCTTTAGCTGGCATTACCGACTGTATGCCTCGTATGGTAAGCTGCTGTTGAATGCTGTCCTTGCCACCTGCATTGGTGGCTACCAGTTTGATGAAGTATTCACCTGGCTGGGTATATGTGTAGGAAGGATTGGCCAGCGTGGAGGTTTTTCCGTCGCCGAAGCTCCAGCGATAGGTTTTCCCGAGCAGAGTGGTGTTGTTCAGCGTTACAAAGTAGCGGTCCTGAATATAGAAGAAGTCGGCTTTGGGCGCAGGTGTTGGCAGAGCCAGGGTAGCGCTCCAAGCGCCGGCGGTGTCCTGAAAACGGGCATACATGACATCGAAAGGCCTGAGACTCGACAGTGGCAGCGAAAGGGCAAAGTTTTCAATCTGTTTTTTGTTGAGCCTTCCGGCCTTTTTACCGGCATAGTCGGTGTCGAACCAATACTCGTATCGCGTAAGCTGAGCGCCGGTTTTCCAGAAAAACTGACTTTGGGTGATACTCCAGCTGCCCAGGGCATTGCGGGTGCGGAAATGAACTACATGCATACCGGCTTTCAGCGTCAGGGTGGAGGCCTGCAGGCTGATTATGGCATCCTGCTGGGCTGTCAGTGTGCCGGATACACGGTTGGCATAGTTGTCGTTGAACCAGTATTCGTAAGCGGTGATCCCTGCTGCCTTGAAGAAGTACTCGCTCTGGGTGATGCTCCAGCTGCCGCCTGCTGTTCGCGTGCGTAGGCAGATGCGGTGCAGGCCTGGGGCCAGGCCGGTGGTGGCCGGGTTGAGACTGAGGGTAACCACCTGTTGCCCCGACAAGGTGCCTGTGACCTTTCCGGCATAGTTGTCGTCGAACCAGTACTCATAGGCAGTCATGCCGCTGGTTTTCAGGAAATACTCGCTTTGGGTAACGCTCCAGAGGTTTTTCTGGTCTTTGAAGCGGATATTTAGCACATGGAACCCGTCGGGCAGCGAAGCTGCAGATACCGAGGTGTTTAGGTTGAGCTGAGTAGCAGGGCTAACGGCGGTGGTAACCCTGCCCGGGTAGTTGTCGTTGAACCAGTATTCGTAGCTACGGATCTGGTTGGTTTGCGCCGCCGCGGCAATACCGAGCAGCAGCAGGACAAAGGTGATGAATGGCTTTTTCATGGCTTTCCAGAGTTGATGGATGAAAAAACATTGACCCGGCGGGCGGTGATTCGCCCGGCCGGATGCTTACTGCTGCTGTGCAGCCACTTTCACCTGTATCTGGAGGTTGCCGTTAAGATTGGTGGATGCCGCGATGTTTCGGCTGATGATATGGGGGTTGCCCGGCACAGCGCCTGCCTTGTAGGGTGCCGAGGTGCCATAGATGCCCACCTGGGTGCCATCGTCGCCCTTGTTGGTAACGGTCGATTTGAGCCGGTAGTCGTGAGCGTAGCTGAAGGATGTTCCTGTCTGGTTTTCAAAGAAATTGTCCCTTATCACATTAGTAAAGTTATTCACTGAGGTGCTGGTAACCATATTGGTAAAGAAACTTGTACTGTGCGGGCTAAACACTACATTATTTGCAAAATAGCAGTTTGAGCCGTTACAATTTGCACCTGAGGTGGTAGAAAAGATATTGTTCTTAATGATAGAGTTTTGTGCATCCTGAAGCAAATACGTTCCATTGGTGCAAAAAACAATGTTGTTGACAAAAGTAACCTGCCTGAAGGCATCAAATGATCTCCAATCATTGAAAAACAAACACTTACTTATTGTAAGGGATACCGCATTAATAAAATAAAGCATGAAACCGGGGCCTGCAAATACGCATTCAGTGATCAGGTTGTTTTTGCAGGTATTAGTACCACCCCCATTATATCTGAACTCTCCGTCAAACCGGCATCGGCGCAAAGTGACATTGTCGGCTGCTGTGTTGTTGACAAAAATAAAGTTGTTCAGAAAATGAATTCCTTCGAAGTAGCAATTATCGGCGTTTTCATAAAGGTTCATGTGATTCGTAACAATAGTCTTGGTGGTAGCCAGGGTGGAGTCGGGATAATGGCCGGTTCCGATAATCACCAGTCGTTTGTTGATGGAGTCGGGCGCTGTAAATGTACCCCCCGAAAGGTAAATGGTGTCGCTATTGCTAGAGGCTGCATAGGCCTGCCTCAGGGCGGTGGTTCCGGTAAAATGCTGCACCGTAGCGCCCCGCTGACGCGTGGCCACATTCACGTTTTGTGTCAGGGCAAGGGTGGAGCACCCAGCCGATAAAATAAGGAAAAGTGTAATTTTTTTCATAGCTGTTGGGTTTAGGTGGATAAAAAAGAACATCGGGAAATTATGCCCTTAAAAATAATACAAATGCCTCCTGGATGCAACTTTTTTTATTTAATTGCTCGGAAGGTGAAATTAAAAAGGCCACCCTTTTCGGATGGCCTAAACTATAAAGAACGTGTGTGGTTTTATTTGGCGTAGTTCACGGCTCTTGTTTCCCGTATCACGGTAATTTTTATCTGCCCGGGATAGGTCATCTCGTCCTGTATTTTTTTCGACAGGTCATACGACAGCTGCCCTGCTTCGGCATCACTGACCATTTCGGCACCAACAATCACACGCAACTCGCGGCCGGCCTGGATGGCATAGGTCTTCACCACGCCGGGGTAGGAAAGGGCCAGCTCCTCGAGATTTTTTAGTCGCTGTATATAAGCCTCCACCACCTCGCGCCGAGCGCCCGGCCGCGCACCCGATATGGCATCGCACACCTGCACAATGGGGGCAATGAGCGATTCCATCTCCACTTCATCGTGGTGGGCGCCGATGGCATTGCAAATGTCTTCCTTTTCCTTGAACTTTTCGGCCAGCTTCATGCCCAGGATGGCATGAGGAAGTTCCGATTCATTATCGGGCACCTTGCCGATATCGTGCAGCAGCCCGGCACGTTTGGCCTTTTTGGGGTTGAGCCCCAGCTCGGCAGCCATGGTGGCGCAGAGGTTGGCGACCTCCTTGCTGTGTTCGAGCAGGTTTTGACCGTAGGAAGAGCGGTATTTCATCTTGCCCACCATCCGAATAAGCTCGGGATGCATGTTGTGTATGCCCAGGTCAATAGTGACGCGCTTGCCGGTTTCAACAATCTCCTGTTCGATCTGCTTCTTCACCTTGGCCACCACTTCTTCGATGCGGGCAGGGTGTATGCGGCCGTCGGTCACCAGCTTGTGCAACGACAAGCGCGCAATTTCACGGCGCACGGGGTCGAAGGCAGACAACAGTATGGCATCGGGGCTGTCGTCGATAATGATCTCGACACCGGTGAGCGATTCCAGCGTACGTATATTGCGTCCTTCGCGTCCGATGATGCGACCTTTTATTTCGTCGCTCTCGATGTTAAATACCGATACGGTGTTTTCGATGGTGTGCTCAGCAGCGGTACGCTGAATAGACTCGATTATGATTTTCTTTGCCTCCATGTTGGCTGTGAGCCTGGCTTCTTCAATCACCTCGCGGATATGGGCCATCGCTTCAACCCTGGCCTCGTCCCTTAGGTTATCCACCAGCTGTGCTTTTGCCTCGGCAGCCGACATGCCGGCAACCTGTTCCAGAAGCTCTACCTGCCGCTTGTGCTCACGTTCGATGTCGGCCTGTTTCTTGTTTATGATTTCGAGCTGCGCGGTAAGGTTCGATTTTAGCGTATTCACTTCGTTTTGCTTGCGCTGAAGCTCTTCCATGCGCTGCGAGATAGCTGTTTCTTTTTGTTTTATACGGCTTTCGGATCGCAGCACTTCATTGTTTTTTGCCTGTATCTGTTTGTCGTTTTCCTGGCGCATCTGCAGGATCTGTTCTTTGGCCTGCAGGATTTTATCTTTTTTAAGCATTTCTGCTTTTTCTTCCGCATCTTTCAGCAGCTGCTGGCTTTTGCGGCTCAGGGTATTGCGAAGCACCGTGCCGGCCAGGATCAAACCCAGCCCCAGGCCTGCCACAGCCCCGATAATGATCAGTAAGATTGCACTCATAGCATATATATTGTTTTAATAGTGAATAATGGTGGTGTGGGAGGTTGATGGCGATCTTGTCTGAGATGCACCAATGAAAAAACCCGCAATTAATTCTATGGTTAGGGAAACCCCAAAACCAGGATTTGGGCAGCCTGGTCCTTCGAACGTCCACTGATGCGTGTGCATCTTCAGGCCTGAGCCTGAAGTGAGGCCTGTCCTACATGGCCATGAGCCTGCCCGGAATGGAAAATATGTTGAGTTTCCAAACAGATTGAATTAATGCGGGTCTATGCTTTTCTTTTCAAAGAACGTTGGCGCGTAATGGTTTAGTTTTCAAGCGCTTTGGTCAACAGATGGTCAAATTCAGCCAGTTTTCCCCCAAGCTGGTTATCTCTGAAGCTGGCAGCATCTTCGAAGGTGATGGTGGATGTAGCCAACTGCAAAGCTACCATGGCCAGCAAATCCTGCTGATCTTTGAAAGCATAGCCGTTGGCGTATTCCTTCATCCTGGTTTCGATGAGTTTGGCTGCATTGCGCACAAGCTCCTCGTCACGATGGTCAATCGTTAGCCTGTAAGGCCTTCCTGCAATCATCACCGTTACCGTGAGCTCATTCATCTATGTTGACGTTTTATATAAACCTGTAACTATTTGTTCAATAAACCAATACACTTATCAATTTCCCGCACCAGATCTCCGATTCTTTTTTTTGCTTCAGCCACCTCGTGGCGTGTGGCAAGGGTTTGCGATATAGTGATATTTTCGAGTCTTTCTTCCAACTCGTTTATGGTGATTTTTTGTTGGTTAATGATTTGTTGTTGCTCTTCTGTTTTGGTTTTGAGTAGGGTAAGTTGCTCAAGGGCTTCTTCCTGCTTTTTTAGCAGGAGCTTCAGTTTATAGTCGATGCCCGAGATAAGCACGCTCACATTTTCCATATTCTAAACCGGGTATTTTGTCATTTTGTTTTGCAAAGTTAATAATTCCTTAATTTTGGTAACATGGCTGCACGAACCTTTACAACATTTTGCCGCACTTGTTTCTATCAAAGATAAACAAAATCCATCGAAAACCTGCATTCAGGTAAAAATCTTTTAGGGATGAGGGAAGACTTTTTGCATTATCTGTGGAAGTTTCAACTCTTTACGGGCCGCCTTGTCACCCACGACGGACTCATGGTGGAGGTGGTGAGGCCGGGGCAGCAAAATTCAAATTCAGGCCCTGATTTCACCGACGCCCTCCTGCGCATAGGTGATACCTTATGGGCGGGCAGTGTGGAGATGCACCTGAATGCCTCGGCATGGCGTGACCATGGCCACCATCAGGATGCTGCATACGACAGCGTGATTTTGCATGTGGTGCTGAACAATAACCGACAGGAAGTGCGAACGAACGGATCAGTAGTGGCTACCGCCGAATGCAGCCATTATATAGACGAAATGATGTACGGAAGATACAGGCAGCTGATGGAGAGCCGCCTTTGGATAGCCTGCGCCCACACACTGAGCAGTTGCCCCCCGGTGGTTCAGCACTCCTGGTTCGATAACCTGGTGGTTGAGAGGCTTATTTACAAATCGGCAGATATGGAGCAGAGGCTGACCGCCACACGTGCCGACTGGGAAGAGGTACTCTATTGTTTCATCGCCCGTGCCTTCGGGCTGGAGTTGAACGTACTTCCGATGGATTTGCTCGCCCGATCGCTTCCGTATAAGATTTTGCAACGCCACCTCGACCATCCATTGCAGGCTGAAGCTCTGCTCTTCGGACAGGCAGGCTTTTTGCAGGGGCAGGCCAGGGGGGAGTACCAGAAAAAACTTCAGGACGAATACACCTTCCTCAAACATAAATACGGACTGACTCCTGTCGATAAGTCGCTCTGGAAGTTTATGCGAATGCGCCCTGCTGCCTTCCCCACAACCCGGCTGGCAATCCTGGCCGGTCTTCTTACACAGCCGGAATCATTAGTTTCGATGATGCTGGAAGCCGACACCCTTACCCAGCTCGAAAAATTGCTAAGCATAGAAGCAAACCCTTTCTGGAATACGCACTACTCGTTTGAAAAAGCTTCGCCCGACAGAGGCCCGGTTCATCTGGGTGTACCCACCATCCATGTGATTCTCATCAACACGGTGATCCCTCTGCTTTTCCTGTACGGCCGGCATCACGGCCTGCAACATTTGATTGACAGGGCTATCGGGTTTTTATACGCACTTCCGCCCGAATCAAATCACATTGTCCGCAAATGGGCTGCGCTGGGCATCAGTGCCTGCGATGCAGCCACCTCGCAGGCACTGATCCATCTTAAGAAACATTATTGCGATGCCCGCCGCTGCCTACTCTGCCGCATAGGCAACGAAATGCTGCGTGGCTAGGTCATACCGGGTGCAGCCCCCGAAATTCACATGTCGCCAATAAAAAATAAATATTTTGCCTGAGCTATGCCGATTTTGTTGATTTTTGTCATTCGCAGTCATGTTCTTGTACAAAACTGAAAAACTACCTTCCTGATGAAAAAAATCTGGTTCTTCTTCCTTTTTTCACTAACCCTGGCGACGTTCGTCAGCGGACAAACCGAGATCAGTCCCGCCGATACAACCCGGGCCCAGGTTCATCGCGCACCGGAAGCTGCACCAGCTCTGACATTGAGCCAGCGGATCAACAACGGATTTGTTCCAGTGGTGGATGTGCTGAGCAAGGTGCTGTTCTTTGATCCCTTTTCGGCTGCCGGCCTGCACGATCCGGTGATCCGCGACGAGGCAGGCAACCCTGTGCTGGATACCGCAGGCAATACCCGAAAGGCCCCCATTTCTCTGATCGTAGTCTGGCTTATAATCGGGGCCACGTTTTTCACCGTGTACCTCAAATTCATTAACATCCGCGGGTTTAAGCATTCGCTACAGGTGGTTTGGGGAAAATATGACAATCCTAAAGATACAGGCGAAGTGTCGCATTTTCAGGCGCTTGCTACA
>JBBIKG010000037.1:0-7425 GCA_037445555.1 Lentimicrobiaceae bacterium
GGGGGTGGTGATGTGGTGGGTTTTCTGAAAATAATTTATCAACAATACGGCGCAACCGAGCGCAGGTCGAACCTGATACGGTGGTGAAAAATAATTGAATTGGATGGGATGTAATTCGCCTAAATGCGTTATATTTGTGGTAGGCAAGAACGTTCATTGGCAAAAAGATGCAGTGAAAATGGTGGTGGAGAAAGTGGTGGAGGTGGTTTTCTACAGAAGCATATATGCCTTAATATTAAGTGATTGGGTGTCTGTTAAGAATCCCAGCGGAATCACCAAAGCCAGCCGAAAGGCTGGTTTTTTTATGCATAAACATCAACACAAAAGACCACAAAACAGCATTTTATGTGCTAAAAGCGCTTACCAGGGGCTTACTTCCGGGAGTGATTTTTATCACCCTAGTATCAGCTGTGGATCATCATCATGGACATCTTGTAACACACGATTCCATAAATTGAATCAAGTGAAGGCTTCCTTTTGATTCACTTACTGTTCTTGCAGGTCGAAAATTATCCCCCGGCATATTGCAGAGCGCAGCAGAAGTTTTTTATACCTTTATCTGCCTTTGGTTATCGTATTACAGCTCACACCAATCCTACTGCCATGCATAGCATCGATTACCTCGTTTTTGCCATCTACGGTATCCTGATACTGTCGGTAGGCCTCTGGGTGTCACGCACCCGTAAAGGCACCCGCAAAAGCGCCGAAGATTATTTCCTGGCCGGTAAAAGCCTGCCGTTCTGGGCTATCGGTGCCTCCCTGATAGCAGCCAACATATCGGCCGAACAGTTTATAGGCATGTCGGGCTCGGGCTTTGCTATTGGGCTGGCCATCGCCACCTATGAGTGGATGGCCGCACTCACGCTTATCGTAGTGGCCAAGTTTTTCCTACCCGTCTTCATACGTCAGGGATTATACACCATACCCGAGTTCATCGAACGGCGTTTCAACACCCACCTGAAAACTATTCTTGCCGTCTTCTGGATCGCCCTGTTTATCTTTGTCAATCTCACCTCAGTCCTCTTTTTGGGCGCCAAGGCCCTCGACACCATCATCGGCAGCGGCAACGGTGAACTGATAATGTATTTTATTATCGGCCTGGCTTTCTTTGCTGCAGCCTACTCTATCTGGGGCGGACTGTCGGCTGTGGCATGGACGGATGTAATCCAGGTAGTGCTGCTGGTTGCCGGCGGCTTGATCACCACCCTGATTGCGCTGGATCATGTCACCCCCGGAGGAGGCATCGTGGCGGGGGCTGAGCATATCTTCAGCACAGCTTCCGATAAGTTTCATATGATACTGAAGCGCAGCGACCCTGAATTCATGAATCTGCCAGGCATCGGGGTGCTGATTGGAGGCATGTGGGTGGCGAACCTATACTACTGGGGCTTTAATCAGTACATCATACAGCGCGCCCTGGCAGCTAAGTCGCTGCGCGAGGCCCAGAAAGGACTGGCGTTTGCCGCCTTTCTCAAGTTGTTATTCCCGGTGTTCGTGGTTATCCCGGGCATCATTGCCTATGTGATGTATATGCAGCCTGCAGGTACCACGATCATCGAAGGCGTTTCGGACGATTTTGCAAGGCCAGGAGGCGGTATCAACTACGACATTGCTTATCCTTGGCTCATAAAATCCTTCATCCCGGCAGGCATTAAAGGACTGGTGGTGGCGGCGCTGACGGCAGCCATCGTTTCGTCACTGGCATCGATGCTCAACTCCACAGCGACTATCTTCACGATGGATATCTACAAGCCCTATTTCTCGAAAAAGAAAGATGGCAGTGACCTGGTACCTGTGGGGCGGATGGCCGTGGTGGCTGCACTGGTGGTAGCTGTGCTGCTGGCTCCTGCCCTGCGTACCATGCCCCAGATGTTTCAGTACATTCAGGAATATACCGGTGTGGTGAGTCCGGGCATACTGGCTGTATTTGTCATGGGTCTGTTCTGGAAAAAAACCAACAGCAAGGGAGCTATCGTGGGAGTCATCTCATCCATACCCGTAGCTCTGGCGCTGAAACTGCTTCCTGTCGAGATGCCTTTTCTCGACCAGATGATGTACACCTGCCTGATCTCAATGGCGGTGATCGTGATGGTGAGCCTGGTGACTGCAGTACATGACGAAGATCCCAAAGCCATTCCTCTGACGCGTGAGACCTTCGTAACGAACAGGAGTTTCAACATAGCGGCCTACACCGTCCTGGTGGTTCTTGTGGTGCTGTATACGATCTTCTGGTAAAAGACGTCGATCCGGCCACCCGTTTCCTGACAGTTTCCCATGTAATCATGCATGCTGGCTTTTCGACCGACATCCGCGCTAAAACCCTGGAGGTGAATGAAGCATTTATCCGCACCTTCGGTAAGAGATCCCGGCTTTTGCAGCGCCCGGACGAATCAATCTCATAGGCGAATGTACTGTTTACAACGAGGGGTGTAGCTCCTTCTGTGAAGTGAGTTGCCCAGAGTTGCTGGTTGGGGCGACCATGCAGACATGGAGTGCTGGGCTAGCGCATGATGGGAGGCGGATTCGGGGGTTGCACACTAACGCTGCTGAATAACAAAGCCATGGAGCAGGAAACCGCTTCCTGCTCGGAGGTATTTGAAGAAAAATTCGGGTATCGCCCGCAATTTTACAGGGTATCGCTTGTGCGTGCCGCCAGCGAATCAGTCATATAAAAAAGTAAATCAAACCCTCTTGTTTATTAACAATCATTTAACAGCCTCCTTACTTCTGATGCCTTTATTTTGCGGGGAAATTCCCGAAAATAATTTGAGCAATAATTAAAGCGTCAGAATCATGTTGAAAAAAAAATTCCCAATTTTAATTGCAGCAGTTGTATGCCTGCTGCTTTCTCCAACTTTGGCAACAGCCCAAAAATCAAAAGGAGGTATGGAAGTAGACTTTGTCAAAGGTGGATTTGGCGATTCGAAGCTTCGAAGCCATTCAAAAAAGATCTTTATTGATGAGTTCAAGGTAATTTATCAGTTAATGTATGTGGATGAAGAAAACCAGGAAGGTGGGCGTATGGTTGGTGGCGGCTATCGCGGAGATGTAAAAGTCAGCCTTGCTTTGGGTCTGAAAGGACCTGTTGAAAACGATTTCGTTCAGGTCACTGATGAGGCATATTCCACCTTTGTTAACAAGCTTAAATCGGCAGGTTTTGAGATAATTACAGCTGATCAGGCAGCTGGAATCGAGGAATATTCTGGATGGGAACGTAAGAAAGGCGGGCAGTTTAATGAGGCACAGTTTAAAGGATTTGCCACGCTTTCGCCTTCCGGCTTTGAATATTTTGTTCGAAAGACCCAAAAAGGAGGAAAAGAAAAGACAACTTTCATTGATAACGGCAATAAGGTATCAAAACAACTGGGTAATGCCATTGTGATGAGCGTCAACCTGGTTGTGCCTTTCGCCGAAGAATCCGAATCGCAGGGCAGTAAAGCCCTGGGAAAGCTGGCAGGCGGTTTGGCAAAGGTGGTTGCAACCACGCGTTTACGCTTATCGAGTGAGCTGTTGTTAGCTCAGGGTTTCAGTTCCGATCACGGGCTAACTTCGATATTGGCTCGCCACTCTGAAAAAGGACTACCCGGATCTTCCTACACATTAAAACTCGAAAAAGACTATAATATTGACGGAGTTGTTGAAAAGAAAACATACAAAGTAGTAGAAACTGCCGATCGGGATGTTTGGGGCCAAAATGCAGGTTTGTTCACCATTTTTAACCCTGACGATCGCTTCTTAAAAAATTTACAGCCAGTGGAGGTCGAAGCAGCAGCCTATCGCAGTGCGGTACTAAGTGCCACCACTCAATTCATTGAATCTTCGTTGGATAAGTATATCTCGCTGACAAAGAAATAACCAGCATAACGGCTCTGGGGTAAATTACCGGCTGCATCAACACCCCGTTCATTCTGTGAACCCTTTTCATGAACCCCTTCCCTCTAATTCGGGTTGGGGTTCTTATACTTTTGCCTAGGGGATCAGTCATTTAATAATCAGAGAAAGTTATATCCCTCCGTAACCCATTTTATCCGTAAGTTTGCAGGTGTTTCACGAAAAATCCTGCAGAATAGACATATAGACTCAATCAATGAAGTAATGGCAATGAAAATAATAATTATCGGCTCGGGTTATGTAGGTCTGGTTACAGGTGTTTGTTTTGCCGAAGTGGGCATCGATGTGGTTTGTGTGGATATAGACACCTCAAAAATCGAAAAGCTGCGCAAGGGAATCAGCCCCATCTTTGAACCCGGACTTGACGAAATGATTGAACGAAATCTGGCCAAGGGACGGCTGATTTTTGATACCGATCTGGTCTCTCACCTCAACAATGCCGAGGTCATCTTTTCGGCTGTAGGCACTCCGCCCGACGAGGATGGCAGCGCCGACCTCAGGTATGTGCTTGAAGTTGCCCGGACTGTAGGAAGGAATATGAGCAAACACCTCACCATCGTTACCAAAAGTACGGTTCCCGTGGGGACATGTGCACGGGTGCGTCAGGCTATCCAGGACGATCTGGATAAACGGAACATGCCCCTGACCTTCGACGTGGTATCCAATCCGGAGTTTCTGAAAGAAGGTGCCGCCATCGACGATTTCATGCGCCCCGACCGTATTGTGGTGGGAGTTGAATCGGATTATGCCCGCGAGCTATTGGAAAAACTCTATAAGCCATTCACCCTCAACGGACATCCGATCATCTTCATGGACCTTCTCTCTGCTGAGATGACAAAATATGCCGCCAACGGAATGCTGGCTACAAAAATCAGCTTCATGAACGATATAGCCAACCTGTGCGAGCGGGTTGGAGCCGATGTGACTATGGTGCGTAAAGGCATTGGTAGCGATACACGTATCGGACCAAAATTTATCTATGCCGGCACAGGCTATGGCGGATCGTGTTTCCCGAAAGACGTAAAAGCCCTTATCCGGACTGCGGAAGAAAACGGCCACGACCTGAAGGTGCTCAAAGCTGTTGAAGAGGTCAATGAGAAGCAGAAAGAGGTGCTTGTCAGGAAAGTTAATACATATTTCGGAAACCGGCTAAATGGCCTGCGTATTGCGTTGTGGGGACTGTCGTTTAAACCCCAGACTGACGATATGCGGGAGGCTCCGTCGCTGGTCATCATCAGTCACCTGCTCAGCCAGGGTTGCCACATCGCGGCCTACGACCCAGTGGCCATGCACGAGGCAAAACGCCTGCTTGGAGAAAAAATAACCTATGCTTCTGATGCCTATGCTGCCCTCGAGAATGCGGACGCCTTGCTACTGGTAACGGAATGGACAGAGTTCAGGTTTCCGGACCTCGGCCGGATGAAGCAACTTATGCGGCAACGGGTGATCTTCGACGGAAGGAACATTTATGACCCCAGGGAGGTCAGAGAAGCTGGATTTGACTATTTTGGCATTGGAAGAATAACCTAAAAGGGCATTCCATGAAAAAACGCATCCTTGTCACCGGAGGAGCCGGATTTCTCGGCTCACACCTGTGCGAACGGCTTCTGAATGAAGGCAACGAAGTAATCTGCCTCGACAATTTTTTCACGGGACAGAAACAAAACGTCGTACACCTGTTATCCAACCCGTTTTTCGAACTCATCAGGCACGATGTCACGATGCCTTTTTTTATTGAGGTGGATGAGATTTACAACCTCGCCTGTCCCGCATCACCCGTACATTACCAGTATAATCCCATCAAAACGATGAAAACCTCGGTTATGGGGGCCATCAATATGCTGGGGCTGGCCAAACGCATCAAAGCCAGGATACTGCAGGCGTCAACCAGCGAGGTATATGGTGATCCGAAAATACATCCACAGCCTGAAGAATATTGGGGTCATGTGAATCCCATTGGCGACAGGGCCTGCTATGACGAGGGGAAACGGGCAGCCGAAACACTGTTTGTGAACTACCACAAACAAAATCACGTGCGAATCAAAATCGCCAGAATTTTCAATACCTACGGGCCACGCATGCATCCGGACGACGGACGTGTGGTTTCAAACTTCATTGTGCAGGCACTCACCGAGAAGGACATCACCATCTATGGCGATGGCAGGCAGACACGTAGCTTTTGTTATGTCGACGACCTGGTGGATGGCCTGATCAGGCTGATGAACACCCAGGATGAAGTGACCGGGCCCATCAACCTGGGAAATCCGAGCGAGTTTACCATGCTGCAACTGGCAAAAAAAGTTTTAGACCTGACCGGGTCATCCTCAAAAATTGTCTTCAGGCCATTGCCCTCGGATGACCCCTTGCAGCGTCAGCCAGACACTTCGAAAGCAAAAACTTTGCTTGGATGGAACCCATCTACACAACTTGACGAAGGCCTGGTAAAGACCATTGCGTACTTCAGAGAAAGAACCTGATGGTACCAATTACTTCTGACGCCATGAAACCTACGATCCTGGTTACCGGAAGCAACGGACAGCTTGGCAGCGAAATAAAAGCGCTAGCCCGGCACTTCACCGGATACAACTTCCTGTTTACTGATCTCGAAGAACTCGATGTCACGGACAATGAGGCTATAGACCATTTTCTTAACCACCACAGGGCAGATATTATCATCAACTGCGCCGCCTATACGGCGGTGGACCGTGCCGAAAACGAACCCGAACCGGCGGCACACCTCAACACTCTGGCTCCCGGTTGGCTGGCCCGGCAGGCAGCTAAACGCAACGCACTTCTGGTACATTTCAGCACCGATTATGTGTTCGATGGCAGTCAGACTCATCCCTATAAGGAAACCGATACTACGAACCCCCTTAGCGTATATGGCAAAACCAAACTTGCAGGCGAACAGGCTATTTTTCAGAGCGGTGCCCGAGCTTTGATCCTGCGCACTTCATGGCTTTATTCAGGCCATGGCAACAATTTTGTGAAAACCATAGCACGTCTTGCTGCCGAACGAACACAGTTGCAAGTAATTGATGATCAGATAGGTACCCCCACCTATGCTGCCGATCTGGCACGGTGTGTGCTATACCTGATTTCAAGGTTCGATTACCAGGGTCCGGCAATATATCATTATTCGAATGAAGGAGTATGCACCTGGTATCAGTTTGCTTCCCTCATCGTGGAAATGCTGGGGTTGCCTTGCGAGGTTGTGCCGGTTAGCACAAAACAATACCGCGCACCGGCGCCCAGGCCCTGCTATAGTGTCCTCGACAAGCAACTTATACGATCTGCCTATGGCTTATCCATACCTCTCTGGGATGTCAGCCTTCGTATGTTTCTTCCACAAATCATCAATCAGTCAACACCCTATACTTCATAATCTATGAAAACAACAGACCCTGAAATTATCTCAAAAGCATCTGCATGGCTTTCGCCGGTTTTTGACCCAGACACCCGAATGCAGGTGAAACAGCTTATAGATAATGATCCGGATGAGCTTGTGGAATGTTTTTACCGGAATCTTGAATT
>JBBIKG010000038.1:0-7060 GCA_037445555.1 Lentimicrobiaceae bacterium
CGCGATAGTGTGCTAGTAACTGATACTGTTTTTCTTACACAACACTTATACGACCGCACCTATTCCGGCAGCGTAACAAACGAACAGCTTGAACTCAATTACAATGCCTTAGTCCGTGGCTGGCTCTTAGATATCAATTTCGATGCAGTCATTCTTTCTTCTCACATCACCACAAACCCCACTCCATCGCCCGTCATTCTAAAACCAAACTACAAATTCAGCATCGGCGCTGGCTATGGTTTTAACAATTCCGGTTATCTAACCTTCGGTTATCACCGCAATAGGCTCACCTACCGTCTCATCTGGCTTAATAAAAACATCTTCGCCGGAGTGGATTTTAATTTTTGAGTGCCCTCATCCCCCCATTACCCCCTCGCAACTTCACGACCGTCAATTCGCCATCACCTTTTCATACTTCTGGTGCAGCTTCATCATATCCTTCGAGATCAGGTCATCCACCACGCGGGCATATTTCTGCGTCATTTTAATGCTCGAGTGCCCCAGCATCTTCGAAACCACCTCCATCGACACCTGATTCCCCAGCGTCACCGTGGTGGCAAAGGTATGCCGTGCCGTGTGTGTGCTCAGCTTCTTGTCAATCCCCACAAGGTCGGCAATCTCCTTCAGGTACGCATTCATCTTCTGGTTCGAGGTCACCGGCAGCAGCACCCCATTCATCACGCAATACGGGTGCGATTGATATTTCTCAATAATCTTCAACGCCGGTTCCAGCAGAGGAATATGGCACCAGTTCTTCGTCTTCTTCCGCTTCTTCTTTATCCATAGCTGATTGAACTCTTCAATGATATCCTTGCTGCATAGGCTTTTTACATCGCTGAACGATAATCCGGTAAAACAACAGAACAGATAAATATCTTTCACCTGTTCCACACGTTCTATCGTGAACGGCTTTTTCATCAACAGGTCGAGTTCTTTTTCAGTCAGGTAGGCAATATTCACTTCGTTCGAGCGAAATCTAATATTGGCAAACGGGTTCGATTTAATCCATCCGTTGTTCAGAGAAATGTTGATAATTTTCTTCAGGTTCTTCAGGTATTTAGTGGAGGTATTGTGAGCGCATTTCCTGGTCGTCTTCAGATACACCTCAAAATGGTCAATGAACAACGGCTTTATATCGCAAAGCAGGATATCGTTCTTCTTATACTTGCGTTGTAGGAAGTCTTTAATAATGCGAAGGGTTACCTCATAACGAACTATTGTACCAGGAGCAAAATCAATGTTTTCCAGTTGTTTGCATTGTTGATTGTGTTCAGTAAACACTTCAATCAGGCTTCTTTGTTTATCGATTAATCCGAGATAGGCATTCTTGAGCATCTCAGCAGTTAGGTTGGTTCCCATTTCCTCCAGCTCTCGTTTCTTAAGAAGCAGGTTTGCCTTCACTGCATCCAGGTAAGAATTAATTTCCTTGTTTTGCTTCGAATTGACAATAGCTCGGCCTGCTATTGCATCCCAATTTTGTGGCTCGATACTCATTTGTAAGCTGAATTCTGTCCTCATTTTGTTAACAGTGACCCTTGCAAAGATGGGTACTGTGCCATCTTTCAACGGTTTAGTTCGTTTCACATAAAATAATACTTTAAATGTTGCTCGTGTCATAGTCCACCTGTTTTAATGATTTTTAATGACTAAAAGGTACGATTTTCGAGCAAAAACGCAAAACGCAAATTGCTGCATTACAGCGTATTACATCCTTATTCGGTGGAGATGAATTTTTTAAATTTAAGTCCACCACTTAGTCCACCAGTTTCATTGCTTTAATATGCCTTCTGGTGCCCCCAAAACGCAAAAAAACCACCTAAAAAGTGCCTTTTCCGGTGGTTTTCATCTAAAATACCCTAAATCTGTGATTCCGCTGGGATTCGAACCCAGGACCCCATCCTTAAAAGGGATGTGCTCTACCTGCTGAGCTACGAAATCGCCTTTTTTGAGGCTGCAAAATTAGCCTTATTTCACGAACTAGCAAAATATTCAGATAAATATTTAAAAGCATCATCAAATCAATGCCTTATGATTCAAAACTGCCATGAAGAGCCAGCCAGTAACACGAGGGCTCCGCGCTTGTATATATAACCCGGTGCCTTTCATGGGCGTCGATCTGCAAAAAGTCGCCTGCCTTCAGCTCCACAACAGTGCAATCTTCAAACTCTATTGCAGCTTCGCCCCGCACCAACAACACCCATTCGTCCGCTTCCTGGTCATACCAGGAATCTTTCGGTGTAATGTGCCCGGCAGAAACGATCTTTTCGAGCCTGAACGCCCTGCCCTTCAACAATTCCCCGAAAAACTCATCAGTCAGGGTGCCGGAGGATTCTGGTGCAGTGAAAAAATTTCCTTTTTTCATTGAGCCGGTATAAAATTTTGATGAAATAGTTCAGATTTCTCCTTTTCCTTCCCTGATCACTTCCGGCTCTGGCCCGGTGCAGTCGATGATGGTGGAAGCACGATTATCTCCGTAGCCTCCGTCAATGACAATATCGACAAGGTTTTTATACTTTTCATAGATCAGTTCAGGATCGCTGGTATATTCGATAATCTCGTCATCGTCGTGTATTGAGGTCGATAGGATAGGATTTCCGAGTTCCTTTACGATGGCTGCAGGGATGTTGTTGTCGGGAATACGGATGCCGAGCGTTTTTTTCTTGCTGTGAAATATCTTCGGAACATTGCTGTTGGCGTTCAGGATGAAGGTGTAAGGTCCCGGAAGGCTGTTCTTCATCAGCCTGAACACTTCGGTCGAGAAAGGGCGGGTGTAGTCCGAAATCTGGCTCAGATCGTTGAATATGAAGGTGAAATGGGCCTTTTCGACCTTGATTCCCTTTATCTGGGCGATGCGCTCCACGGCCCGGGATTTATAAATGTCACAGGCAAGTCCGTACACCGTGTCCGTGGGATAGATGATGATTCCGCCGTTGGCCAGGCATTGCGTCACGGTAGTGATCTGGCGCTGGCTCGGATTATCAGGGTGTATTCGCAGCAGCATGCTCGGGACGATTGAATAAGAAAAAGAAAAAGGGTAAGCCAAGTATATCGCACCGCTGCGACCGCCTACCCTTGCTTCCTTCCGGACCTGGGGGAGTTCAGCAGGAGCTGGTCGTATACGACTTACCCGCTGCAAAGATACAAAAACATTCGGTATTTCGATTTTTCGGGATACAAGGTTGATTTTCTTTAGTACATTTGCCCTACACTAAAACCTTACATGTTATGGATACAAAACCAGTCAGCCTGAATAAAAATGCCTTCAACACCGCCGTGCTGGTAGGCCTTGCACTTATCGCACTCAGCATCCTGTTTTATGTGTTCGATGTGAAGCCGCGCAGTCCGTGGAACTACGTCGTGTATCTTGTAATGATAGGCGGGATGATATGGGGCACACTGAATTTACGCGATAAACACAGGAACGGTGTATTGCCTTACGGACAGGCATTTCTTTCGTCTTTCCTGATCGGCACATACGGAGGCATTATCAGTTCCGTGTTCGCCTTCATCTTTTACAAATGGATAGCCCCCGAACAAATCGGCAAGCTGCTTGACATGGCCATGGAACAGATGGAAACACGCTTTCCGCAGTTTACTGATGAACAGATTGACGCCGCCATGAAAATGCAGGAAAAATTCATGACCCCAATAGGCATTTCAGTAATGTCGTTTCTTTCAATGGTCGTAGCTTCACTCATCATTGCTTTGTTGATTGGCATTTTCCTTAAGAAAAATTCCGCTGCACAGCAGATTTTTAGCAATACGGAAGAATAAATAATGGATATTTCGGTTGTCATACCGCTGCTGAACGAGGAAGAATCGATACCTGAGCTTGTGTCGTGGATTGCCCGGGTAATGGCAAAACACGGCTATAGCTTCGAAGTTGTGCTGATTGACGACGGCAGCACCGATGGGTCGTGGAAGGCGATTGAACAACTGGCCGCCGACTACCCCGTTAAAGCTTTTAAATTCAGGCGTAATTACGGCAAATCGGCTGCACTGCAGCAGGGTTTTCAGGCCGCCTCAGGCAAAGTGGTAATCACTATGGACGCCGACCTGCAGGACAGCCCCGAAGAGATACCCGGGCTTTACCGGATGATACAGGAGGGGTACGATCTGGTTTCGGGCTGGAAAAAGAAGCGCTATGACCACAAACTGGCAAAAAACCTGCCTTCGCGCCTGTTCAATGCAGTTACACGACTCACCTCTGGCATACGGCTGCACGACTTCAACTGCGGACTGAAAGCCTACAGGAACGAAGTGGTAAAAAGCATCGAAATTTACGGCGAGATGCACCGCTACATACCCGTTATTGCCAAATGGGCAGGCTTCAGACGCATCGGCGAGAAGGTAGTGACCCATCAAAAACGAAAGTTTGGCAAAACTAAGTTTGGCATGGAACGGTTTATGCATGGGTTTCTTGATTTGATATCAATCACTTTCGTGAGCAGATTTGGTAAAAAACCCATGCACCTGTTCGGACTCATGGGCACGCTGCTTTTTCTGGCCGGTTTTGTGATTGCCGCCTACCTGGCCTATGCGAGGATATTTTTCGAAGCCTACCGCATGACCGACAGGCCCCTGTTCTACTTCGGCCTGCTTGCCATGATCCTGGGTACACAGATGTTTCTCACCGGATTTCTGGCCGAGATGATAGCCAGAAGTTCGCCTGACAGAAATAAGTACCAGGTGATGAAAAAGATCGCATAGCTTTATATCGCGCTGAAAATGAATTCTAAAAAGATTGTCATAGTTGGATCTGCTCATCCGCTGAGGGGCGGCATTGCCGCTTTCAACGAACGAATGGCTGCAGAATTCCTTTCGCAGGGCCATCAGGTCGAAATTCTATCGTTCAGCTTTCAGTATCCGGGTTTTCTGTTTCCCGGAAAGACCCAGTATTCAACAATGCCGCCGCCTGCCGGCCTGCACATTTCATCCGTGATACATTCTGTGAACCCTCTGAACTGGCTGAGGTGGGGCCTCCGGATCAGGAAAATGGCACCCGACCTGGTGGTGATGAAATTCTGGCTACCCTTTATGGCGCCCTGCCTGGGCACCATTGCCAGGCTGGCTCGAAGCAACCGGAAAACAAAGGTCATCGCTGCCCTGGATAACCTGATACCCCACGAAAAAAGAATGTTGGACCATTCGCTCACTCAGTATTTTGCGCACAGCGTAGACGGATTCGTGGCGATGTCGCGCGAAGTATTGCAACAGGTCGGAATTTTTACCAAAACAAAACCCCGTACATTTTCACCACATCCGGTCTATGACCACTATGGAGACAGAATGGATAAGGGCGCGGCACGTCAGCGCCTGGGTATTGATCCGCAAGGAAATTACCTGCTGTTTTTTGGCTTTATCCGCGATTACAAGGGCCTCGACCTGCTCCTAAAAGCCATGGCAGATGAACGCATACGATCCGGTAAGATAAGGCTGATAGTAGCCGGAGAGTATTATACTGCGGAAGAGCCTTATCGTAAGCTTATCGATCAATATGACCTGCATGGGCAGGTGATTATGCATACACATTTCATTCCGGATTCGCAGGTTGCTCAATATTTCTGTGCTGCCGATGTGGTTGTTCAACCTTACAAGACAGCTACTCAGAGTGGAGTTACTCAAATAGCCTATCATTTTGGCGTGCCTATGATTATCACCAATGTGGGCGGTTTGGCCGAATTTGTTCCAGACGGCAAGGTAGGTTATGTGGTTGAACCTGAACCGGAGCAGATTGCCGATGCCATTGTGCGGTTTTTCGACGAAAGGCACCTGGTGGATTTCCGAACCCATATAGCTGATGAAGCCCGCAAATATCAGTGGGAACATTTTATCAGCAGTATTCTTGGCCTGCTCGGAACGGATAAGGTTTCGGGTGAGTTAAGTACGGAAAGGAACATCTGAAAATGATAATTAGAGGCAAAGCCCCTTTGAGGCTCGGATTGGCTGGTGGAGGCACCGATGTGGCTTCGTATTCTGATCTGTTCGGCGAAGCCATCCTCAATATCACTATCAACAACCATGCGCATGCCACCATTGAGCCGACCGGCGAAGGCATGGTAAGCTTCTTCAGGGCCGAAACGGTTGAATCTGTCTCTTTCCCCGCTCTGGATGCCCACCCCACTGACCATGCATTCATCCTGCATGCAGGAGTTTACTGCCGCGTAGTCAGCGATTTACGTCATCAGCCGCTGTCGTGCAGGCTCACCACGCAGGTTGACGCGCCCGCCGGTTCAGGTCTGGGATCATCATCCACCCTGGCGGTGGCCATGCTCGGCACCTTTTCCGAATGGATGAAATTACCTCTTGGCAAGTACGACCTGGCTCACCTGGCCTATGAAATTGAACGTTCCGACCTCGGCATGGCCGGCAGCAGGCAGGTCCACTACTCAGCCACGTTTGGCGGGGTGAATTTTATGAAATTCTGCCAGGGCAATAAGGTGATTGTGAACCCCTTGCCTATCAGGCAGGCATACCTGAATGAACTCGCACATAACCTCGTCCTGTACGATACCGGAACAAGCCACATCTCGGCCGTCATTATCGAAAACCAGCAGAAAAATGTCAGCCCTGGCAAACAGGTATGCATCGAAGCTATGCACCAGATCAAACACCAGGCGGTGATGATGAAAGAAGACCTGCTGAGGGGCGAGATCGACCGTATTGGCGAGATTCTTGACTACGGCTGGAAGCATAAAAAAATGATAGCGGAAGGTATCACTAATGCCCATATCGACATCATCGTTGACACCGCAAGCCAATACGGGGCCTCCGGGGACAAAATCTCTGTTGCAGGGGGCGGCGGATTCATGATGTTTTATTGTCCGGTGAGCCGGCGGGCAAGCGTTATCAAAGCCCTGCAGCCTTTTGGCGGGCAGGTCAAACCCTATGAGTTTACAAACCACGGTGTGACCACATGGATCATTTAATTCTCCAACATATGAACTTTCTGCAACTTGCGAAAAAGCGTTATTCGACGCGAAAATATTCCAATCAGCCTGTAGCCGACGATATGCTTAACTATATCCTTGAGGCGGGAAGGGTAGCCCCGTCGGCAGCC
>JBBIKG010000039.1:0-3419 GCA_037445555.1 Lentimicrobiaceae bacterium
AATAACCCCTCAGGCTCATGG
Organism: Lentimicrobiaceae bacterium; assembly: GCA_037445555.1. Taxonomy (GTDB): domain Bacteria; phylum Bacteroidota; class Bacteroidia; order Bacteroidales; family JAAYJT01; genus JAAYJT01. Next base: position 22 of record JBBIKG010000039.1, read on the forward strand.
GCATAGTCCGGCGCGACAGTATCATCATCGCGGTTATTGCATACGCGGGAGCAGCCATCGGCTACCTGAACAAGCTATTCCTGTTCACCAATTTTCTTACCACTGAGCAGGTGGGTCTGGCAAATCTTCTGGTTACCATTGCCACTTTATATGCGCAGTTTTCGGCACTGGGCTCGTTCAACATCATAAGTAGGTATTTCCCCTACTTCAGCAGCAAGCAAAAACATCATCATGGATTCCTATTTGGGGTTACGGCCTTGTCGCTGGCGGGGTTTGTGCTGGCCACATTACTGTTTTTAGTTTTTTGGAATCCAATCGCAGATTACTATCGCGAAAGCAGTCCCTTGCTTGTGGAATTTCTGCCTTATCTCATACCGCTAAGTCTGGCCATCCTGTATTATAGTGTTTTTGAAGCCTACCTGCGAAGCCTCTACAAAAACATCGTTTCAAATCTTACCTATGAAATCCTGCTCAGGTTATTCATAACACTTACCATTACACTTTACGCCCTTGACGTAGTTGATTTTCAAACATTTGTGACAATCTATGTGGCGGCACACTGCCTTCCTTCCATCATCATCATTGCATATACCTTATACCTTAAACAATTGCTGATCCGACCGATTTTTTCCACTAACTGGAAGAGACTTGGAATGATCGTACTGGTTTACGGACTTTATTCCATGCTGAACAACTTCAGCTCATTGCTCATTAACAGTATCGACTCACTAATGGTGGCGCGCATGATTGACCTCGGTGCGGCGGGAATCTACACCACTATGATATTTGTTACCAGCATAATGCTTATCCCCTACCGTTCGATGACCAGAGTTTCGACTCCACTGGTGGCCGAATACTGGAAAGAAAGGGCAATAGCACGGATTGCAAGTATTTATGAGCGCGCCACCACCAGCAATCTGGTAATTGGTGCCGGATTATTTCTACTGCTCTGGATCAACATAGACAATCTGTTCAGCTTTATGCCGGATGAATACTCCTTGGGGAAGACGGTGTTTCTCTACCTGGGTATAGCCAGGCTTTTTGATATGGCATCGGGACTGAACGGCGTCATTCTGATTACTTCCAAAAAATACAGATGGGACATACTATTTACGTTAGGCATGGTTGTCATGACCATCCTCACCAATTACTGGTTCATCAAAATGCTGGGAATGACCGGAGCTGCCATGGCCTCAATGATCACAATCATTACTTACAACCTGCTCAGGGTGATCTTTGTCTACTATCATTTCAGTATTCAGCCATTTCGACTTAAACACATTTGGGTGGTTGTCATGCTGCTTGCCGGCACTGCGCTTTCGGCGGTGCTTCGAACTGCGACCACCCCAGTCATTGATATTTTTATCCGAAGCTGTGTTGTCGGATTGTTTTTTAGCATTCCCCTGTATCTGCTTAAGGTATCGCCCGATCTCAACCAGATGGTAGAGAAATATGCCCGCATGGCCTGGCAAGTGCTCGGTACACGTCAGAATACAGGGAAATCAGACTAATCCTCCTGTTTCTGTAATTCGGGCTGGGGTTGAGGCGCGCGGCTAACCAGGTTTTGCTGAATACGCCTGGCGCGGCTTATACTCGCATTCAACTCAAATCCGATTAATAAAATGATTGAGTTGAGATAGATCCAAAGCAAAAACACCAGCAGTGTCCCGATCGAGCCATATAAGGTATTATAACGCGAAAAGTTGGTCACATAATAATTAAAACCAATACTCGTCAGTATCGTAAGCAGGGTTGCCAGGGTGGATCCAGCATTGATAAAGCGGAAATTGAGCTTTTTAGCCGGCCCGAAGTGATAGAGCAGGGAGAACATAGCCAAGAACATAAATACCAGCACTATCCATTTTGATACGATGATCAGATTCAAATAAAACCTGTCGCGGAATAGTCCGTATTCTGCAATGAAATCGACAACCAGAGGGCCTATAGTGATGAGGATAATGGCCACAACTATGAGAAGGGAAAGAAAGACCATCAAAACCAGCGAAACAAGCTTTTGTTGAAAAAACGAGCGGGTTTCGATGGTATGGTAGGTCTGGTTGAAAGCCTCAATGATGCTGCTGACACCGTTGGTTGCAAAATAAAGCGCCAGGATGAAGCCCATTGAAAGTAATCCGCTGCGTGGACGTTTGATAATATCATACAAAGTTTCTTTCACCATCGAGAAGCTTTGCTTCGGGATGATATCCTGCATCAAGCCGAACAGGGAGTCCTGAAAACCTTCAACAGGGATATAAGGAATGAGCGTGAAGAAAAACAGTATAGCCGGAAAAAGTGCAAGAAAAAAATTGAAGGAAATAGCAGATGCACGCAACGAAACGGCTCCCCTCATAAACCCGATAATAAAGAACCTCAGCACATCATACAGAGGCATCGCATCAAAGCCAGGAAGAATGAGCTTGCGTAAGAAACGTTCAACACCAATAATGGTTTTGCTGTTGGCAATCCTTTGGTTAACACGCTCAGCAAGCTTCATCGGAAACAGCAGGTGAAGTAAGGATTAATCGTCAACCTCGATCCGAAGCTGATGGATAAAGAATGTATCGCCCACTTTTTTATACAGGATATACGTACGGTATTTGGTCGTACCTGAGGTATATTCTCCTATGAAGTATTGAGAACCATCCGTGGAAACACCCTGATGAGCCAACGCAGCCGATTTAGGGGGATATTTGACGAAAAACTCTCGCATGACTATTTCAGCCTGATTGCGGTTAAAACGGTCGCTTTTCTCAGGCAACGTAAGCTGAACACTGGCATTGAACTGCTGTGCAAGTTCTTTAGAATTTGCAGACCGCAGCAACCTCATCATGTTCTCGCCCTCCTTTGATTGCTGCGAAAACAGCATGCCCGTGGCCGAGAGGATCAGCGACCCGATGGCTATAACAAAAATACTTTTCATCTTACTATATCAGTTTGAGGATTACCACAAAAAACGAACCAACATCATTTTCCGGCAGGTATATTTTTGATCCGATGTATATTTTCATGCGAAGGTAATGATAAGTTTCCATTACCATATGCCTCGGATGCTAAATCCCGGTCAGCACGATTCTTTTTCATTGCTATCTTTGGACCACCAACCAGTAACGAATCATTGAAAACTGTAATATTAGCTGCCGGGCGTATAGACCAGGTCTATCTGCGTGAGGGTATTCTCTTCTACCTTAACAGGCTCAGGCATTATACAACGATTGAAATAACTGAAGTGAATCTTGGCAAAAAAGACTCTAAAGCCACCGAAGAGCTTATCCGGCAACATGAGAGCGACCTGTTACTTGGCAAAATTACTCCCACCGATTATGTTATAATCCTGCATGAAAAAGGACGACAACTGCGGTCTGTAGAATTTGCCGCCATGTTGAATGAGCAGCTGATCC
>JBBIKG010000040.1:0-2775 GCA_037445555.1 Lentimicrobiaceae bacterium
AATTTGCTTCGCAGGGCACGGGTAAAGGGCTTCAACTTTTCGGCCGGTATTTTGAGGTACTGAACCGGCAAAACCGGGATAAAATCGAGCAAACTGTCATAGATTTGCATGATGCACAGGGTAACCCCACTGGAACGCGGGTCATGATTGTAATACCACAAAATTTCGATTATGGGCAATAATTCTGCTCACCTGCTAACGACTGTCGTTGTCGATGATGAAACACCCGCACGCGAAATGCTGAAAGGCTTGCTCAAACCCCATGCGTTTGTATCCGTTGCCGGAGAAGCCGCCTCGGCAGAGGAGGCCTTGACTCTCATCATCAGGCATCAACCCGATGTGGTGTTTCTTGACGTAGAAATGCCCGGGAAAAACGGGTTTGACCTGGTGGAGGAACTGAGGCGGCTTGGTTTGTTTCCCCAGTTGGTATTTGTCACCGCTTTTGGTCACTATGCCATCCAGGCCATCCGGTGCGCTGCACTCGATTATTTGATGAAACCCGTTGACCCGGCCGAGTTGAATCGAGTGTTAAACCGTCTTATATCCAACAAGATGAATCACAGCATTCCGAAGATGTTTGACCACTTGCTATCGCAACTGGAGAAAGACAAACGCATCCGTTTCAATACGCGTCATGGTTTTGTCCTGATCAATCCGGGCGATATCCTCTACATCGAGGCCGACTGGAACTATGCCGAGTTGTTTCTCAAAAACAAGAAATCGCACATGTTGTCGATGAATATCGGCTCGGTCGAAAAACTTCTGCCACGGGGCCGATTTACCCGCATCAGCCGCAGCCTCATCATCAACCTCGATTGTCTGCTTAAGGTAGACCGGAAGAAAAGCAGCTGCTTCGTCGACTTCGGCGAAGGGGCCAAAGAGATCGTCATTCCCCGAAGCCGGTTGAGGATGATAGAAAATGATATCCTCCCCTAGTTCGCAATTAATTTTTGATCCATTCATACTCATATTGAGGGCCTTTTCAGCAATGTGCTGAAAATGGTTGGTAGGATTTTCTAAATTTTTACGTATATTTCCGCATCGGCTCGAAGAGGAAGTAGGCTCTGGTGGAGACCAACCTGCCAGTGATAGGTTTGATGCTTGTAAGGAGGGAGTCTGTCTCAAAAACCGAGTCCGTTTCTTATCCCTGCCGGGGTTGTTTATTATTGCTTGCCGGCCAGAAACCAATCCACCCAGGCATCCATTTGCCCCACTGAATTGGGCCGCAGAAGTATCTTCCGGTCCTTATCCAACAAATACATGGTTGGGGTGGCGAAAACGTAATAGGCTTTCACAATGGGGCTTTCCCACTTTTTGTAATCGCACAGGTTGATGAATGGAAAAGAAGATGCAAATAATTCATGCTGCTGCCTGGTTTCATCCAGCGAAACGAAAACAACTTCCACGCTGTATGATTTCCATTTTTTGTAGTTTGTGGCGATTTTGTTCAGTTCTTCCTTGCAATTTGGGCACCAGCTCGCGCCAAAAACCACAACCGTATAGTCCGACTTCAGGTCGCTCAGCTTCTTTGGTGTCTGAGCAGGGCTATACGCCGGAGTCCTGGCCTCGCTGCCGAATTCGAAATCAGGAGCAATATTTCCCTTTTTCATGGCGCGGTATGTTTCCAACTGCCTGGCTAAATCGCTATTGAAAGTACAGGCAACCTCGTTGAGCACTTTCAGTGCCAGGTATTCCGAAGCCTCGAAAAGGCTGCGCCGTTCCAGCAGGCCAAACAGGTGTTGGGTCACTTCGTTCAGTATTTTCTCATCTTTTACCAGGTAATCCATCATGGCATCAATGGATGTTTTCATTTCGGCAAACACCTGATCCAGCGAGCGTCCGCTGTTTTCCAGGAGCCAGAAATGGCTTTCGATGGCATCGCGCAACAAGCCGCTTTTGTAGAGGCGGGGGTCGGTGTAGTCCATGTTCCTGAAGGCAGCGATGGCCGAAGAAATCTCTTCGGTGCGGTATTGCGCCACCACCGAAACAGAGCTCACCAGCTTGCGCACAGGCAAATACCAACTCACGTAGCTTATTTTGGGGAGCCGGGCCAAAAAAGTGCTGTCTTCGGCCCTGATACGCCTTTTCTCCAGAACAATGGCCTGTTTCGGTGTTTTTTGTATGGCGAACAATGAATCCGAGTTATAGATTCGCTCCAGGTAAATCCAGGCACTCAGGGCTTGTTCCCTGCGTGGATGTTCCCTGGCATATTGTTCGAACCACTTGTTTTCCTGCCCTTTTACCACCTCAACGGTTTCGGTGTAACTCAGCGCTTCCCCTTTGATCTCGAGGTCTTCGCCACTGAGTACGACAAAGAAAGGTTTGTTGTCATCGGCCACAAGATATCCCATGCCATAATCGTTCCTGCCAAATGAAAGTGAGAAGTTTCCTTTTGCATTTACCCTTACACTGTCAATTACATAAGTATTAAAACCTTCAAAACCTGCAAGGTTAATCTGTTGATTGCTCAGGGAAGGGAAAGTGCCAGTAATGTTTTGCCCAGTAGCAGTAGAAAGCTGAAAGTTTATAAAGTAGAAAGTTATTGATAGTGCGAATTTGAAAAAGGTGCAATTCATGTGGTTGTAAGCTTACAATGTTTTTATCAGTCCTGAGAGTATTTTGGAAATTACCTCCGATAGTCCAAAAAGTGATTTGAGGGAGTGTTCAATAAACTGTGTCAGTTTCATTAATTCGGTTTTCAAAGTACATAAATAATTGTGAGATAATTTGTGGCCAGTCACGAAGATTATTCATCCAGCGCTTATTGAACTGAAT
>JBBIKG010000041.1:0-2082 GCA_037445555.1 Lentimicrobiaceae bacterium
CGAAATGCCGTTTGGATCAGCGGGAGCTATATACCTCCGCGGTGAAATCAGGTGCGAATACTGAAGCCATAATTCCGAATACCATTGTTTATATAAGAAGTGAGCACAACAGCCTGCCTTCACCACAAAGGGAACAATCAGCTTTCTGTTGTAACCAGCAGAAATACTGCCATTCAATGCATTGTGATTATTGAGCCAGCAAGTGATATAGTGCCCAAATGACAATGTCCCACTCAGAACTATTGCAAAACCAATTGGAGGATGCTGCGTAAGGGCTTTTTGCCTTGGCTGCGAAATCATCAGGAGATTGTTGAGCCCAATAAAAGTATGTGCCGGAACTCTCACAGATTACTTGGTTAGAGCAATGAATTCAACATCTTCCCATAAGATTTTGAAATCTTCGTCAGTCGGTGCATGCTTCCTCAACCTGGGGTTTAATTCAATGGCGTGTTTCAGGTCAGCGAGTGCATTGGCTTTATCGCCTTTCAGGCAGTAGAGGCAAGCTCGGTTGTAGATGGCATTTGCATTGTTGGGCCCACGTTCAAGGCTGCTGTTCAAGGTTGAAATAGCCAGATCATATTGTCCCAGTTTCGCGAGTGCCGAAGCCTTCATCCCCAAAACATCGGTTCGGGAAGGATTCAACTCCAATGCCTTATCGAACGAACCACATGCTTCGGTGTACCTTTCAAGACTATACAGGATCTGCCCTCTTCCGATCCAGTTTTCATCGTCCTGTGGATGGCGCGCTATAAGTCTCTCCTGGTTTTCCAAGGCTTCTTTGGTCATGCCATACTCTGTCTGGATGAAAACCTTATAGAATAGTAATGCATCATTCGAAGGATATACCAAAGCCATGGAGTCGAGCATTTGAATGGCATCCACTTCGCCCGTGGGGCTTCGTTTCATATTAGCCATCAGCCACCATTGCACTGCTTCCTTGTTGTAAGAATGGGTGGCCATAATACCTGTAAGGATTTTCGAAGCCTCCTCTTTTTTACCTTCTTTAACCAAAGTTTGTGCCTTCTGAATTTTGCATTGTAGTGAATCATCGGCGGAAGGAATCTTCTGGCCCGGCACATTCTGTGCTACCATTCTCAAGCTGATAACGGTAGCTGCAAGGATACCAATAATATAAATCAGCTTATTCATTTTACTATGTTGTTGGTGGATAAATTTTTTACCCGACTATACTCGAAGTCAATTGCTCATGGCAGTTAAGCAAAGGTACAGGTGAGTGGTTTCATGAGGCGTCGTTTTTTCCTAAGAACATGTTTAATCCAAGGTTATGTCAACATTTTATCAGGAATTCAGGAACGTTATGGCAATCTGCTTCTCTGAGCAGTAGATGCAATAGCTTAAATAATGCCAGTCTAACCTCATCCTGACAAAATTGGTCGCGACCAGAGTTGCTAAATTACAAAATATGATCATGATTGTCAAATTTTTAGTCATAATTTTTTTTAGGGATTAGTACTCTATTAGCTTTTCAACTGAATCAACCCGACAGAGACACTTAATTATCTTGCACCGAAAAGGTTACATCGCAGTCTAAAAACGAATTACCGGGAAGTGTATTCCATATCGAATAAAAAAGCCCTGCGGATTCAGGGCTTTGCGGACCGGACGGGACTCGAATGCTGACGCGGCGGTCAGCATCTCGACCATTGCTCCAGCAGGTGCAATGCGTCGGGGCCCGCGATGTCGCCGGAGTATTTAAGGATGAATTTGATGGTTCGCTCGGCAGAGAGGTTTTTGAGTTTTCTTTCGAGGGAATAAGCCTGTGTTTTTGTGGTGGTTTTTGTTTTCCATACAAGGATCCAGGGTGTTCCTTTAGAGGTATACTTTTCGCGTTGGTGGTTATGTCTGAAGAGGCGTTCTTCGAGGTTTTGGGTATGCCCTTTGTAAAACGATTTCAGGGAAGGGGAATAGAGTATATAGACGAAGTATTCCATAATGAATAAAAAAGCCCTGCGGATTCAGGGCTTTGCGGACCGGACGGGACTCGAATGCTGACGCGGCGGTCAGCATCTCGACCATTGCTCCAGCAGGTGCAATGCGTCGGGGCCCGCGATGTCGCCGGAG